>CAJTGD010000030.1 GCA_910575475.1 Lachnospiraceae bacterium | reverse complement strand
TATATATAAACATTTTAAAATCAAATGCCCTGAAGAAATACCATATACTCCAACCGAGGATGAGTGCGCCAGGATGTAGAGAGAATTAAGTAGCGGGAACTACGGATAATTAGATTGGTCAGACCGACAGAAGCACTGAAAGAACAGGCGCTGGAGTTTAAGCAGGAATTTTTTGATAACGGGGAATTCGTCATTAACGGAAGTGAAATTCTCGTTTTAAGGAGAGCGTTTCGATGATAACTATAGAAACCAGCAGATTACTTTTGAGAAATTATAGAGCGAAAGATTTTGAGGATATTATAAAATATTTTTCTGATGAAGAAGTCAGCAGATTCGAAGATTTTTATCCAATGTCGGAAAAACAGGTGAAAAACATAATTACTGAGTGGCAGGATATGGATAACCGTCTTGTTGCCGAATTAAAATCAAAGCAGAATGTTATAGGAAGCATTGGTTATTGGATAGATGATGAAGGACATTATTGTATGGATTATGATTTTAATCCGGAATATTACGGACAGGGTTATGCAACAGAGGCAGGCAATGCGCTTGTTCATTATCTGTTTGAATCAGTGGGTATCAGTACAATTTATGGAGATTGTGATGTGCGGAACGTATCATCATGGAAACTATTAGAAAGACTGGAATTTCAACGTATAAGAAGGCTTGATAATCAATCATATAAAAATGATAAAAATGGTAATCCAATTTTAATCAGTACGTTTTTATATGAATTGGATAAAGCAGGAGAATCTTGCAGTTCAAAAGGGAAATGATTTGGAATGAGAAGAAATACAAAATATAAATCAGATAATTTGTGCATTGTAATATTTACGCTTTGTTTAGCTGCAAGGTTTGTAGAATATTTTCTGATTGAGACAGACAGGACGGCTATTGGAGAAAATGTGTTTCATAAAGCAGCTGGAATTATCATATTAGCATTGGCATTGAAAAGGGTAAATCTTACATGGAGTGATATTGGATTTCCAAGAAACGGTTTTGTAAGCAGTATTTTGAAAGGTTTATTATTGGGAAGCGTCTGCTTTTTCATTTCATTTGGGTTAGAATTAGCAATTTTAGCACTGCAAGGAAACCCTGCACATTTAGAAATATATATCAGCAGTTTTTCTTTAACCGGTTCTCAAATAAAAAATACGGATTTTGTTTTCTTTCTGTTATGTGTAGTATTCAATGTGGTCAATGTATGGATGGAGGAAGGCATTTTTCGAGGACTGTTCATTAAAATATTTTCTGAATCGAAATCATTTATGCAGGCGAATTTTATTGCGGCATTTTTATTCGGAATCTGGCATATTGTAATGCCGGTCAGAAGCTGTATGGATGGTGAAATATCATTTGCGGCAATGGTTCTAATGGGTATCGGGTATATTATCCTTTCCGGAATTATGGGAATTAAATGGGGACTTCTTTACCATATGACAGGAAATATATGGACGGGGCTTGGCGACCATTTATTCAATAATACCGTTGCTACAAATATGCTGCATGTCATTTCTCTAAATGGTGCAGACGAATTACAAATTGTCCGGATTATGGCTGCACAAATAATTTCCTTTGCTTTTGTACTGGTAATTTATGTTTACAGGAGCGGGAAAAAGAGGTAAAAGCAGCTTTTCTGAAACGGGAGGCGAACTGGAAATGAATATATACTATATCGGCGGCTCCCCCTGCGCGGGAAAAAGCAGTGTTGCCGAGATTCTTTCAAAAAAACATGATTTATACTACTTTAAAACAGATGATTTCCTGGACAGATATATGCAGACAGGGGCAAGAAAAGGGTATTCCGTTTGCAGGAAAGTCACCAGTATGAATGCGGAGCAGGTCTGGATGCGGGAACCGCTGCTCCAATGCAGAGAGGAATTTGATATCTACAGGGAAATTTTTGAATTTGTGGCAGCAGACCTGGATCGGATTGAATGGAAAGGCGGCATTATCACAGAAGGGGCGGCGTATCTCCCGGAACTGATGAAACAGTCTGGCGTTCCCGGCAGCCGCTATATCTCTATTACGCCAACGAAAGAATTTCAGGTCACCCACTATAGAAAAAGAGACTTTGTTCCTTTGGTATTGGAGGGGTGCAGTGATAAGGAAGCAGCTTTCTTAAACTGGATGGACAGAGATGCTCTGTTTGCGCAGGAAGTGAGGAGACAGTGCCATAAAGAGAATTATGTTTCAGTCATCAATGACGGAAACATGGATTTGGATGAACTGACCGGTCTGACTGCCGTGCATTTTGGATTCAAATCATTGGATATTAAGTAATGTTGCTATGAAGATGAACAATAGATAGAAGGAGCTGCCGCTGTTGGTGTGGTACAATGGCGGAAACACTGCATATATAGAGCCTGTCGCAACGGTTCCCGAACGTAGGGGTAAAGGTCTTGGGCGGGCAGTTGTTTACGAAGCTGTAAACCGCGCAAAAGAACGAGGTGCAAAAAGGGCAATCGTGCTTTCGGATCAGGATTTCTACAAACATCTTGGCATGATAGAATCATCGAAAGTCGGCACATGGGTTAAAAATAGCAAGTAAAACGCACTCGTGGAGAAATCGGGATTTAAGGAGAAAGAATATGAAAAATTTTTCTATGCCAAAACAAGTTTCTCCAACATTAGAAATAGATGAGTTAATGAGATTGAAACATAGTTTGGAAAAGAATGTCTCAAGGGAAGTTGCAGAAAGTGCAAAATCGGGGTTGTTGGAGGATATTTAATTATGAATAAGGAATGGTCAGAACTGAATAAAACAATGCAAATGCAAATCAAAAAGAAAGATTCCTATAAAGCAGGTATTGACACATTATTTGATCTGCGAAATCAGTTAATGGAAACCTTAACATCATTTAATGAGGAATTAAGTAGAGAAGATTTTGACGCAATTCCATTTATAAATGCGAACGGTTATCATAGTAAAACGATTGCATATTCAATTTGGCATATTTTCCGTATTGAAGATATAGTTGCACACACATTGATAAGTGAAAACGAGCAAGTGTTTTTTTCGGGCAATTATCAAAAACGTATCAATTCGCCTATAATAACAACAGGAAATGAACTTATAAAAGAACAGATTGTAGATTTTTCAAAACAACTTAATATGAAAGAACTTTATTCATATATTGTTGAGGTAAAGGATAGCACCGAAAAGATACTCACTAGTTTATCCTATGACGAATTGAAAAAGAAGGTGTCCGAAGAAAGAAAAGAACACCTAAAATTATTAAATGTTGTAAGTAATGATGAAAATGCAATTTGGCTTATTGATTATTGGTGCGGTAAAGATATTCGAGGATTAATACAAATGCCATTTTCAAGACATTGGATTATGCACATAGAAGCAAGTTTGCGTATAAAAAACAAGATACATTCATAAGTGCAAATTCAGATTTTTCGGGCAGTTGCCAATTATGGTTATAATTAAATTTTTATCAAGGAGGGTTAGATTATGGCGATTACAGGAGTGAGCAATTACAACAGTGTTTATGAAAGCATATATGCTTCATCAAAAAAGGAGGCAGCAATGAAAGAGGAAAGGTAGCAGAGGAATATGCACAGAGATTGAAGGATGTGGAATCTGCCTTGAAATGGCTTGATAATTATAAAAAATCAGTAGGGTCTACTGCAATTGTCAGGCATGATTATATTGACGAAAATGGTAATCTTTCTCACTTTTCCGTTTCGGTAAGAAAGGATGAGCTGAACGAAAAACTCCGCAAAGAAGTGCAGGAAAACGCCGGAAAGCGGATTGAGAAGTCGAGAGAAAAAGCCTGTGAAAATGCGGAGCAGGTTGCGGAGAAATTAGAGAAAAAAGCAGATTATGCTACGAAGATGGAAAAACTGGTGAGAGAAAATAATTCAGGCTGGAAGCCAGGAGACGCTTTTGACACGCGCATTTTAGGCCGGCTTGACGGGACGCTTGGCGAGGTAGATTTCAAAGCGTAGGGATGCTGAATGGTATATTTAGTAATAAATGATTTTCTGGGACAAAGGAGAAGTTCAATGAACGATTTAAAAGAATTAGGGAAACTGATGAAAGAGCACCCTGTCATGATTGTTGTAACATTGGCGGCGATGGTTGTAGGCGCAATTTTTGGGGCGGCTGCGTTTTATCAGGGGTGGTTAGGCTAAATTTTGCATTTTATACCGGAATGCAGATCGAAGGATAAGGAGGCAATAGAATATGGAACTTGCAAAACTGACACACGAAAATATAGAAAAAGAGCACATCTGCTGTGCGATCTCCAATAATAAAGATCTTCAGGTCATGTCCAAAAAGAACTGGCTAAGGGAGCGGCTGGACGAAGGACTTGTGTTCTTAAAAGGCAATGTACGGGGAAAATGTTTTATTGAGTATATCCCTGCGGAATACGCATGGGCGCCTGTTGAAGCGGAAGGGTATATGTATATCGACTGCCTGTGGGTATCCGGGCAGTTCAAGGGGCATGGATACTCGAACCTCCTGCTGGATGCGTGTATAGAGGATAGCAAAGCGAAAGGGAAAAAGGGGCTTGTGATCCTGTCCTCCAAAAAGAAGATGGGATTTCTTGCCGATCCGAAATATATGGGCTATAAGGGATTTCAGACAGTGGATACGGCAGAGCCTTATTTTGAACTGATGGTTCTGCCCTTTGAGGAGGAGGATTCCCTTCCCTGTTTCCGGGATAGCGTGCGCAGGCATGAAGATATGCCGGAGGGATTTGTGCTGTATTATACAAACCAATGTCCCTTTACGGCGAAGTATGTACCGATACTGGAGAATATGGCAAAGACCAGGAGCGCAGCGTTTCAAACCGTACATATTCAGACCAGAGAGGATGCGCAGGCATCCCCATCGCCCTTTACCACATTTTCCCTTTTCTATGACGGGCAGCTTGTGACTCATGAGATTCTGTCGGAGAAGAAATTTGATAAAATATTAGCAAGCAAGGGGCTGTGATAACTTCATCATATCCGGCATATCAAGAAAACCTGTTTTTTCATATAACTTTCTGCCGGGTTTGGAAGTTTCTAAATAAATCTTCGTTATGTTTCTTTGAACTGCCTGCCCGACAAGCCACCGCACAATCATTTCTCCAACGCCACGTCCCCGAAACTCAGGGCAGGTATAGATATTCATTAAGTACGCACAGTGCCCGGAAAAATTATCCGGGGACGGCATTTCCTGATACAGGCAGATGCCGCCGCAGCCGATGATGTCCTCCCCTTGACAGGCAAAGCAGGCAATATGTCTGCCTGCCTGTAATGCAGATTGATAATATATCCTGTTTGCCTGTTCCAATTCTTCCGCAGGATCATTGTCTGAAATGTCAAAAACCTCATGGAGCACCCTCATGCGCCATTTCATCAGAAGTTCAATGTCCGTAAGCTCTGCTTTTCGTATTTTTATATCCATAATTAAGCACTCGCTTTCATAACTACCGGCAGTTTTGCCGTGTCGGGTTTTCCGTTGCTGTTAAGCGGGATTTGTGGCATTTTTACAATAAATTCGGGTATCATAAAGGCAGCAAGGTTTTCCGAAAGCTCTTTCCGAACTTCGGATACCCTCATATCCTGTGCAGACGGAACGATATAGGCGGTCATGTAAGAAAGCCCGTCCTCGTCTGCAAAAGCCCGTACAACAGCCTGTTCTATGCCGCTGCATTGATAAAGCCTTGCTTCCACTTCCATAACCTCAACACGTTTTCCGTATATCATAATCTGTGTGTCCTTGCGGTGTAGAAAGGCAATGTCGCCGTTTGGGAGAAAATAACCCAAATCTCCGCTATGGTAGATTACGCCGCTGTCTTTCGTGTGTTCAAAAGCCTTGTTTTCTTCTGCATGTTCCCCGATATACCCTTGTGATACACCGTCCCCATAAATGCAGATTTCTCCTGTTTCCCCGTCCGGCAGGCTGTTACCGTCTGCGTCTAAAATACAGATTTTTGCGCCTAAAACGGGCGTTCCAATGGGATATGTGCCGTCTTTTAAGACCGTACCGCCATTGCAGCGGTAATAAGAGGCGCAAACGGTTGTTTCGGACGGACCGTATGTATTATATACTTCTGCCTGTTCAAGCAGACGGTCAACATAAGCTCCCCGCAGCACATCACCGCCGCTGATCAGAAGACGCAGGCAGGCGGGAATATGGGGCAGGTGGTTCATTTCAGCCAAAAGATAAGGAAAACCGCTGATCATTGTCACTTGATGCCGTTCCACGAAATTCATTAAAGACTTCACATCTTCTTTATCTTTCGTGGACGGAATGGCAAGGGCAGCGCCATTCAGCAGGCTTGCAAAAACTTCCTCCACAAAAATATCAAAGGAACATACGGAATATTGCAGCATGATATCATTGGCAGCCGGCTGAAATTCATTGGCAAAAGCTCTCACATAATGGCAGACGTTACGGTTTGTGACACAAATTCCCTTTGGCCGCCCTGTCGTGCCGGAAGTGTAAAGCACATAGGCGGGAAGCTCGGGCTTTCCCGTGTCCTCTTTTTCAGAGGCAGGGGCTTCCAGTCCGCAGATTTCACAATCAAAAAGCCGCACGTCAAAGCTGCTTAATTTATCTGTAAAGGACGTTTCTGTAAGGATAAAATCAACTTCTGCTTCCTCCATCATATAGCGGATTCTGCCCGTGGGAAAGTTCGGCTCTGCCGGAACATACCTTGCGCCGCATTTCAGTACCGCCAGTATTGCGGCTATCATTTCTGCCCTGTGGCTCATAACAATACCGACACTGGTTATTTTTGCCGGGAAACTTCCCGCTATCAAATCTACCAAATTTGAAAGTTCTCCGAAAGACATGGTCCTTTCGTTTTCAATAATCGCCGTTCTATCTCTGTTTTCTGCAGCTACATTCTGAAAAAGTGAATAAACTGTATTCATAAAATCCTCCATTTTCTATACTTCTAAATCTTTTTGGCAGGCAGGGCAGTAAACGCTTCCCCTGCCGCCAACCACAATACGGCAAAGCATTTCCCCGCACTTCGGACAAGGCTTGCCCTCCCGCCCGTAAACCTGCAAAAATGGCGTGTTGCGGTAGTCCTGCCCCTTAGTTTCCAAGTATTCCTCCGGCGTTATCTTGTTTACTTCGATAAAATAAGAAATACGCTCCGGGATAGCAGCGGCAAGCCGTTCCCATTCTTTTATGTTCAAGCTGTTTGCCGGACGTGCCGGGTAAATCCCCGCAGTAAACAAAATCTCGTCAGAATAGATATTGCCTATGCCTGCAATGATACTTTGGTCCAGCAGACATTCTTTCACGGCTTTTTTTCGTTTCCCTAAATGGGCATTCAAATATTCGGCGGTAAGCAGCTTGTCAAGCGGCTCAGCGCCTAATTTTTCAATCCCGCTGTATGTATCGGCTTCGTCTTTTTTCAGCAGCCAGAACCGCCCGAAACGGCGTGTGTCGGAGAACCGTAATTCTACGGATTGCCCTTTTTCCGTGGAATGCCCCCTCTCCATGACATTGCTTAGTTTGAAAATGACGTGTGTATGCTTTTCTTCCGGGTGATCTGCCGGGGTAAGCAGTAAGCAGCCTGTCATTCGTAAGTGCAGGATAATACGGTCATCACTGTTTAAGTGGATCACAAGAAATTTTCCCCGGCGTGTCATGTGGGAAATGGTCTGTCCTGTCAGCAGCCCGCAAAATTCGTCTGCAGCAGGATAAGCCACAACTTCCGGGCGTTTTACGCTCACTTTATCAATCATAAGCCCCTGTATCTGCGGCTCTATTACGCTTTTTATTGTTTCAACTTCCGGCAATTCCGGCATGGCTTTCACCTCTGCGCTTTGCTCCGGCGGCTGCAGAACATGCATCCCCCGGACGCACTGCGACCTTTCTTGTAGATTTTATTATCTGTTCGTGGTAAAAATAATTGACAATCACGGGCGGGGCGTTAAAGTCCTTATGTTTGCTGTCATCATTTGTCACATAGTCAAGCCCGATTTCGGCGGCAAAGGCTTTACATTCTTTGTCAAGGTTTATCCAGAAACTTAAGTCTTTGCAATCGTATATTTCATGGTACAGAGGGTAAAGCTGCGGGTACTTTTCCCGTATGTAATCCATAATGACGGTTTTGTAACCGCCCCGCAGGTTGAGGTTTTCCAACCAGATCAGATTGCACTGATGCCTTGCCCGCCGGTTTTTTTCCTGTGGATTGTAGGGGCCAGTGACAGAACCGATAAACAGCTCCTTGTCCTTGTACTTTCCGGGATTTTTGATTTCTTTCCAGTATTTTATATCTAAGAAAGTTCCCCAATCCTCCGTATGTCCCGTAAAGCGTTTCATAAAGGACGCATAACAATATTTACAGGCATGGGTACATCCCACATAAGGATTTACGGAATATTCACAGACGGGCAGATTGGATTTTGACAAAATGCTTTTTACATTAATCTCTTTTATCTGCAATGACTCCACCATTAAATTCCATTTCATCAGCCCTCCAGTCTTAAATTGTAAGTATCGTCTGTCCATCCGTTTGTTTTTGGGCAAGAAAACTTTTCTGCGCGCCTTGTGACACAATATCTGTATTTTTCAATTCTCCGAGCAAAAGCGGAGAGTTTGGATTATGATATTTATAGTTTTCAAATGCTTTCTGCGGATTTTTATTGGCGTAACAGTATTTGCAGCCATTCATGCAGGTATCATAAGCCCCGATGTCCCGGCTTTCGATACAATGGCAGCCCTGCCGCATACCTTTGTGTTTCCGTTTCTTGAATACGATTCCATTTGCGCCGCCAAGAATATCCAGCGTCATGCAGCCGGAAGAATGAATACCATAACGGGTAAAATCGCCGTTTGTTCCGCAGGTCTGAATATAGATACCGTTTTGTTCCGCAACCGCTCCCAGCCCCTGTGCCAGTGCGTCCATATCCTGTTCTGACAAGGGAATGAGCTCCGGCATATTGCTTTCCAGTTTTTTACGAGGTGCCCTTGGGGTATACATTTCTACGAAGCTGAAAATGCAGCGGTCAATGTATGGGGAAAGCACCTTTGCCATACGTTCAAAGGTTTCCAAATGCCGCTCTATGGTATATTCCTTTGTCAGCAGAACGGGGTCATACCTCCATGCAACCCGTCCTTTTCCAACGATTTCGGACAATCTGATCAAGGTTTCCATGCTTTCCTCTATGTTCGGAACACCCGGCTCGATCTCTTTTCCGTAAGCGGTGATCGTGTAGTGGAAGTAAGTATGGAAACGGTCTGTGATCTCATGCAGGCGCGGCAGTATGGGCCTGTAATTCTTAGAACAGAACACAACGCAGTCTACCGTATCCGGGGTCAGTTCATAGCATGTGACCTTGTTTGGAAACAGGGGATTGCGTGAAAGGGAGTAGCCTTGTGAAAAGCGGTTCAAGAGCCACTCCGTGTAATACTGGACGGTATCTGTCCGTCCTCCCGTGTTGATGATCATGCTTTTACCTCCGTTTTACCAGTTTATTCCTCTTTGATCTCGCGGAATTTTTGTTTCATATAGTTTGAAAAGATGGTAGTAATGCGTACCATTTCGATGATATCCTTCTCGTTCAATTCCGCCATTGCGTCAATTTCGGCACTGGCGGCAGGCGGGATTATATTCTTTGCGTATTCCCTGCCTGTGTCTGTAAAACGGACGATTTTATTTCGACGGTCATTTTCTGCTTCGGTAAGCGATAGATATCCTGATTTCCAAAACTTTTTAATGATTGCACTTATGGTCTGCCTGGTGGCAGATAGCCGTTCACATATTTCCGATTGCAGGCAGCCGTCTTCGGCAAACCAAATGATGTCAAGCACAAACAATTCCTTTGCTGTCAGATTGTGTTTTCTTGCGTACAGTTCATAAGCGGCATACTGTATATCCCGCAGTCTGCAGTATTGATTGACATAGGATCTTACTTCTTCTCTATCCATATCATTCTCACTTTCTTATAATGATAGACCGTCTAATATCGGACATTATAATATCAGACATTATCCGATCCGTCAAGATATTTAGGAGAAAAAATTGTAGTGAAATGCAAAAATTGTCATATACTTTGTGTTATAATAGGTATTGCGCTGAGGCGCAAACAGGTCAACAATTTTCTGGTGAAAATTGTTGACAAATTATATTAATTCCCGTTTGTGTGGGAGTTAAACAGAGAAAAAATAGCATTTAGTGAGGTGTTCCGTGGCGCGGCTGCCACAAACATAGCGAGGGATGCAGGTACTGTTACATTCATAAGGGCGATTCCAGGCGTGGGATTGATACGAATCATATTGTAAAGACGGGTCAATTCTATGCCCCGATCGCCAAGAATCAATCGGGAGCATACAAAATAAAATCGGGACAGACTGTATACTTGTGCTTTTCCACGGATTTTCTGGTTGAGGATGCCGATGAATGGCGTCCGGAATGCTGGCAGATGATACGGGAGCGTTCCGATCTGCGTTTTCTGTTTTTGACAAAGCGTATTGATCGGTTCATGGATTGTATTCCGGAGGACTGGAACGATGGATATGATAATGTGATTGTCGGATGTACGGTGGAAAATCAAGACAGGGCTGATCACAGGCTTTCCATTTTCAATGAGCTGCCTGTCAAACATAAAAATATTATCTGTCAGCCATTGCTTGAGGAAATAAACCTTACCGCTTATCTTGATCATGTGGAATTAGTCGTAGTCGGCGGCGAATCAGACAGAAATGCCAGACCGCTTGACTATGCGTGGGTGCTTTCCATACGGGAGCAATGTATCGCCCAAAAAGTACATTTTGAGTTTCGGCAGTGCGGGACGCACTTTATCAAGGACGGAAAAAGCTACACGTTATCTACCCGCGACTTATGCAGTCAAGCGAGAAAAGCCGATATTAATTATTGAATGAATTGAGTGATGCAACAGGCTGCATCTTGAAGCAGATGCAGCCTGCAATTGAGTTCATTCATATTGAACAGATCAGTTCATTTCTGAATCAAACGACCCGAATCAAACCGTATCCGACGGAGCATACTGCTCATAAATATCCAATAACTGCTGTCTCTTCTTCACCTCTACCTTGGCAAAGATATTGTGTACATGTGCCTTGGCGGTGCCGATGGAAATACACAGGTCGTCCGCAATCTCAACATTTGTCTTATTTTCCAGCAAAAGCTGCAGAATATGCTGCTCCCTCGGCGTGAGCTGGTAATCTCTGCTGAACAGATAGAATTTGGAATAATCAGCCTGGTCGGAGAATCCCTGATTTCCTACATTTTGATCTTCATCTACAGACACCACGAAAGATTCTCCCGACACATCATCTGAAAAATCTGCCTGTAATCCGTCAACAGAGTCCGCCGGGTCCGCACTTTCCACAGATGAGGCCTGTCCGTCCGCGTTTCCGGCAGAAGCGGCAGCCTCTACGGGAACCATCAGCGACCGCAGATAAGGTGCAAGAAACCGCAGAGCAGTGTACACAAAGTAGATACTCATCAGATTCTCGGTAAAGCTGCGGTTTGTAATATGGATACCGGGTACTCCGTAATTGTCAAAATTAAAGATTACGATCACATCTTCCACAATGATCAGGATCGAAAATATGGAAGTCCATAAAAAAGTACGGCGAAATGGAATACGGAGGGCGTCGTCATATTTCTCCGGATGCATTTTCAATCGGCTCATCCCATAGATACCGAGCAGGAAAGAAAACATCTAGCAGGGGGTGTAATAGATAAATACCTTCATGGCGCTGTCCTTCATCATGGGGACAAACAGCATGAAGAGTATGATCAGCCCAAGCAGGGACAGCAGGATATAGTTGGTATTCTCTTTCAGCACAGAAGTTGTGATCTGTAGAAGAAAAAGCAGGACGGCAACAAAAATGATCGTCCGGATCGTAGGGACGGACATAAAGGTTGTATCGTAAAAATGTGCAAACTCCGAATCAAATTCCGTAATAAATATAATGATATTCTCAATGAAGTAAAAGAAAAACAGACCTGTAATATACAGGTACAGATTTTTCCGGGTATGCTGATAAAGAATCCACGCATAGACCACAGGAATACAGTATAAAGTCTGCAGCAACAGATTGTAGACCAATAATAAAACTTCCATAACGAAATGCCACCTTTTTCAATTTTTCTGGCAATGGGCATACCCTAAGTATAGCAGAAAAGAAAATGAGAGTAAATCCTTTTTTGAAGAGAATGAGCCGGGCGAATAGGACAGAAAAATTTTCTGTAAAAAATTTCCAATTCTTTTTGATATGCATTAAAAGGAAAGAAAAGTATTATACAAATTGCACAAAAGTTTAGAAGAGTTTATATGAATAATTCATAAAATAAATAAAAAAACTAACCCGAAAGGGCTATTTTAAACCCGAATTTAACGTGCTAGAATACCAACATAACAACCGCACCACTTCTTGATGAGATGTGGTAGCGGGGATAAAAAAGCAGCCGCATCTCCATTTCATTTATATGAGATCAGGAAAAGCGGACGCACACAAACAAGAGCATTGTCAAACGGGATTCTTTCTATTAATAAGATGAACGATAGAATCCAATCATGAGAAAATGCTCACGGCACATTTATAACTAAATAAGGAATGAGGAACGCTTCTATAATAAAAGAAGCAGGAGAGAAGGAAATGGGCATACCTGCTTCTTACTATATATAGAAGAGTTCCGAAAGAGAAAGGAGCCTTGCAAATGGGTGAAAAGAAAAAATTTAGTATGCTGAGCTGCATACTCACAGTAATCTGTGTAGTATTCGTAGCAGAAGCGGCTGCTCCTGTAGCGGCGATCGGTAACTCACAGTACTTCTGGTGGATCTTCATGATCATATTGTTCCTGCTTCCCTATGGATTGATCTCTTCGGAGATGGGAACAACCTATGATAATGGAGGCGGGCTTTATGACTGGGTATCCGCAGCATACGGACACAAGATGGGCGCAAGAGTATCCTGGTACTACTGGATCAACTTCCCGCTGTGGACCGCATCTCTGGCAGTCATGTTCCCGGATCTGTATACAGTGATCACAGGGAAAGAGTTAAATACCATTGCAGCCATTATTATAGAACTGGCATTTGTCTGGATCGTAGCATTGATCGCCCGGACACCTACCGCAGACGCGGTGTGGATCCTGAACGGTTCCGCGGCGATCAAGGTAATCCTGGCCATCGGCGTTGGTATCTTCGGAGTGATGGGAATTGCGAAGAACGGTATGGCAAATCCGATCACATTTTCCAACCTTCTGCCATCTTTCGACCTGGACAGCTTATCCTTCATCTCCGTTATCATTTTCAACATGCTTGGATTTGAAGTGATCTGTACCATGTCAGATGATATGGAAGACCCGAAGAAGCAGATTCCGCAGGCAATCGTAATCGGCGGTATCGCGATCGCGGCGATCTACATGTTCTCCGCGTTTGGTATCGGAGCAGCGATCCCCACGGCTGAGGTCAGCACCGACAGCGGTTTGATCGACGCGTTTATGCTGCTGACAGGCAAGGAAGGCGGAATCTTCATCTCCGCAGTGGCAGTCCTGTTTGGACTGACTCTGTTTGGAAATATGATCTCCTGGTCAACAGGCGTTCACGAAGGTGCGGCTGCAGCGGCGGAAAATGGAGACATGCCGGCGATATTTGCAAAGAGAGATCCGAAGAACAACATGCCGGTAGGCGGGATCATGACGACAGCAGTGGTGGCTTCCATCGTAGTCATTGCGGCGCCGTTTATCCCGAATCAGGATCTGTTCTGGAGCTTTTTCGCATTGAACCTGGTAATGTTCCTGATGTCCTACATTCCGGTATTCCCGGGATTTTTGAAGCTGCGTAAGGAAGATCCAAATACAGAGAGACCGTTTAAGGTTCCCGGAAGCGGGATCATGCTGACACTGATGGCATATATTCCGATGATCCTGATCATTGTCTCGATCATCTTTACGGCAGTGCCGCTGTCCTTTGATCCGGATACGCTCTCAGCTACACTTCCGATCACGATCGGAGCGATCATCTTCATTGTACTTGGTGAAGTGATCATCCGGAAGAAGGGGAAGGAATAAAGACAGAATCCGCACAGAAACGGCCGGAATCCGGCAGTGAAGTGCTTCATAGCTGAAAACTATCATTTTAACTGGTCCCGCGCCGTGTCATGTGCCGCGCGGCGCGGGAAAACAAAGCTTGCGGATGTCCGGAAGCGCAAAGGCAATCGGGCAGACAGAAAATATCGCGAATAAGTCCTGTTACGGACTTAAAAATAAATCAATATGAAAGAAAGGATGAAACAAAAATGGCAAAAAGAATTGAAGGGACAACCCCAAAGCAGGACGGCTATCGTATGCCGGGAGAATTTGAAGAGCAGGAGTGCATATGGATGCTGTGGCCCTGGAGAAATGACAACTGGCGTCTGGGCGCAAAGCCGGCACAGGTAGCTTACTGTGAGGTTGCAAAAGCGATCGCGGAATTTGAACCGGTAAAGATGTGTGTACCGCCTGCTCAGTATGAGAATGCGATCGCCCGTCTGGGAGGAACCGATAATATCAGCATTATCGAGATGACCAACGACGATTCCTGGATCCGTGATACAGGAGCGACCTTCCTGATCAACGACAAGGGCGGCTTAAGAGCGGTTGACTGGGATTTTAACGCTTACGGCGGATTGATCGACGGACTTTACTTCCCATGGGATCAGGATGCAATGATCGCACGCAAGATGTGTGAGATCGCCGGGGCTGACAGCTACAGACCGGGTATCGTCCTGGAAGGCGGCTCCATCCATACAGACGGTGAGGGAACGGTTCTCACGACTGAGATGTGCCTGCTTCATGAGAGCAGAAATCCGGACAAGAGCAAGGATGAATTAGAGCAGATCCTGAAAGATTATCTGAATGCAGATAAAGTGATCTGGGTAAAAGACGGGATCGATCCCTATGAGACCAACGGACACATTGACGACGTGGCTTGCTTTGTTGCTCCGGGCGAAGTGGTTTGTATCTATACAGATGATGAGAATCATCCGTTCTATCAGCAGGCACAGGATGCGTATAAGTTCCTGTGTGAGCAGACAGACGCAAAGGGCCGCAAGCTGAAAGTACATAAGCTGTGCATGACAAAAGAGCCCTGCTACTTAAAGGACGCAGACACGATCGATTATTCAGAAGGCGCGATCCCGCGTGAGGAAGGCGAGGTTTCCATCGCTTCTTATCTGAACTACCTGATCGTAAACGGAGCGATCATCCTGCCGCAGTACGGCGATGAGAATGATGAGCTTGCAGTAAAACAGATGCAGGAGATCTATCCGGACCGCAAGATCGTGGGCGTACAGACAACAGAGGTTGCTTACGGCGGCGGAAACATCCACTGCATCACACAGCAGCAGCCGAAGGCGAAGTAAGAAACCTGCGTTTGCGGTGGATCATCTGCGGACCGTGGTTTTGCAAAAGACGATACAGACAATCGGAACATATGGCATATCCCGCGGGCACCCCGCCTGCGGGAACAAAAAAATAACTTTGTTAACCAAATAAAAAAATATATAAAAGAAAAAGGAGATTACAACTATGTATGCAAATGGCGTAAGACACTTCATCGACACAATGGATTTCACAAAGGAAGAACTGCTTGACATCATCCACCTTTCCCTGGAGATCAAGAAGAGCATCAAGGCCGGCTACAATCCGCCGCTCATGAAGGGCAAGACTCTGGGAATGATCTTCCAGCAGTCCTCCACAAGAACCCGTGTATCCTTTGAGACTGCTATGGAACAGCTGGGCGGACACGCACAGTACCTTGGACCTGGCATGATCCAGTTAGGCGGACACGAGACCATCGGTGATACAGGAAAGGTTCTGTCCCAGCTGATCGATATCGTAATGGCGCGTGTGATCGAGCACAAGACAGTAGCTGACCTGGCAAGTGCCTGCTCCATCCCGGTACTCAACGGAATGTCTGATTACAATCATCCGACCCAGGAGATCGGCGACCTCTGTACGATCGTTGAGAACCTTCCGAGAGGAAAGAAACTGGAAGACTGCAAGGTGGTATTCGTAGGCGACGCAACACAGGTCTGCGCATCTCTGGCGATGATCACCACCAAGCTCGGCATGAAGTTCGTACACTACGGACCGAAGGGACATCAGCTTCAGGACAGCCCCAGCGCGGCCTGCCTGGCGAAGATCGAAGAGAACTGCAAGGAAAGCGGAGCAACCTTCCTGACCTCTGACAACAGAGAAGATGTCAAGGGCGCGGACTTCATTTACACAGACGTATGGTACGGCCTGTATGAAAATGAGATGCCGAAGGAAGAGCGTGTACGCGTATTCGGCGACTACCAGGTAAACAGAGACCTGATGAGCCTTGGAAATATCGGATGCAAGTTCATGCACTGCCTGCCGGCAACCAGAGGCGAGGACGTGACGGATGAGGTTGCAGATTCTGATTCCTCCCTGTGCTGGGACGAGGCTGGAAACCGTCTGACCGCGATGAGAGGACTTCTGGTATACCTGACACAGTATCAGAGAGAAGCAGCTCCGTCAGAGCTTCAGATCGCGGCGGCAAAAGAGCAGCTTGAGAAATTCATGGCTGAGAGAGGCATCAACTGATCGGAGGTAAAAAAATGTCCAAGATTGTAATCGCATTGGGCGGAAATGCCCTTCAATCAAAGAACAGTGCACCGACAGCAGAGGGACAGCTTGAAGTCCGACGCACTGGAAGGCAAGACCGGTACTGTGATCACATTTGCGTAGGAGAATCGTGAAAAACGGCCTCGGATTTTGCTGAAAACTGCCATAATTCCTTTAAAAATATTTATGAAAGGGCGTTACGGAAAAACAAAACAATTTTTTCCCGATACGCCCTTTTTATGTATACACCAAAAACGATTGGAGAAGCCTATGGATCAAGGATTAATCGCAATCATAATAACTGTCTGCATTATTATAGGGGCAATCAAGACAAGAAGAACGGTAGAGTGTATGCTGCTAGGCTCTCTTGTGGCAGCATTTTTTGCCTTTAAAGGGAATTTCCTTGCGCAGTGGTGCGTGGTATTACAGGAAATGCTTGCGGAGGAGGTCTGGGTATTTCTGGTGTGCCTGATGTTCGGCGCGCTGATCGCGCAGCTTACGGCTTCCAGAGGAAGCTTTGGCTTCTCCAAATATCTTGCAAAAATATGCAGCAGCGACAAAAAAACGTTTCTTACCACATATATCATGGGAATCCTGATCTTTGTGGATGACTACCTGAATGTATTGTCCATCGGGGCATGCATGAAGAAAATCTACGACGACAGGAAGCTGCCACGTGAATCGCTGGCATATGTGCTGAATTCCACCGGGGCGCCGGTGTGTGTGCTCCTGCCCATCTCGACATGGGCGGTATTCTACGCGAACCTGTTTTTTGAGCAGGAAAGTGTGAAGGCGATCGGGGTCACGTCCCCGATGGCGGCTTATCTGAAAGCGGTTCCCTTCTGTTTTTATCCGATCATTACGCTGGTATTTGTATTCCTCTTCGCTATGGGAGTGATGCCCAGGCTGGGCCCGATGAAAAAGGCGTTCCAGAGGGTGGAAGAGACTGGAAAGGTGTATTCGGATTTCAGCCGGAAATTCAACCACGCAACGGTTTATGACCAGGATACGGACGGCAATATCTGGTATTTCCTGATCCCCATGGGAGTGCTTGTGGGGCTGGCGGTGGCAACCGGCGACATCCTGGCGTCTGTCGTAGTAGCGCTGGTCGTATGCTTTATACTCTATGTTCCGCGTAAGGTCCTTACGGTGGACGAATTCATGAATAATACCATCCAGGGGTTCAGCGACATGCTTCCGGTCCTGACCATGCTCCTGGTGACCTTTGTACTCAAGGACATCTGCGGGCGGATGGGGATGACGGAGTATATCGTGGAGAAGACGGAGCCTCTGCTGTTCCCGGCCGTTTTTCCGGCCATGGTGTTCGCGCTTGGGGCAGTCCTTGCGTTTACCACCGGATCGGACTGGGGCATGAGCTCCATCATTACCCCCATCGTATTTCCGCTGGGGTCTGTGATCGGGGCGAACCCGGTGCTGATCATGGCGGCGGTCATCTCCGGAGGAACCTTCGGAAGCCATGCCTGTTTTTATTCGGATGCAACCCTTCTTGCGGCTCAGAGCGCAGGGATCGACAGTATGGAGCACGCGCTGTCCCAGCTTCCGTATAATATCATTGCGTGTGCGCTGGCGATCGTGGGGTTCATGATCACAGGGGCGGTCATGTGAGTCTTTGCGCATGTGAGAAAGCGACGGAGCCGTTACTGTTCACGGAGCCTTGTACCTTGCTGCAAGGCTCCCGGCCAGTAAAGCTGCGGCTGACATGTAAATTGGTTCTTGTGATTTTCAGATTTATGTTGTAGAATATACAGCGGGGTTTTTAGAACATAGTTTTAGGAGTGGAGTGCTTCGGGTACAAAGGATGACCGGGGAGGAACTGTATCAGTCATTTCCATGCAGTTCAGAGGATTCGGAGTGAAGAATGGAGGAACAGATATGGACCGATTTGTGATTACCGTGAACAGACAGTTTGCCAGCCATGGACGCGAGATTGCAAAGCGCCTGAGTGAGATCCTGGGAGTTCCCTGCTATGACGGTGAGATGATCCAGGAAGCGGCGGAGGAACTGTCGATTCCGGAGGATGTGGTGGAGAGGGAAGAGGAGACGGCCGTGCGCCAGCCCCAGCCTGCGACACGGATCCCGTTTGCAATGGCAAGGAACAGCAGCAATACCCAGGATGAGATCTTTGAGGTGCAGTCGGAATTCATGAAGCGGGTGGTGAAGAAGGGGAGCTGTGTGGTCGTCGGGCGCTGCTCTGATTATATCCTTTCCGAGGAAGAGAACGCCCTGCATATCTACATTTTCGCAGAGTATAAGGCAAGGCTTAAATACTGCATGGAGGTGCTGGGACGCACGGAGGAGGACAGCCGCAAGGCCCTGCGGGAGATCGACGAGATGCGGGACTCCTATTCCTTGGAATATTCCGGATATCTGGCGGAGGATAAAGAGTATAAGGACATCCTGATCGACAGCAATACCATGGGGGTAGAGGCTACAGCCCGGTATCTGGCCGTGGCCGCCCGGATGAAGTTCGGACTGCCCCAGGAGGCATGAGATCCGCGAAGGTTGATTTGAAGGGATGGTACAGCATATGATAAAATTAGTTGCAAGCGATCTGGACGGGACACTGCTTCAGAACGGGGCGCAGGAGCTGACCCCCCGCGCCATGGAACTGGTGCGGAGGCTGACGGAAAAGGGGATTGTGTTTGTGGCTTCCAGTGGCCGTCAGTATGACAATGAAGTCAATCTTTTTCAGCCCGTGAAGGATCAGATTTCCTATATTGCGGAGAATGGTTCCATCTGCATCCATGAGGGAAAGGTGATCTCCCGCACCGTGATCGCACCGGAGCTGATCCGGCAGATCATCGATGAAGTGAAAAAGGACGGGATATTCGAGATCGTGGTATCCCGTGAGGACGCCTGCTTTATCGAAGACAATGACCCGGATTTTGTGAACCATATCGTCAATGTCATGAAAAATACGACGCGGATCGTGAAGGATGTCCGGGAGGTGGAAGGGCCGATCCTGAAGATCGCCATCTGCAATATGAAGGACGGCCCGCATATCATAGACAAATATCTCCACCACCTGAAAAAAAAGTTCGGGTCAGAGATCAAGGTCGTGACCTCGGGGAATATATGGATCGATTTTATTGCCCCGGGGACAAACAAGGGAACGGCCCTGCTCAAGCTCTTGGATGTGCTGAAGATCAGGCCGGAGGAATGCATAGCCTTCGGCGACCAGTATAATGATGTGGAGATGCTGCAGACCGTGGGAACCAGCTATGCCATGTCCAACTGTGCGCCGGGGATCTCCTATTATTCTACCTATGTGACGGATTCGGTGGAAGATGTGCTGGAGGACCTTCTGGGAACGCTTGCGGATCATGCTGATTAACAGAGGGAAGAGAAAAGGTGTGTTAATAATCATGGAAGACTATTTAACACACCTGTATATTTATAAGACACGATTCTTTTATATCCTGTCATGATCATTCATCGGTCGATGACGCTTTTTTTCTTTCAAAAAAACTGTCAATATTTTTTCGGATGTCCTCAGGCTTTAGATATTTTGACAGATAGCCCTCAGGCTTTAACGGAATGACCTTTTTTACACTTTCAGGATCAACTCTGCCGGTCAGGAAGAAAACCGGAAGCTCTGCAAGTGAATCATCGGAACGGATCATCTCCAATACCTGCTTGCCGTTGCAGACCGGCATCTCGTAGTCAAGCAAGACCAGATCCGGCCTGTTGAGAGTGATGGAACGGATGGCTGCAACTCCGGACGCGGCCATTGCGACCTCATAATCCTCTCCCAGCAATTGCTTTATGCCCTGGCGTATGGTCATGGAATCATCAACCACAAGTATTTTTGGCCTTTCCTCTGATTTGCTGGCTTCTCTCTGCGTCAGGTAATCTTCGATTTGGGAAATTGCATTCTCTGAGCTGATCGCAGTTCCTACCCCACTTTGGAGCAGATGCGGTGCAATGGCGCAAAACGCGAAATATCCTGCGCCAGTGTCGAACAACAGGCTGACCTGGGGATTTTGGTTTTCAAATACATTTTGGAACTGCTCATAGGTGAGTAGATTTTCCTCCTGCATTTCCTGCAGATCTACATCCGGAAGATGCTCTCTGATGCGTCCGACAAACTGCTGTGCCGTATATCTTGCTGCATTGACCAGCATGGAATCCAGTTTATTTGTCTGGAGTCCCAGGACTTTTCCTACAGTATTGATCAGAAGCTTTTCTTCAAAGACCAGTATGATCTCCCATCTTTCATCCTGCTTTGTACCATAGACCAGGCGGTAATATACTCCTTTGCCAAATTTTTCTCCGCCGTAGACATCACTGATCAGGCTGGACTCCAGCTGAAACATATCATATATAAGCTGAACGATCGTCTTCTGCATGGCATCCAGTTCATCGCTTGGGAGGAGGTTTCCCCACTTGCTGCTGTCTTCTCCTGCGATCGCACGGTCTTCTGTGAGAGTATGCCCGATCAGCCATCCGGCACAGACCCCCAGAAAATGATCAACAGACTCAGGGGAATAGTCTGAACGCTCCAGCTCCTCTTCCAATGCCGGAAGCGTTTTATTTCGGAAGCAGGCATGGATATGCTTGTGTGTGCTAATGTCTTTATAATCAATAGATGCCATATATTCTTCTTCATCTGCAAAATGCTTCATGGCATGATCCTTGAAGAACTTGATTCCTTCCTGGCATGCCCACTGGCTTTTCTTTTCCTCCTCAGTGAATGTGAAGAGCTTGTTGATGATCTTGAAGAGACGTTTATGTTCCTTGTCGATCGTGTCCACTCCGATATTAAACTCATCCTTCCAAATTAATTGATTCTCCATAATGATGATCCTCCTTTGCTACTCTCATAATTCAATTTTTGGAACTGTTCAGTACAGGTCTGCGTATAATATCTGTCAGAAACGGTAATCTATTATTAAGAAAATGGAGATTATGCCATTCCTGAGAACAGACGGTTCATTTTTCCCATAAATACTATATCATATTATCGTGAAAAAGGGATATATTTTTTTAAAAATAAAAGAAATAGGACAGCATTTCAGAAAAAGGTTGATTTTACTATGAAATGGTGCTATACTTGACGACAGTTACATAAGGAACCCGGCGGAAGAGTGAACGAAAGTTCACTCTTCTTTGTTGGAGAAAACCATTTTTTTTTTTTCAGGAAAGGAAGTTACAGCGTGTCAAGACGAGAAGACTATGAGAGTAAGACGGAAGAGCTTTTGGAGCCGATCGTGGCGGAAGCCGGATTTGAGCTGGTAGATGTAGAATATGTCAAGGAGGCAGGCACCTGGTATCTGCGGGCCTACATCGACAAGCCGGGGGGGATCACGGTGGATGACTGTGAA
The DNA here is from genome assembly GCA_910575475.1 of Lachnospiraceae bacterium. Classification (GTDB taxonomy): domain Bacteria; phylum Bacillota; class Clostridia; order Lachnospirales; family Lachnospiraceae; genus Schaedlerella. The sequence continues at coordinate 55,897 of CAJTGD010000030.1, read as the reverse complement.
GCGGTCAGCCGGAAGTTTTCGGATATACTGGATGAAAAAGATTATATTGAGGACAGCTATATTTTTGAAGTGAGTTCTCCGGGGCTGGGGAGGCCCCTGAAGAAGGAGAAGGATTTCCAGAGGAGCCTGGGGGAGGACGTGGAGATCCGTACCTACCGTCCCATAGAAGGACAGAAGGAATTTGAAGGGGTCTTGAAGGCATTTGACAAAAATACCGTGACCATTGCCTATGAGGATGACACAGAACAGGTATTCCAAAGGAACGAGATCGCGCTGATCCGTCTTGCGCTGGATTTTTGAGGCAGAGTATACATTGTGATAGGAAAGGAAGTATAGGAAATGAACACAGAGCTATTGGAAGCGTTGACAATTCTGGAACAGGAAAAGAATATCAGTAAGGAAACCATGATGGATGCCATTGAGAATTCCCTGATCAGTGCATGTAAGAACCATTTTGGAACCTCCGATAATATTAAGGTCATCATGAACAGGGAGACCTGCGACTACTCCGTATTTGCGGAAAAGGAAGTGGTGGAGGAGGTCATGGATCCGGCGCTGGAGATCAGCCTGGAGGAAGCGGAGCAGCTGGATTCCAGCCTGCAGCTCGGAGATATAGCCCAGATCCGGGTGGAATCCAAGTCCTTCGGCAGGATCGCCACCCAGAACGCCAAGAACCTGATCCTGCAGAAGATCCGGGAGGAAGAGCGGAAGGTGGTCTTTGACCAGTATTTTGAAAAAGAGCGGGATATCGTGACCGGTATCGTTCAGAGATATGTTGGGAAGAATATCAGTATCAATCTGGGAAGGGCCGACGCCATGCTGACGGAAAACGAGCAGGTGAAGGGGGAGGTCTTCCAGCCTACGGAGCGGATCAAGCTCTATATCGTGGAAGTGAAGAATACACCCAAGGGTCCGAAGATCCTGGTGTCCCGGACCCATCCGGAGCTGGTGAAGCGGCTGTTCGAGGCGGAGGTGACGGAGGTCAGCGACGGGACGGTGGAGATCAAGAGCATTGCCCGGGAGGCCGGATCCCGTACCAAGATGGCGGTCTGGTCCAATGACGACAAGGTGGATCCGGTAGGCGCCTGCGTGGGCCTGAACGGTTCCCGTGTCAACGCGGTGGTCAGCGAGTTGCGCGGGGAGAAGATTGACATCATCAACTGGAGCGACAACCCGGCGCTGCTGATCGAGAATGCGTTAAGCCCGGCCAAGGTCATTTCCGTTATGGCGGATCCGGATGAGAAGTCGGCCAGCGTGATCGTGCCGGACTACCAGCTTTCCCTGGCCATCGGCAAGGAGGGACAGAATGCAAGGCTGGCGGCAAGGCTGACCGGATATAAGATCGACATCAAGAGCGAGACACAGGCCATCGAGTCGGGAGAGCTGCCGGCGGACTACATGGACCAGATGGAGATGATGGATGAAGACGGCTATGTAGGAGAATACGAGCAGTATGAGGAATATGAGGACGACGGGATCGGCGCGGATTACGGAGAAGAGCCCGGATACGGGTACGGAGAAGGCGATGATGCCGGGTACTCAGACGACTATGGATATGAGGGCGGTTATGAGGAAGACGCTTCTGCCGGATATGAAAACGGAGAGCCGGCGGGAATGGATATAGAAGAGACAGAGAGGGAGTACGAGGAGGAAGTTCCGGAGATTGAATTTATAGAAACGGAGCAATGATCTTGACAGAAATTTGCATCCGTCTGAGAGGTGATATGATTGGCAAATAAACGCAAAATACCGATGCGCAAATGTGTCGGCTGCGGAGAGATGAAACCGAAAAAGGAGCTGCTGAGGGTCCTCCGGACAGAAGAGGAAGGCTTTGTTCTGGATACCACCGGAAAGAAAAACGGCCGGGGGGCATATATTTGTTATTCCAGGGACTGTTTTCAGAAGGCAGTGAAGAACAAAGGACTGGAGCGCTCCTTTAAGCAGGCGGTTCCTGCGGAAGTTTATGGACATCTGGAAAAGGAGATGGAAGAGATTGAGACAGGATAAGGTGCTTTCGCTGGTCGGCCTGGCTACCAAAGCCGGAAAAACGGTCAGCGGGGAATTTATGACAGAACGGGAAGTAAAATCCGGCCGCGCCGCATTGGTCCTCCTGGCGGAGGATTCCTCTGAGAACACCAGGAAGAAGTTTTGCAATATGTGCGAATATTATGAAGTGCCAATTTATATTTACGGAGATAAAGATACCTTAGGGCATGCAATGGGAAAGGAATTCCGTGCATCTCTGGCGATATTGGACGAAGGATTTGCTGACGGGATTCAAAAACAGATGAAGGGAAACGATAGACAATTGCATAAAGGAGGTAGTATTTGACTATGGGAAAAATGAGAGTACATGAGCTGGCAAAGGAGCTGGGATTAGAAAATAGAGCATTACTGGATATACTGGCGAAGAAAAAGGTAGAGGTAAAAAATCATATGAATTCTCTGGAGGAATCCGTGGTTTCGGACCTCCGCAGGGAATTCGGAAAGAAACCGGCCGGTATGTCCGGCCCGGGAACCGCTGCAAAGCCGGCGGAAAAAGCGGAGGCGGCGCCGAAGAAACCGGAAGCGCCGATGAAAGCAGAGACGCCTGTGCGGCCGGAAGCACCGGGAAAAGCAGAAGCGCCTGTGCGGGCGGAAGCGCCGGGAAGAGCAGAGACGGCTGACAGGGCGGTTCCTCCGATGCAGACGGAAAAGACAGAGGAAGCAGCGGCAAAGGAAGAGGCGGCAGTGCCGAAAAAGAAAAAGATCGTTCAGATCTTCCGTCCTCAGAATGCCAAGAATCCGGGACGGATGTCCGGAGGACGCCCGGGGGCGGATCGGCGCTCTCAGGGACGGCCCCAGGGGGGGGAGAGGCGTCCGTCAGGGCAGCCGGGTACAGAGAGACGGCCTCAGGGAATGCAGCCGGGAGAACGGCGTGTCCAGGGACAGCCGGCAGCAGGAGCACGGCCCCAGGGACGGCCTTTGGGGGCGGAGAGACGTCCCATGCCGGGAGCAGGCGTCCGGCCCCAGGGAGCACCTCAGACACGTCCCCAGGGAATGCAGGGGAATCCACAGGGAGCGGAAGACGCGCAGGCACGGGAGGCTTCCATGCACAGACAGGATGCGGTTTCCGGCCGTCCCGCTTCGGAGGAGCGGGGCGCAAAGGCAGCGCAGCCCCGAGGCGCTTCGAATCCGCAGGTACAAAGCCAGGCTGTGCGGAGCTCTCAGGAGGTTCAGGTACAAAAGGAAGGAATGCAGGAAGTAAAAGGAAACGCAGGGGAAGAACAGATGAAAAATAGACGTTCGCAGGAAAGCAACGTACAGGAAAACAGCCAGAATACAAATGCACGCGGCAATATGCAGAATCAGCGTCCGAGACAGGGCGCAGGCCAGGGAGCACAGTCCCAGGGCAATCGGGAGGGAGGACGCTTTGGAAACAGCCAGGGCGGGCGTTCCCAGGATGGCGGCCGCATGAACCGGGACGGCCAGGGAGCACGTTCCGGAAGACGGGATGGTTCCCGTCCCCAGGGAGAAGGCCAGAGAGACCGTTTCGGCGGACGTTCCCAGGGAGAGGGCCAGAGGGACCGTTTCGGCGGACGTTCCCAGGGAGAAGGCCAGAGGGACCGCTTCGGCGGACGCTCTCAGGGAGAAGGCCAGAGAGACCGCTTCGGCGGACGCTCCCAGGGAGGCGGCCAGGGAGACCGCTTCGGCGGACGCTCCCAGGGAGAGGGCCAGAGAGACCGTTTCGGCGGACGTTCCCAGGGAGAGGGCCAGAGAGACCGCTTCGGCGGACGCTCCCAGGGAGGCGGCCAGGGAGACCGTTTCCAGCGGGGAGACCGGGGCGGACAGTCCTTCGGCGGCGGACAGCGTCCGTCCGGAAGACCGGGAGCGCGCAGGGATGACCGGGATTCCATCCCAACACCTATGGTAGAGCAGCAGAAGAGCCAGAGGAATAAAGGAAAAGACAAAGAAAAAGACTATAAGAAAAAAGAACTCCGGGATTCGGAATTTGAAAACAAGGGCAAGAAGGGCAAGAAGCAGAAACCGGCAGCAGAGACGAAAAAGCCGCAGCAGAAGGCTGCGCCGGTGGAGGAGATCAAGCAGATCATCCTTCCGGAGCTTCTGACCATCAAAGAGCTTGCGGATAAGATGAAGATCGTTCCGTCTATTATCGTAAAGAAGCTCTTTATGCAGGGAAAGGTAGCCACCGTCAATCAGGAGATCGACTATGATACGGCGGAAGAGATCGCCATGGAATTTGATGTTCTGTGCGAGAAGGAGGAAGTGGTGGACGTCATCGAAGAGCTTCTGAAGGAGGACGAAGAGGACGAGAGCACCATGGAGAAGCGTCCTCCGGTGGTCTGTGTCATGGGACACGTAGACCACGGAAAGACCTCCCTTCTGGATGCCATCCGTCATACCAACGTGATCGACCGGGAGGCCGGCGGCATCACTCAGCATATCGGAGCTTATGTGGTGGAGGTCAACGGTGAGAAGATCACATTTTTGGATACTCCGGGACATGAGGCATTTACCGCCATGCGTATGCGGGGCGCCAACTCCACGGATATCGCGATCCTTGTTGTGGCTGCGGACGACGGCGTGATGCCCCAGACCGTAGAGGCGATCAACCATGCCAAGGCGGCGGGGATCGAGATCATCGTTGCCATCAACAAGATCGATAAGCCAAGCGCGAACATCGAGCGTGTAAAGCAGGAGCTGACAGAATACGAACTGATCGCGGAGGACTGGGGCGGAAGCACGGTCTTTGTACCGGTATCCGCACACACCGGAGAGGGAATCTCCGACCTGCTGGAAATGATCCTGCTGACGGCGGAGGTGCTGGAGCTCAAAGCCAATCCGAAGCGTGAGGCAAGGGGTCTTGTGATCGAGGCGCAGCTGGATAAGGGCAAGGGCTCTGTGGCAACCGTCCTTGTACAGAAGGGAACCCTTCATGTGGGAGATGCCATTGCGGCAGGCTCCGCCCATGGAAAGGTCCGGGCAATGATGGACGACAAGGGAAGACGCGTGAAGGAGGCAGGCCCGTCCAAGCCGGTAGAGATCCTGGGACTCAACGACGTGCCCAAGGCCGGAGAGATCTTCGTAGGATGCGCAACGGAAAAGGAAGCGCGGAACTTCGCGGAGACCTTTATTTCCCAGAATAAGATGAAGCTTCTGGAGGATACCAAGTCCAAGATGTCATTGGATGATCTGTTCTCCCAGATCCAGGAGGGCAATCTGAAAGAACTGAATATCGTAGTCAAGGCAGATGTGCAGGGCTCTGTGGAAGCGTTGAAGCAAAGCCTCTTAAAGCTGTCCAACGACGAGGTTGTGATCAAGATCATCCACGGCGGCGTAGGAGCCATCAACGAATCCGACGTGACCCTTGCGTCCGCTTCCAACGCCATCATCATCGGCTTTAACGTAAGGCCGGATGCCACCGCAAAGGAGATCGCGGACCATGAAGGCGTGGACCTGCGTCTGTACAGAGTCATCTACAATGCCATTGAGGATGTGGAAGCGGCCATGAAGGGCATGCTGGATCCGATCTTTGAGGAAAAGGTACTGGGCCATGCGGAAGTCCGCCAGACCTTCAAGGCATCCGGTGTGGGAACCATCGCGGGCGCATATGTGCAGGATGGGATCTTTGAGCGGAACTGCTCCGTCCGCCTCACCCGTGACAATGTGGTGATGTTCGATGGCCCGCTGGCATCTCTGAGACGTTTTAAGGATGATGTCAAGGAAGTCCGTGCCGGATACGAATGCGGTTTTGTATTTGAAAACTATAACGACATCCAGGAGGGCGACTCCGTGGAAGCTTACAAGATGGTGGAAGTGGAGAGAAAATAAGAATCGAATCGGAATTGGGAATAAAAAGGAGCAGTTATGAGAAAAAACAGTATTAAAAATACGAGAGTCAATGCAGAGGTCCAGCGGGAATTGAGTAACATACTGCGCGGAGGCATCAAAGACCCCAGGGTCGCACCCATGACTTCCGTGGTAGCTGTTGAAGTGGCTCCCGACCTGAAGACCTGCAAAGCATATATCAGCGTATTCGGAGACCGTAAGGCGCAGGAAGACACGCTTGACGGGCTTCGGAGCGCGGAGCGGTATATCCGCCGTGAACTGGCAAGGACGATCAACATGAGAAATACTCCGGAGATCCAATTCGTACTGGATCAGTCGATCGAGTACGGTGTGAATATGAGCAGAAAAATTGATGAGCTGACCAGAGATTTGAAAGATGGGGATGAAGAATGAATATAAGTTTATCAGAGCTTTTAGATGGAAAGAAGACAGTGGCCCTGGGCGGGCATATCCGCCCGGACGGCGACTGTGTAGGCTCCTGTATGGGACTGTATCTGTATCTGAGGGAACAATATCCGCAAATGGATACGGATGTGTATCTGGAATACATTCCGGAAGCCTACCGTTTTATCCAGGATACGGAAGCGGCCCGTCACGACATCACGCCTGGGCAGGTATATGACCTGTTTATCTGTCTGGACTGCGGGGATGAAGAACGGCTTGGGTTTGCCGCGCCTCTGTTTGAGAGCGCCCGGCAGACCTGCTGCATCGACCACCATGCCAGCAACCGGTCCTTTGCGGATTATAATGAGATCGTGGCAGATGCCAGCTCCACCTCAGAGCTGGTATACCATCTGCTGGATCAGGAAAAGATCAGCCGTGCCTGCGCGGAAGCGCTCTATATGGGAATCGCGCATGACACGGGCGTGTTCAGGTATTCCTGTACCAGTCCGGAGACCCTGGAAGCGGCGGCCGGACTGCTGAGAAAGGGAATCCACGGCAGCGAGATCGTGGAAAAGACTTTTTACGAAAAGACCTATGTACAGAACCAGATCCTGGGGCTGGCACTGCTGGAGAGTATCCTGATCCTTGACAAGCGTTGCATCGTGACCTGGATCACGAAAAAGAACATGGCGTTTTTTGAGGCCATTCCCGCGGATATGGACGGGATTGTAAATCAGCTCAAGCAGACCAAGGGAATGGAGGTAGCTCTGTTCCTGTATGAGATCGACACACAGCTTTTTAAGGTTAGCCTTCGCTCCAGAGATCAGGTGGATGTGAGTAAGATTGCTACATATTTCGGAGGCGGCGGCCATGTGAAGGCTGCCGGATTTACAATGGCAGGGACGGTTCACGATGTGATCAACAACGTGAGCCATCAGATCGCCCTGCAGTTGGACGGAGCCTGCTGATGTGGAATGGAATTTTAAATATTTACAAAGAAAAAGGCTATACGTCCCATGATGTGGTGGCAAAGCTCAGGGGGATCGTAAGGCAGAAAAAGATCGGGCATACGGGAACGCTGGATCCGGACGCGGAGGGCGTGCTTCCTGTCTGCTTGGGAAAGGCAACCCGGCTGTGTGATATGCTGACGGACCAGAGCAAGACCTATGAGGCCGTGCTTTTGCTGGGAAAGACGACGGATACACAGGATATCACGGGGCAGCTTTTGGAGGAGCAGGAGACCGGACATCTGACAGAGGAAGAGGTCTGCGCCTGCATTGTCGGGTTTACAGGAGAATATGCGCAGCTTCCGCCCATGTATTCCGCCTTGAAGGTGAATGGGAGGAAGCTCTATGAGTTGGCCCGCCAGGGGATTGAGGTGGAGAGGAAAAAACGAAGCGTGACGATCCATGAGATTTTGATCCAGGAGGTTTCCCTTCCACGGGTCCGGATGCGGGTGCGCTGCTCCAAAGGGACATATATCCGGACCCTGTGCCATGATATCGGCAGGGAACTGGGCTGCGGGGGGTGTATGGCAGCGCTCCTCCGGACACAGGCAGGCTGCTTTGAACTAAAAGACAGTATGAAGTTGAGGGAAGTAGAGGAAGCCTGCGCAGCGGGAGAACTGTCCCGGGTGCTCCTGCCGGTGGACGCAGTGTTTCATCACCTGAAAGAGGTCCGAATCCTGGAACCATATCAGAACCTGGCTTACAACGGGAATCCTTTTTCCGAAAGCCAGATCGGGCAGGAGCCGGACACCCCGGAGGATCCCGAAAAGGCAGACTGCGTCAGGACTTCTCAGGAGGCCGTCCGGGAGAGGCAGGGGCGGTTTTGTAATGGGGAACAGGTGCGGGTCTATGACCGGGAGCGGCATTTTATCGGGATATACCGGTATCATGCGGGAAAACAGGTATTCCGTGTTGAGAAGATGTTTCTGGACCAAGAGGCGGCGGAGGATTGACATGCGTTATATGACAGAGATTCATTCTTATCAGAGCGAAAAGCGTTCGGCGGTGACACTGGGAAAGTTCGAGGGACTTCACAGAGGGCATCAGAAGCTGATCAGCAAGGTCAAAGAATATGCGTCGGAGGATGTGGAAAGCATCGTCTGCGCGTTTGATATGGGAAAAGCCTCCCTTTTGACGGCACGGGAGAAAAGAGAACGGCTGGAATCCGAGGTGGATCTTATGATCGCCTGCCCGTTTACGAAGGAGCTGCGGGAGATGGAGGCAGAGGACTTCATTCGGCAGATCCTGGCAGAGAGGTTCCGTGCGGCCTACGTGGTGGTGGGGACGGATTTCCGGTTCGGCCATGAGAAGCGCGGGGACGCGGACATGCTGGCACGGTATGCGGATACGTATGGATATCATCTGGACGTGGTGGAGAAGGAGCGTTACCGGGACCGGGTCATCAGCAGCACCTATGTCCGGGAGGCATTAAGTGAAGGAAATGCGGAGCTGGCGAAGGCTTTGTTGGGCTATCCCTACCAGATCACCGGCAGGGTGGAGCACGGGAAGCGGCTGGGACGGACGCTGGGCTTTCCGACCATGAATGTGGCGCCCCCTCCGGAAAAGATCCTGCCCCGGTTCGGTGTCTACGCCTGCCGGATCCGGGTGGGTGAAGCGTGCTATCCGGGGATCGGCAACCTGGGGGTGAAGCCGACCGTGGCGGAGGAAGCCAAAGTCCTGGCAGAGGCCTATGCATTTGATTTTGCCGGAGATGCGTATGGAAAAGAGGTCACGGTGGAATTTCACGCCTTCGACCGTCCGGAGCAGAGGTTCGGCTCCGTGGAGGAGTTAAAAGCCCGGGTGAACGCGGATATCCGTTTCGGACGGGAATACTTTTCTTCCCATGCCGGAAGGGAAACAGTGAAAGAAGCATAAAGTTATTTACAGAAGCAAACGTTTCGCAGAGAAAGTGTTGGGGATAAACAAATGAGTGTTACAAATATCATTTCGCTGTTTGGAGGACTTGGGATGTTCCTGTTCGGGATGAAGCTGATGAGCGACGGACTGGAGCAGGTGGCAGGCGCGAGGATGCGTTCCATTCTGGAATTTTTTACGCAGAACCGCTTTGTCGGAATGATCGTGGGACTGATTTTTACCGGGATCATACAGTCCTCCAACGCAACTACGGTGATGGTGGTCAGCTTTGTCAATTCCGGGCTGATGCAGCTTTCCCAGGCTGCGGGTCCGATCCTGGGAGCCAACATCGGTACTACGGTGACCGGTCAGCTGATCGCGTTCAACCTGGCGGAGATCGCCCCGCTGTTTGTCATTATCGGCGCGGTCATGTATATGTTTTTTGAAAACCAGAATGTGAAAAAGATCGGGATCGTTTTGCTGGGATTCGGGATCCTGTTTATGGGACTGAGCACCATGGGAGAGAGAATGACCGGTCTGCAGGATTCCCCCCAGATCGTGGAACTGCTGCAGTCCATGCGAAATCCGATGGTGGCGATCCTGCTGGGATTTGTGGTGACGGCAGTTCTGCAGAGCGCTTCCGCCTCGGTGGGCATCATCATCCTGATGGCGGCGCAGGGGCTTTTGGCCTTTGAGATCTGCTTTTTCCTGATCCTTGGCTGCAACATGGGCTGCTGTATTTCCGCGCTGCTTGTCAGCCTGAACGGAAATAAAGACGCGAAGCGCGCGGCCTGGATCCATCTGCTGTTCAATATCATCGGTTCTTTGATCGTGTTCGTGATGCTGATGGTCGCTCTGGGACCGATCTGCGATCTCTTTATGAGGATATCCGGAAACGATGTGGGGCGTGCGGTTGCCAATGCGAATACGCTCATCAAGGTGTTTGAGGTGGCATTGCTGTTCCCGTTTATGGGATGGATCGAGAGACTGACGCATATCATCATACCGGGTGAGGATGCGGCGCAGGAGGAGACGACACATAAGCTGAAATATATCAATAAGTCGATTTCCGCAGCGACTGCTGTGATCGACGCGATCCATGAGATGCAGCACATGGGAGAGCTGGCGAAGGAAAACCTGCGGGTCAGCATGGAGGCCCTGTGCAGTCCGGATCAGGAGAAGATCGAGGAGGTCTATGAGCGGGAGCAGTATATTGATTATCTGAATCAGGAGATCACCGCCTACCTTGTGCAGATCAACGGCCTGGATATTCCGATGGCCGATGGAAAGATGGTCGGCGGCCTGTTCCATGTGGTCAACGATATCGAGCGGATCGGCGACCATGCGGAGAACTTTGCGGATTCGGCAAAGCGACGGTTTGAAAAAGAAATCCCGTTCAGCGAGAAGGCTGTCAGACAGATGCAGGAGATGACGGATATGGTCCTCAGACAGCTGGATTACGCGTTCAACATGTTTTCCAACCAGAGCCTGGAGCATATGCGGGAGATCCTTCGGCTGGAAGACGCCGTGGATGAAAAGGAGAAGCGGCTCCGCAAGGCGCATATCAAGCGGCTCACGAAAGGAAAGTGTACACCGGAGGCCGGCGTGCTCTACTCGGATGTGATCTCGGGGCTGGAGCGTGTGGGGGATCATGCGACCAATATCGCGTTTGCCCTGCGGCCGGAAAACCAGGATGAGCTGGAGGAGCTGGAAGAGGAAGAAGATTAAAACGCAGGATGAAAAATGTTAAAAATTATCACTTTACAGTGAAGGGGATTCTATGTTATAGTATACGGGTATCAGACAGCCGGTGTTCAGTAACCGGACAACTCCGACCGTTACCTAATACCAGGCGTTTATTAAGAATTTCAAGGAGGAATACAACATGATCTCAGGAGAGAAGAAACAGGCAATCATCAAAGAATACGGAAGAAGCGAAGGAGATACCGGATCACCGGAGGTACAGGTAGCGATCCTGACAGCAAGGATCAATGAGCTGACCGAGCATTTTAAGGCGAATCCGAAGGATCACCATTCCAGAAGAGGTCTTTTGAAGATGGTAGGACAGAGAAGAGGCCTGCTGGCATATCTGAAGAAGATCGACATTGAGAGATACCGTTCTCTGATCGAAAGGCTTGGATTGAGAAAGTAATCATCCAACCGTACAGGCGGAATCATTTCTCATACAATTTTATAGCTGGTAGATTCGCCCTAAGCTGATCAACGGCTTAGGGCTGTTTTTTACATACAGAAAGCCTGCCGCTGGCAGCCTTTCTGCATACGATGGTATTGATAAAGGAGGACAAGTGATGAGGCAGATTTCAGGCAACAAATTGTTGGTAAAAGCTTTAAAGGAAGAAGGCGTGGATACCCTGTTTGGTTATCCGGGAGCCTGTACCATCGATATCAGCGATGAATTATACAGGCAGAGTGATATCCGGGTGATCCTTCCCCGGCATGAGCAGGCGCTGGTGCATGAGGCGGATGCTTATGCAAGGACCACGGGAAGGATCGGGGTCTGTCTGGTCACCAGCGGACCAGGGGCTACCAATCTGGTGACAGGACTGGCAACGGCCAATTATGACAGTGTGCCTCTAGTATGCTTTACAGGGCAGGTGGCGCGCCATCTCATAGGAAATGACGCATTTCAGGAAGTGGACATTGTGGGGATCACAAGAAGCATCACAAAGTACGGTGTGACCGTCCGCAACCGGGCGGATCTGGGCAGGATCATCAAGGAAGCTTTTTATATTGCACGGACAGGCCGGCCGGGACCGGTGCTGATCGATCTGCCCAAGGACGTGATGGCGGAGCTGGGAAGCGCGGATTATCCCAAGGATGTGAATATCCGCGGCTACAAGCCCAATACCAATGTCCATATCGGACAGCTCAAGCGTGCCCTGAAAATGCTGCATAAAGCAAAGCGGCCCCTGTTCCTGGCAGGGGGAGGCGTAAATATCGCAGAGGCCAACGAGGTATTCACGGAGGTGGTGGATAAGACCGGTGTGCCGGTGATCACCACGGTCATGGGACGGGGGGCGATCCCGACAGATCATCCGCTGTTCATCGGCAATCTGGGAATGCACGGCGCCTATGCGGCCAATATGGCGGTGAGCGAGTGCGATCTGCTGTTTTCCATCGGCACCCGGTTCAATGACCGGATCACCGGAAAGCTTCATGCCTTTGCGCCCAATGCGAAGATCGTCCATATCGATATCGATACCGCATCCATTTCCAGAAATATTTCCGTGGATGTGCCCATCGTAGCGGATGCGAAAGAAGCGGTCATGAAGATGAAGGAGTATGTAGAAGGCTGCAATACCAAAAAATGGCTCAAAGAGATCGAGGGCTGGAAGCAGGAGCACCCGCTGGCTATGCGGCCGCATAAGAGCCTGGGGCCGGTGGATATCCTGGATGCGGTCAACCGCCAGTTTGAGGAGTCCATTGTGGTGACGGATGTAGGGCAGCATCAGATGTTTGCTGCTCAGTATACGGAGATCACGGCGAAAAAGAAGCTGATCATGTCCGGTGGACTGGGGACCATGGGTTATGGCTTTCCGGGAGGCATCGGAGCCAGACTCGGCAATCCGGATACGCCGGTCATTGTGATCTCCGGCGACGGCGGGATGCAGATGAATATTCAGGAATTTGCCACTGCGGTTCTGGAAGAGCTTCCGGTCATCGTCTGCGTGTTCAATAATACATATCTGGGAATGGTACGGCAGTGGCAGAAGCTGTTTTACGGAAAGCGCTATGGCATGACGGATCTGCGCGCCGGTGCGCTGACCCGCAGGACCGGCGGCGAGGAAAAGCCGGTCTACACGCCGGACTTTGTGAAGCTGGCGGAGAGCTACGGGGCAAAGGGCATCCGTGTCACACAGCGGGAAGAGGTGGAAGCCGCATTCGAAGAGGCAAAGAAGAATACGAAGACGCCGACCCTGATCGAATTTATCATAGATCCCGAGGAGATGGTGTATCCCATGATCCAGCCGGGCGGAACCCTGGAGGAAATGATCCTGGACTGCTGATCGGATGTTTCGGGAGGATCCTGAGTGTCAAAATGGCTTTCATGATAATATGCGGAAGCGCTGCCCCCCGGCAGGCCTTCCGTATGAAAGAGGAGTGAAAACAGAGATGGATAATAGTATAAAAAAGAGATGGATTTCGTTATATGTGGAAAATCAGGTTGGTGTGCTGTCGAAGATCTCCGGGTTGTTTTCCGGTAAATCCTATAACCTGGACAGCCTGACGGTGGGAACAACGGAGGATCCCACGGTATCCCGTATGACCATCGCCACTGTCAGCGACGACGAGACCTTTGAGCAGATCAAAAAGCAGCTCAACCGGATGGTGGAAGTGATCAAGGTCATTGATTTTACGGATGTATTTGTCCGGATGAAGGAGATCCTCTATGTAAAAGTGAAAAAGTGTACCAGGGACGACAAGGCAGAGTTGTTCCAGATTGCGGATACCTTTAAGGCCAGGGTCATCGACTACGGAAAAGACAGTCTCCTTCTGGAGTTCGTCCAGACAGCGACAAAGAACGACGCGGTGGTGAAGCTGCTCAAGGAAGAATTTAAAAATATAGAGGTGGTCCGCGGAGGCAGCGTAGGAATCGAATCCATCAGTATGATGGAGCGATAGAAGTTACGATTCACAGACGTGTAACAATTCGGGTACAGAGTCGTCAAGCTCGCTTGTAAGACGCTGTATTCGAATTGTTATGCGGCTGGAAGCAGTCACTCAACGTACATAAGCAAAAGGGAAGCTGCGCAGCAGCGGTTTTGCGCATGTATGTTGAGCGGCTGTGAATCGTAAACGGCCTGAGGAAATGAATCGGGGAATAAATTGTAATAAAAAACAGAGTGCGCTCTTGAATTTTGCACAGGATGGTATTATAATGATTTTTATTACAGAGGAATGGAGGAGATACTGATGGAGAAAAAGAAGATTGACTGGGAGAATCTGGGCTTTGCCTATATGAAGACCGATAAGCGGTATGTATCCAACTACAGGGACGGGGCATGGGATGCGGGTGCTCTCATCGAGGATGCGGATATCACCATGAATGAATGTGCCGGCGTCCTGCAGTATGCGCAGACGATCTTTGAGGGGCTGAAAGCTTATACGACAGAGGACGGACGGATCGTGACCTTCCGGCCGAACCTGAACGGGCAGCGTATGATGGATTCCGCAGCCAGGATGGAGATGCCCCAGTTTGAGGCGGACCGCTTTGTGGATGCGGTGACGCAGACAGTCAAGGCAAACGCCGCATACGTACCTCCATACGGCTCCGGGGCAACCCTGTACATCCGGCCTTATATGTTCGGGATCAATCCGGTCATCGGCGTGAAGCCTGCGGACGAGTATCAGTTCCGTGTATTTACGACTCCGGTGGGGCCCTATTTCAAGGGCGGCGTGAAGCCGCTGACGATCTGTGTGTCTGACTTTGACCGTGCCGCGCCGCGGGGAACCGGGCATATCAAGGCGGGCTTGAACTATGCCATGAGCCTCCATGCGATCGTGAGCGCGCATGCCAACGGATTTGATGAAAATCTGTATCCGGATTCTGCGACCAGAACAAAGGTGGAGGAGACCGGAGGGGCCAACTTCCTCTTTGTGACAAAGGAGAACAAGATCGTGACGCCTCACTCGAACACCATTCTTCCGTCGATCACCAGACGTTCCCTGATGTATGTGGCGGAGCATTATCTGGGATTGGAAGTAGAAGAGCGGGATGTATACCTGGATGAGCTGAAGGATTTTGCGGAATGCGGGCTCTGCGGGACTGCGGCGGTCATCTCCCCGGTGGGAAAGATCGTGGACCACGGAAAAGAGATCTGCTTCCCGAGCGGCATGGAGAAGATGGGCGGGACGACCCGGAAGCTGTACGAGACACTGACCGGTATCCAGATGGGACAGATCGAAGCTCCAAAAGGGTGGATCCATGTAATCGAATAATGAACAGGAAAATCATGGGATGCCAGCTTATAAAAGTTGGCATCTTTTTTATAAATCTGTTTACAATAATTTAGCAGAATGCTATGATAGAGCATGGGAAAATAAGATGTAAAGTATTAAGGGAGTATGTTCAATGAAATGGGGAGTGCTTGCCACTGGCCTCATTAGTGTTGTGTTATTATGGTGCATATGGAACTGGAAGCCGCTGGAGGTCCATGCAGAGATTGCATCAGACGATGCGTTTGAGGGAGTAACATGGGAAAAGATCATAGAAGATGACATTGAAGGGCCGAAGGGCGTCATTCAGTCGATGTGCGTGACAGAGGATTATATCATTCTGATCGAGAATTATGATGACAGCGCGGAAAAGTCGGACATCATAAAAGCGTATTACAGGAATGATACGGATGTCCATGGGAACCCGGTGGACAAGTATTCTCTGGCAAAGCGGGTGGTGGAACGAAACTACGAGCATGGAAACGGAATGGCATATAATCCGAAGACCGGGGAGATCGCAGTCGCCCTGTATACCCATCTGAACCCGGAAAACAGAGGGTGCATTTTTCTGATGGATGCGGGTACGCTTTCTTTCAAGAAAAAGGTCAAGATCTCGGACGACTATAATATCCTGGGGATCGGCTATGATGAGGAACAGGACCGCTATGTCATCCAGACCAATGTGGACGGAGGATACAGCTTCAAGATCCTGGACAGCCAGTTCCAGATCATAGAGAACCTGGGAGAATACGAAGGCTCTTCCAAGGGCAATAATTTTCAGGACCTGTGTGTCAGCGGGGATTATATCATCAATTTTCCTCTGACGCTGGGGCTGGGGATCGGAGATTTTCTGAATGTCTATTCCATTTCAAGAAGGGCTCTGGTATCCTGCCCGCAATTAGACTTTGGGCTGGATGCCGGAACCGTGGACGAGCCGGAGTCGATCTGCGAGCTGGAGCCGGGGGTATTTGCCGCGGTGGTGAATGTGTATAACGGAGACGGAAGCAGAAAATTTTATATCTATAAAACGATGGTGCCTTATAACTTTCCGGCGGCGCCGGCAGAAGAGAAAAAGCCGGAGAAAGAGGAGCCGGCCGGAGATGCCGGGAAGACGGAAGAAGCAGAACCAGCGGAAGGCGCTGAGACGGCAGCCCAGGGGGACGCGCAGGAAGAGAAGCCGCCTTTGACAGAGCGGATCAAGTCCCTTATGAAGACCACGTATTCTATGAAGAGCATCATGAAGACGGCGCTGCTCATTTTCTTTGCTCTGGACATTGTCCTGGTCCTTTATCTCAGGGTTTTGGCTATACGGAGAAAGCGGAAGCGGAAGCTGGAGAAGGCCAGGCGGGAACGCCAGCGGATCCGTCAGGAGATCCGTGCCATGTATGGAGAGCAGCTATGAAGGAAAAGCAGGCAGGATTGAGATCAGCAGCCGTGAGTCGGCAGCTTGGAGAGGATTGCCGCTGTGAGCTGGACGGTATTTGGCGGAGGGAGGAGCTTTTTGGAGGCATATACGAGTTTTGCACAGGTGTATGATCAGTTTATGGATAATGTTCCGTATGAAGAGTGGGCAAACTATCTGCATGGAGTTTTGGAAACGCATGGAATCAAGGACGGCCTGGTTCTGGAGCTTGGCTGTGGGACAGGCACGATGACAGAGCTTCTTGCCGGATACGGATATGATATGATCGGCGTGGACTGCTCGGAAGAAATGCTGGATGCAGCGATGGAAAAGCGGGAGGCATCCGGGCATGATATCCTGTATCTTCTGCAGGATATGCGGGAGTTTGAACTGTACGGAACGGTACGGGCAGTCGTCAGTGTATGTGATTCCGTCAATTATATTTTGGAAAAAGAGGAGTTGGAGCAGGTTTTTGGTCTGGTCAATAATTATCTGGATCCGGGCGGAATTTTTGTTTTTGATTTTAATACGGAGTATAAGTACCGGGAAGTCCTGGGAAGCAGCACGATTGCGGAGGACCGGGAGGACTGCAGCTTTATATGGGACAACTATTATTATGAAGAGGAAGGGATCAATGAGTATGAATTGACCCTTTTTATCCGTGCAGAGAAGGAGGGGCGTACTTCGGGGACGGAATTTGCTTATCCGGGGGAAGAGCTGTTTCGCCGGTTTCGGGAGACACATTTTCAGAAAGGCTATACATTGAAAGAGATAAAGAGCATTCTGCAAAGTGCAGGGATGGAATATCTTGCCGCATATGACGGAGATACAAAAGGCGTGCCCCATATGCAGAGTGAGCGGATCTATGTGATCGCGAGGGAGCATGGAAAAAGGTACAGAAATAGATTCAGTGCGTAACCGTGAAAATACCGCTCTGATAGGAAGGATTTGAGTTTGACAGGAGGAGAAGTATGAAGGATTATATTGTAAGGGCTACGGCTGCTGACGCGCAGATCCGTGCGTTTGCGGCAGTGACTACCAGCCTGGCGGAGGAAGCAAGGTCAAGGCATCAGACCAGTCCGGTGGCGACGGCGGCTCTTGGGAGGCTCTTGACCGGCGGCGTGATGATGGGAAGCATGATGAAGAATCCGGAGGACGTGCTGACGCTGCAGGTAAAATGTGACGGGCCCATCGGAGGTCTGACGGTGACGGCGGATGCCCGGGGACATGTGAAGGGCTATGTGAACCACCCGGAGGTGATGCTGCCGCCGAAAAACGGGAAGCTGGATGTGGGCGGTGCGCTGGGCCAGGGCATTTTAAACGTGATCAAGGACATGGGGCTCAAGGAACCCTATTCCGGGCAGACGATCCTGCAGACCGGAGAGATCGCGGAAGACCTGACCTATTATTTTGCGGCTTCGGAGCAGATTCCCTCGTCGGTGGGCCTCGGCGTCCTGATGAACCGGGACAATACGGTGCGCTGCGCCGGAGGCTTTATCGTACAGGTGATGCCCTTTGTGGAGGAGACGGTACTTCGTCAGCTGGAGGGAAATATCGCCGGAATGAAGTCGGTGACCGCCATGCTGGACAAAGGACATTCTCCGGAAGAGATGCTTTCCCAGGTCCTCTCGGGCATGGAGGTGGAGATCACGGATACGATGCCGGCCATGTTTGACTGCAATTGTTCCAGGGAGCGGATCGAGAAGGCGATCATCAGTATCGGGAAAAAAGAAATTGAGGATATGATAGCAGACGGGAAGCCCATAGAGGTGAAATGCCATTTCTGCAATACGGCATATGAGTTTACGGTGGAGGAGCTGGAAGAGATTCTGGAGAAATGTAAACGGCCGTAAAAAGGTCAGCAGATAGCAGAGAACGGAAACAGGAGGGTGATGGAAGAAATGAAACAGGGTTTTGTGAAGGCGGCGGCGGCAACGCCGGAGATCCGTGTTGCCGATACGGCGTATAATCAGGAAAAAATCTGCGAGTGCATCCAGGAGGCGGGGAAACTTGGGGCAAAGATTCTGGTATTTCCGGAGCTGTGCATTACCGGATATACCTGCGGCGACCTGTTTACGCAGGATGTACTCTTGAGGGATGCAAGGCAGGCTCTGCTGCAGGTCGCGGCGTTTACCAGGGAAAAGGATATGCTTGTGTTCGCGGGGGTGCCGCTGTGTGTGGACGGAAAGCTCTATAATGCTGCGGCAGCTCTGAACCGGGGAGAGATCCTGGGATTTACGACTAAGACATTTCTGCCCAATTACGGGGAGTTCTATGAGATGCGCCATTTTACGCCGGGACCGAAGGAAGCAAGAACTATCTGCTTTGAAGGAAAACAGGTGCCCTTCGGGCCTCAGATTTTGTTCCAGTGCCGGGACATGGAGGAACTGGTGGTATCAGCGGAGATCTGCGAGGATGTATGGTCGCCCGTTCCGCCCAGCATAGAAGCGGCGCTGGAAGGGGCAACGGTGATCGTGAACTGCTCTGCCAGCGATGAGACCATCGGAAAGGATATTTACCGCAGGGAATTGATCCAGGGGCAGTCCGCCCGGCTGATCGCGGGATACGTATACGCCAATGCGGGAGAAGGGGAGTCCACTACGGACCTGGTATTCGGCGGACACAATATTATCGCAGAGAACGGTACTGTCCTGAAGGAAGCAAAGCGGTATGAAAATGAGATCATCTGCTCGGAGATCGATATCCATCGGCTGGTCAGCGAGCGGAGGAAGAATACGACCTTTCGGACACCGGAGGAACGGGTGCTGCTCCGTGTTCCGTTCCATTTGAATGTGGAAGATACTGTATTGACACGAAAGTTCCCACAGCAGCCTTTCGTTCCCCAGGACAGCCGGGTGCGGGCGGCGCGCTGTGAGGAGATTCTGACGATTCAGGCCATGGGGCTGAAAAAGCGCCTGGCCCACACCCATGCCAAAACCGCAGTGGTGGGAATCTCCGGCGGACTGGATTCCACACTGGCGCTTCTCGTAACAGCCAGAGCATTTGAACTGCTGGGAAGAGAGAAAAAAGAAATCCTGGCGGTTACCATGCCCTGCTTCGGGACCACGGACAGGACATACAACAATGCCTGCCGGATGGCGGTGAAGCTGGGAGCGACGCTGAGAGAGGTGCCCATCGGAGAAGCGGTGAATGTGCATTTCCGGGATATCGGCCATGACCCGGAGGACCATAGCGTAACCTATGAGAACAGCCAGGCCAGGGAGCGTACCCAGGTGCTGATGGATCTTGCCAATCAGGACGGCGGCATGGTCATCGGAACCGGGGATATGTCGGAGCTGGCGCTTGGGTGGGCGACCTACAACGGAGATCATATGTCCATGTACGGGGTCAACGCATCCGTGCCGAAGACGCTGGTGCGCCATCTGGTCCGGTATGCGGCGGATACGGCGGAGGATGAGGAGCTGCGGGCCGTGCTCTATGATGTCCTGGATACGCCGGTCAGCCCGGAGCTTCTGCCGCCTAAGGAAGGGAACATTGCACAGAAGACGGAGGATCTGGTGGGGCCCTATGAGTTGCATGACTTCTTCCTGTACTATATGATCCGTTTTGGATATGAACCGGGGAAGATTTATCGGCTTGCCCTGCAGACCTTTGAAGGGAAGTATGAACCGGCTGTGATCCGGAAATGGCTGGAGACCTTCTGCCGGAGATTTTTCAGCCAGCAGTTCAAGCGGTCCTGCCTGCCGGACGGCCCCAAGGTGGGGACGGTAGCGCTCTCCCCCAGAGGGGACTGGAGAATGCCCAGCGATGCCTGCGCGGCGGGGTGGCTGAAAGACATCGAAAAGTAAACGGGGTTGGACAGAGGCTTTCGAATGCCTGTGAATAATCTAAGGACGGGAAACCGTCCTTTTTTGGCTGCAGTTCACGCCTGGTCAGGATGAGACCTTTCACCTTTTTCCAGTTCTGATCTGGAAATTAGAAATATTTAATTGCGCTGTTCCATCGAGTATGCTATAATATCTAAGTCTGCGGGCAGTTGTTAAGTTCCCGAGACCACTGAAAAGCGCATCTGATCATTGGAAGGCCGGCAGAAAAGGTGTGTTTTTCAGTAGTTTCGGACTCTTCTGCCCTGCGGACTGCTGTTTGGAACGGCAATCAAAAACCATAGAAAAGGAGAGTACCATGTATAACAAATATGAAATGGAACTTGCAGGGAGGATCCTGCGGGTAGACGTGAACCGGGTTGCCAAGCAGGCCAACGGCGCGGTTCTGATGCATTATGGAGACACCACGGTGCTGTGTACGGCTACGGCTTCCGAAAAGCCGAGAGACGGGATTGATTTCTTTCCCTTAAGCGTGGAATATAACGAGCGGATGTATTCCGTAGGCAAGATTCCGGGAGGCTTCAACAAGAGGGAAGGGAAGGCATCGGAGAATGCGGTTCTGACAGACCGTGTCATCGACCGCCCCATGCGCCCCCTGTTCCCGAAGGATTACAGAAATGACGTGACGCTGGAGAACCTGGTCATGTCTGTAGACCCGGACTGCAGTCCGGAGCTGACCGCCATGCTGGGAGCGGCGATCGCGGTAAGCATTTCCGACATTCCTTTTGACGGGCCGATCTCCACCACACAGGTGGGACTGATCGACGATCAGTTTGTGTTCAATCCCACCGCGGAGCAGAAGGAAGTTTCCAGGATGGCCCTGACTGTAGCGTCTACCAGGGAAAAGGTGATCATGATCGAAGCCGGGGCGGAGGAAGTGCCGGAAGCGCAGATGATCGATGCCATCTTTGCGGCCCATGAGGTGAACCAGAAGGTGATCGCATTTATCGATACCATCGTGGCAGAGTGCGGCAAGCCGAAGCATACCTATGAGAGCTGTGCGGTGCCGGAAGAGCTGTTTGCGGCGATCCGGGAGATCGTGCCGCCGGCAGAGATGGAAGAGGCAGTATTTACAGACGACAAGCAGACACGGGAAGAGAATATCCGTGTGATCAAAGAGAAGTTAGAGGAAGCATTTGCAGAGAAGGAAGAATGGCTGGAGGTGCTTGGCGAGGCAGTCTATCAGTACCAGAAGAAGACGGTCCGGAAGATGATCCTGAAGGATCACAAGCGTCCCGACGGACGTGCCATTGACCAGATCCGGCCGCTGGCGGCTGAGGTGGATCTGATCCCGAGAGTCCACGGCTCCGCAATGTTTACCAGAGGGCAGACCCAGATCTGTACGGTGACGACGCTGGCGCCGTTGTCTGAGGCGCAGAGGCTGGACGGGCTGGATGAGTCCGAGACCTCCAAGCGCTATATGCATCATTACAATTTCCCGTCCTATTCCGTAGGCGAGACGAAGCCCTCCAGAGGACCGGGAAGACGTGAGATCGGACACGGAGCTCTGGCGGAGCGGGCATTGCTCCCGGTACTGCCGAGCGAATCGGAATTCCCCTACGCGATCCGTACAGTATCCGAGACCTTTGAGTCCAACGGTTCCACATCCCAGGCAAGCGTGTGTGCTTCCAGTATGTCTCTGATGACGGCAGGCGTGCCAATCAAGGCGGCGGTTGCGGGAATTTCCGCGGGACTGGTGACAGGAGATACGGATGAAGATTATCTGGTTCTGACGGATATCCAGGGACTGGAAGATTTCTTCGGGGATATGGATTTTAAGGTGGCAGGTACCCACAAGGGGATCACGGCGATCCAGATGGATATCAAGATCCATGGACTGACCCGGCCCATCATTGAGGAAGCGATCGCGGCCACTAAGAAGGCAAGGACCTATATCCTGGATGAAGTGATGAACAAGGCCATTGCAGAGCCAAGGCCGGAGGTAGGCCCCTACGCGCCGAAGATCATCCAGCTGCAGATCGATCCCCAGAAGATCGGGGATGTGGTGGGACAGAGAGGAAAGACCATCAATGCTATTATTGAAGAGACCGGCGTGAAGATCGATATTGAGGACGACGGATCCGTATCCATCTGCGGAACCGAGCAGGAGGGCATGGACAAGGCTGCAAAACTGATCACCACGATCGTGACAGAGTTTGAAGCCGGCCAGGTATTCGAAGGAAAGGTTGTCAGCATCAAGGACTTCGGAGTATTCCTGGAGTTTGCTCCCGGCAAGGAAGGCATGGTGCACATTTCCAAGATTGCGAAGCACCGTGTGAATAAGGTGGAAGACGTTCTGAAAATGGGAGATGTGGTAAAAGCTGTCTGCCTTGGAAAGGACAAGATGGGAAGATTCAGCTTCAGTATGCGTGATGTAGCTGAGTAAAGAGAAAATATAAAAATAAGTAAAAGAGGGAGGGCTGCCATTTTTTGGCAGTTCTTCCTCTTTTAGAATCTGCACTGAGGAATAAAAAAGAAAACCTGCCGCTCTGGAAGCCTTTCCGAATACGATGGGATAAAAATCCCGCAGCGTACATGCTGCGGGAGATTCCTTGTTCATATGAAATTCGATCGTCTGACCCAATATGCTTTACCAGTCCGTATAAACATCAATGGTACCGCTGGCACATCCGCAGTCATATACTTTGCCTGTGCCAAGTGAAGTCTCTACTACACTTCCCCAGGGAAGATCGCTGCTTGCTACACAGATAAATCCATCAGCATCCCGAATAGTACCATCCGGCGCGACATGACGTCCCGGAATATTCAGACCGCCTCCGGGAAGAACCTTTTGGGAATAATAGGTTTCGCGGTGGCCGTTGTAATATACAACACCCTTTGACGGGGTCAATGCACCGCCGCTGTCACTGGGAATATACGCGGTATCCTGAGAATCCTGTGTAAAACTATCAGAATCGTTGTTCTCCTCTTTCTGTACATTGTCAGTACCAGTGGTGGGTGAATCTGTCTGAGTTCCGTTTTCTGAAGGAGTGACAATAACCGGCTTCTGTGCCTCAGCCGCCTTCTTTGCTTCTGCGGCCCTTCTGGCAGCCTCTTCCGCGGCCCGTGCCCGTTCTGCCCGAAGTACCTGAAGCTTTTGATTAAATACGGCTAAATCTGTAGAAGTCTCAGCCGCCTTCTGGTTCAGGGCATCCTGCTGGCTCTTTAACTGGGTCTGCAGGTCGGTGAGAGAATTTTGCTTCGCTGTCAGATCGGCTTCCTGCCGTTCGATTCCCTTCTGGATACTCTGCAGGTTTTCAAGCTTTTCGCGATCATAGCTGCTGATATTCTGTATAAATTCTGCCCGGTTCAGAAAATCGGACATATTCTCTGCAGAAAACAATAACTCCAGGAGATTATTATTGCCGTTTTCATACATATACTTGATACGCGTCTTCATGTCTTCGTACTGTCTCATCTCATTTTCACGGGAGATCGCCAGAGAATCCTGTATACGAAACATTTCATTATTGGCATCTTCGATCGCTGTCTCTGTAGAAGCGATTTCATCACTGATACGTACTAAATCCTGATTGATATCGTTCAGCTGGTTCTGAAGATCACTTGTTTTGCTTTCCAGGCTTTCAATCTCATCTGCATATACGGGGAGTGATACCAATAACATGACAGAAGCAAGAAGAAAGACCAGTAAGGCTTGTACTTTTCGTTTCATACGCAATCACAAATCAAATCCTTTCTTATATGATACATACTCTACGGTCTGCACAGAGTATCTTGTCTGTATATTATATAGTGAATTTTCCAAAAGCGCAAGCCTTAAAAGGAATATTTTACCGACCTTTTACGATTTTGTTAATAAATGAGTTGCTTTTGATATAAATTTCTGCATAATTTTTCCAATGCCTCATATATTGTTACAAGAGGTGGACAAGATGGATGTGAACAGGAAAAAACGGCAGATATTGTGCGTCCTGGCGCGGTCCGTGCGGGCTGTGGTGGAGGATGCGGGCCTGGATTTCGGACAGGTCCAGGAGATCCGGATGCGGATCGCAAAGCCGCTGATCGTGGCATACAACAATCAAGAGAGGATACTGCCGCCGATCCAGAGGGACCGGGAAGGGGGGCATATCGTGACCAGGGAGGAAATGCGGGAAACCCTGGAGTATGTGAGCCATTATTCCCTCTATGCCTATGAGCAGGAGATCCGGCAGGGATTTATTACGATTGAAGGAGGACATCGTGTGGGTGTGATAGGAAAGGCAATTCTGGAGCAGGACAGGGTGAAAAATTTGCAGTACATATCTTCGGTCAATATCCGGGTGGCTCATGAGGTGGCCGGCTGTGCGGACAAGGTGATTCCATACATTACAAAAGACAGGCAGGTATGCCATACGCTGATCATCTCCCCTCCCTGCTGCGGAAAAACCACATTGATCCGCGACCTGATCCGGCAGGTGTCGGATGGAAATGCCTATGTGAAGGGATGCTCCGTGGGGGTGGTGGATGAGCGTTCGGAGCTGGGGGGCTGCTACCTGGGCGTGCCCCAGAACGAACTGGGAATGCGCACGGATATCCTGGACGGCTGCCCCAAGGCCCAGGGGATGATCATGCTGATCCGTTCCATGGCTCCCAAAGTGATCGCCGTGGACGAGATCGGTTCCCCGGAGGATATCCATGCCCTGGAATATGCCATGCAGTGCGGATGCACGCTGATTGCCAGCGTACACGGAAGGGATATGGAGGAGATCTCCGAAAAGCCGGTGCTTTCCGACCTGGTGCGCAAAAAAAGGTTTGAACGCTATGTGGTGCTGGAGAACCGGAACCATCCCGGGGAGATCCGGGCGGTCTTTGACCAGAGGGGGAGTCTGCTATGCTGCGGTTTATAGGCGGGATCCTGATCATTACGGCAACCACCGGGGCGGGGATCCTTTACGGCATGGAGCTGCAGGAGTATCTGGAAAAGCTTTTGTATATCCGGCATATCATCTATATGATCAAAGGGGAGCTGGAATATTCCCAAGCGCCCTTAAGCGAGGTGTTCGGAAGAATCTCGGTGCGTGTCAGGGAGCCCTACAGACGGTGGCTTTCGGCAATGGAGAAGCAGGTAGAGAACCGGGAGGAGGACGCATTTTTGAAGATCTGGATGCGTTCCGTGGACAAATATCTCAAAGAGCTGCATCTGAAAAGCGAGCATTCCATCCAGCTCAAAGAGCTGGGAACCTATCTCGGGCAGACGGACGGCGCGTCGGAAAGCAGAAACCTGCAGCTGTACCTGGGCCGTCTGGAGCTGGAGATCGAAAAGGTGCGGGAGGGGATGGCAGCAAAGAAGCGGATCGGGAACTGTCTTGGGGTAATGGGCGGAATCTTTCTGGTGGTGTTGTTGATCTGATAGGAGGGTACCATGACGATCAATCTGATTTTTAAAATTGCAGCAGTAGGAGTCCTGGTCTCTATCTTATCTCAGGTGCTGAAACACAGCGGAAGGGACGAGCAGGCATTTATCGTAAGCCTGGCAGGGCTGATCCTGGTCCTCTCCTGGATCCTGCCGTTTATCTATGATCTGTTCCTGTCCATCAGGCAGCTCTTTCTATTATAAAGAACGGTTGAGGATGAATTTTGCATAGGGGGGCAGGAGCGCTTTCAGGGAGCTGTTTGGTAAAGAACCTGTGCAAAAGACGCAGCAGCTTGGGACGTTGGCGATCGGAGAAAGGGACGGTGCGAAGCTATGAATATGTTTCAGATTGGAATCATCGGGGTGGTAGGGGCGCTGCTGGCCGTGCAGTTCAAAGGCGGGAAGGCGGAATACGGCATCTATATGAGTGCGGCGGTGAGCATCCTGCTGTTCTCGTGCATGATCGACCGGCTGGGGATCTTTGCGGACGCGGTGGAGCAGATGAGCAGGTATATCAGCATTGACACCGGATATATCGCGACCATGCTGAAAATGATCGGAGTCACGTATATTGCGGAATTCTGCTCTGCCATATGCAGGGATACCGGATACCAGACCATCGCCGTGCAGGTGGAGATCTTTGGAAAGCTCACCATCCTGATGCTGGGGATGCCGGTGCTCCTGGCTCTCCTGGAGACGATCCGGGTGTTTTTATCATGAAAAGGGCCTGGATGTGGGTGCTGGTTTTGCTGTTCCTTTTTCAGACAGAGACCGCGGTACAGGCTGCGGGAGAAGACAAGCCTGACCCAGGCCGGGCGGCAGAGCAGAGAGAAGCGATAGAGCCGGCAGAGAACCAGACAGAGGGGGCAGATCCGGCAGAGTCCCGGGAGTTGGACGCTGAGCAGATGGAGGAGATCCAAAACCAGGCAGAGGATCAGATGCTGGGAGAGTTTGATTTTTCGGAGCTGGACGACAGCATCCGCAGTCTGTTTCCCAGAGAAAAGCTCCGATTTTCGGATGTGACGGCATCCATGATGAGCGGAGACCTGACAGAGACCGGGAAGCTTCTGCTGGAATATGTGGGAGACCAGTTTCACTATGAATTCCGGACCAACCGTAAAAACCTGGTATACATGCTGCTGATCGCGGTGATCGCCGCCATCTTCACGAATTTTTCAGGCGCATTCCAGAGCAGGCAGGTGTCGGAGATCAGCTTCTACGTATTGTATATGCTGCTGATCACGATGTGCCTGACCACATTCCGGGTGGCGATGGAAGGGCTGGAAGGAAAGCTGGAGGCGCTTCTGGACTTTATGAGGCTGCTCTGTCCGGGATATTTTATGGCGGTATCACTGGCCTCGGGAACCAGCAGCTCCCTGATGTTTTACGGGATGGTGCTGATCCTGATCTACATGGTGGAAGTGCTGGTGCTGCGGCTTTTGCTGCCATTGATCAATGTGTATATCATGATCCAGGTCATGAATTATCTGGTGGGGGAGCATGTCCTGTCGGAGCTGGCCGATCTGATCCGAAAGCTGATCACCTGGATTCTGCGCTCCCTTCTGGGGCTTGTGGTAGGGATGAATGTGATCCAGGGGCTTTTGTCGCCCACCATCGATACCTTGAAGCGGAGTACGCTGACCAAAACGGTGGAGGCGGTCCCAGGTCTGGGGAACCTGTTCGGCGGTGTGACGGACGTACTGCTGGGGACGGCCGTTCTGATCAAGAACGGGATCGGGATGGCAGGGGCCGTGATCCTGATCCTGATCTGCAGTGTCCCGGTGGTGCAGATGGCAGCCATGACATTTCTGTATAAATTTGCAGCCGCCATGGTTCAGCCAGTCTCGGACAAACGGATTACCGGATGCATCCGCAGCGTCAGCGAGGGATACCGGCTCATGCTGAAAGTATTGTATACCACGCTGCTCCTGTTTCTGATCACCATTGCGGTGGTGGCGGCTTCCACATCTTAGGAAGAAAGTGTGCATCTGACAGATGAAAGCAAAAGCAGGGCGGTCAAAGGAGGGGGGGAGAACTATGATCGAGGCAATCTATACCTGGATGAAAAATATCGTATTTTTTCTGGTGATCATCACTGCGGTGCTGGAAGTCCTTCCGGGAACCGCCTATCAGAAATATATCCGTTTTTTTACCGGACTGGTTTTGATGATGCTTCTGCTGACTCCGGTTCTGAGTCTGAGCGGGGCCGGGGAGGTCTTTACGGAGCTGTACCATGGATATGAGTATGAGCAGTACAGGCGGGAGCTTGAGGAGCAGGAGGAATATTTTCAGGATCTGGATCTGCTGGATTTTCTTCCGGAGGAATATTTTGTGACGGAAAGCGGCGCAGCAGCCGCGGAGACGGGGGAACAGGAGAGGGAAAATGCCCCCGGGGAACATGCAGATGCAGGCGGGGATCAGGATTTGGAAGGAATCAGGGTCGATGAGATTGAAGTGAAGGAGGTCAGGATTGGAGAAGAAGTGGAGTGAATGGCTGGAACAGATCAGATCCCATTCAAAATTTCCGAATAAAAACCAGCTGCTTCTTATATTTCTATGCGGGCTCCTGCTCCTTGTGATCGTCTGGCCGGTTTCCGATTCCCGGGAGGATACCGATCCCGGGGTGCCGGAGGCCGGTCTGTCCGGGGGCGAAAAGGAGCCGGGAGGGGGCGGCGAACAGGCAGACAGCGGCGCTCAGGGAGGACACACAACGTCCATGGAAGCCTATGAGGAATATCTGGAGCGGCGCCTTTCCTCGGCGCTGGAATATGTGGAGGGCGTGGGGCGGGCGGAGGTGGTGATCACCTTGAAGTCTTCGGGGCAGAGGGTCGTGGAAAAAGACCAGTCCTCCAGCAGCCAGTCCTCCTCCGAGGAGGACCAGAACGGAGGGATCCGGGAGACGCAGAACCGCTCTTCGGATAAAACCAGCGTCTATACCCAGGGCTCGGACGGTTCCCAGACGCCTTATATCAGCAAGGAGATGACGCCGGAGATTGAGGGAGTGCTTGTCATTGCGGAGGGAGGGGAAAATGCGGTGGTGATTCAGAACATCACGGAAGCAATTCAGGCATTATTCGGTGTGGAGGCGCATAAAATAAAAATAATGAAAAGGACAGATACATAAAAAGGAGGATTTTAAGTGAAGCGTTTATTTAAGAAGAACCAGATCATTATTACAACACTGGCGGTGATGATCGCCATCGCCGGGTATCTGAACTATTCGGGAAAGCTGTTTTCAGAAACAGACAAAGGAACGACCGAGGCGAATACGGAGCTGGTCAACCAGGAGCTGCTGGACATTTCCGAGGAGGACATTGAGACGGGCGAAATGGAGATCGCAAGCACGGACTCCGAGGTGGAGGGTACGCCGGGGGAAGCCGTGCTGACCAACAGCGCGGCCAATACCACGGTGGCGGAGGCAAAGGTGTCCAGGGAGCAGATCCGCGCCCAGAATAAGGAAACCCTGCAGGCGCTGATCGACAATACCAATATCAGCGAGGAAGAAAAGCAGGATGCCGTGGCTCAGATGGTCCGTATGACGGAGCTGGCGGAGCAGGAGATGGCGATCGAAACCCTGATGGCATCCAAGGGATTTTCGGAGGCCGTGGTCAGCCTGACCAATGACTCTGCGGACGTGGTGGTGGACGCGGCGGAGCTGACAGACGCCAACCGGGCCCAGATTGAAGATATCGTAACCAGAAAAACAGAGATCGCTCCGGAGAATATCGTGATCACGCCGATCCATGAATAAGGACCTGTTAAAAAACCTGCCGCGTGCAGGTTTTTTTGTATCCCCCGTATGCAGAAAAGCTGCCTGTGACCGCTTTTTTGTATTTCACGAAAAACAGGCGTTGCAGGCGGGGCATTCTTGTGGTAAACTTAGAATACTGTTTCGCCCGGTGCTGTGCGATACACTGCGCGGGATCGGGCGGACTCCTGATTTTTGGATAGAAAGAATGCTGGGAGATTTGAATATGTCTGAGATTACCAAGGAAATAGAGAGAAGAAGAACATTTGCGATCATATCCCATCCGGACGCGGGCAAGACCACGCTGACGGAGAAGTTTCTGCTCTACGGAGGAGCCATCAACCAGGCCGGTTCCGTAAAAGGAAAGGCGACCGCAAGGCATGCCGTGTCGGACTGGATGGAGATCGAGAAGGAGAGAGGGATCTCGGTGACCTCCTCGGTGCTGCAGTTTGAATACGGCGGCTTCTGCATCAATATACTGGACACGCCGGGACACCAGGATTTCTCGGAGGATACCTACCGGACCCTGATGGCGGCGGATTCCGCGGTTATGGTCATTGACGGGTCGAAGGGCGTGGAGGCCCAGACACGGAAGCTGTTCAAGGTCTGTGTCATGCGCCATATTCCGATCTTTACCTTTATCAACAAGATGGACCGGGACGCCATGGATACCTTCGAACTGCTGGATGATATCGAAAAGGAACTGGGGATCGCCACCTGCCCGGTGAACTGGCCCATCGGCTCAGGCAAGGCTTTTAAAGGGGTCTATGACCGAAGCCACAGGGAGGTGGAGCTGTTCTCGGATACCCAGAAGGGAACCCGGATGGGGGAGGTGCAGAAGCTCTCCATCGATACCCCCAAGCTGGACGGGATCCTGGGTGAGGAAGCCCGGGCAAAGCTGGATGAGGAGATCGAGCTGCTGGACGGGGCGGCGGCTGAATTTGACCAGGAGCTGGTGTCAAAGGGAGAGCTTTCCCCGGTATTTTTCGGATCCGCGCTGACCAACTTCGGTGTGGAGACCTTCCTCCGGCATTTCCTGGATATGACCACGTCTCCGCTGCCAAGGATGTCCGACCAGGGGGAAGTGGATCCGATGACAGAGACGGAATTTTCCGCATTTGTGTTCAAGATCCAGGCAAATATGAATAAAGCACACCGGGACAGGATCGCGTTCATGCGCATCTGCTCCGGGGAATTTACGGCAGGCATGTCCGTCTATCATGTGCAGGGAGGAAAAGAGGTGCGCCTGTCCCAGCCCCAGCAGATGATGGCCAGTGAACGGAAGATGATCGACAAGGCTTACGGGGGCGACATCATCGGGATTTTTGATCCGGGCATCTTTTCCATCGGCGATACATTGACCAATGCGAAGGAACGGTATGTCTATGAAGGGATCCCCACCTTTGCGCCGGAGCATTTCGCACGGGTGCGCCAGATGGACACCATGAAGCGGAAGCAGTTCGTCAAGGGGATCAACCAGATCGCCCAGGAGGGCGCCATCCAGATATTCCAGGAATACAACACCGGAATGGAAGAGATTATTGTAGGCGTGGTGGGCGTGCTCCAGTTTGACGTGCTCAAGTACCGTCTGGAAAATGAATACAACGTGGAGATCCTTCTGGAAAACCTGCCCTATGAGCATATCCGCTGGATCGAAAATGAAGAGATCGATATGGACCGTCTGAGCGGTACGTCGGATATGAAGAAGATCAAGGACTTAAAGGAACGTCCGCTCCTGCTGTTCATCCATGAGTGGAGCGTCCGTATGACACTGGAGAGGAACGAGGGGCTGAGGCTGTCGGAGTTCGGAAAATCATAAATTGTTAGAGTTTTTGTTTGCAAACGGCAGGATATTTGCTATAATGATACTTAGCGCCAGATATGCGAAACACCAGACGGGAGGTTAGAAAGATGGCAAAGGACGAAAAAATAACGTATGACATACAGAATGAAGCCGGACTTGGGGATGTGAAGATCGCGGATGAAGTCGTAGCGATCATCGCGGGGCTTGCCGCCACAGAGGTGGAAGGTGTGGCTTCCATGGCAGGCAATATCACCAATGAACTGATCAGCAAGCTGGGCATGAAGAAGCTGTCCAGAGGGGTCAAGGTGGATGTGCTGGAGGGCGTTGTGACCGTGTCGCTTGCCCTGAATCTGAAGTATAATTACAGTATCGTGGACGTGACTGCCAGGGTACAGGAGAAGGTAAAGAGCGCGATCGAGAATATGACAGGGCTTGAAGTCGCTGATATCAATATCCGTGTCGCAGGCGTGGAGATGGAGGATTAGGTTTTCGTTGCAAAGCCGCAAGTGTGCGTTGAGGCGCACACTTTTTTACATATTTGCGGAAAGGAGTTTTTTATGGTAAGAACAGAACTTCGTGAGCATGTGTTTAAGATGCTGTTTCAGGTGGAATTCAACCGGCCGGACGAGATGCCGGAGCATCTGAGATTATATTTCGAGAGCCTGGAGCATGCGACGGATCGGGATCAGGAGTATATCCAGACAAAATATGAAAAGGTCATACCGCTGATCCCCGAGATCGATGCGCTGATCAACGCGAAGAGCACGGACTGGAAGACGAAGCGTATGAACAAGGTGGATCTGGCGATCCTGCGCCTTGCCGTATACGAGATGAAGTGGGATCCGGATATTCCCACCGGGGTAGCCATCAACGAAGCCGTGGAGCTTGCGAAGCGGTTCAGCGGAGAAGAAAGTCCGGCCTTTGTAAACGGAGTGCTTGGCCGGCTGGCAGGACGGCCGGACGAACCGGTATCCCGCGGCCCGAAACCAAAACCAAAACCGGAAGCAACGCCGGAATCGAAACCGGAAGCAAAATCACAGCCGGAAGCAAAATCAGAACCGGAATCATGAAGACGCCGGATGCCGCTGCATGACGAGAACAGGAGGCATGATATATGCGCAGTGTCTATACGGTCAGGCAGGTCAATGCCTATATCAAAAATATGTTTACCCAGGACTTTATGCTGAACCGCATCTATGTCCGGGGAGAGGTCTCGAACTGTAAGTACCACACCTCGGGACACATTTATTTTTCACTGAAGGATGAGTCCGGGACCATAGCCTGCGTCATGTTTGCCGGCTCCAGGTCAGGGCTTTCGTTCCGGATGCAGAGCGGACAGACGGTCATCGTCCTGGGCTCGGTCAGCGTCTATGAACGGGACGGGAAGTACCAGCTCTATGCAAAGGAGATCCTTCTGGACGGCGCGGGACTTCTGTATGAGCGCTTCGAGGCATTGAAGCGGGAACTGGAGGAGATGGGAATGTTCGCGCCGGAATACAAGCAGCCCATTCCCGCCTATGTCCGCCGGGTGGGGATCGTGACGGCGCCTACCGGAGCAGCGGTGCGGGACATCATCAATATTGCCAGACGGAGAAACCCCTATGTGCAGCTGATCCTCTACCCGGCCCTGGTCCAGGGAGAGGGCGCGGTATCCAGCATCATCCGGGGGATCCGGATGCTGGAAGGACAGCAGGTAGATGTGATCATCGCGGGAAGAGGAGGCGGCTCCATTGAGGATCTCTGGGCCTTCAATGAGGAAGCGGTGGCCCGGGCCATCTTCGACTGCAGCGTCCCGGTGGTCTCGGCGGTGGGACATGAGACAGATACCCTGATCTCGGATTTTGTGGCGGACTTAAGGGCGCCTACCCCTTCTGCGGCGGCAGAGCTTGCGGTCTATGAATATGCGGCAGCAGAGGCCAGGAAGAAGGAATACGAGCTGCAGTTAAAACGGCTGATGGCCCAGAAGCTGCGGGAGCAAAGACAGCGCTTGGAACAGCTTTCCGTCAGGCTGCGCTACGCCCATCCCCGGCAGAAGCTCAATGACCGGAGGCAGTATGCGGCCGATTTGGAGACTAGGCTTCGGGGACAGATGGAGAGGCGTCTGGAGACATGCCGGCATAAGCTGGCGATCTATATCGAAAAAATGAACGGCCTGTCCCCGCTGAAAAAGCTGAATCAGGGCTATTCTTATGTGGCAGACCGAACCGGCGGGGCGGTCAGGTCCATTGCCCAGGTAAAGCCGGGGGACGAGCTTTTGATCTATGTATCCGACGGGATCGTGGATGCACAGGTGGAAGGAACCAGTCCATCGCTGACGGACCGAGAGGCGGGCGGCAGCATCCGCTGATTTCAACACAGCGATGGTGTGGACGGTTCCTAAGGATACCATCGTATGCGGAAGGGCAGCCGGCCTTTCTGTATTCGGTTAGGAATGCAATACAGTATCAGGGAGGTTTCAGGATGGGAAAAGACAAGCAGGCGGTTCCCGAGGGCGGACAGCTCCCTCTCGAAGAACTGTTTCAAAATCTGGAAGAAGTGATCGGGAAGCTGGAAGGTGAGGATGTCAATCTGGAAGAATCCTTCCGGCTCTATCAGGAGGGCATGGAGCTTCTGAAACAGTGCAATACGGTGATCGATGCGGTGGAGAAGAAAGTGCTGATTCTGGATGAGAATGGGGAAACACACCCGTTTCAGGATGGAGAAGACAATGAGTAGTAAGATTTGTGATCAGAATTTTGAAAAAAATGAAGCCGCGTTCCAGCAGGGACTCATAGAGCGTACCGGGCAGATCGAGGCCGTTCTGAGGGCGTATCTTCCGGAAGCGGCAGGCCCCCAGCGGGTGATCATGGAAGCCATGGAATACAGCCTGATGGCAGGAGGAAAAAGGCTGCGGCCGATGCTGATGCAGGAAGCCTACCGTCTGTGCAGCGGACAGGGAAGGGAGATCGAGCCCTTTATGGCAGCCATTGAGATGATCCACACCTATTCCCTGGTGCACGACGACCTGCCGGCCATGGATGACGACGAGTACCGCAGGAACCGTAAGACAACACATATCGTATACGGGGAGGACATGGGGATCCTGGCGGGAGATGCCCTGCTGAATTTTGCCTTTGAGACGGCCTGCAAAGCCTTTTCTATGGAAGGGGCGGATGCGGCACGGATCGGAAAGGCGCTGGGGATCCTGGCAGGGAAGGCCGGCATCTACGGGATGGTCGGAGGCCAGGTGGTGGATGTGCAGTCCACAGGAAAGGAGATCTCCGGGGAGACTCTGGACTTTATCTACCGGCTGAAAACAGGCGCCCTTCTGGAGGCATCCCTGATGGTCGGCGCGGTGCTTGCAGGAGCAGCAGAGGACCGGGTGGGCGCGCTGGAGTCCATTGCCCGCAAGATCGGCATGGCATTTCAGATCCGGGACGATATCCTGGATGTGGAGAGCACCCGGGAAGAGCTGGGCAAGCCCATCCACAGCGATGAAAAGAACCAAAAGACCACCTACGTGACTTTAAATGGTCTCAGGCATGCGAAAGAAGAGACCGAGCGGCTGTCCCGGGAGGCGATCCGGGAGCTTGAGATTTTCGGACCTCAGGACCCGTTTCTGGAAATGCTGCTGGAATCCCTGATCCACCGGAAAAAATAAGCAGTGTAAAGTATCGTATGAAAAAACGATACGGGAATTGCCCGCATTAAAAATCTGCTTCGCAGATGGCGGGCAAGTAGGCAATCAATTTGCTTCGCAAATTGGTTACATAAAAAGGGGAAAGCAATATGATTTTGGATAAGATTCAGGGCGAAAATGATATACAGAACCTGGCGCCGGAGGAGCTGGATCCCCTGGCTCAGGAGATCCGGAATTTCCTGGTGGAGAAGATCAGCATGACCGGCGGGCATCTGGCCTCCAACTTAGGTGTGGTGGAGCTGACGATGGCGCTTCATCTGGCTTTTCACCTTCCAGAGGACAAGCTGATCTGGGATGTGGGGCACCAGTCCTATACCCACAAGCTTTTGACCGGGCGCAAGAGCGGATTTGAGAACTTAAGAGCCTACGGCGGGATGAGCGGTTTCCCGAAGCGGAAGGAAAGCAGCTGCGACGCGTTTGACACCGGGCACAGCTCCACCTCCATTTCCGCAGGGCTGGGCTATGTGGCGGCCCGGGATATCCGGGGAGAGGACCATTTTGTGGCGGCGGTCATCGGAGACGGCTCCATGACCGGAGGCATGGCTTATGAAGCGCTGAACAACGCGGCACGGTTGAAGAGCAATTTTATCATCGTCCTCAATGACAACAACATGTCTATCTCGGAAAATGTAGGCGGCATGTCCAACTACCTCAACGGGCTGCGCACGGCGGAAGCCTATATGGACCTGAAACGGGGCGTGGAGGATACGCTGAAAAAGATTCCGGGACAGGGCGAACGGATCGTATACCGGATCCGGAAGACCAAGAGCGGCATCAAGCAGCTCATCGTACCGGGAATGCTCTTTGAGAATATGGGAATCACCTACTTAGGGCCCGTGGACGGGCATGACATCAAGGCGCTGTACAAGACCTTCCGGGAAGCGAAGCGGGTAGACCATGCGGTGCTGGTTCATGTGATCACGAAGAAGGGAAAAGGCTATGAACCGGCGGAAAAAAATCCGTCCGGATTTCACGGGACAGGCCCCTTTGAGATCGCCACAGGGAAACCGAAGAAGGCGGCCAAAACCGATTCCTATACGGATGTATTTTCCAAGGTGATCTGTGATATCGGAAGAAATGACGAAAAGGTTGCGGTGATCACGGCGGCGATGGCGGACGGGACCGGACTGAACCGGTTTGCCAGGTATTTCCCGCAGCGCTTTTTTGATGTGGGGATCGCGGAGGAGCACGCTATGACGTTTGCGGCCGGACTGGCTGCCGGCGGGATGAAGCCGGTGGTCGCGCTGTATTCCTCTTTTCTCCAGAGAGCCTACGACCAGATCATCCATGATGTGTGCCTGCAGAACCTGCCGGTGACGCTGGCCATTGACCGGGCAGGGCTGGTAGGCTCCGACGGGGAGACCCACCAGGGGATCTTCGATCTGTCCTTTTTGAGCAGTATTCCGAACATGACGGTCCTGTCCCCGAAAAACCGGTGGGAGATGGCGGACATGATCCGGTTTGCGGTAGATTTTCCAGGCCCCGTCGCCGTCCGGTATCCCAGGGGAGAGGCCTATGAAGGGATGCAGGAATTCCGGGCCCCGGTGGTATACGGAAAAAGCGAGGTTCTGTACGAGGAGGGACAGATCGCGCTGCTGTTCGTGGGACATATGTCTTCCCTGGCGGAGGAGGTCTGGACAGAACTGAAAAAGGAAGGCTTCGGCTGTACTCTGGTCAACGCGCGGTTTGTAAAGCCCTTGGACGGGGAGCTTCTCGAGCAGCTCTCAGAGGGACACCGCCTGCTGGTAACCATCGAAGAAAATGTGCTGACCGGAGGCTTCGGTTCCCAGGTGCGGGATTTTATTTCCCGGACGGGACTGCCTGTGCAGGTGTGCGCGGTGGGGCTTCCGGATGCGTATGTGGAGCACGGGAACGCGGAGGTGCTCCGGCGGGAGACCGGGCTGGAAAAGGGAGCCGTTGTGAAGCGGATCCGGGAAGAATATGAGAGAATACAGAAAAACGGCCGCTGACCAGGCGCTTTTTGGCGCAGCCGCATCGATCCTGCGGCAGAGCGGCGGAATGAGGAATCAATGACATGAAAGAACGGCTGGACGTATTGCTGGTAAAACGAAACCTCTCTGCCTCCCGAGAGAAGGCGAAGGCAGTGATCATGGCGGGAAATGTATTTGTAAACGGACAGAGGGAGGACAAGGCGGGAACCACCTTTCCGGAGGATGTGCAGATCGAAGTGCGGGGACCGTCCCTGCCGTATGTGAGCAGGGGCGGTCTGAAGCTGGAAAAGGCCATGAAACACTTTGACGTGTCCGTGGAAGGAAAGGTGTGCACTGATGTGGGTTCCTCCACAGGCGGGTTTACCGACTGTATGCTGCAAAACGGCGCGAAAAAAGTATATGCCATTGATGTGGGGCGCGGGCAGCTGGACTGGAAGCTGCGGCAGGATGAGCGGGTGGTCTGTATGGAAAAGACCAATATCCGTTATGTGAAGTCGGAGGATCTGGGAGAGCCCATCGAGTTTTCTTCCATTGATGTTTCCTTCATCTCTCTGACCAAGGTGCTGGGGCCGATCCGGGATTACCTGACGCCGGAGGGGGAGATCGCGGCTCTCATCAAGCCTCAGTTTGAGGCGGGAAGAGAGAAGGTCGGAAAGAAGGGCGTGGTGCGGGAGAAGAGCACCCATCATGAGGTGATCGAAAGGGTAGCCGGATATGCCCATTCTATCGGGTTTGAAGTCAAAAATATCGGCTTTTCCCCCATCAAAGGGCCGGAGGGCAACATTGAATATCTGATCCATTTGAAAAAATGTGCGGAAGAGGCGGCGCCGGAGATCTCCATAGATCTGCAGTCGGTTGTGGACGAGGCATTTGCGGCATTGGGAAGTTCCTCCAGGGCGGAAGCCGATCCGGGACATAAGGAATCATAGCATGAGATACAGGACAGTGTGATGGAAACATTTTATATCATAACGAATCGGTTAAAGGATCCGGATTTCCGGATCACAAGGGAAATCCAGAATTACATAGAGGACCATGGAAAGCGCTGCATCCTCTCGAAGAAGGATGAGGAAGGCCATATTATCCCGGGCACCGTGCCGGAAGGGATGGACTGCGCCCTGGTGCTGGGCGGCGACGGGACGCTGATCCGTGCGGCCAGGGAACTGGGGGGCCATAATATCCCGCTTCTGGGGGTGAATATGGGGACACTCGGCTATCTGGCCGAGGTGGAGCTGCCGCGGATCCGGGAAGCGCTGGACATGTTGTTTTCGGGAGAGCCGGATATTGAGGACCGGATGATGATGCGGGGGGCGATCGACGGCAGGAACGAGTATATGGCCATGAACGACATCGTGGTGACCCGGGAGGGAAACCTGCGGGTGGTGCAGTTCCATGTATATGTCAACGGCGTGCTGCTGAACAGCTATCTGGCGGACGGGGTGATCATTTCCACACCCACGGGTTCCACCGGGTATAACCTGTCGGCGGGGGGACCCGTTGTGGAGCCTACGGCGCAGATGTTTGTCATAACCCCCATCTGCTGTCATGCACTGAACGCCAGCAGTGTGGTCCTCTCCGCGGAGGATGTCATTGAGGTGGAGATCTGCGAGGGCAGGTACGGGC
The DNA here is from genome assembly GCA_910575475.1 of Lachnospiraceae bacterium. Taxonomy (GTDB): domain Bacteria; phylum Bacillota; class Clostridia; order Lachnospirales; family Lachnospiraceae; genus Schaedlerella. Next base: position 17,438 of record CAJTGD010000030.1, on the reverse strand, counting down.
GCACAGAGCGCGCCCTGGTGACCTTTGACGGGGCGGAGACACAGGGGTTGTCCACCGGAGACCGGGTGGCGGTCAAAAAGGCGCGGGAGACCACGAAGCTGGTCAAGCTGAGTCGGGAAAGCTTCATGAAGACCATGAGAGAAAAGATGAAAGGAAATTAAGCGTATGAAAGTCAGCCGCCATGCAAAAATTATTGAATTGATCACACAGCATGATATTGAGACGCAGGAGGAGCTGGCCGAATATCTTGAGGATGCAGGATTTAAGGTGACGCAGGCTACGGTTTCCAGGGATATCCGGGATCTGAAGCTGACGAAGATGTCTGTGGACGGAAGCAGGCAGAAGTATGTCATATTAAAGCCGGAGGAGGGCATGAGCGAGAAGTATATCCGGGTGCTCCAGGACGGATATGTTTCCATGGACATGGCTCAGAATATTCTGGTGATCAAGACGGTCTCAGGAATGGCGATGGCCGTGGCAGCCGCCGTTGACGCCATGAAATGGAACGAGGTGGTGGGGTGTATCGCAGGGGACGACACGATCATGTGCGCCATCCGCAGCGTAGAGGATACGGCTGCCGTGATGGAAAAGATCCGGAAGATCATTACAAAAGGAAAATAGCATTCAGTCTGCCAGACAGACTGGTTACGGAAAATAAGGAGAAGATGGAATGTTAGAAAATCTGCACGTAAAAAATCTGGCATTGATTGATGAGATCGAGGTCAACTTCCGGCCGGGGCTCAACATCCTGACCGGGGAGACCGGGGCGGGAAAATCGATTCTGCTGGGGTCGGTAGATCTGGCGCTGGGCGGCAGGTTTCATGCGGACATGCTGCGCACGGGGGCGAAGTTCGGCCTGGTGGAGCTGACCTTTACCATAGAAACCCCGGAACTGGAGGAGCAGCTTGCCGACATGGACCTCTTTCCAGAGGAGGGAAGGATCGTACTGAGCCGGAAGCTGATGCCGGGGCGCAGCGTGAGCAAGATTAACGGAGAGACGGTCAATATGGCGACCTTGAAGGATGTGGCCAGCATGCTCATCGACATCCACGGGCAGCATGAGCATCAGTCTCTGCTCCATAAGAAGAACCATCTGGCATTTCTGGATCTGTACGCAAGGGAACAGGTGGAAACACTAAAAAAAGAGACTGCAAAGGCATTCCGTACCTACCATGCATGTAGAAAAAAGCTGGATGAATCGGGGATGGATGAACGGGAGCGCCAGAAGGAGATCTCCCTGGCGGAATTCGAGGTGAATGAGATTGAGGAAGCGGGCCTGTCCGAGGGAGAGGATGAAGAGGTGGAGGCGCTTTACCGGAGGATGTCCGTCGGCAAAAAGGTGACGGAGCGGATCGCGGAGGCGTACCACTACACCAGCGAGGACGAGAGCGGCAATGCCAGCGAATTATTAAGCCGCGCCATCCATGCGCTCTCAGACGTAGAATCCGTGGATGAAGAGGGGGCCGGATTGTACAGCCAGCTGATCGAGATCGACAGCCTGCTCAACGATTTTAACCGGGAGCTGTCCGAGTATGCGAAGAGCCTGGAATTTTCCGAGGAAGAATTTTATGAGACGGAAAACCGGCTGAATGAACTGAACCATCTGAAAACAAAATACGGCAATACGATCACGGAAGTCCTGGAATATTGTGAAGAGAGAAAGCAAAGACTAAAGGAACTGGAAGATTATGAGCAGTATATGCAGGAATTGGAGGAGAACCTGAAACAATCCAGGCAGAATTATGAGAAGCAAGCCCTCTCCCTTAGAAAGGCAAGGAAAAAAGCGGCGGCTTCCTTTGTAAAGGAGATCAAAGAAGGACTTTCGGACATGAATTTCCTGGATGTCCGTTTTGAAATGCGGTTTGCAGAGCTGGAGGACTATACCGCAGACGGCATGGATGAAGCGGAATTTTATATTTCCACCAATCCGGGGGAGGCCCTGCGGCCCATGGGAAATGTGGCATCCGGGGGAGAACTTTCCAGGATCATGCTGGCCATCAAGACCGTGCTGGCCGACCAGGAGGATACGCCCACGCTGATCTTTGACGAGATTGATACGGGGATCAGCGGCATCACGGCAGGAAAGGTGGCCGAAAAGATGCATATCATCGGAGAATCCAGACAGGTTCTGTGCATCACTCATCTGGCCCAGATTGCAGCCCAGGCCGATGCGCATTATCTGATCCGGAAAAGCGCGAAGACAGGCGGAGCCCAGACGGAGATATTCAGCCTGGAGGAAGAGGCATCCGTGCAGGAGCTGGCAAGGCTTCTGGGCGGGGCGAAAGTGACTGCAAGTATATTAGAAAGTGCGAGGGAAATGAAGAGATAAAATGAAGATCGTGATTATTGGAGACGGCAAAGTCGGTTATAAGCTGACCAGACAGCTCTCCGCGGAAGATTATGATGTTGTTTTAATCGATAATAATGAGGAAAAGCTGAGAGATGCCATGAACCGCATGGACATTATCGGTGTGCACGGGGAGGGCGGCAATGTAGAGGTGCAGAAAAGCGCGGGGGTGCCGGAGGCGGATCTGGTCATCGCCTGCACCTCCACGGACGAATGCAATATGCTGAGCTGCCTGATTGCGAAACGGATCGGGGCGCTTCATACCATCGCCCGGGTACGGAACCCGATCTACTACAGGCAGATCGACATTTTAAAGGAGGATCTGCGCCTGAGTATGGCGGTCAATCCGGAGCTGACCATGGCGGAGGAGATCTCCCGGCTGGTTCTCTTTCCCAATGCAAGTAAGATCGAAACCTTTGTCAAGGGCAGGGTGGAGCTGATCGAATTTCCGGTATCAGGCGAGAGCAAGCTGCAGGGCATGTCGCTGGCTGAGATGTATAACCGCTTTCAGATCAAGGTTCTGGTCTGTGCCGCGGAACGGGGGGAAGACGTGGTAATCCCGGACGGGGATTACACCATACAGGCCGGGGACCGGCTGCACGTGGCGGCCTCCCACCAGGATATCAGCCGTTTTTTCAAGCTGCTGGGCTACCGGAAGATCAAGATGAAGAATGTGATGATCTGCGGCGGCGGGAGATCCAGCTTTTATCTGGCCCTCCAGCTGACGAACATCGGGATGCAGGTCAAGATCATTGAGAAGAATAAAGAAAAATGCGAAGGTCTCTGTGAGATGCTTCCCAAAGCAACGGTGATCAACGGCGACGCCACCAATCATGATCTGCTCATAGAAGAAGGGATCCAGGACGCGGATGCGTTTATCGCGCTGACGGGGATGGATGAAGAGAATATTATCATGTCCCTGTTCGCGAAAAGCCAGGGAGTATCCAAGATCATCCTGAAGGTGAATGAGGACCAGAGAGTGCGGATGATCGAGGACTTCGGCCTGGACAGTGTGGTGTCGGCAAAAACCGTCACTGCGGACGCCATATTGAGCTATGTGCGGGCGAGAAAAAATTCCCAGGGCAGCGCCAATGTGGAGACCATGTACCAGCTGGTGGACGAGCAGGTGGAAGCACTGGAATTTATTGTCAAAGCAAAGACAAGATATACGGATATCCCATTGAAGGAGTTGTCCCTGAAACCGAATAACCTGATCGCGTGTATCGCCAGGAAATGGCGGATCATCATTCCAAACGGGGATGACAGGATCCAGGTGGGGGATAATGTAATTGTGATCACAATGAAAAAACAGATTCAGGATATAGAGGATATTTTGTTGTAGGTGCGGACATGAATAATAGGATGACAGTGTTTATCATAAGTAAGATGCTGGGGGTAGAGGGCGTGCTTCTTTTGATCCCGGCTTTCGTGGCATTGCTTTATAAAGAAGAAAGCGCGCTGCATTTTGTGGTGGTCAGCGGGGTCCTTTTTCTGATTTTTCTGCTGGCGGGCAGAAAAAAGCCGGGAAACCGGAGGATCTATAAAAAAGAAGGGCTGCTCATTGTAGGCTCGGCCTGGATTTTGTGGTCTTTGTTCGGGGCGCTCCCGTTCTTCCTTTCGGGCAGTATCCCCAGCTATCTGGATGCTTTTTTCGAGACCGTATCCGGTTTTACGACCACCGGGTCTACGATCCTGACGGACATTGAGGCCCTGCCAAGGGGGATGGCCTTCTGGCGGAGCCTGACGCACTGGATCGGCGGAATGGGGGTGCTGGTATTTGTCATGATGCTGACATCCCTGGACGATGAAAACTCCATGCATCTGATGCGCGCGGAGGTACCCGGGCCGGAGGCGGACAAGCTGGTACCCCGTGCCAGGACTACGGCTCAGATCCTGTATGCCATGTATTTTGTACTGACGGCCGTGGAAGTGGTGCTGCTGCTGTTCGGAGGGATGAATTTTTATGACGCTCTCCTCCATGCGTTCAGTACGGCGGGAACCGGAGGCTTCTCCAATATGAATGCCAGTGTGGCACACTACGACAGTGCTTATATTGACGGCGTGATCACGGTATTTATGATTCTGTTCGGGGTGAACTTCAACCTGTATTTCCTGATCTGTCTGCGGAAATGGAAGGAAGCCTTCCAAAATGAGGAGCTGCATATCTACCTGGGGATTATCGCCGGGGCAGTGGCTGTGATCACCATAGATATCCTGCATCAGTACGGCAATGTGATGCGCGCCTTCCGATATGCCTCCTTCCAGGTGGCTGCCATCATTACCACCACGGGATTCTGTACGGCAGACTGGAACCTGTGGCCGGAGCTCTCCAAGACGGTCCTGCTCTCGCTGATGGTCGTAGGAGCCTGCGCAGGCTCCACCGGGGGCGGGATCAAGGTTTCCCGGCTGATGATCCTGCTCAAGAGCATCAAGCAGGAGACCAAGCGGATGCTGCACCCCAAGGCAGTGACGATCGTCAGGGTGAACGGGAGAAAGGTCAGCGGGGAGACCATGAACGGCGTCTACATTTATTTTATCTGCTATATCATGATCCTGCTGGGTTCGGTGCTCTTGGTGGCTTTCAACAATTTTGACTTCGGGACTACGTTCAGCGCGGTACTGACGACCTTGAACAATGTGGGGCCCGGGATCTCGCTGGTAGGGCCGGTGGAGAACTTTTCCAAGTTCTCGGGGCTGTCGAAGGCGGTCTTTTGCGTGGACATGCTGGTAGGCAGGCTGGAGATCTTCCCCTACCTGCTGTTATTGTCTCCGGAGCTGTGGCGGAGAAAATTTTGAGGGGGATGCAAAAAAGCCTGTCACCGGCAGCTTTTCTGCATAGGATGGTATACAAAAAGCCTGCTGTTGGCGGCTTTTTTGTATAGATTGGTATAGAAACAGCCGCCGAAGACCGGCGGCGGATTGGAGAGATTTATGAAAAAAGCGAAACTGAAAGTGATGGCGGTCCTGGCCGTGCTGATCCTGGCGGCGGCGTATTATTATGCGGCGCTGCCTGCTCTGAACCTGCATTCCGCGGATATGTGGATGTTTCTGATCATGCTGGTGCTGGCCGCGGGCGCCGCCTATATCCTGAAAAAGCGGCCGACGCGCTTTGAGCTGAAAAAGCTGAAAGGCTTTAAGATCATTGAGGTGATCCTGCTGCTTCTGGTGGGTGCCTATGTGATCGGCTCCCTACTGTCCTCGCCCATCGTGAACGCAAAGAAGTACCAAAAGCTTCTGGACGTGCAGGACGGGGAGTTCATCAAGGATATCGAGGAACTTTCCTTTGACCAGATTCCCCTTCTGGACCGGGATTCCGCCCAGATCCTGGGGAATCGGAAGATGGGGAGCATGGTGGATATGGTGTCCCAGTTTGAGGTGGATGATCTGTACAGCCAGATCAATTACCAGGACCGGCCGGTTCGGGTGTCCCCGCTGCGCTATGCAAGCCTGATCAAATGGTTTACCAACCTGCGGGAGGGCATCCCGGCTTATATCAAGATCGATATGGCTACGCAGAACACGGAGCTTGTGAAATTAAGCGAAGGGATGAAGTATACCACCAGCGACCATTTTAACCGGAATATCTACCGGCATCTGCGTTTCCGGTATCCCACGTATATCTTCAATGAGCTGAGTTTTGAGATTGATGATGACGGGGTTCCCTACTGGATCTGCCCGGTGCGCAAGTACAATATCGGCCTGTTCGGCGGCATCACCGTGGGCAGAGTGATATTGTGCAACGCTATCACCGGCGAGACGCGGGACTATGCAATCGAAGAGGTGCCAGAGTGGATCGACCGGGCCTATTCCGCGGACCTGCTGGTAGAATTATATGATTATTACGGTACGCTCAAGCATGGATATTTCAACAGTGTGCTGGGACAAAAGGACTGCCTGATCACCACCAACGGCTATAACTATCTGGCCATCGACGACGATGTCTGGGTGTATACCGGCGTGACCTCGGTCAGCGGCGACCAGTCTAATGTGGGCTTTGTGCTGATGAACCAGAGGACCATGGAGACAAAATTTTATGCCATTGAGGGGGCAACTGAGACCTCGGCCATGTCCTCAGCGGAAGGACAGGTGCAGAACCTGAAATACCAGGCCACCTTCCCGCTGCTCTTGAATATCTCCGGGGAGCCCACGTATTTTATCGCATTGAAGGACGATGCCGGACTGGTGAAAAAATATGCCATGGTCAATGTACAGAAGTACCAGATCGTTGCCATCGGGGATACGGTCAGCTCCTGTGAGGCGTCCTATACGGATCTCATGTATGAGAACGGCATCAAGGCTGTGGCTGAGGATACCCGGGAGATTGAGACGGTGACCGCAAATATCCGCAGGATCGTCCAGGGCGTCATCGACGGAAATTCTCACTATTTCGTGATGCTCGAAGGCTCCGACGATATCTTTGACATTTCCATTGCGGAGTATATCAGTATCATCGGGTATGATGTGGGAGATAAAGTGACCATTGAATATAAGGCGGGAGAGGAGACCAACACGGTCCTTTCGCTGAACGGGGAAGAGAAGGCCCGCGTTCCAAAAGACGCGGACGGCGGGACAGAAGAATAAATCTGTGAAAATAAGGAACTGCCATTTGCGTCCGGGGAGGCCGTGAATGGCAGGAATAGAAAGCAAAAAAAGAAAACCTGCGGGCTGCGGGTTTTCTTTTTTTCAAAACAAATGATGAAGCAACCGCAGGAACAGTCCCGAAAGAATCTGCAAACAGTCCGCAGGGCTTTTCAAGACAGCTCCGTAGTTCCTTAGTTCAGAACCTTGTAATCCGGGTTGTCGATATCCGGAATCTTCTCCTTCTCTAAGCTTACGCTGATATAAAATTCTATGTTGTTATCCTTGGAGATTTTGTTGATCTTCTGCAAAAATACAGGCAGATTATCGACGGAAATATCAACCTGCTTCAATACGCCGTCTATGAAGATGGTCTCAATGTCGTGATTGCCTGCTACCATGCCGTATAAGAATCCGACCAGTTCCTCTAAAGTTGTGATATCGCTGTAATCAGCCATACAGATTGCGCGGATGTTAAAGTTGACGCTGGATGTGTCGCGGTGGCTTTTCTTGATCAGTACAACGTTTCCGCTGGAAGTCTTTACCTTTTCATTTGCAAGTTCAATGATCTGCTGAGTCTTTCCGCTGCCTCTCGGGCCTGTGATTAAGTATACCATGACGAATCTCTCCTTTATGTAGATGTATTTTTGAGTAATTGTCACTGCTCAAATGTCTTATACCCATTATACACTAAAGTAGGGAAAGGGACAACTAAAAAAAGGGTAAAAAAACAAGAAAGCCAAAAAAGGGAAACTATGGGGGAGATCTGCCGCGTTTCCTGTGTATTTGCGTGATGTATAATGTGAAGAAAAACGAAAAAAATAGATACTGCGTGAGTATCGCGTCAGGCGGAAGGAAAGAGTTTCTTAAATGTCGGGAGGTATGGAAAGTGATGATGCCTGCGGAGGTTGCGGCCTATTTTTTAAAGCACCAGGATCTGCGTCTGCGCCTGGAATTTCAGATCGTGCTCCAGTGCGCGCCATTTCTGAAGGGCTTAAGGGCGTCAAGCCTGATCGCATTGGAGGAAAGGCTGTGCGGGGAGCTTCCGGAGTTCTTCCGGGGGACGAAGGTGATATGGAGGATCCTGGAAGTCAGAAAAGAGAAAGCGCTGGTTTTCTTTTACCGAAGGGAAGAACTGGAGGAATCTGTGAACCGCCCCGGGATCCGGAGGATACTGGGCCGCTTCGGATACCGGGGGATGGGGCTGGAGGAGATGCTGGATACTCTGACGGAGCGGATGGATGCGCCGGGCCGGGAGGAAAAGAGCTTCCCCCATGAGATCGGCGCGTTTCTGGGATATCCGGCCGGGGATGTGGAGGGCTTTATCCGGACCGGAGGCAGGCAGTACCTGGCGGCCGGCTACTGGAAGGTCTATCAGGATGCCATTTGCGCCGCAAGGACATTTCGGAGCTTTGATGACGCAAAAATCTATGCGGTCAATGAATTTTTGTCCGGAAAATCTCTGCGGGAGATCGTGAGTGAGGAGGAGTAAGGAAGCGGCCGGCTCGTGTACTGTACCGTTCATTTTCAGCAAAATGAACGGTACAGTACACGAGGTGGCAAAACCGCCGTTCGTGCATATCATAAAATGACGACAGATAGATACGAATGGGGGAAATATTCTGATATGGATTGTAATATACTGCTTGGAACACTGATTCCGTTTGCCGGGACAACGCTGGGGGCAGCCATGGTCTTTTTTCTGCGGGGAGAAATGAATGAGCGCCTGCAAAAAGCCCTGCTCGGGTTTGCGTCCGGAGTGATGATCGCGGCTTCGGTCTGGTCCCTTCTGATCCCGGCCATCGAGATGTCCGGGGAGCAGGGCGGGATCGCATGGGTTCCGGCAACCGTCGGATTTTTACTGGGAATGGGATTTTTACTTTTGCTGGATGCGCTGACGCCGCATATCTACCAGGCGGAAGAGGAGGTGGAGGACGGATGCCGCTGTCCGGATCTGTGCAATCCCTGTGCCCGTAGCGGATGCCAAAAAAAAACCAACATGCTCGTCCTCGCTGTCACCCTGCATAATATCCCGGAGGGGATGGCGGTGGGAGTGACCTTCGCCGGCGTACTCAATGAGAATGCGATGATCTCAATGGCAGGGGCGCTGGTACTGGCCATCGGGATCGCGGTACAGAATTTTCCGGAGGGGGCCATCATCTCCATGCCTCTGCGGGCAGGAGGGATGTCGAGAAGGCGGGCATTTCTGTACGGAACCGCATCCGGGGCCGTGGAGCCGGTGGCAGCGTGGATCACCATTTTGCTCACCCGCCTGGTGCTTCCGGTGCTGCCTTATCTGCTGGCATTTGCTGCCGGCGCCATGATCTATGTGGTGGTGGAAGAGCTGGTGCCCGAATCCCAGACAGGAAAGCATTCCAGCATCGGGACCATCGGGGTGGCCGCCGGGTTTGCGCTGATGATGATACTGGACGTGGCGCTGGGGTAAAGCGTGACTTCTCACAGCCGCATAAAATAGGGAAAAGAGCAAAAATGACTTGACTTAGTTTCACATTCTTCTTATAATAACAACGTATAAAGCGGGATGAATAAGAGTGGTACAAGGGAAATTCAAAGCCCTTTCGTCTCTTAGGAGCTGCAGGAGTTATTTTCCTGCAGATCTTTAGTGAAGATGAAAGGGCTTTTTTCGGGGAGCGGTCAGGAAATGCCGTTTGATTTCAGGACCACCCTTGGGTATTTCAAGGAAAGGAAGGATTTTAAAATGGCACAGAAAATTGTCTACAACCATAAGGCAATCGAAAAGAAATGGCAGGAAAAATGGGAAAAGGATCCGGTGAATCCGAAGGTGGATGCTTCCGGCAATCCGAAGCAGAAGTATTACTGCCTGGACATGTTCCCCTATCCGTCCGGAAACGGGCTTCACGTAGGGCACTGGAGAGGCTATGTGATCTCCGATGTCTGGAGCCGTTATAAGCTGCAGCAGGGACACTATATCGTACACCCTATGGGATGGGACGCGTTCGGACTTCCGGCGGAGAACTATGCCATCAAGATGGGAATCCATCCGGCGGTGTCCACGGCGGAAAATGTGGCGAACATCAAGAAGCAGATCAACCAGATCGCTGCCCTCTATGACTGGGATATGGAGGTCAATACCACGGATCCGGACTTTTACAAATGGACCCAGTGGATCTTTGTAAAAATGTTCAAGGAAGGGCTGGCCTATGAGAAGGAATTTCCCATCAACTGGTGCCCGTCCTGCAAGACCGGACTTGCCAACGAGGAAGTGGTCAACGGAAAATGCGAGCGCTGCGGGGCAGAGGTGACGAAGAAGAACCTGCGCCAGTGGATGCTCAAGATCACGGCCTATGCGGACCGCCTTTTGAATGACCTGGACAAGCTGGACTGGCCGGAAAAGGTCAAGAAGATGCAGAGCGACTGGATCGGAAAGTCCTACGGCGCGGAAGTGGATTTCCCGGTAGACGGACGGGACGAGAAGATCACGGTCTATACCACGCGCCCGGATACCCTCTACGGAGCCACCTTCATGGTGCTGGCGCCGGAGCACGCCCTGGCGGCGGGGCTTGCCACACCGGAGACGAAGGAAGCGGTGGAAAAATACATTTACGACGCGTCCATGAAGTCCAATGTGGACCGTCTGCAGGATAAGGAAAAGACCGGCGTGTTCACCGGAAGCTATGCCATCAATCCGCTGAACGGGGCAAAGACACCAATCTGGCTCTCCGATTATGTACTGGCGGATTATGGTACGGGAGCCATCATGTGCGTACCGGCCCACGATGACCGTGACTTTGAATTCGCGAAGAAATTTGACATTCCAATCGTCCAGGTCATTGCGAAGGACGGAAAAGAAATTGAAAATATGACTGAGGCTTATACCGAGGCTGCCGGGACCATGATCAATTCCGGGGAATGGAACGGCATGGAGTCTGCGGTGCTGAAAAAGGAAGCTCCCCATATCATTGAGAAGCGGGGCATCGGGAAGGCGACCGTGAACTTCAAGCTGCGTGACTGGGTATTCTCCCGTCAGCGTTACTGGGGCGAGCCGATCCCGATCATCCACTGTCCGGACTGCGGAAATGTGCCGGTGCCGGAGGAAGAGCTTCCGCTGACCCTGCCCGAGGTGGAATCTTACGAACCTACAGGAACCGGGGAATCCCCGCTTGCAGGCATCGAGGAATGGGTGAACTGCACCTGTCCGGTCTGCGGCAAGGCAGCGAAGAGGGAGACCAACACCATGCCCCAGTGGGCAGGCTCATCCTGGTATTTCCTGCGCTATGTAGACAATCACAACGACAAAGAACTGGTGTCCAGGGAGAAGGCGGACGAGATGCTTCCGGTGGATATGTATATCGGCGGTGTGGAGCATGCCGTACTGCATCTTCTGTATTCCCGGTTCTATACCAAGTTCCTGCACGATATCGGAGTGGTGGACTTTGACGAGCCGTTCCAGAAGCTGTTCAACCAGGGGATGATCACCGGAAAGAACGGGATCAAGATGAGCAAGTCCAAGGGAAATGTGGTATCACCGGATGACCTGGTGCGGGATTACGGCTGTGATTCCCTGCGGATGTACGAGCTGTTCGTAGGACCTCCGGAGCTGGACGCGGAGTGGGACGACCGTGGGATCGACGGGGTGAACCGTTACTTAAAGCGTCTCTGGAACCTGGTGATGGACAGCAAGGACGCGGATGTCAAGCCCACGAAGGAAATGCTCAAGCTGCGGAATAAGATGGTCTATGACATCACCACCCGCCTGGAGAGCTTCAGCCTGAATACGGTGATCTCCGGGTTCATGGAGTACAACAACAAGTTTATCGAGCTGGCAAAGAAAAACGGCGGGATTGACAAGGAGACCCTGGAGGCAGTTGCAGTACTTTTATCTCCGTTTGCACCGCATTTCGCGGAAGAGATGTGGGAGCAGCTGGGGCACAGCGAGACCGTGTTTACGGCAGGCTGGCCGAGCTACGATGAGTCACAGATGAAGGACGACGAGATCGAGATCCCGGTTCAGGTGAACGGGAAGACGAAGGTGGTCGTGTCCATTCCGTCGGATGCGGATAAGGACGCTGCCATTGCGGCAGGAAAGGAAGCCCTGGGGGATAAACTGAGCGGGAATATTGTGAAGGAGATTTATGTTCCGGGGAAGATCATTAATATTGTAGCGAAGTGATCGGAAAAAAAGTGTTTAGCTGTGCGGTTGGATATATGGAAGAGTTCGTTGTAGACCGCGGAATATGATCATAAAAAGGGGCTGCCGGAAAATGGCGTTTCTGTGCAATATCTTGCTGTGATATGGAATCAGTTACAGCATAGATTGCGGAAAACCAGTCATTTTCCGACGGCCCCTGCGTCTAGGTGTCCGGATCCTTATAGCCTCTGATAAATCTGTGCTCCGTATTTCTTTAACCAAATTACCATGACACATACGATCAGAATGAGCATAGTGCATACGATAAAGCTAACTGATATCAGCATATTGGAAAAGTACCTTAAAAGCAGATATAAAAATAGGATCATGACAGTATTCAAGCTCAAAATAAGCGGGATAGATAAAGATAAATGAAATCGTATCTTCGCTCTGAATAAATCTTGTGCGTTGACAGAATGATTTCAATACTTCTATTTGTTTTCCCTCAATCGAAATACTGGCGTAGGTTATACTGGATAGGGAAATCAGTATCGTCAGTGCGTAGACATAAAGGATATCTTCTGCGACAGGAGCAATTTGAAAATAATCGCTGAACATGTCAATATATGGAACTGCTTTCTCATTTGCGATACCAATGAGAATGATATAAACTGCTGCAAATAAAAAACCACAGGAAGTATTTGTGATATAAACAGGGATTGAAACATATCTGCGGAGCTCTCTTTTCATTAAGGCGGATATCGCACTATTGGGAATAAACACCTTTGAACTCATAGGCAAAGACATTTCCCTGCGGCTGTCAGAATTGCAGTACCAACTCCGATAGACAGCTATTAAACCGCGTAGCAGAAAAATGCCGGAAATCAATAGGATTGTCCAGTATGCGGCGATTATTTGTATACTATGTTGAAGCAATGATCTCGTATATCTGCAGCTCAGACGATATAGAGCAGTAGCTGTAAAGCTGAAATGAATCCCTCCTTTTGATAAATCGGGGAATTTCCAAAACATAAATCCCATAAACACAAACAGAAATAATACCGCAAGGATTGTTTTCAAGCGGATAAACAGCGCAGACGGACTTCTTAAAATGCGGTAGATGCCACTTCCGACCATCGTCCCCAAAAGGCAGGGGATCATTGGAAACAGCAAAGTATTTCCCGCCATTATCAGATAAAAGAATATTCCTGCCCCGGTTGTGATCCCGAACAGAACTATCATGGGAAGCAGTAATATCATATCCAAAAAGACTAAAACCAAATTTAAGACAAGCAGCTTGGAAATGATCAATATCGACAAACGAACAGGCAGCGCAAGCTGTACGTCAGCATTCATATCAGAGAGGAGTAATCCGCTCCCACAAAATACACTGAATGAAATGTTGAGTATCAAACAGACCGCCGTCATCGGCACAATAAGATCATAGATGATCACGTCCTCCACTAAAGAGAGCAGAAAGATACTGCCCATCTTACGGGCAAAAGGAATAATCAATCCAAGCGTAACGGCGCAAATCAGCAGATATGACAGTACTGCCTTTTTGCGTCGTTTTCTATCTCCATATCATATTTGATTCACCTTACTGATTCGTAACAATTCATTTTTCCAAAGGATCATTAATATTTTCATAATCTCTATTCATCTCCATAAACATTTTTTCCAGTCCTTTTCCACCGCTTATATCCGACGTCAGGCCCGTATACAGCAGTCGGCCGTTTTTAATGAATGTCACCTTATTGCATACTTTTTCAACAATATCAAGAATATGGCTGGAAAATAAAACGGAACTGCCGCCATCGCATAGCAGGCGCATTTGTTCTTTGAGGATCACAAACGCTTCCGGGTCCAAACCTACAAATGGTTCGTCCAAGATCAGCAATTTGGGCGTATGTGAAAATGCCGCAATCAACGCAAGTTTCTGTTTCATTCCATGAGAATAGGAGGAAATCAGAGCCTTTAGATGTTTCTCCATTTGAAATTCACAGGACAATCTTTCAATAGACTTCTTACGTTCTTCATAAGGAGTTTCATAAATATCGCAGATAAAGTTAAGGTACTGTATTCCTGTCATGTATTCGTCAAGCTGCGGGTTGTCGGGTACATACGCCATTTTCTTTTTACAGGCAATCGGTTTTTGGGTTATGGAAATACCGTCTAAAAGTATCTCTCCGCAATCCATTCCGATTATACCGAGGCAGGATTTTAATGTTGTTGTTTTTCCAGCTCCGTTTTTACCGATAAACCCCATAATGTCACTGTCCTCAACTGTAAAGCTGAGGCGGTCAACAGCAATCTTTGTGCCAAAAGTTTTTGCCAAGTTTTTGATTTCTAACATAAGCCCCTCCATACAGAATACCTGCCGCTGACAACCTTTCTGCATACAATGGTATTCAACATTTCGAAAAAAATCGAAATGAAAACCTAAAAAAATAACCGTTCCGCTGTCAATTCTCATTTCAAGCCTAAGAAAATCATCACCACTGCGGCAATGACTGCAACAACAGGCATGATGTAAAACATAAAAGGTGCTTTATCCTCCTGCTTTTTGAGGTAAAAACCTGCAAGCAGGTTGAGCAGGACACAAGCTGCCGGAATACCAAATACCACAATATCACGCGGCCAGTAAGAATTGGCATTTCCCGCAGAATCAAAATGGACGGGAATAGATTCCGGCAGTTTGCTATAAAAAGCCAGAAATATCACCAGTGTCAGTGCACATCCTATTGTGCTGATGATCATGTGCTTTGTTGTAGATTTCATAAATAAGCCCTCCTAATTTGATTTTCTTTTTTTGAAGTAAAGAAAGAGTGAATAAATAAATGGAATGACGCCTGCTAAAAGAATGATCAGCGAAACGGTCGCAAATGTTAAACCATGCAGCGGATGCATAATCATAATAACACCCGATAGCAGCCAGGTATAACTCCCTAATTTGTGTGTTTTATACCATCCATCCTCATCATGGAACAGCCACGGAAACTTTAGCCCAACATAAGGATTGATGTGATTTTTTGGGAAATAGTTGCCGCTTATGATAAATAAAATCCCTACAAAGACATAGACAAGTGATTCCATAATATTTTGCGCAGGAAACAATATCAAATAGACTTGCGGAATCAAATAAGCCAAACCAGTGATCGGCATGATCCATTTACCAAGTGACACCAGTTTTTTTGCACCATTGACTGAAACGGTTTCTGCATTTAATCTCAAATTCAATACAATATTTAGTAATACAGCACACCCATAAAGCAATATACAGGTATCTGAGTTGCCGCCTGTTTTGTTAAGCATTGCCGAAAATACAAATAGTACAGAACAAAAAATAGTAGAAGTAATCAATGTGTGTTTATCCTTTTGTTTCATCTGAATCCTCCCGAAACTGCATAAGCCACATAACCGCATCTTCAAATACGGAAGTGTTGATCTCGTAATAGATGTATTTTTGATACCGCGTTTCAAAAATCAGGTCTGCCTTTTTTAAAATAGATAGATGATACGAAATTGTGGCATTAGACAATTCAAACTCCGCGACGATCTCTCCTGCAGACATTTTTCGCCGTTGCTTTAATTTTAGTAATATATCCCTCCGAACAGGATCGCTTAATGCTTTAAATATATTTGGTAAGCTCACTTTATCACCTTTGAATTCTCATTTTGAAAAATTTCTAGATGAATAAGAACGTTAGTTCGAAAAAATGCTTGCAATCATAAGAGGGATGTGCTATCATAATAAAAGAACAAATGTTTTGTGTATTGGATCATTCGGTTGGAAAAGAAGGTGTGAGGGAGTTGTTGGAGAAGATTCAGGTTCAGATGTCTGTGTATGATAAGCTGCAGATCTTATCGGACGCGGCGAAGTATGATGTGGCATGTACGTCCAGCGGGGTGGACCGCAAGGGAGATGGAACGGGGATGGGGAACTGCCAGGCGGCGGGGCTCTGCCACAGCTTTTCTTCGGACGGCAGGTGTATCTGCCTACTGAAGATCCTGTTTACCAATGAGTGCATTTACGACTGCAAGTACTGCGTTAACCGTTCGTCCAATGATGTGGTCAGGACTTCTTTTACGCCGGAGGAGGTCTGCACGCTGACGATGGAGTTTTATCGGAGGAATTATATCGAAGGTCTGTTTTTGAGCTCGGGAATCTTGAAGAGTCCGAATTATACGATGGAGCTGATCTATGCGACGCTGTACAGACTGCGTAAGGTGTGCAACTTTCAGGGGTATATCCATGTGAAGGCGATTCCGGGGACGGATGCAGAGCTGCTTGAGAGAGTCGGGTTTCTGGCAGACCGGATGAGTGTGAACTTAGAGCTGCCCACTGCCGAAGGGCTGCGCCTTCTGGCACCCCACAAGAACCGGAAGAATATACTGGCGCCGATGCGTATGGTCCAGAACCGGATGCAGGAGAATAAGCAGGAAATCGTCCTGTATAAGAACGCGCCCCGGTTCGTGCCGGCCGGGCAGAGTACCCAGATGATCGTCGGGGCAACGCCGGAGACGGACTATCAGATCTTGAATGTGGCGGAAGCTCTGTATCAGAAATTTGGATTGAAACGGGTGTTTTATTCCGCTTTTGTGGCTGTGAATCAGGATTCAGCCCTTCCTGCCAGGACAGGGGAAGGGCCGCCGCTTCTGCGGGAGCACCGTCTGTATCAGGCGGACTGGCTGCTTCGGTTTTACCGATTTGAGGCGAAGGAACTATTGGATGAGGAGCATCCGAATTTTAATATTTTTCTGGATCCCAAGTGCAATTGGGCCTTGAAGCATCTGGAGCAGTTTCCGGTGGAAGTGAACCGGGCGGATTACAATATGCTGCTTCGGGTTCCGGGGATCGGGGTCAAGTCTGCCATGCGGATCGTGAAGGCAAGGCAGATGGGGAATCTGAAGTTTGAAGATCTGAAAAAAATGGGCGTGGTCTTAAAGCGCGCGCTGTATTTTCTGACCTGCAGCGGGAAGATGATGTACCGTACCAGGCTGGATGAGGATTATATCACCAGGAACCTGCTCAATACGAAGGAGCGGCTTCCGGATACGGTGTCCGGAATGACTTACCGGCAGCTTTCCTTATTTGATGATATGAATTATGGTTATTCTTCACATGATGCTGTGCACTCTGTACATGGCATCCGTCCAATGCAGTGATGGGGCGGCATCCGGTCAGAATGTGAACAGCAATTATGCGGAAAGTCAGGAAGTTCTTGACAAAATCTGCTTTAGGCATACAATTAAACTAAAAGTCTGTAAAAAACAAAAAAATACAGATATTTAGTAAAGGATGATTACTCAAACTTCCCACATCAAAAATGGGATTCGCACATTGAAAAATCAATACTTTAGCCTATAAAATATTTTCAGGCCGCTATTTCTTTCCGTTCC
>CAJTGD010000029.1 GCA_910575475.1 Lachnospiraceae bacterium | reverse complement strand
TTTGAAAAGCCTGCCTTTTTGACAGGCCGAATACTTGTACCTAAATTTATCTTTTGATGTTTTTTATTGATGTTCTGTTAAGTGAATATCATAGAATCGATCTCCACGCTGGAGCCTTCGAAAGAATATTTCACCGCATTTTCAATCAGGTTTCCCAATACCTCCTCCGTCCACTTCGGATCCGCATACCCCTGATAGCCATGATACGCGGCATGGATCCGGATCTTCTTTTTCAAAGCCGTCAGCTCCACCAGCTGGCACCCCCGTTTGATCAGATCATCCACCGCCGTGAGACGCGGGTTCACCGAGATCAGCTGCTGTTCGGCATAAGACGACCTGATCAGTTCCCGCATATAAAATTCTAATTTTTCCGCGTTTTTTTCAACCTTGTCCGCTAAGCGGAGTGCCTTTTCCTCTGCCAGTTCTTCCTTTAATAATCCGGTATAAAGGGTGATGTTGGCAAGGGGCGTGCGGATCTGGTGGCTGATATCTGAGATCAGGGATTTTACCGTATCCCGCTCCTCTTCGGCTCTCTCTTTTTGAAGCCCGGTCATTTCCACGATCCGGTTCAGCCGTTCTGATATGGCGGAATCCATAGATTCCTCATAGCTCTGCTCTAATTTCCTTCCTGTCAGAACCTGATCCAGCTTTTGGAGGAGCGTATTGTACTGCCGGAACAGCTTCTTTTTATAAAAATGGATCACCAGAGTCGACAGGACAAGATTCCCGAACAAAATTACCAGTATCCATCCCCAAAGGGCGCCTCCGTTTTCCAATCCCAGTGCGGCAGACATGCTTCCTCTGATCCATTCTAAAAACGCATCCATCACAAGCTCTCCCACAGATAGCCTTTGCCATAGACTGTTTTGATCAGGGCCGGATTGGAAGGATCGTCTTCTAATTTATCTCTCAGCCGCCGGATTCCGACAGACAGCGCATTGTCCTCTACGTATTCCGCTCCGTCAGACCATACCCAGTCCAAAAGCCGCTCCCTTGTCAAAATCCTGTTTGGATTGGAAACCAGTAAATACAGTATTTTCTGTTCTGTCAGGCTGAACGGCTTCGTGATATAATCGTCGGCCCCGCTTTCCAGTCCCTTCACGATATCAAGCTCCATATCTTTTGCGGTCAGTAACGCGATGGGAACCTTGACCATGTGCCTCACTTCCCGGCAAAGCTCCAGCCCGCTTCCGTCCGGCAGGTTGATATCAAAGATCAGCAGGTCAAATTCCTTCTTCTTTAACACGTCTCTGGCTTCGGATATGGTCCTGCAGATCTCAAAATTCAATTCCTCCCCCTGTAAGGACAGCGCGATCCCCTCCGCCAGGTCCTCATCATCCTCCAGGATCATAATCAGCTTTTGCTCTTTCCTGTTCATGCAAGCACACCTCTTGTCCATTCCTTATCCTTTACAGGCCTGTTTTTTGACTCTCTACAAAGGGATTATATCATATCCGCTTTAAACATCAAGAAAGCTTTTTACAAAATCATGATCCTGGTAGATAAAGCTGCTTTACAGCGGATATTCTGAACTGCAAACAGATCTATATCCTGCAAATTCTCAGTAGTGGATCACTACAGGCACCCCCATGTCGATCATGGAATACAAGGTCTGTGCATCGTATTTGGACATATTGATGCATCCGTGGGATCCTCTGGAAAGATACAGATCCCCGCCGAACGCCGGCTGCCAGTCCGCGTCATGGAAGCCGATCCCGCTCTGGGTCACCCGCATCCAGTAGTCCACCTCCTGCTCATATTCCGGATTTCCGTCTGCCTGAATCTCCCCGATCAGGACCGAGGGCGACTGTTTTTCAGAAATATAGTATACTCCGGCAGGCGTGGTCTTGCTCTCTTCGGGCGCTCCGGTCACCACGTCGCACTGCATCCCGATCCCTCCGTTTACAACATACCACATGTGCTGCGCCGACAGATCCACGTCGATATAGGTGCTGCCCCAGTCCTGCGCCCCATGTACTGCCGCCCTCTGGCACCAGGCCGGCTCCTTGGCAAGAACCTCCCCCTTCTTGATGTGCTCGATCAGCAGCGCGGTTTCTCTGTCCTCGTCTACAGACCAGCCATAGGTCCCGCCGGAGACCTCCGCGCTTTTTCCAGACGGCGTTGTAAAGGTGCGGGAGCTTCCCAGCGTGTCATAGCGTTTTCCGAATTCCCGCATCCACTCCCGGACAGCCGCCTCATTCAATGTCACATTCATATCCCCGTCCACGGACAGCCAGGTGGAGATCAGCGCCTTATCCACCACCACAGGTACGTCCATATTGTAGGTAATGCTTGCCCGGCAGCAGGTATTCAATGTTTCACAGGCGGATGTTACCTTCTCGGACTGTGAGGTATATTTTGGTGTTTCGTAGCAATCCGCCTGTTTCAGATCTACCTCCGGCGCAAATGTCTGCACCGAATTGGTGATGCATTCCTTTACCGCATTGATATTGACGGCAGTCCCATAGGATTCCGGTTCGATGACATAGGTATTTCCGTCATATTTCGGACAGGCCGAGGACGCCGGGATCTGCTCCGCCGTCACTGCGCCCAGGGACTGGATCCGTTTCTCCAGAGCCGCCCTGTCATAGGACAGCTCCACCTGAACCTCCGATGATTTTTTACTCCACAATTTCAGCAGCCATCCGAAGGCATTCTGCTTTTTCAGCATGGCCCGGATCTCATCCATCTCCATGCAGGTCAGCGAGATCTCACTGCCGCGGATGGTCTCTGTCCGGTTCTCATTCTCGATCACCGTCAGGGAATAGCTTTCTGTCTGCTCTTTAAAAAATGTCTCCGCAGCCTCTGCCGTCTGGCCGGAAATATCCTGCCCGTTGATGGTCGTGTGCGGAAAGAAGTGCTTCATAAAATAGAACGAAACACACAAATATACGATGCACAGACAGCCGGCTGCCGCTGCGGAAACGATCAGAAATACCTTTTGCCCGGAAGTCTGTTTCTGCTTGAGACTCTGTTTCTGTCCGGCGGCAGGCTTCTTCCGGGAGATTGATTTCCGCCCGGCAGACGGCTTTCTGGTCAAAGCAGATTTCTTTTTCCGAGAGGCTTCTCCAGTTTTCCTGTTGTCTTTTTTTGTGCTCATGGTCTTTTATCCTTTCGTACTGCCCTGTTCTAAAGTGTTGTGACTTTATTCTATAATAAGCATGAGCACTTTTCAATCGGCCTGATGTAACCATATTGTAAAAACGACAAAGCAGGCAATATCTCTTTTGAAAGACATTGCCTGAATCCCCTTAAATCAATCCGTTTTCTGTTTTCCGGCATCCTATCCTCTGCTCTTCGTTCCGGTTCCGTCCCGCTTCGCCACCTTCAGCCGGTTCAGCATGATCTCCTTCTCTCCGAATTTTCCTTTCGCTTCCGTCCCTTCCTCGAACAGGTACACCGTTTCCAGTTCATCCTTTTTCTGCAGCTTCATGCCCCGGACGCCTACGGCTCCTTTTTTCTTCTCCGGGATCTCGGCTGCCGGGAACCGCAGGAAGTAGCCGCCCTTCGTCTGCAGCACGGCATGCTGGTTCTCCGTCACGACCTGGACAGAGATCACCGCGTCCTCCTCCTGGAGCTTCGTAGCCGCGATCGTCCGCTTCGCCACCTGGAATTCCGCGCCTTCCACACGCTTGATCATCCCCTGCCTGGTGGCAAAGAGCAGCTTCGCATACCGCATCTGCTCCATATCGCAGACCATCACGATCTGCTCCTCTGCGCTGGCGTAATTGCTCACATTGTCGATGGGCGTCCCCTTATCCCGGAATTTCCCATAAGGCAGATCCAGGACCTTGATCTGGTGCATCTTGCCCGTATCCGTGAAAATGCAGATCTTCCCGGTGTTCATGCAGTGGATGATATACTTGTTCTCACTGTCCGCTGCCTCCCGGTTCCGCTCATATACGGATACGTCGACGGTTTTCGCATAGCCGAAGCGATCCATCAGAAAGACCACTTCCTGCTCTTCGATCTTCTTCTCCTCAAATACCGCTTCCTCCGCATTTTCGATGGCTGTGCGCCGCTTCCTTCCGTACTCCTTCCGGAACGCGTCCAGCTCATCCATGATCACCTGGGCCATGGAATCATAGTTATTCAGGATGTCCTCATATCTCGCGATATGCTTCAGCGTTTCCTCATGCTCCTTCTGCAGCGCCTCGATTTCCAGGCCGATCAGCTTGTACAGGCGCATTTCCAGGATCGCCGTCGCCTGCCGCTCGGTAAACCGGAGCATGGCCGCCATCTTTTTGGAAATGCCGGACTTGAACTTGATGTTGTCGGTGACACCGTTGACCAGACAGTTTCTCGCGTCCTTCACGGACTTGCTTCCCCGAAGGATCTCGATGATCAGGTCGATCACGTCACAGGCCTTGATCAGCCCTTCCTGAACCTCCTTGCGCTCCAGCTCCTTGGCAAGGAGGGTCTTATATTTTCTCGTAGCCAGTTCAAACTGGAAATCCACGTGATGCTCGATGATCGCTTTCAGCCCCAGTGTCTCCGGCCTGCCGTTTGCCACGGCCAGCATATTGACGCCAAAGGTATCCTCCAGCCGGGTCTTCTTGTAGAGCATATTTTTCAGGTTTTCGACATCTGCGCCCTTTTTCAGCTCCAGCACGATCCGGATACCTTCCTTGGAGGACTGGTTGGAAATGTCCACGATATCCGTCGTCTTTTTCGTCTCCACAAGGCCGGCCACATCATTGAGAAATTTTCCGATCCCGCTTCCGATCATGGTGTAGGGGATCTCCGTGATGACAAGCTGTTTCTTGCCGCCTTTGAGTTCCTCAGTCTCCACCTTGCCCCGCAGCTTGATCTTCCCCTGGCCGGTCTCGTAGATATTCAGCAGCTCGTCCTTATTCACCACGATCCCTCCGGTGGGGAAATCCGGTCCTTTTACATAGCGCATGAGCTGTTTGGTGCTGATCTCGTCATTCTTCATATAAGCCTTGACCGCATCGATCACCTCGCACAGGTTATGGGTGGGAATGCTGGTGGCCATTCCCACCGCAATGCCCTCCGCGCCGTTGATCAGAAGGTTGGGTACACGCACCGGGAGCACCAGCGGTTCCTTCTCTGTCTCGTCAAAATTGGGGCCGAAATCTACCACATTTTTATCCAGGTCGGACAGGTACGCCTCCTGGGTAAACTTTGAGAGCCGGGCCTCCGTATAACGCATGGCCGCGGCCCCATCCCCTTCGATGGAACCGAAATTGCCGTGGCCGTCCACAAGGATCATGCCCTTCTTAAATTCCTGTGCCATCACCACCAGCGCTTCATAGATGGAGCTGTCGCCGTGGGGATGGTATTTACCCATGGTATCCCCCACGATACGGGCGCATTTTCGATAGGGCCGGTCATACCGGATCCCCAGCTCATGCATGTCATAGAGAGTCCTGCGCTGGACCGGCTTCAGCCCGTCCCGGACATCCGGCAGAGCCCTGGCAATGATCACGCTCATGGCATAATCGATATATGATTTTTTCATCAGGTCCGAATACTCGGTCCGGATGATCTGTGGTTCATTACTCATAGTTCTCTCCTATCCTGCTCTGAACAGTTATACTATGGAACTGTCCCTAAACGCCAGATAAATCGGCCGTGAGCATACTTCGATCAAATATCCAGCTCCGCCTCGGTGGCATTTTCATAGATAAATGCCCGTCTCGGCGGCACCTCCGTTCCCATCAGCATCTCCGTGACGCCGGATGCCATTCTTGCATCCTCAATCTCCACCAGCTTCAAGAGCCGGTTCTCCGGATCCAGTGTGGTTTCCCAGAGCTGCTGGGCATCCATCTCCCCAAGACCTTTGTACCTCTGCAGGGTAAATCCGCCGTCATGGGTCTTCCGATACCGTTCCAGTGCGGCATCGTCGTAGAGGTATTCCTCCTCCCCCTTCTTCGGCATGGCTTTATACAGCGGAGGCATGGCAATATAGACATGGCCTTCGTAAATCAGCTCCGGCATGAACCGATAGAACAAGGTCAATAACAGGGTGGAAATATGTGCCCCGTCCACGTCCGCATCGGCCATGATGATGATCTTGTCATAGCGCAGCTTCGTGATGTCAAAGTCATTTCCATAGCCTTCGGAAAATCCGCATCCGAAGGCATTGATCATGGTCTTGATCTCCGCGTTTGCAAGCACTTTGTCGATGCTGGCCTTCTCCACGTTCAAGATTTTCCCTCGGATAGGCAGGATGGCCTGATAGTTCCGGTTCCGGGCCGTCTTTGCG
Organism: Lachnospiraceae bacterium; assembly: GCA_910575475.1. GTDB lineage: Bacteria > Bacillota > Clostridia > Lachnospirales > Lachnospiraceae > Schaedlerella. The sequence goes on along the minus strand of CAJTGD010000029.1, from coordinate 75,101 downwards.
GAACCCCCGGCGGAATCTCCCTCCACGATAAAGATCTCACATTTCTTCGGGTCGCGGCTCTCGCAGTTGGCCAGCTTTCCGTTGCTGTCAAAGGAATACTTCTGCTTTGTCAGCAGGTTGGTCTTGGCCTTTTCCTCGGTCTTACGGATCTTGGCCGCCTTCTCCGCGCTGGACAGAACGGTCTTCAAGGTCTCCAGGTTCCGGTCAAAATACAGGACGATCTCGTCTCCGGTCACCTTTCCCGCCGCCTTTGCCGCATCCGGGTTGTCCAGCTTGGTCTTGGTCTGACCCTCGAAACGGGGATCCGGATGCTTGATGGATACGATCGCCGTCATACCGTTTCGGATATCTGCCCCGGTAAAATTGGCGTCCTTTTCCTTCAGGATCCCCAGCTCCCTCGCATACTGGTTCATCACCGTGGTAAAGGTCGTCTTGAATCCGGTCAGGTGGGTGCCGCCCTCTGAATTGAAAATATTATTGCAGAAGCCCAGCACATTTTCATGGAACTCATTGACATACTGCAATGCCACTTCCACCTCAATACCCTCGGACTCTCCTTTAAAATAAATGGGATCATGCAAGGCTTCCTTTTTCTGATTCAGCTCCCGGATAAATCCCATGATCCCGTCCGGCTCATGAAATACCACATGCTCCGGCGATTCCGGACGTTTGTCGTCAAATACGATGGTAAGCCTGGGATTCAGATAGGCTGTCTCGTGCATCCTGCTCTTGACCTCCTCCGCCCGGAAGCGGGTCTTTTCAAAAATCGTATCGTCGGGCAGGAAATTGATCTTCGTACCGGTTTTTCTCGTCTTTCCCACAATGGGAAGGAGTCCCTCTTCCAGCTCGATCACCGGGATCCCTTTCTCGTATCGGTCATGGTGGATTGCCCCCTCCCGGCTGATCCAGACATCCATGTGGTTGGACAGCGCATTGACCACGGAGGAACCCACTCCGTGAAGACCGCCGCTCGTCTTATAGACCGAATCGTCAAACTTTCCCCCCGCATGCAGCGTGGTATAGACCAGACGGGCGGCGGAGATTCCCTTCTGGTGCATCCCCACCGGCACGCCCCGGCCGTTATCCTCGACCGTGGCGGAACCGTCCTTTTCCAATGTGACATGAATCTCCGAGCAGAAGCCTGCCAGATGTTCATCCACCGCATTGTCCACGATCTCGTAGATCAGATGGTTCAGTCCCTTGGTGGACACACTGCCGATATACATGCCCGGCCGCTTCCTGACCGCTTCCAGCCCCTCCAATACCGCGATGCTGTCCGCATCGTATGTATTCTGCTTACTCATAAAGACTCTCCTTTTTCAAAACCTGTCTATGAAAATAAATACTTTCTTCTTTCCGATATTCCTGATTAGCGTAATTCCTATTATAATTTGTCACCAATTTTCGCAGAAAATTGATGACCTGCTCGCGCTTCAGCGCAATACTTATTATAATTTGTCACCAATTTTCGTAAGAAAATTGATGACCTGCTTGGCGCATCAGCGCAATTCCTATTATAACAAGATTTAAAAGTTTTTCAAGTTGTTTTCCCGGCGTTGTTGATTTCCCGCTCATAAAAGCAAAGGCTTTTGATGGTATTTCTTACCGCCAAAAGCCTTTTTACTGTTTCGTACTTTATTCTATATCAAAAACATCGATCGTTAATTACTGTCCGTAACCTCCACAAGATAACACTCATCATGACAGCTTCTTCCCTGATTCATGAGCAGCAATGGAAATTCATCATAATATTTCATATGGTTCTCACGGAGGATCTGTCCGATATTCTGTCTTTCCGGCGGGATCACCCGCTGCTTTACCCAGCGCAGGCTCCATTCTTTCCCGATCCGGCGCTGTCCCTTTTTTATAAAATCTGCTATGATCAGAGACGCTTCCACACTTTTTACATCATCCGGTATTTCAATCTGGTACTCCCTCTTCATCTCATCGTATAACAAATATGCAACGGTTTTATCATGATAAAATCTATTCTTCACCGCAAATCTGTACATATCTTTCCCACCTCTTCCATAACATATTCCAGATTTTTTCCAGATGCTCCGCATGCAGTACGCCATCCAGACCGCTTAACAGCTTCTCTCTGTCATGCTCCCGCAGTCTCCCGTCAAACCAATGCAATCCCTTTGGGATAAAACGGAGATTATACTCCGAAGACTTTGAGCCTATAAAGTTATTCACTGCCTTATCTTCCAGAATGTCATATTTCCGTATACTTTCTATATTTCCGTAGCAGGAAAACAGCAGGGAAATTCCCTGGTCAAACAGCGGTGCCGGACGCGCCTGATCTTTTCCATCGATACAGATCAGAGCATGCAGCAATTGGTAATGTAAATGCGGTATCTGCAATATCTCCAAAAGTCTTGACACAATGAGTTCATTGATACATTCGTGCCCGAATACACCTCTGTAGCTGTCATAATTGGACAATTTATAATAGTATCTCTGTCCGTTTTGTTCTTCATATGCTTTTAAAAAACATCCGGGAGTTCCCGGAGATAATTTTGTATCAGACCAGTTTAAATGCCTGAAATCCTGAATTTCCCATATAAAATCTTCCATATCCTCACCATCTCTGCATATAAAGTTAAGGCTTCCGTCAATATTTTACGTTACAGTTACCTATTATAAACGATTTTTGTTCATTTGTCACTTATTGATCTGTCCGTCCCGTGCCGTATCACGCCTTCCCAACGCTTCCACAGACCTTCATTTTATCCGTCACATACATTTTCACCTCTTCCTGTCCCTGCGCGTTATACTTCTTCGGGTCAAAGGTATCCGGATTTTCTTTCAGGACTTTTTTCACACCCTTCGAAAACGCGATCCGCAGGTCTGTCGCGTAGTTGACCTTACAGATCCCCCTGCGGATGCATTCCTTCACCGCCTCGTTAGGAACTCCCGATGTACCGTGCAGGACAAGTGGGATGCTGACTACTTTACGGATCTCGCTGAGCCGTTCCACATCCAGCTTTGGAATCCCTTTATAGACTCCGTGGGCGGTGCCGATCGCCACGGCCAGAAAATCTACCCCTGTAGCTTCCACAAATTCCTTCGCCTGCTGCGGATCCGCCCTTCCGGGCATCCAGCAATAACTGTTTTGTTGTAACTAATGGCATAATGAGCCTCCTTCTATTTTCGTAATCTTTACTTGATCGACCAGTTTTGCGTAAACATCCGGGTCAAAATACCCGGTGCTTGGGGACATCGCATTCGCGGAAGCGACCGCCACCGCAAACTGCAGCGCTTTCTCCGGTTCATAATTCCGGAAGAGCGCAACTGAAAGCGCCCACACCGATCATCAGGCCGGAGCGGATAGCCTTCCCTACTTTTACCCCAATACATACACTGATCACCGCGATCACGATCGGCAGCATGACAGATGCTCCCATATCAATCACATACTGGATCGCGTCAGAAATTGCTTTCAGCATTTTTTTCCTCCTTTACTCTCCCTGCAGCACCTTCAGGATCGCTGCCTCTGTCTTCTCCACACCGACTCCGGATATAAAGGGCATGCCTGTGATCACCGGGATTCCGTAATCTCTCTTTACCTTGGAGGTAGGCACGATCAGAACCGCCCCGGAAAGGTTGGATTCGATCTCCAAGATCTGGATCTGGCAGATCTCCACGTCGATCCCGTTCTTTTTGCAAAGTTCCACTACTTTATTTGCCGCGATTGTTGAAGTTGCTACTACTCCGCCGCATGCTACGATCACTTTCTTTTTCATAATGAATTCTCCTTTTCTTTTATAATCTCAATCATCGTTTCTTCGTCTTGTGCTTCTGCGATCTGTTCCAATACTGCCTTATCCTGAATAATAGACAGGATCCTCTGTAGTTCTTCCATGTGCGCCTTCGGTTCTACCACTGCCAGCATGAATACCAGCTTTACGCTGACCTCCTCGTCATCACTGCCCATCTGGATAAATGTGACCGGATTTTTCAGCACCGCGATGGCCGTCGCGGCCTGGTTTACATGGCTTACATCCGTGTGGGGGATCGCCACGCCGAAGCCTTCTATATCCAGTCCGGTAGGGTACTCCTTTTCCCTTGTACATAATGCTTCTATATAAGTGCTTTTTGCATAGCCTTCACGGATCAGCGCTCCGCCAAGCTGCCGGAAAACATCCTCACAGGAGTCTGCTTCCATTTCTTTCACAATCAGGGATTTTTTTAAGGCCTCCCAAATCATTGTTTCTGCCTCCTCTTCTTTTTATATCTGCGATTCTCTATACCGGTTTTTGAATCTCAAGCAGCCATTCCTTTCCGGAGAACTGCAATCCTTACATGCCGCTGGTCTACCAGCGGCATGTAAGGCTTACCCTGCAGGTCTTCCCTGCCTGTGACTCTATACTAGCACGTCCTGAGAGCAAAAAACAGTCAAAGGTTTTTCCACATTTTTGCAAAAATATAGAATGGTAAAAAACGTTTCCGGCGGATTGGAAATGTTCTTTACCATTCTCAGTATCCTTTCAAACAGATCGGAACGCCAGCCTTGAGTTCCGTCTGGAGCATATTGACCAGATTGAAAAATGCTTTCAGATGGGTCTTATGATCCACTGCGCTCAGGCAGCATACAAATTCCACCGGGTCAAACTCCTCACTACCAAAGCTAACCGGGGTTTTCAGCCGGATCAGGTGCATTCCCACCTTGATGCTGCCGGCCTCCAGCCCCTCATGGTGCACCGCGAAGCCCGGCGAGAGCACCACATAGGGACCGTTTTCCTCGATGTTCTGGAGCATGGCGTCAATATACCGCGGTTCGATATATCCCTGCTCCAAAAGCTTTTCCCCGGAGATTCGGACAGCCTCCTTCCAGTCACTGCATTCCACATCCAGCGTGATCTGCGACGGGGGCAGCAAATGATGGAGATAGGGGGCAAATAGTTCCGCCTCCGCTTCCGCAGACTGGTTGAAATAATCCCGGACTGCCTTACGGATCTTTTTCATCAGGCCGGGGGCGATGTCTGGAGCCTCTTCATATACAAGGGGCGCGATCCGTTCGATCATCCCCCTTGCCGTCACCTCATTTTCTTCCGCCCTGACGGGCAGATTCCGGCTACTCCGGAGTACATCGATCTTATGTCCCACACGGATGTAGTCTTCATCGTTGAGCAGCGGCGAAACCACCACGTAGTCCAGAGGACACCCCTCCAGCGGAACGGTGGTGATGATCAGATCCGCCCTCCCCGCTTCCAGGTTCCTGGCTTCATGTGCAGAGATCACATCCACAATATAAAAATTAAAATGCAGTTTTAATTTTTCCAGCAAAAGCTGGGATGTACCGATTCCGCCGTGGCATGCGACGATCACATGGAACACCACCTCTTTATTCTTTTTGCGCTCCAGCGCGGCGCAGACATGGATCGCGATATACTCCAGGTCCTTCCCGGTCAGCTCCCTGCTGATGCAGCTTTGGATCACATGCTGATTCTTATGGACCGCATCCAGCACATTCGGATTCATTTCCAGGATCTCATCGATCAGGGGATTCTCCGGATAAAAAGTCTGATCCGACAGGATGGAAGCCAGATGATTGGAAAGATTTTCAAAAAAATCATAATCATCATCCAGACGGATTCCCATCTCATCCGAAATCTTTTCGATCAGCGCCCTGGTGATCATCTGGATCTTGACCACATTTTTCTGGACTGTCCTGCGTTTTAAGTACCTTGCGCCTGCAAGCAGCTCGCTCGATAACGTTCTTTTGTTCATATTATCTCCTTGATGAAACACATTTATATTACAATCCAGTTACAGGCAGCCTGTTTACTTTACGCTTTCATTTTCCCGGACTTCCGGTAAGCTTCCGCAGCCAGCATCCCCTGTGCGATCCGGCATGCCTGATCATAATAATAGTTCACCGCAGCAGCCAGCACATTCCCGCGTTTTCCTTCCAGCAGGTCTTGGCTGAACGCCACCTCCCGGTAATAAGGGCGCAGCTTCCCCTCCACCAGAAGATGATTTTCCTGGCTGTCAAGATCCACGATCAATTGCGGAGAATCCCCTATGATCAGCCGATTCCCCTCCCGGCGCATTTCTATTTTTTTTCTCTCCATCACCCAATCCTGCCAATCCCTTTATCTGTTCCATATCCTCACGGTGTATCTACCAATACTTTTCCATTTTCCAGATTTTCTTTCCCTGCTGAAACAAATCCAGATATTCCATTTTCTGCCGGATTGTACAGGCAATTTGCGCTGCCCTGGTTTCCGGCATATCCGTATACTTCTTTAACATCCTTTCCGCCTCTTCGTAAAAACCGTCAAGCAGCTTTAGATCCACCAGCCCCGTCTGCTTTACATACCGGAGCATATCCACCTCCCGGCCGCAGAAGGAACTCACCGGAATATTCAGAAGGCGGCGTCCGGAAGGAATGATCTCCTGGTTGTAAAACAGGGCATTTCCCGTATCGAAAATGGGAGCCATGGCAGTCAGCCGGTGCTTTGACGAATCATACAGAAACCCAAAATTATTATAGTGTCGGTCCGTATTGCTCAGAATAAAATCTGTCATGATCGTATAATCCAGCTGCTCACGCACAGCTCCTTCGTCCATTCCATGCTGTACCGCCTGACTGATCACAGCTTCAAATTCAGAAACCGCATTGGGCACCTTATAATCCTTCACCAGCTGATATGCAGATACAAATTCAAGCTCCGAAGAAGTAAACATCGGATTCAGAGAGCAGGGGTACTCCCGTCCTTCGGCCAGGATCCTGTCAAGCTGATAGGATACATAATTTTTCCAACCCAGCCTTTCATGCAGTCTGCTTGCAATCACCTCGTTCACGGCCTGCTGACCATAGTCATTCATATTGACCTTCATCAGATAGCGGATATTGTCCATGATCACCCATTTTTTCTTCATTTCTCCGTTTACAGAAGAAGCTGGGGAAAATTTGGAAATGCGAGACTCCATGTCGATCCTTCCGGATCCGGTCAGCAGATTCCCCAGCTCATCCGAAAATTCATGGTCATAAAAATTCAGGTCTTTCCAATACAGTTCTTCCCCGATGGGCTGCATCCAGTAATGGTCTGTAAGGCTCAGTCCATAGGCTGACAGCATCAGAGAAAGATTCGTTTCCTCCCGCAGATAGTTCAGCACCTGCTGGATGCCTCTGCGGGTATCCGGTACGGCACGGGATGCCCACCAGGCCGCGATCCTGCCGCCGTCCTCTCCCACACCCGGCGGAAGTTCTTCCGGCAAAAAGATATCCGGTACATACTCAATTTTTCCGCTTGCCCTGTCTATCTGAACCATTGCCACGTCCAGATCCTTGTGCTTTAGTACATAAAGTCCGGAGCTTATCATTGGATTTCCCTTTACGTCATTTTTATCCCGCCCCATGGACACCTCCTATATTACAGACTTCTACCTGACTCTCCACAATTGGACCAGAAAAAATATCATCGGCCCGAATGTCAGTAACAGCGTTGCTGCTAAAAACCAGGGCGGCATGTAGTTCTCATGCCAGCTTGTGATAAAAGAAAAGATCAGCACCACAGAGAATTTCAGGCAGACCAGCATGTGATACAAAATCCGATACACCCTTGCCCGATTTCGTGCCGTAATCTTTACACCGGTATTCCACGCCTGCGGAAAATGCTCCAGTACGGACATTCCCAGATACATCACCCAGTTCAGCACAATCAGAAAGATCAGGGAACCTTTTCCTGTCATCGAATCCACTTCCCCGGCAAAATTATAATGTCCCGGCACTTCCGCCGGTATCTGATTCCATCCGATTATGAAATATAACGTGGATCCTGCCAGGCATAAGATACATAAAATCTGCATTGCCATTCCAAATTTTGTTTTTATCTTCATCACCTGAATCCTCCCTTTGATCCGCCTGTCTTCCTGCATGCCATTCCTGAGATCAGCATGGCAGCCATCCCCAGCAGCAAATAGATTCCTGCGTACAGAAGAAACGCCGTTTCCCCCATATCAAAAAAGATCCATGTTCCCATGAAATACAGGGCAGATGAGAGGATCGGCTGACACCACATCTGCCGGATCTCCTTTCCCGAAGCAATCCCGAGCAGGATCGAATACACCGGATTCACTGCGTAAAACAGGAGAAAACATGCTGCCATCCCCGCATCCCCTTTTACAAATGTCACGGCTGACCATGGCAGGAAAAGCATGATCGCAGCCGAAAGCATCAGCCATACTGTAAAATTCTTTTTCATTGCCGCACTCCTTTCCGGAAATATTCCCAGCCCATGAATAACGATCATCATGCATTGCAATCTGCGGCCTGGCTGACCGTAAATTGTAAATATCATTTTACCATATTCGCAGACATTTTTCTATCCTTTTGGTTCTTCCACGCCTAAAAAACGGGAGAGGCACTTTTGCCCCTCCCCGTCTGCTTAACCGTTGATCTCCAACACCTTATAATCCTGATCCTCAACCGCTTTTTTCAGCACATCATTGGCGATCTCCGCATTCAGTGTCACCACCGCTGTGCCTGCCTCATGGCTGACCTGGGCCGCATCCACCTCCGGCAGTGCTTCCAGGCATTTTTTCACGGCTGCCTCGCAGTGTCCGCACATCATCCCTTCAATCTTCATTGTTCTTTCCATCACTGTTACCTCCTGCTTTCTTTTTACTTTGATCTTTTTGTCTTTCTTTGTATCATGTATCTTAAACCAGTTCAGCCGCAGTGCGTTTGTCACCACGCAGAAGCTGGACAGGCTCATCGCGGCTGCCCCGAACATGGGGTTCAGTTTCAGCCCGAAGATTGGGAACCAGATCCCTGCTGCCAGCGGAATCCCGATCACATTGTAGAAAAATGCCCAAAACAGGTTTTCATGGATATTGTGCAGCGCCGCGCGGCTCAGTCGGATAGCAGCCGGCACATCGCTCAGGCGGCTCTTCATCAGGACCACATCCGCCGCGTCGATCGCAATATCCGTTCCCGCTCCGATGGCAATCCCCATATCTGCCCTGGTCAGGGCCGGCGCATCGTTGATCCCGTCCCCGACCATTGCTGTTTTGCCTTTCTGCTTCAGGGCACGGATCACGCTTTCCTTTCCATCCGGAAGGACACCCGCAATCACCTCGTCCACTCCGGCCTGTTTACCGATGGCCTTTGCGGTCCGCTCATTATCCCCCGTCAGCATGACGACCCGGATGCCCATATTCTGGAGCTCTTTGATAGCCCTGGGGCTGTCCTCTTTGATCACATCCGCCACAGCGATGATTCCGGCAAGCTGACCGTTGCTGCTGAAAAACAGCGGGGTTTTCCCCTCTTCTGCCAGATGCTCGGCCTGCCTGCACATGGCATCTGTGACCTCTGCATACTGACTGATGAATTTCAGATTCCCACCTTTCAAGGTGAGTTCCCCTTTCAGCACCGCTGACAGTCCATTTCCCGGAAGCGCCTCAAAGTCACTGACCTCCTGCGCTTTCAAACCGCGTTCCTCTGCCTCTGTCAGGATCGCCCTTGCAAGAGGATGTTCACTTTTGTGCTCCAACGCATAAGCCAGCTCTAAAAGCCCGGACTCGGAAATCCCCTCTGCCGGCAGCAGGTCCGTCACCTTCGGCTCCCCGCAGGTTATGGTTCCTGTCTTGTCCAGCGCAACGATCTCCATCTTCCCGGTCTCTTCCAGAGAAACCGCGGTCTTGAACATGATTCCGTTTTTGGCTCCCACGCCGTTTCCCACCATGATGGCTACCGGAGTCGCAAGCCCCAATGCACAGGGACAGCTGATGACCAGAACCGAGATCCCCCTTGCCAGCGCGAACCCGATCCCTTCTCCCGCAATCAGCCACACCAGGATCGTTACCAGCGCGATCACGATCACTGTGGGAACGAAAACACCGGAAACCTTGTCCGCCACCTTGGCAATCGGCGCTTTCGTAGCCGCCGCGTCGCTGACCATCTGGATGATCTGGGAAAGCGTGGTATCCTCCCCGACCCTGGTGGCCTGGCATTTCAGGAAGCCGGACTGATTCAGCGTAGCCGCTGACACCGCATCTCCCTCTGCCTTATCCACAGGAATGCTCTCTCCTGTCAGAGCCGACTCATTTACCGCGCTGCTGCCTTCCAGTACGACCCCGTCCACCGGGATATTCTCTCCCGGACGGACCACGAAGAGATCCCCTTTTAGCACCTGGTCGATGGAAACTTCTGTCTCTGCGCCGTCCCGCAGGATCACCGCGGTTTTGGGCGCCAGCTTCATGAGATTTTTCAACGCGTCCGTTGTCTTTCCCTTGGAACGGGCCTCCAGCATCTTCCCCACTGTGATCAGCGTCAGGATCATGGCCGCTGATTCAAAATAAAACTCATGCATATAGGACATGACGCCCGCCATATCCATTTTCATCTGCGCATCCGTCATGGCAAACAGCGCATAGGTGCTGTACACAAATGCCGCCCCCGCCCCCAGCGCGACCAGTGTATCCATATTGGGCGCACGATGGAGCAGTCCCCTAAAGCCGCTGATAAAAAACTTCTGGTTGATGATCATAATGATCCCTGTAAACAAAAGCTGGATCAGGCCCATTGCCACATGATTGCCCGCCAGAAATCCAGGCACAGGCCAGTTCCACATCATATGCCCCATGGAAAGATACATCAGCGGAATCAGAAAGATCAGGGACGCGGTCAGCCTCTGCCTCAGGACCGGAGTCTCATGGTCCTTTAAAAATTCTTCCTCTGCGGCGGCTTTCACGGTTCCTTTTGATTTTACCTCCGCATTTTTTATTGCTGCTCCGTAGCCTGCCGCTTCTACTGCCGCAATCACCTCCGATGCGGAGACAGATCCCTCCACTCCCATGGAATTGGTCAGCAGGCTCACCGAACAGGATTGTACCCCCGGCAGGCCGCCTACAGCTTTTTCCACTCTGGCGCTGCAGGCCGCGCAGCTCATTCCGGTTACTGTATATTGTTCCATAATCCTTCCTCCTTCGCACTACAAAATTTTTCCACCTGTACGCTTGGAGGCTCTTTAGAGCATCCAACCATACAGGGGGAATCTGTTTAGGAACTGTGCACAAATAACTTGTACAGATGACGTAGGATCAATATTTATCTGCAAAGAAGAAAATCGCAGGCGCAGTGGGCTGCGTCAAGATTTTCTGATGCGGCAGATGGATATTGAGACAAGTCAGATATATAAGTTATTTATGCACAGTTCCTTACTTCATCAGCTTCTGCAATGTCACCACCAGCTCGTCGATCGTCTCATCCTTCCCGGCCCGGATGTCCTCTGCCACGCAGGTTCGGATGTGGTTCGCCAGCAGTACCTTGTTAAAGCTGTTCAGCGCCGCGTTCACTGCCGATACCTGCACCAGGATATCCGTACAGTAGGCATCCGTCTCCAGCATCCGCTTCAATCCCCGTACCTGTCCCTCAATCCGGTTCAGGCGGTGGACCAGATCCCTGTACTCCTTATCCGACCGCTCTTTCGTCTTGTGGCAGCACTCCTTCTGCGTTCCGCAGCATCCGCCGGTCTCTTCCGGCAGCGTATCCTTTGTATATTCCTCTTCTACATGAGTCTCTTCCATATAAACCTCTTCCTCACACCGCTCTTTTCGGCGCCGCAAAAAACTTCATTTCCTTATACATTTTACATTATATACCCCCACAGGGTATATTGCAAGTCTTTTTTTATTTCTTTGAAGGTTCTTTGGAAATTTACGTTACTGTGAGTACCCGGCCAGGGTGTGAACAGTAACAAATTTACATCAGCACCTGATGCAGTGTTTCCGCCAGCACCTCCATGGCATTGCGCATTTCCTCCACTGTATTGGTCTGGGCCCCTGCTTCGATCAGCAGCGACTTCGGCATCAGATGCAGATTGTACCGGTATCCCCGCAGGTAGATATGCCGCGCGAACCCCGGATACATACTCTCCGACGCAAGCTGCATCTGCAGGGAAAATGCCAGGTTATCCTGGATATATGGATTGTACAGATACTCAATATCCCCGTTAGTCCTTGTACGGCTCAATCCGTTAAAATACATGATCTTTGCCGTAGGCTTTCCGTCCACCTCCGTCACCAGATGGGTGCCCTCCGCCACGCCGTCCCGATGCAGGTCAATGACGACTTCCACCGTGGGATTGGCCTCCAGGACCGGACGGATGGAGGCCTCCGCGTTTTCGTAAGCATTGCTCCGGTCCAGCTGTCCGTTGATGATATCATACACCCCGGTATCATGAATGGCTCCGATCCCCTTGGCATTCAGCAATTGTACCAGATACTCCCCGATCCCGATGATGCTTGTAGCCGGGTCTCCCGGAGTGGAATCGGCGAATTCTTCCTGAGAATGGGTATGAAAGACCAGCACTTTGGGTCCCTGTGTACTGGTGTCGATCTTCATGCTCCTTCCCAGCAGGTCATCCGCATTCAGCTGTTCCGGTCCGATCATGGTGGAACTGTCAACCGTATAAAAATTGCTGAGAAGATAATCAAAGTCCCGAAGCCTTTCTATGGACATGTCGAGAACCGGCTGTCCCGGTGTCGGCACAACATCCTCCACGCTTTCAGTCCCTCCCACCGGATTTCCGTTCTGATCTACCATATGGCCGTCATTGGCCTGATTTTCCAGTATTTTTGCGATGGTCTCTTCATCCTCCATGACCGTCCGGTACTGGATCTTCGTATCCAGATACTCCACCAGCGGGATCCAGTCGAATGCCTGCTCCAGGAGCCATTGCGCAGCAGGCTTGTTTTCCTCCCGGGCCGCGTACACCGCCCCCGGCAGATACATCCGCTCCGTACTTTGAAAGAGCGCCCTCTGCCAGCGGTATCCCCATCCAATGCCTGTACCTCCCGCGGTATCGATAATGATATATGTAAAAGCCAGGCACAGCAGCACTGCCGCGATCCCCCGGCTCAGTCGTTCTTTTTCCATACACCCTCCTTTAATGAGGGACCGGTCAGATCCCTCATTTTACCTTATTCCTTACTCCTCCTCTTTATTCGTGAAAAGCATATTCAATGCTTCGGAAATTGTATAGCTGATCTGTTTTACCAGCTCATCCTCATCCTTTGGCGTCACAAACATGCCGTTCAGATGGGGAGATATGAGTTCTTTTACAAGCTCGTATTTTTCCGCGCTGTTGTAAGTCCGCAGAACGTCCCCCACTCCTTTCAGAATTTCCGAGGTTTCCAGCGCTTCGATAAGATTTTCCATGGTATCATTGGCAATGGTCGCCGCGTCTACGACTGTGGGGACGCCGATCCCGATGACCGGAACTCCCACGGACTCCTTCGTAAGCCCGTTCCTGTGATTTCCCACTCCGGAACCGGGATGGATGCCAGTATCCGCGATCTGGATGGTCCGATTCAGTCTTCTGGTATTTCTCGCCGCCAGCGCGTCGATGGCGATCACCAGATCAGGTTTCGTCTCGTCTACCACCCCTTTTACAATTTCCAGAGTTTCCATTCCTGTCTGCCCCATGACACCGGGTACGATGGCGCTGACCAGACGGGCATGCTCCATCCCCATAGCGTATTTTCCATATTCCTTCACAATATGCCGGGTCACGCACAGGTTATCCGCCACATACGGCCCCAGCGCGTCCGGCGTTACCTGCCGGTTTCCCAGACCTACTACGAGGACGGACAGATCGTCCGTATCCAGCGACCTGCCCCGGATCAGCTCCTCGATATATTCGGAAAGCTTGACCGACACTTCCCTGTGGTAATCCTCGTCCGGCACTGCCATATTGGGCGCTTCCATGGTCAGGTAGACGCCCACCGGCTTCCCCATGGTCTTGGCCCCGTTTTCCGTCTCCACCTTCACACGGGTGATCCGAATCTCCCGTTCCTTGTCGTATTCTTCCTCCAATACCACTCCGGAAATCTCCACATTGTCTGATTCAAACCGTTCCTTCTCCTCCAGCGCAAGATCTGTACGCACACTATATTTCTCCAACATGTTCTTTCCCTCACTCTACTTATTCTTATAAGACTGCGAATAGTATGTAGTTTTTACAATATTTTGAGAAATATGTATTGACATCTTTTGACAGTTGGCATAAAATAAGTGAGTATGTTCCGTTGGTACGTCCGTGTCCGAATCCAACGGAGTCATTTTCAGGCAGATTTTATGATCTGTCTGCATTTTGTTATCATTCACAGTTTGTGAAGTGTAACTGCATTTTGATTATTATGTGATTTGGAGGTGTACAGGTTGGCTAATATTAAATCTGCTAAGAAGAGGATTTTGGTAAACGAGACTAAGGCTGCCAGAAATAAAGCGATCAAGTCCAGAGTGAAGACTGCTGTCAAGAAGGTTGAGACCGCGATCGAGCAGAAGGACGCTGAGACAGCTAAGACAGCTTTGAAGGCTGCCATCGTTGAGATTTCTAAAGCTGGGACAAAGGGTGTATATCATAAGAACACCGTTTCCAGAAAGATCTCCCGTCTGACCAAGGCTGTCAACGGCATTGCTTAAGAATAGATATTCATTGAAATAAAAAGGCATACGCTTCCGTCATGGCGTATGTCTTTTTTATTCTATGGAAAATTCAGAGAATTATCCTGATCTATAAAAGAACAGCAGCCCACGACTGGTCTACTGTTCTTTTATAGATTCATTCTCTATTAGTTGTTGATCAGCTTGTCCTCATCACTCCAGCTGTAGAGCTTGCGGATCTCTTCCCCGATCTTCTCCGACGGATGCTCGGAAGCCAGCTTCCGCATTGCCTTGAAGTGAGCCTGTCCGCCTGCTTCGGACATATCCAGCAGGAAGTCCTTCGCAAACGCACCGCTCTGGATGTCTGCCAGGATCTTCTTCATAGTCTTCTTGGTCTCATCTGTGATGATCTTCGGACCTGTGATATAATCACCGTACTCCGCAGTGTTGGAGATCGAATATCTCATTCCCGCAAAACCGGACTGATAGATCAGATCCACGATCAGCTTCATCTCATGGATACATTCGAAGTAGGCATTTCTCGGATCATATCCAGCTTCCACCAATGTCTCAAAGCCTGCCTGCATCAGCGCGCACACACCGCCGCAAAGTACTGCCTGCTCGCCGAACAGGTCTGTCTCTGTCTCTGTCCTGAAGGTCGTCTCCAGTACGCCTGCCCTTGCTCCGCCGATACCTGCCGCATAAGCAAGCGCTTTATCCAGTGCCTTGCCGGTCGCGTCCTGCTCTACCGCAACCAGACAGGGAACGCCCTTTCCAACCTGATATTCGCTTCTTACCGTATGTCCCGGTCCCTTCGGAGCGATCATGGTCACGTCCACGTTCTTCGGGGGTACGATCTGTCCGAAATGAATATTGAATCCGTGAGCAAACATGAGCATGTTCCCCTCTTCCAGATTCGGCTCAATGTCCTTCTTGTACATGGCAGCCTGCTTCTCATCATTGATCAGGATCATGATGATATCGGCCTGCTTCGCCGCCTCTGCCGCGGTAAACACTTCAAATCCCTGCTCCACTGCCTTAGACCAGGATCTGCTTCCTTCATAAAGTCCGATGATGACATGGCATCCGGATTCCTTCAGGTTCAGGGCATGTGCATGGCCCTGGCTGCCATATCCGATGATGGCAATGGTCTTTCCTTCCAGCATGGAAAGATTGCAGTCTTCCTGATAATAAATTTTTGCTGACATTTTGAAATTCCTCCTGTTTCTTCTGCCGGCCAATCTCATCGGCCGTGAGTAATATATAAGTTAAAGGCTTATTGAGCCTTTAGCTATCCGGTTACAGCTGAATCCCTTATCGAATCCGTGATTCACTCCAGATATGTAACGTCCTTGATCCCTCTGGACAATCCCGTGATTCCGGTCCTGGCAAGCTCCAGGATTTCATATCCGTCCAGCAGGTTTAAAAAAGCCTCCAGCTTGGACTGGTCCCCGGTAAGCTCGATCATCATGGACTCCGGCTCCACATCCACAATCTTCGCCCGGAAAATATCCGCAATGGAGAGCACCTCCGGACGCTGCTTCGCGTCCGCGCGCACCTTCACCATGATCAGTTCCCGGTACACTGCCTCGTCATCCTTGAGGAGCTTGATCTCCCGGACATCCTCCAGTTTACGTACCTGCTTCTCGATCTGGGAGAGGATCAGCTCATCCCCCGATGATACGACCGTGATCCTGGTAAACCTGGAATCCGCCGTCATCCCTGCCGTTATACTGTCAATACTGTAGCCCCGCCGACTGAACAATCCCGCAATCCTGCTCAGGACACCCGGGTTATTATCCACCAGCAGAGAGTATACCTGTCTTCTCATACACTATCTCACTTTCTATACCTGATCGGACGAAATCCGCCCGTCCCGCAGGGACATGCGTTATGGGATGCCCTTCGGGTATCACTCTTCCGCAAAAACAGAGTGCGTTCTGTTTTTCTATCATAACAAGTTTGGAAACGCTTGTCAATATATAAAAATGATTTTCCAGATCCATCCTGCCGCTCAGAATCGTGTGAACGAAAATCTTTTATCAGCTTCTGTAGCCGTCCGGGTTGTTGGACTGCCATCTCCAGGAATCCGCGCACATCTCTTCCACGCCGCGTTCCGCAACCCAGCCCAGTTCCTCCTTTGCCTTCGTTGCGTCGCAGTAGCACATCGCGATATCTCCTGCCCGGCGCGGCTTGATCTCATAGGGGATCTCTTTGCCGCATGCCTTTTCATATGCCTTCACCACATCCAGCACGCTGTAGCCGACGCCTGTCCCAAGATTGTAGATATGAACGCCCTTGCCTTCCTCTGTCCGCATTCTCTCGATTGCCTTTACATGACCCACTGCCAGGTCCACTACATGGATGTAGTCACGGACTCCGGTTCCGTCATGGGTATCATAATCGTCCCCGAAGACACCCAGACATTTCAGCTTGCCGACCGCAACCTGGGCAATATAGGGAACCAGGTTGTTCGGAATCCCCTTCGGGTCCTCTCCGATCCGTCCGGACTCATGGGCCCCGATCGGATTGAAGTAACGGAGCAGCATGACATTCCACTCCGGATCCCCTACGTGCAGGTCTGTCAGGATCTGTTCCAGCATCCCCTTCGTCTGTCCGTACGGATTGGTGATCTGTCCCTTCGGGCATTTCTCCGTGATCGGGATCTCCGCCGGGTCTCCGTATACGGTCGCGGAAGAACTGAAGATCATATTTTTGCAGCCATGATTTCTCATCACATCGCACAGGATCAATGTTCCGCTGATATTATTATGATAATATTCCCATGGCTTGGCCACAGATTCTCCGACTGCTTTGAGCCCTGCGAAATTGATCACAGCCTCAATCTCCTCGTTATCAAAAATCTTCTCCAGGTCTTCCCGGCTCAATATATCACCTTTATAGAATTTCAATGACTTTCCCGTAATCTCCTTCACACGCTCCAAAGCGACTTCGCTGGAATTGTAAAGGTTGTCAATCACTACAACTTCATAACCTCTGTTCAAGAGCTCCACACAGGTATGACTTCCAATGTATCCTGCTCCTCCTGCTACTAAAATTGCCATAATTCCACTCCTTTTCTGTTTTTTGCGTCATTGCCGCGACAAGCAGACAGACTTAAGGCCCGCTGTTCCAAATCGCTGCGCCTGCGCTATTATTATACGTCTATCGGAGTCTCAGGTCAATGCTTCATGATGGAACTATCTGAAAAATTCAGGACGTTTTTTCTGGAAAGATTGATTTTGCCCGAAAAAGGATTTAAAATAAAAAACATTGGAAAATCCATCTGCCGTGTGATAAGATATGTCTCATCCTGGCAGAGCTTTCTAAAAACAATGAAAAAGGAGTGATCTTATGCGTAAGCCCCCAAAAAGCGCTTATGAGTTCAGTGATGATTTTGAAGTTACCTATGAGGAAGATATCTCCTCCAAATATAAAGTGAATCCGGAAAGTGACGAAGATTCCCGCAGCGGCGTAAGGACAGAGACCATGACGCAGCCCATGCCCCGTGTCAGGGACAGCAGACGTTACGACCTGTCCATTGAGGATCCGGATGATGGATATGACGGTTATTATGACGGCAGGGATGATTATGATTATGAGGATGACGATTATGACAGACCCGGAAACGGCCGGAGGCGCGGCAGCCGAAGTGAGTATCGGGAGCCTGTCCGTCTGTCCCATGCCAGGCGGAAAAGAAGCGGACAGACTCCCATTGCCGCCCCCATCAAAAAAGGCGGAAGGACCGTGTACCGGATCTCCCAGACTATTTTCCGGAACCTGTCGGTGATCCTGATCCTGGCCATCACCGGATTTATGGCCTATAATTTTTTCCGGGGGAGCGCGCCCTACGGCGACATTGAAAATGCAGTCGTCTCTCAGAATTATACCCTGGTCCTGGCATCCTATTTTGCCGTAGCCGCTTTCTTCATCCTATTTGAGCTATTCTCCGCGCTCTGGGCCATGACAAGGGTGCGCGTGTATGGCGAGACCGGATATTACAAAGAAGATGTAGGCCGGGGGATGTTCTCATTCTTTTTTATTTACATCTGTTCCTACGGCGCCTTCCTGGTCAATAACTGGATCCCGGAGCGGTTCGAATCTCTCCAGGGCATCCGGGGAGCTCTGGATGTATTCGGCTCCATGCACAATGTCCTGTTCGGCCTGTGCGCCGCAGGCGTGATCTCCTGCCTGTTCCGGAAATACAGCCTGTAAGGATCTGCCGGAAAAATCCTGACCTATCCTTGCCTCCTGTCATTCCTGTACTTCGGCTGGCTTCCAAAACGGCCGGGCGATTGCTCTCCTGAATGCCAAAACCGCCGCACTCTGAACATGACGAGTGCGGCGGTCATTCGAATTCCAAAAAGAATTCCATCTGTGCGGGGTGCTGATTCGTAAGGACAGAGCGTTTAATCCAGAATGATCAGCGCCATAAATACCAGATCTTCCAGCCCCGTATTTTTCAGTCCGTGTCCGCAGCCGTCCGGCGTGAACGTCACATCCCCTGCTTTTACCGGGCGCGGGGTTCCGTTATCATCGTATTCCCCTTCTCCCGAAAGGATATAGTAAGTCTCGCTCTCGTTATGATGCACATGATATCCCAGAGAGCAGCCCTTTTCCAGAGTAACCTCCGCATAAAGTCTGCATTTTCCGTTCAGTTCCTTTTCTCCCAGAATCTTTTTGATGATCACATGACCTTCTCCTCCGGCCATATTCTCTACACGCTCGATCGTCATTTTTCTGTTCCTCCTTTTCTCTTCTTACACACTCTGTATCCGTCTCTGCGGCAGATCTTTCCTACAAAAGCTCTGCCCGCAGCGCTGCCCCGTCCTTCGGGCTGAGATAAGCCGGCGCAATGTCAAACACGGTCTTGCAGCCGCTCACGCCTTCCAGGCCGAGCCGGTATGCCGCCCTGGCATATGCCGCCAGGACACTGGCCGTAAATTCCGGGTTGGAATCCAGCTTCAGGCTGTATTCGATCAGATGGCTGTTCTCCGACTTCCACCCGGTCCTTCCGCTGCGCAGCACGAAACCGCCGTGGGGAATCCCGCTGTGGTCTCTCTCCAGTTCCTCCTGACTGATAAAATGTACCGTCGTGTCGTAATCTGCGAAATAATTCGGCATGGTTTTGATCTCTTCCTCCACCTTCGATGCATCCGCTCCTTCTTCCAGTACCACGAAGCACTCTCTCGTGTGCTTCTGCCTGGTGGTCAGATCCGGATTCTCTCCCTTTCTCACGGAATCCAGCGCGGCCTCTATCGGGACCGTATACTGCTTGCCGTCCCTGACGCCCTCTACCCTGCGTATGGCGTCGGAATGCCCCTGGCTGACGCCCTTTCCCCAGAACGTATAATCCTTTCCATCCGGAAGGATCGCATTGGCATACAGCCGGTTCAGAGAAAACATCCCCGGATCCCAGCCTACGGAAATGATCCCCACCTTTCCGCCTTTTTTCGCCGCCTCATCCACCCTTGCAAAATGCTCCGGGATCCTTGCATGTGTATCGAAGCTGTCTACCACATGGAACAGCTCTGCATAGACCGGAGTCTGTTCGGGAAGATCCGTCGCGCTCCCACCGCACAGGATCATCACATCGATCCTGTCCTTCCAGTCCGGCGCTTCGGTTATGCCGCACACACTTGCTCCTTCTGTCAGGATCTTCACAGCTGCCGGATCCCTGCGGGTAAAGACCGCCGCCAGCTCCATATCCGGATTCTGCTTCACGGCACATTCCACACCCCTGCCCAGATTGCCATAGCCTAAAATACCGATTCTTATCATCTGCATATACCTCTTTATCTCTAAACTATGCGCATCTGCCTGTTTTCTCTGCAGATACGGCACAAATTCAGAAAGCCTGCCCCGGATCCTCCTTTCGCATACATGGATATCCGAAAAAAACTGCCCCGGCAGCTTTCCGCTTATTTATTATAGTCTCTCCCCCCATATTATGCAAGGTATTCTTTACTGTTCGCACCATGACCGGGTGCTCACAGTAACGGCATTCGTCTGATTAGGTATGGATTTTTTGCGGAAAATGAGCTATGATTATATTGCTGTCGGATGGAACAGAATCTCAGCCACCCGGCAATTCCTGTCAAAGTTCCATAAGGATGAGACACAGGGGGAAAAACAATGGAAAAAAAGCAAAAGAATTTTTATGCGCTGCTGGTGATTTCCGCACTGGCAATAGTCTCTGTGATCACACTTTTTTATATCAAGCAGCTGAATCAGACGATCTCGGATAATATCATCAACGAGATCAGTGAGATTGCGGAGCACGATAAATCTACGATCCAGGCCTATATCGAGATCTGCTGGAAGGACCTCTATGAGATCCAGGAGCGTTTTGACGTCTACAACTGCAGGACCTCCGAGGAAATGCAGGAACATCTGGACCTGGAATGCACCGTAGGCGACTTTACCCGGCTCTGCCTGGTGGCGGAGGACGGAACGGTCTACACCGACGGGCATGAGATCTATCCTCCCGAATCCATGACCAGATATCCGGATTTTATGACCTATTTCGCAAATGGCAGCGACCGTTTTGTGACCCGGTTTGATGAGTACACCGAAGGCAGCGGTCCCAACAGGGAAAGCATACTCTACGGGATCCGTCTGCAGGATTTTCAGGTGGACGGCATCAGGATGTGCGCGATCATCGGAATGAATGATATCTCATCCATCCAGGATAAAATGGTAATCGACTGTTTCACCAAAAACGGCGTAAGCCGCGGTCACAGCGCCCTCATCGATATGGAGGGACATTACATCGTAGATATCAATAAAAAAGTATACGAGAACGAACAGAATAATCTGTTTGCACATTTGTCCGAATCCGAGGATTCTGAGCTGACAAATGAAGAGGTTGCCGAAAAATTCGCGGCTCTTGAGACCTTTGCCTTTTATCACTCCCATACCGGTGAAAAATACAAAGAGCTGTTTTATTTTATCCCCTTTGATGAAAAAATACGCCTGTATTTTATCATGTCTGTCAACGAAGCCGTATTCCGGGAGCAGACCCGGACGTTTTTTACCATGAGCATGATCATGCTGGTCATCAGTATTCTGACGATACTCAGTATGCTCCTGATCGTGATGCGGTATCAGATGAAGACGATCCGCGCTTCGGAAAAGGAAAAATCCCAGAAAGAGTTCCTTTCCAATATGAGCCATGAGATCCGGACCCCGCTGAACGGCCTGATCGGTATGAATCATCTGATCATGGTTCACATTGACGACGACAGCCAGCGGACGCAGATCAAGGAATGGCTTCGGAAGTCACACAGCACGGCAAAGTATCTCCTGTCTCTGGTCAATGACGTCCTGGACATGTCAAAGCTCCAGGCCGGCAAGGTGGATATCATCAATGAACCGCTGATGGTGGATGCGCTGGTCGATGAGATCGCGGCCATGCAGACTGACAACATTCAGGGCCGCGGGGTGGAGTTTATCGTGGAAAAGGATGTGATCGAGCCCTGCATCGAAGGGGACACTACCCGGATCAAGCAGATCCTGATGAATATCGTAGGCAACGCCGCCAAATTTACGCCGTCAGGCAAGTCCATACAGCTGTCCGTCCGCCAGGAAAAGACCGATGATACGCATGTCATGACCTTTTACCGCTGCAAGGATACAGGGATCGGAATGTCCAGAGAGTATCTCGGCAGGATCTTCGATACGTTCAGCCAGGAGCAGAACCGGAACATAAGCGGAATCACCGGAACCGGACTCGGCATGCCGATCAGCAAGCTGCTGGCAAACGCCATGGGCGGCGATATCACCGTGGAAAGTGAGCTGCATGCGGGGAGTACCTTCACCGTTTCGATCCCCTCCGTCATTGTAAAAGAGATTCCGGACTATTTGAAGGAGACCGAAAAAAATGGGACTGCGAAGGAGTCCCTGCATTCACGAAAACACTCCGGACCGGGCAAGATCCTGGTAGCCGAGGATGTGGAGCTGAATGCGGAAATACTTCTGGAGATCCTGTCCATGGAAGGCTTTGAGACTGCCCATGCCCAGAACGGCCGGGAGGCGGTGGAATTATTCCGTGAATCCGAGATCGGAGAATTTGGGATCATCCTTATGGATATGCAGATGCCTGTCATGGACGGCTGTGAGGCATCCCGGGAAATCCGGAATCTGAACCGCGCAGACGCCCAGTCTGTTCAGATCTACGCCTGTACGGCCAACACCTTCCAGGAGGATCGGGACCTGGCGCTGGCAAGCGGGATGAACGACTTTCTGACCAAGCCGATCGACATAGACGTTCTGTTGAAAAAGATGGGAAAAAGCGGCGGGAAATGATATGCCGCCGCTTTTTCAAAATCACACGTTTCATTTTATTGGTTTTTAGCATTGCTGATATAATTCTTAATATAGAGTATTCTGAAAATTGGATTCTATTTCAGCTTATATTTTCTAAAAGCCTTCTCCTCGTCCAGATGTACTTCCCGAAAAAATAAGATCAGCACCGCAATCATTGAGATAACCGCAATGCCAGCGGATGAAAACAGATACGCCAGTACACCGCCCGCGCCTGACACAGCTACCCAAAGGGCAAGTGTATTCCGCATATCTCTGCTCATCTGCTCCCTGTCGTACTGCTCTCTCTGCTCCTTCGGCATCGTATTGAACCCACTGATCAAAATTGCGGCCTTCCCTTTCAGTACCGCAAATACGGCCGCCATGACCCAGAAGACGGCACTCACTGCCATGCAAGAATATATGATAGCCTCCAAAATAATCACCGCTTTCCTCACTATTTAATAAAGAATCCTGCCACCTTCATATCTTCATCAAATGAAATCGTAAACTGCGCCTTACGTTTCTCATATTTTGCCTTGATCACCGCCACTGCAAATTCCTGCTCCGTATCCGGGTCTTTACTCCCGGTAACCGCTTCTTTGTCAAAGCCTTCAAACTCACCGAGTTCTTCCACGATAGGCACAATCTCGCTTTTCAGCATTTCCACGTCCGCCGCGCCCTTCATCACCGCATTCCACTGTTCGTCCACAAGCGACTCCACCTCTCCGCTGTTCAGGATTTCAATGACGCTCTCTGCCGCGGCCTTCACCTCCGCCTCGTCAAAATTGTCCGAAAGGCGCTGACTCCCTGCGCAGCCGAAAAGCAGACCTGTCAGAACACACACGCATACCATCATTTTGCTCATCTTCTTTTTCATAGATGTCCTCTCCTTTCATTGCTTGGTTTTTTATTCCGGAATGGTGATACTCACAACGAATTCCCCTTCCTGAATCTCCGTCATCATCCCTCCCCCGTATGTTTCTAAAGTATCCCGTACATTTTCCAGGCCGATCCCCATATGGCTTTTCCTGTCCTTTTTCACCGATGAACTTTCCGTCCCTTTCGCCGCACTGCCGCACGGCATCGAATTCCGGATCTTCACCACCGTAAAATCATGAAATGTATCCGCCTGCACCTGGATCATCCGTTTCCCCACCACCTGCTCCGCGGCTTCCAGAGCATTATCCAGCAGATTTGCAAATATGGTCGTCATATCCATATCCCGGATATGCTCCAGGCGGATCTCATCAATCCGGATCTCCATCCCGATCCCATTCTTCTGCGCCTCTTCCGCCTTATCATTCAATATGATATTGAGCATCCTGTTTTCCGTATAGTTTACGATCCCAAAGCTGTCCAGCATCCGGCGCATATCCTTTACATACTCTTTTCCCTTGTCCGCATCCTGCTCCTGCAGGGCTTCGATCGCCTGGAGATGGTTTCTCATATCATGGACCATCTTTCGGGAGGATTGGTATCTCTGTTCCACTTTCTCATAATACTGATACTGCATCTCACTCTGCTTTTTCCGGATCTCCAGTTCTGCCCTCAGCTTCTTATTTTTTGACTGATAAGAGAATAAATACCAGATGTACAGATTCATAATGACCAGCGCCAAAATATTCAGTATGATCAAAAATGCTCCGTACATCTGCACAAACACATCCCCGGTATAGATCAGCGAAAAGATGATAAACACACTGACCGCCGGAGCCAGAAACATTCCTGCGAACTGCATCCCTTTCACATTTTCGTATTTCTTCCGGTTCAGCACCACCACCCATGCTCCGGTCAGGAGGATTTCTGTCAATTGCCTGATGACCAATGCAGTATTTGTCAGTGCATAATCAAAGATCATGCTCCCCCACCGGGAACTCATGTAAGCAAACACCATATAGATGACAAAGATCCGAATGGTCACCATGGTCACAGGAAACAGGAAGTAATAGAACCGGTATATCCGTCCCCGGTTATACAGCAGCCGTCCTGCCAGCATTGTCATGAAAACCATATATACCAGCAGGATCAGATGGACGGATCTGCTGTCCTGAAATCCGAAGGTGATCCCCGCAAGTCCCATCCAATACAGGATGGCAGCGCCCCATCTATATTTCTTTTTTTCATTCTGGTCCTGCTCTGTACGGCTCATGAAAAACCAGGTACACAGGGTGAGCACAAACGTCTCCATGCACATAAGGATCTCATTCCATATGCCGTATTCTATCCAGCTCATTTTCTCCCCCATTCAGCTCCTAACCTGTCCGCCTGGTATTTTCCCAGCAGCCCTCGAAATTCCGCGGAGCGTTTCTGTGACAGCGGAACCAGATCCCCGTTCATCATCACAATATCATATCCCCGGATTGCCTTCACATGATACAGGTTCACAATAAAGCTCTTATGGGGAGAGGCAAAGCCGTAGGACGAAAGCCTTTCCGAAAACTCCGAAATCTTTCCCCGGATCATCCGTTCCCCATGCTTCATCACCAGGCGGAGCTTCCTGCTCTGGTATTCCAGATAATAGAGATCCGGAACTGCGATCTCCTCCAGCCCCTGAGTGGTCTCCAGCCGCAGTGTAACCGCGCTCTCTTCCTCATGGCTGTACAAAACCGCTTCCCGAAGCTGCCGGATGATCGTCTCCTTTTTCACCGGCTTGACAAGAAAGGAAAAGGGATGGACCGCAAAGGAACGCTGCATATAATCCTGGTAACCCGTGACATAGATGATCTTTGCCTTCCGGTCTCTGCGGCGGAGCTGCCTGGCGGCATCCATCCCATTGACCACGGGCATATCGATATCCAGAAAAAAAATGTCATATTCCTTTTCATCGCGGAGAAGCTCCGCCCCATTTGAAAATTCCTCTACAGTGCAGGCAATCCCGGTCTCTTCAATGGCAGAACATAAGAATCTGCGCATCTGAATGTCATCATCACATACCGCGATCCGATACATGTCATTCCCTCCCCGCCGACTTGGATTTCCGGATCTGGATCTTCGAATTTCTCCGTTTCAGTTCATGGAACAGCTGCTCTTTATCGTGTACAGCGATGATCCATTCCTGCCTTTTTGCCTTTATCACAATCCGATCCAACGACAGCGCGCCAGCAGCGATCGGATTGTGCGTCCTGTATACCTCCGTGATGTCTTCAATCTTCATATAGTCTCTGCCGAATCCCAGCACAAAAATCAGCTTTTCTCCGTCGATCTGCACATAATTCCTGATCACCAGGGGTACACAGATAATATTCGTAAGGAAAAAAGCGAAGAACAGGCCCAGCATTTCCCCGCCTTTCATTTCCTCATGAATCCCCTCATAGACCATCGCAATATTAACACCGATCAAAAGCAGCCAAAACCACACTCCGATTTTTCCTTTAAAGATCATATGACAAATCTCCCTTATTTCAAGCATCAGCGCAATACCTATTATAACCTTTTTTAGAAGAAGAGCAACCGAAGAATCCTGTTGTATTGTTTTCAGGACATGAAATACATATTCATTATTTTCGTTCGGCTTCATTCGTAACGCAGTACGCCGTCCTACAGAAAGCCTGCCACAGGCAGCCTTTCTGCATACGCTGGTATACAAAAAAACTTGCCGCCGGCAGCTTTTCTGCATATACTGATATTTAGAAAAGCCGTCCCCATGCACATCAGGAACGGCTTTTTACAGCATATGACCGCAACTGTTCAAAACGGCAGACCACAGCCCCCTCTGCTTACGTTCTGAATCGTTACATATTATGATACACGGAAGCTCTTGATCCAGTTGATCAGGGAGTCATGATACACATTGTCCATAACATCCTTGCGCATCTGATCGGTGATCGGGCCATTCTTTCCCATGATCGCAAGGATCGCTTCCTGCAGCCCTGCGATCTTCCCCTTTTCAAATGCTTCCATATACGCGGCATCTGCTCCGGACACATTTCCGTCCGTAGCTGCCGGCTTTTTCTGCTCAGAAGCCTGATCTGCAGTTTTCTGTACCTGCGTATTCTCGGCTCCTTCTTTCTTGTCTGATTCATTCACCTGTATAGCTTTTGCCTCAGTCTTCTTCTCTGATGCCGCTTTCTCCGAAGCCGTTTTCTGCTGCTGCGCGTCCTTTTCTGATGTTATTTCCGGAACTGCTTTTGTCCCTGCATCCTTTTCCCGTGCTTCTTCCACAGCGGCCTTCTTTTCAGCCTGCTTCACCTCCGCCGCGGCATCCTTCACATCCAGCCCGGTAAATCCCGCATCAACTGCGGCATCCGCCCCGTCTCCTGTGGCAGGAACCCAGATCTCGCCGGAATTGGCCTTTACATTCACCGTGATCCTTCCGCCGTTCACAGATACCTTTTCTCCGGACAATGCCCCGATGTATTCCGCGGCATTTCCTGCGGAAACCGTCATCGTGTAATCGCTGTCGTCATTATTGACCGTCACGACAACGGATTGTCCGTTATGATTTCTGGAAAACGCATACTGGCGGTTGGTCAGCAGCAGTTCATTGTACTCTCCGTAAGAAAGCGCCGGAGTATTCTGTCTTGTCTTTCCAAGCGCGGCGATCAGCCGGGTAAAGGAATTGTTCTTCACAGCGTCCGCATAATCAGCCAGATTCAGTGCCGGACGCAGGGAAGCGTCCGAAAACCGTTCTTTTTTTCCTTCGATTCCAAATTCGGAGCCATAGTAAATGGACGGAACTCCGGGCAATGTATACAGCAGGATATGAACCGGTGTAAAATGCGCCTTGTTGTTCAGCCTTGTATAAATTCTCTCCACATCGTGATTATCCACAAAATTGTAAAGCTTTAATCCGTCCGGACGGTTGCCTCCCATGCCGTAAAGCCGTTTTACCGTATGTGCGATCTCAAAATAGTTGTGCTCGTTATGTCCGGAATACAGCGCCTTGTGCAGATTATAATTGGTCACGGAATGCAGGGTTCCTTCATTGACCCAGCGGGTATAATCGCCGTGGATCACCTCGCCCATCAGCCAGAAGTCCGGCTTCACTTCATTGGCCGTATGGCGGAGCGCCTGCATGTAGTTAAAGTCCAGCACGTCTGCAGCGTCCAGCCGAATGCCGTCAATGTCAAATTCGCTGACCCAGAAGCGGATCACGTCGCAGATATAGTCCTTCACCGCAGGATTATGCTGGTTCAGCTTGACAAGCAGGTCATAGCCGCCCCAGTTCTCGTAAGAAAATCCGTCGTTGAAGGAATTATTTCCCCAGAAATTCACATTGCAGTACCAGTCCTTATAGGCGGAGTTTTCCCGGTTCTTCTTGATATCCTGAAATGCAAAAAAATCACGCCCGGTATGGTTAAATACACCGTCCAATATCACCTTGATCCCCTGCTTATGGCATTCTGCCACAAAACCGGTCAGATCTTCATTTGTCCCAAGGCGGCTGTCCAGCTTTTTATAATCCGTAGTCTCATACCCGTGTCCCACCGATTCAAAAAGCGGACCGATATACAGCGCGTTGCATCCGATCTCCCTGATGTGGGCGATCCAGGGAAGCAGCGTGTTGAGACGGTGCTCCGGTTCCCCATACGGATTCTCCTTCGGCGCGCCGGTCAGCCCCAGTGGATAAATGTGATAAAATACAGCCTCATCATACCATGCCATTTGTTTGTACCTCCTCATACATATTTTCTCAGGAACCGCCGTAAACCAGCAAAATATGTCCTCTGTCGAACGAAGTACGCAGTCCGATAATGTATACTGTTATGCATCGGTTCCTTAGTTGATGTCTAAAACGTTATGACATTACTAACCTCACATATTTTATCACGAATCGGCGGATATTTCTACCCGATAATTGCGTTTGACTTGAAAAATCCGCGGCACCTGGTTACTGTTCACTCCTGGGCCGTGCACCACGCTGCACGGTCACAGGTCAGTACGTACTGGGGCGGGCATCCGGCCAATAAAGCAGCGATATCAGACACGCAGGCAAATTGCTCCGGCTTTCGGATCATATCCCCGCCGAAAGCAGTCTCCCCACCTGCAGCATCCCCCACCCCTGCGTCTGTTCCGAGGGAACGCAGCTCGCCCGCAGCTTCAGCTTTACCTCCACATTGCTCATATCCGGATATTTCGACAGCAGGCAGGCAATGGCCCCGGACACCACAGGCGTAGCCATGGAGGTTCCGCTCTTGACCGTATAGGGCTTCCGGAAGCGGTATCGGTAATCTGCGCTGCAGCTTGTAATAAAGGTCCCGGGCGCCACCACGTCCGGCTTCATGATGCAGTCCTCCGTAGGTCCTCTGCCGGAATAGTCCCACTTTGTCCGGCCCGGTCCCTCTGTTCTGCCTGCAATGTCCACGGCCCCCACCGTGATCACCTTTCTGCTGCTCCCGGGCACTGCCACGGTTCCCGGCCCCGGCCCGTAATTCCCTGCCGATACGACCACCACCAGACCTGCATCCCACAGCTCCTCCACGCCTCTCAAAAGCCGCTCCTCCTCCGCTTTTTCAAGCCCAGGCTGGGTTCCCACGGAAATGTTGACGATCCGGATATTCCTCTTTCTCTGCTCTGCCAGAACCCACCGGATCCCGGCCATCACATATTCCACCATTCCGTTTCCCGAATCATCCAGCACCTTCGCGGCAAGAAGAGAGGCCTCCGGCGCGATCCCGGCATAAACGCCGTTTGACAGCTTTCCGCTCCCGGCCAGTATCCCCGCCACATGCGTCCCGTGTCCGCTGTCGTCATAGATCCGTTTCCGCCTGTTTACAAAATCGCCGAATCCCATAATACGCCCGGCAAGATCCGGATGCGGCAGTATCCCTGTGTCCAGAACCGCAACTCCGATCTTCTGGCCAAGATACTTTCTGTCCAGAATATCCTCACACCAATACCCTACGGCATTTTTTACCCACTTCATAAAAAAGACCTTTTTAACAGGATATTCAGGTTTCCGGTGATTTGTGATTTCCTCCTATATGGGTATCGCTGATACACTCAAAAAAAGAGTACAGCGCTGCGCCATACTCTTTTTTGTTTTGTCAAAATCTCTTGATCTTCTTCGTCGTATTCTTTTCAAACTCCACATCCCGCACCTTCAGCTTAAACACACGCTTATAGAGCGGAGCCGCCTTATTATACTCATCAATGATCTTCTGCAGCTCTCCTTCCAGATCTTTGATCCTCTTCTTGGACGCATATTCCAGATCCGGGAAGATCTCCGCCTCAATCAGCCCCTCGCTGTCCCGCACAAGCACTTCCTGTACCAGGCGGTTCGCACCCAGCTTGTTCTCGATCTCCTCCGGGGATACATTCTCCCCGTTCCGTGTGATGATCAGGTTCTTCTTCCGTCCGGTCAGGAACAAAAATCCGTCCTCATCCATATATCCCAGATCCCCGGTTTTCAGCCATCCGTCCTCCAGGGTCTCTGCCGTTTCCTCCGGCATTTTATAATACCCCTGCATCACACTGGAGCCCTTGACCCAGATCTCCTCGTCCACGATCTTCGCCTCGCAGTTGGGCATACATCTTCCGATAGAGCCGTCCTTTTTCGCACTGTTGCAGTTGGTGCTGATGACCGGCGCGCACTCCGTCATGCCGTAGCCCTGTAAAATGGTGATGCCGTACTTCTTGAACAGGTCGATATAGGACGGATTCAGATAAGCGCCTCCGCTACAGATCGTATGGAACTGCTTTCCGAATACCTTCGCCTTGATCAGCGGAGCAGGGATCAATACAGCCTCTTCCAGCTTCTTCGCCAGCGTCTCTATCATCAGAGGAACCATCAGGATCATATTTGGCTCAAAGAGCTTGATATTTTTAGCCACCCGCAGCAGGGAATCATTGATGCAGATCACAACACCGATTGAAGTCCCTTTCAGGATATCCATACTCAGGCAATACGCATGGTGGATGGGAAGCACCGTCATAATGACCATCCCAGGCTCATACCCCATATCCTGCGCAGTGGCGTTCTCCGCAAGGTTCCTGTGGGTCAGCATCACGCCCTTGCTCTTCCCGGTCGTCCCGGATGTAAACATGATCGTCGCCAGGTCCTCCGGCTTCGGCGCAAAGCCTGTCTCTGCCGGGGCCTTGGCCGCCAGCTCCCACAGATGCAGAGCACCCGGAACCAGAGACTTATCTTCCATGGCGATGATATGCTTCAGCTGCGGGCACTTCTCTGCCGCCATCTGCGCAACATTTGCCTTTGTCTCGTCAAAGATCAGTGTGGTCACATCCGCACGGTCCATGAGCTCGCACAGGTCTTCCGCCGGAAGATTGGCATCCAGCGGTACTGCCACGCTGCCACCGTTCACAATGCCGTAGTAGGATGTGATCCAGGAATAGGAGGTTGCCCCTATGAGGGCGATATGCTTCCCCTGTTCCCCTAATTCGGCAAGCGCCGAAGAAATGTGCTCGCTGTCCTGCCGAAGCTGGGTGTAGGTCTTTGCCTCTACCTTTGTTTTCTTTTTTCCGCCCTCGCCGGCATCCTTCACTTTATACCGAACGGCATCCTGGGTGCCGTATGCTTCCTCCGCCTTTACAAGCAGTTCATAGATCGTACTCCGCAATTCGTTCATATTGTCCTCTCCTTCTCGCATAAGGAAGTCCCCCACAGAAAACTGCAAAGCTCCATGGCTTAAATACAGCACGATCTGCGGGGGATGTTGTCAGCATTTCATTTTTTCCGCCCGCGTGTATCTCCTACGCCAATTCTGAAAGATAATCCACTGCTTCCTGTACGGTACGGATATTGACCACTTCTTCCTGGTTGATCTCTACATCCATCTCATCCTCGATCTCACCGAGCATGCTCATGAAGTCAAACGATGTGAAGCCCAGGTCTTCGATGAAACGGGATTCCGGCTTGATGTCTTCCTTTTTTACCTCTACATAATTTACAATAATCTCTGTCAACTGATCAAACATTGTTCCCATCCTTTCTTTCATTCTCTATGATTTGTCTATTTGTAACGATTCCAAATGAGGCAGTACATTTCCCAAGCCTATCTGCCTACACCAGCTTGATGATATCCCCGATCTTCATGTTCGGCGTCTCGATCCCCTTGAACATGATCTTGCAGAAATAATAATAAAAATATTCCAGTTCTTCTCTGGTATATGCCTTTGTCTGGTGCTCAAAGCTGAAATCCAGCCCGTTGTCATCCGGTCTGTGCATCACCGTAAGATACAGTCCGTCCGCATAATAGCCGTTGCAGTATCTCTTTGTCTTATATTTGATATCGCCCAGATCTGTCAGTCCCTTTTCCCTCAGCGTGGCCGGCTGATAAGTCAGAGACATACTCTCATATCCCATACCGGGCCTGGTATTGTAAAACTCTCTTCTATACGCAAGATACTCTGTCGGATTGAAATTCACATAGCGGAACACTTCATTCTGCCTGTCCCGGATCTCATGGATTCCTTCCAGGAATGTCTGATCCTCCGAGATCACCGTTCGGAACGGGAAGCTGTGGATACGCGTACCGCCCGACTTTTTCTCCTGAAGTGTGGCTCTGCGCGCATAAGCGATCTGCAGGGACACATCATCATTGTGATTGATCTTCTGCAGGTAGGTACGGATTCCCAACACGAGCAGACACTGCAGGGAAATGTGCTGCTGCTCACAGAAGGACAGGAGTCTTACGGTCGGTTCTTCCTCCAGATGGAAGATATCGATCGCCGCCGCAAAGCTGTCCGATCCGGTAGGCGCCGCCCTGAGATTCGGATTCCCGGCAGCCGCCCTCGCATCCTCCAGCCTCCGGGGACCGGTAATCCCGTTGTAGATCGGTTCTGACTCTTCAATAAGCTTATGGAAATACGCCCGGTCTCTGGCCTGGGCCTTGCTTCCCGCCTCATATGCCAGATCCTTCTCCAGCTGGGCAACGTAAGAACGCATATCCGCCGGATACGGGATTCCTTCAAAATTTGCGCTGCAGTAAAGCTCGATCACATCCTTCATAAAACCGATCAGTGACTGGGCATCCAGAAATCTGTGGTCTCCCACAAGATACATTCCCTCAAATCCATCTGGTGTCTTGATGATCACGACCTTGTTCATGGGCTCATCTTCCTTGTCAAACGGAATCCGCGTCCATGCCGTCATCTCAGCCTCAGCCTCTTCCATGGTCTTTCCCGTAAAATCCACAAATTCGATCTCGCGGTCTTCCTTGTCGGCAATATACTGATACCATTCCTTCTCCTTCTTGTCATAGACCAGCCGTGCACGCATGGATTCGCACCGCTCATATGCCTTATAGATGGCCTTTCTCAGCTCGTCTATATTCAGTTCAAACTCAATTGTGAGGCTTGTTCCCACATTCAGGATCTCTTTTCCCGGGCAGTACTCGGAATAATAATTGTGGAATTTTTGTCCTACCGTCAGTGGATACGTCTTATAACCTTTTCTTGTTTTCATTCTTTTTTATAATCCTTTCACGTTCAAAAACGTCAATGATACTCACTGCATGATCTCATCCGCAAATTCGGTCAGCGCCTTTTCGTAAGTCTCCATGTCCTTGTAATAACTCTCTGCATGGGCCGCTCCCTCGATGATCAGCTTGCGCTTCGGGGAACGGCAGTGGTCATAGATCTCATGACACATACTGCATGGTACAAATGTATCTGCCGAGCCATGGATAAACAGGATCGGAACCTTTGCCTTCTGAACCTCATATTTGGCGTTGCACTCATCCATACCGTAGCCCGCCAGCTTCCTGTTCAGCAGGTCGGCCCCCTGAATCGCCGGAAATGCCGGTAAATGGTACATATGGTTCAGTACATGGGTGAATACCTCCTTGGGAGAGGTAAATCCGCAGTCCGAGACAATCCCCTTCACATTGGCAGGCAGCTCCAGACCGCTGGTCATCAGCACCGTAGCGCCTCCCATGGAGGTGCCGTGAAGCAATATCTTCACATCGTCCCCTATCTCCTGGATCAGCCACTTGATCCAGCCCAGGGCATCCTGCCGGTCCAGGCATCCGAAGCCGATGTAATCTCCCTCGCTTTCCCCGTGGGCCCTTGCGTCCGGCATCAGCATGGCATAGCCCCGTTTCAGGAAATAATCCGCGATCGCCACATGATTGCTGAGTCCTTCTCCCGTATAGCCGTGAAAACAGATCACAGCCTTCTTTACTCCGGAAGTCTTCTCCTCCGCGCCTCCTGCACCTTCCGCATGTTCAAGCGCCGGAAAATAGGTGCCGTGGAGCCTCAGTCCATCGAACGATGTGGTCCATACGTCCCGGTGTGTCTGCGCCAATACAAACCCTTTTCTCTCTTCCATAAGCGGATAATATTTCGACCAGTCCGTACCCGACATCTTGATCGTTCTGTCGGTCTTGGCGTTTCCCCGCTTCATGGTCCTGTTATAAAAATATACGGTTTCTCCGATTCCCGCCGTAGCAAGAATCCCTGCCGCAGCTACGATATTTTTCAATGCTCCCACTGTTTTACCATCCTCTTTCTGACTGCCTTAGCTATTTTTCTTTGTTTCCTTCGCCGCCGCTTTTTTGGCTACGGTCTTCACGACCTTATTCACCACCTTGTCGGCAGCCTTTTTCGCGATACTCTTTTCCTGCGCCGCGCCCTTTTTCAGTTCAATGATCTCCTTTAACCGGAGCGCCTTGTCAATATTGCCTTCTACCCGAAGCTTCTGCTCAGTAAATGCCGCGATCGGATCCATCTCTCCGTCAGCGATCTTGAGAAGCACCTCCGCCGAACAGATGAATATGGCGTCTCTGTCATAATACTCATACGGCTCTACATAAAGCACGCCGTCCTTTACCTCTACATAAAAAGCCCCGCCGGCTTCCTCATCTTCAATGTTAAACTGGAAAGCAAGATGCTCGTGTATGTCACTGACATCCGCCCCCATAAATTTCCCCTTAATCTCATAAAATAAATCTGCGTAAGTCATCCTTTTCCTCCTTGATCTTCCACCGTGACTATTGCCATAATCTGCCCGGCTGCCCTCACATAAACCTCTTCCGACTATACGGTTGGAACGTTCTCTTAAGCGGCCCGATCCTGTCATGGCTGTTCAACGCAAGTTCTTTAAAATACAATCGACCAG
This sequence comes from Lachnospiraceae bacterium, assembly GCA_910575475.1. Lineage (GTDB taxonomy): Bacteria > Bacillota > Clostridia > Lachnospirales > Lachnospiraceae > Schaedlerella. Next base: position 40,377 of record CAJTGD010000029.1, on the reverse strand, counting down.
CGGTCGAATTGATTTAACTAAACCTTATCACATTCTTCGACCGTTGGTCAACTATATTTTTGTCCAATTTATTTTGATTTTTTATCTATTTTTTGTGGAATTATTCTCTGAGCATGAAAAAGACGATTACAGAAAAACAGCTTTCTAGGGGCTGTCGGTTAATACCAATTTTTAGGCGCCCTGCCAATAAAATAAAAGAATAGTTCGAAAAAGAGGGTAACGCTTTGATATCAAAGCCTTTACCCTCTTTTTCACATATCATCTTACGATTGTTTTTATCCGTACGGCTTCCCGCCTACAGATTCTTCCAGACCTCCTGGATATCCTCCATCTCCACCTGCTTCTCAATCTGGTTCACGATCTGATCGCTGCTCACACTGGCGATCTGGGCCTGGCTGGAATCCATCCAGACATAACAGATAAAGCACAGAATCCCCAGGGTTAGCCGGAAAAGGAAGGTATCCTTTGGGTATGTATCCTCCTGGTCGTCATATAATTCATGATAAATATTCCCGTATCTTGGGTGGACTGCGGGTATAAAGCGGTTGTCATCGTACCGCTTTCTCGTCTGCCGCAGAAGCTCCCTGCGGCGTGCCTCCGGATCGTTCATAGCGGGCTTCCTTTCGTTGTTTGATCATCCTCTCCGGGCAGGCGGCCTCATAGCCGCGCAGACCGGGCATGCTCTTCCTGCCTGGTTCCCTGCCGCTGAATACTTTTATCGAATATATATGTACAATCCTGCCTGTTTAGAACATCCACAGCCTTTCCGAATATATTTAAACGTTTCCCAGTGATATATCGGCTTCTGCTCCCTGATTACGGTGACGAGTTCGTACAGGATTTTCACCTGCTTCCCTTTTCACCAGAGCCAATCCATCGAAAAAAAGCGGTACGGTTGGAAATTTTTTAAATATCAAGACTTTTTTACCGGTCTGACAGTTCCTTTGTGATATCCTCCCATGTGATCCCCCGTTCCACCATCAGTACCATCAGGTGGTACATAAAATCCGAAACCTCATACTTGATCTCCTCCGGATTGGGGTTCTTGGAGGCAATCACGATCTCCGTCGCTTCCTCTCCCACTTTTTTGAGGATCTTATCAATTCCTTTATCAAACAGATAATTGGTATAAGACCCTTCCTTTGGATTCTGCTTCCGGTCTACGATCGTCTTATACACGGACTCGAAGACCTGGAGGGGATTCTTGGCGTCAAAATCATTTCCCGCGATAGGCTGGTAAAAGCAGGTCCGGTTCCCGGTATGGCAGGCCGCGCCGATCTGCTCCACCTTTGCCAGCAGCGTGTCCTTGTCGCAGTCCACGGTCAGCATCTTCACATACTGGTAGTGTCCGGAGGTCTCCCCCTTCACCCAGCGTTCCTGACGGCTCCTGCTGTAGTAGGTCATCTTACCCGTCTTGATGGTATGCTCGAACGCATCCTCATTCATGTAAGCCAGCATGAGCACTTCATTGGTCTTGTAATCCTGGACGATCACCGGGATGAGTCCTTCGGAATTCAGCTTAAATTCCGCAAAATCCATAATGCTCTCAAAAGAAGTCATCCGGATTCCTTCGTCCAGACAGACATTTTTAAAGGCGTCAAAGTCCATATCCTTCTGGCTGATGAAGAGGCCGGAAACGCCCTTGACCCCGTCGGATTTCAGGATTTTTAAGATCTCGTTCTGCTCCATGGTGTCCGTCACGACCACACAGGGAATCTCTGTAATATTGACAACGGAATTGAGATCCAGCCTGTGCATGAATATCATTTCCGTCGAATACTCCTCGATCTGATGCTGGTGCTTGAACAACGCGTCAAAATCATTCAGCGATACGGCGATCCGTTCCTTTCCATACCGCAGCGCCGCCTCTTCCAGAAGCTTTAAGGTTCCGGGCTTGGACAGATTCAAAAGAGCCCGCTTCGCACCTGCGTACAGGATCTTTTTCACATCCTCCTGGCGGCGGATATTGCCGCCTGCCACCATAGGGATGCTGATGACCCGGTTGATCTTTTTCATCAGGTCGATCGCTTCCTCATGGTTTTCATCCGAATTGGACAGATCGAATACGATCAGTTCATCCGCCCCCCGCTCGCCGTAATGCTTTGCAAGGGAAACCACGTCATCTGATACCACGGTTTTATCGTCAAACCACCGGACAGCCTTGGCGCCGTCGATCAGAATGCATGGCGTTAACCGTTTATAACTCATATTCTTTTCTCCTTCATCTATTTTTCGAAGCCAGATCCGGCAGATTTATCTGGCGCACAATATCGCTACAGGCTGCCCTTTGTGGACCAGACACCCTCCATCCTGGGCTCCGCCATGGTCGCCGCGTCCAGTGCCTTTCCGAATGCCTTGAACAGCGCCTCCGCCATATGATGGTTATTTCCGGAATCCAGAATTTTCAGATGCAGGTTCATGGCCACGCTGTAGGAAACCGCATAAAAGAACTCCCGCACCATCTCCGTATCCAGTCCCCCCAGCCGTTCCGCCGTAAATTCCGCATCATATCTAAAATACGGACGGCCGCACAGATCCACGGCACACAGGGCAAGCACCTCATCCATGGGCAGGATAAAGCTGCCGTAACGCCGGATCCCTGCCTTATCTCCCAACACATCGGCAATGGCCTGCCCCAGTACGATCCCGGTATCCTCCACCGTATGATGGCAGTCCACCTCCAGATCCCCCTTCACCTGTACGTCCAAGTCAAACAGCCCGTGCCTTGCAAATCCGTGAAGCATATGGTCAAAAAACGGGATCCCGGTATCGATCCGGTTCTTCCCCTGTCCGTCCAGATTGATGGACAGAGCGATTTCCGTCTCCTTTGTTTTTCTCGTACATCTTCCCATCCGCTCTTTCATAAGGAATCCTCCTTTTAATCTTCAAACCGCACCCGGATCGAATTTGCATGGGCCGTCAGCTGCTCGGCCTCTGCAAACTGCTCGATATCCCTGTGCACCTCTTCCAGCGCTTCCCGCGAATAGGCGATGATACTGGATTTTTTCAGGAAATCATCTACGGACAGGGGGGAGAAAAACTTGGCGGTCCCGTTGGTCGGCAGGATATGGTTTGGCCCTGCGAAATAGTCTCCCAGCGGTTCGCTGCTGTATTCCCCGATAAAGATCGCCCCTGCGTTGCGGATCTTGGTCATGACCTGGTAGGGATCCGCCGTCATGATCTCCAGATGCTCGGACGCGATCTCATTGGCCGCGTCAATGGCATCCTCCATCGTATCGGCCACCAGGATATGTCCGTAATTGTCCAGAGACTTTTGAATGATCTCCCCTCTGGAAAGCTCCCGGATAAACCGGTCCGTCTCCCGGGACACCTGTTCCGCCAGCTCCCTGCTGGTGGTCACCAGGATCGCCGAAGCCAGTTCGTCATGCTCCGCCTGGGACAACAGGTCTGCCGCCACATACCGGGGATTGGCCGTCTCGTCCGCCAGGACCAGGATCTCGCTGGGTCCCGCGATGGAGTCAATGCTGACATGCCCGTAAACCGCCTTTTTCGCCAGTGCTACATAGATATTGCCGGGACCTACGATCTTGTCCACCTTGGGAATGCTCTGGGTTCCGTAAGCCAGCGCCGCGATGGCCTGTGCCCCGCCCACCTTGTAGACCGCGGCTGCTCCGGCTTCCTTTGCGGCTACCAGGGTCGTGGGATTCACCTTTCCGTCTTTTCCCGGCGGCGTCACCATGATGATCTCTTCCACGCCTGCCACCTTCGCAGGCATGATATTCATCAGCACGGAGGAGGGATACACGGCCTTTCCTCCGGGCACATAGACGCCCACCCGTCTTAATGCCGTGACCTTCTGCCCCAGCATGGTGCCGTCCGGCTTGCTGTCAAACCAGCTGTACTGCATCTGCTTCTGGTGATAGGTTTCAATATTGGCAAGCGCCCTGCGGATGATCCGCAGCAGATTTTCATCCATCTGCGCGTAAGCCTCCCGCACCTCTTCCTCTGTCACCAGGATATTCCCCGGGTGGATGTCCGCCCCGTCAAATTTTTTCGTATAGTCAAAAACAGCCTCATCCTGTTTCTCCCGAACCGTGTCCAGGATCTCCTGCACACGTGCCTCATACTCTCCATAGCTGTTGGGACTGCGTTTGAGCAGGTCCTCTAACAGATTTTTCCTGGTCTTCTCATCCAAACTCTCAATCCGCATGTTTTTCCTCCTGTAAAAGCGTTCTTAAACTGGTGATCAGCTCCCGCACCCGCTCATTTTCCATCCGCATGCTCACCGGGTTGACGATCATCCGGGCGGACAGCGGGCAGACCTCCTCCAGCACCACCAGCCCGTTTTCCTTCAATGTAGATCCCGTCTCCACGATATCCACGATCACTTCCGACAGCCCCACGATGGGCGCCAGCTCGATGGATCCGTTCATCTTGATGATCTCCACGGTCTGATGCTTTTTATTGTAAAAATAGTCCTTTGCGATGTTGGGGTACTTGGTTGCCACGCGGATCAGCTCCCGGTGCTTTAAAAGCTCCGCCGTCTCCTGATATCCGCAGACGCACATCCGGCATGCCCCGAAGCCAAGATCCAGCACCTCATGAACCTTTCTGCCTTCCTCTACGATGGTGTCCTTTCCTACCACGCCGATATCCGCCGCGCCGTACTCCACATACGTGGGAACATCCGGTCCCTTGGCCAGGAAAAATTTCAGCTTCCGTTCTTCATTTACAAAAATCAGCTTCCTGGAGCTCTTATCCTTCATCTCCTCGCAGGTGATCCCCAGCTTCTCCAGCATTTCCAGAGTCTGTTTCGCAAGCCTCCCCTTCGTCAGCGCAAATGTCAGATACTTCATTCCGTGACCCTCTCTTTTCCGTAGTCAACCGTCTTTTCCTTTCCGGTCCTGAAATTCACCAGCTCCACCGTGCCGTCCTCCTGCAGATACAGCATGCTCACCGCCTGGGTGCGCGTTCCATATTCCCGGAACTTCTCCTTGTTCTCCGACGGCCCCCGCTTAAGCATCTCGATGCAGCGGCCCTTTTCCCGGAACTCACGTGCAAAGGACAGTGCCCATTTCAGCGTATTCTCCGTATAGACGATCAGATTGTTGTGCTTGGTTTCTATGGTGATCTTCTGGCGGCTCAGCGCGCTGGTCAGCTCATCCACGATCATGGCAAATCCAATCGAAGGCGTCCGTTTTCCGAACTTTTCCAGCAGGTGGTCGTATCTTCCGCCCCGCACCACCGCATCTCCGGTCCCATACGTATAGGCCCGGAAAATGATGCCTGTATAGTACATGTAGCTCCCGCTCATGCTCAGGTCAAAGGAAATGTGCTTCTCCACGCCATAATGGATCAATACCTGGTAAATCTTTAAAAGCCGCGCAATGGCAGCCTTCGCTTCCGGAGTCGGCGCAAGCCTTGCGGCCTCCGAGAGCACCTCTGCTCCGCCCATCAGCTCCGGGAGCGCAGAAAATGCCTCTTTGATGTCCTCCGATACGTCCTCCTGGTCCAGGATCTCTTCCACTCCGAAATAATTGCGGTTGTTGATCAGCGTAAAGAGCTCCTCCGTAAGCTCTTCCGTAAGCCCTGCCGCTTCCATCAGCCCCCGGATAAAATTCACATGTCCGATGTTCACCTGAAATTCTGTCAGCCCGGCTCTTTTCAGTCCGTCCACCACCATGGCCAGCATCTCCGCGTCCGCCTCAATGGAATCCTCGCCAATCAGCTCCGCCCCAAGCTGGGTGTTTTCCTTGAGCCTTCCCTGATAGCTGGAATGGTTGATAAACGTATTGCCCACATAGCACAGCCGCAGCGGACAGTCCTCCTCCTCGAACAGCGTAGCCGCAGCCCGGGCGATGGACGGCGTGATATCCGGACGCAGGGCAAGGGTATTGCCCTCCCGGTCAAAAAACTTGTATAATTCCCTGGAGGAGATGGTCCCGATCTCCTTCCGGAACACGTCAAAATATTCAAACGTCGGAGTCTGGATGTCCTGATAACCGTACAGATGGAGCAGCTCATGAAGCTTTTCCTGAACCGCCAGTTTTTTCCTGCATTCCGTACTGTAAATGTCCCGGACTCCTTCCGGTGTATGTAATTTCTGTTCCATAATATAGAACCCTTTCTTTACTTCGCTACAGTGCTAAAATCCCCTGTCATTATACGAAGTTTCGATTCGAATGTCAATCCCTGCTGTCCAAATCCTTCTGAATATAGTCCAGATAGGGGACAAAGCAGTTATTTTTCAGTGACATAAAATATTCCTCATTCAGTTCGTCGAACCGGAAGCTTTTGCGCCCTCCCTCCTGAGCGCGGTCCCAGAACCTTCGGATTTCCGCATATTTCATATAATACAGCCTGTTTTTTCCGCTGTAGTAGATCAATAAAAAAGAAATCCCGCCCTGGCGTTCAAACTTTTCCATAAAGCGGATCTGGTGCTCATGTACATTCTGCAGAGGGAAGGTATCCACTGAGCATTCCTTGGCATCAAAGCAGACCGGGATTCCCTGAACCGCCCCGATATAATCCACCGTACTGATCTTGTCAAAATATGCCAGCGTGATATGCCGGTGCTCCTTGTCGATCTGCACCGGAGTAATGGGGGTGGGAATCTTCTGGATCAGCGCCAGATTCCATTCCTCGTACCGTTCATTTGTCCGGTTGATCAGATCCTCCAGGGTAGAGCCCCTGAGGCCGCGCGAATTCCATGTCGCCATATTGTCCTGCTCCTTTATCCTTCTGAAAAATGAAATATCCCGTCTTTTCCCGGCAGATGCGCTGAAACAAGGCCGGAGGCGGCGCCTGAAACTCCCTGCCCGACAGATATCCCAGCACGCCTTCCGTATCCGGCATCCGAAGCCTCCACGCATGAAGAAGCTGGGATTTCAGGCCGTACTGCTTTTGATACCTGTCGTTGATCCTGCGGATCCCGTACTTATAATCCCCCAGGATCGGATGCCCCTTTGACGCAAGATGGGCCCGGATCTGGTGGGTCTTTCCGGTCACCAGATGGACTTCCAAAAGCGTACATTCCCCGCCTGACGCAAGGGGACGGTATTCGGTCTCGATCCGGACACCTCCCGGCATCTCATGGTCCGCGATCCGGACATGGTTTGTCTGTTCCTTCTTCACCAGATATCCCTGGATGGCTTCCGGCTGATTTACGTTTCCGTAAACCAGGCAGAGGTAATATTTTCCAAGGGAACGCTCCTTAAAAAAACGGCTCAGCTCCTGCAGGCCTGCCAGACTCTTTCCGGCGGCGAGGATCCCGCTGGTGTTCCGATCCAGCCGGTTGCAGACCGAAGGCCGGAAGGTCTTTAATGCTTCTTTTGTCAGCGCGCCTGTGTCCAGCAGATACCGGGTCAGATGCTCCACGGCGGATACATCCTCCTCCCGGGCCTTCTGGGAGAGCATCCCCGCCGGCTTGTTCAGCAGGAGCACATGGGTATCCTCATAGAGAATATCCAAAGCTTCTGCCCTGCCTGTATATACGTCCTGAGCAGGGTCCGACGCGTTTCCTGAAAATTTTTCTATGGTTTCTTCCGAGAGGAACAGCTTCACTGCGTCCCCCTGGGAAAGCTTTTCGGAACCGGACGCCTTTTTCCCGTTTAATGTGATATTCTTTTTCCGAAGCATTTTGTAAAGGAAGCTTTTGGGCGCCTCCTTCAAAAATTTTGCCAGCAGTTTGTCCAGCCGCTGGCCCGCCTCATTTTCCGTAATGCGAATCTCCCGCACGTCTCTCCTCCGTTCCTGCTCACTGTTCACGGCCTGACCGGCCGCTCATGGTAACGACATCCACCCCATTACTTTTCCGCAAGTTTTTTTCCTCAAGCAGGGACAGATCACCGGACCTTCCTGCGTTTCTACAGGGAAAGATTCATGATCACATGCGCGATCTGCCCTTCCTCTTCTTTCGTATCTGCCTTTTCTACGGCCGCAATATTCTCCAGCCCTTCCACGATGGAGAGGAATTGCTTGTACTGGTCATACATCTTGACAGACACCTCTGGAAAATCGTTCTGGCGCAGCATCTTGCGCAGATAAGCCGCTGTCTCCTGCAGGTCCACTTTTTTTCCGGTGGTATATCCGTAGACCTTTTGGTGGGAGATCACCATGCAGTCGATGGGCATGATCTTCTCCGTGCTTGTCACCACCAGGTCATAAATCACCGTCAGATGCGAAGCCTTGCCCCCGATCTCGTCAGGCAGTGCCGGATCCACCGTCTGATAAGGGATCCGCGTGATGACCCCCACCAGCGCCTTGCAGGCGGGAAGGCATCCCACCACGGCGACCACCGTCAGCAGGTTCTTTTTGGAATGGGTCTGGCTGTAGCCCAGCAGAAATACGGCGATCACAATGGCAAAATATACCACTGTACGCAGGATCTCGATCTTCAGTTTTTCGCGCAGATAACCCGGCGTTCCTTTTTCACATTTTATCATGGTTTCCCTCCAATAAACGTTAAGATCAGACGATGGGGCAGCAGCTTGGACGCCGCATGGGCACACTTCATGGGCAGCCCGTATACGGAGATGTCCTTTCCTGCCCGGCTGTCCAGCAGAGCCTTCCTCACCACCCCCTGGGGCCGGACCTTCACCAGCTTTTTCAGCGGATTGTCCAGTTCCCCCGAGACCCGGAAAAATTCCGTATCCACCGGCCCCGGGCAGACTGCGGTGACATAGATCCCCCGTCTTTTCAGCTCCGCCCCCAGGCTTCTGGAAAAGCTCAGCACATAGGCTTTGGTCGCCGCATAGACCGCAAAAGAGGGCTGGGGAGAAAAGGCAGCGGCGCTAGCCATCTGGATGATCCTGCTGCCTCTGGAAAGACAGGGCAGGCAGCAAAATGTGATCCTGGAAAGCGCAGTGCAGTTCAATGTGATCATTTCCGTCTGCAAAGCTTTGTCTTCCTCCAGAATGTCTTCCACCGTCCCGCTTTTCCCGAAGCCGGCACCGTTCACCAGCATCCGGATATCCGGCGCTTCCTCCCGAAGTAGCTTTTCCAGCTTCTCATACACCTCTTCCCGGAGCAGATCCCCCTCCAGGATCCGGATCGGAACCCTGGAAAGCTGGTTCAGCTCCTGGAGTCTGTGCCCCCTGCGGGCGATCACCCAGATCTCATCCAGATTCCGATAAAAATGTCCCATCTGCTTTACAAATTCTCTCCCGATGCCGGAAGATGCCCCTGTCACTACCGCAATTTTCATAACCTGACTGCCTCCTTGCACGCTTGCTCCCCCTTCATCTTTTTCCGCTTCTCTTACGTTCTCTCCTGCCTTCCTGATATTCTCTTTTGATTTCCGGATTCCTTCTTTTGATCTCTGGATTTTTTCTTTTGATCTCCTGTTTTTTTCTTTTAATCTCCGGATTTTTTCTTCCAGAATGCTTCTTTTTCGCTTCCAGCTCTTTCTTCTGAGCCTTCTCCCCGGACAGCTTCCTCGGCCGGATCAGGCATTTTTGATCAAATCCGATCAGATCCGTGCGTCCGGCCTTTTGAAGGGCTTCCTTCACCAGGTCATAATTGGCCGGGTTCCGGTATTGGATCAACGCTCTCTGCATGGCCTTCTCATGGGGATTCTTCGGTACATAGACCGGCTTCATCGTCCGGGGATCCAATCCCGTATAATACATGCAGGTGGATATGGTGGACGGCGTGGGATAAAAATCCTGCACCTGCTCCGGCATATACCCCATGTCCCTGCAGAACTCCGCCAGCTCCACGGCTTCCTTCCAGGAAGAGCCCGGATGGGAGGACATCAGATAGGGAACCAGATACTGCTCCTTCTTAAGGTTCCGGTTCATCTTCACAAACCGATCCGCAAATTGCTGATATACCTGATTCTTCGGTTTTCCCATCAATTCCAGCACCCCGTCCGACACATGCTCGGGAGCCACCTTTAGCTGCCCGCTCACATGATGGCTGCAAAGCTCCCGCAAAAAAGCCGGATCCGGGTCTGCAAGCAGATAATCGAACCGGATCCCGGACCGGATAAAGACCTTTTTCACTCCCGGAAGCTCTCTCAATGCCCGCAGGATGTCCACATATTCCCTGTGGTCCGCCTGCAGATTTTTACAGGGCTTCGGAAACAGGCACTGCTTCTTCGGGCAGACGCCATGCTCCCATTGCTTTTCGCAGGACGGATGGCGGAAGTTCGCCGTGGGGCCTCCCACATCATGGATATATCCCTTAAAATCCGCTTCCTTTGTCATCTGCCTGGCTTCCTCCAGCAGAGATTCCCAGCTCCTGCTCTGTACGATCCTTCCCTGATGGAAGGTCAGGGCACAGAAGCTGCAGCCGCCGAAGCATCCCCGGCTGCCGGTCAGGCTGAACCGGACCTCTTCAATGGCCGGTACGCCGCCCAGTGCCTGATAGGACGGATGAAAGGTGCGCGTAAAGGGCAGTCCATAGATATCATCCATTTCCATCTGCGTCAGGGGCTTTGCCGGAGGATTCTGTACCACATAGACATTTCCCGGATAAGGCTCCGCAAGCCGCCTTCCGGAAAACGGATCCGTATTGCAGTACTGGGTATAGAAGCTTTTGGCATATTCCCGCTTGTCCCGCTGCATTTCCTCAAAGGATGGCAAAACCAATGCATCGTATACCGAATCCAGGCTCCGTGCCCTGACTACCGTTCCTTCGATATAAGTCAGATCCCTGACAGAAATGCCCGCCTCCAGAGCTTCCGCGATCTCCACGATGGAACGCTCCCCCATGCCGTAAGAGATCATGTCCGCTCCGGAGTCCAGAAGGATGGAACGCTTCAGCCTGTCCGACCAGTAATCATAGTGCGCCAGCCGCCGGAGACTGGCCTCAATCCCGCCCAGGATCACAGGTGTATGCTTGTAGGTCCTGCGGATCAGATTGCCGTAGACCACTGCCGCATAGTCCGGCCGCTTTCCCATGACGCCGCCCGGGGTATAGGCGTCCGCTGCCCGCCGTTTTCCGGAAACAGCGTAATGGTTGACCATGGAATCCATATTTCCCGCGGACACGAGAAACGCAAGCCTTGGCTCCCCGTATACGGTGATGCTTTTGTCATCCTTCCAGTCCGGCTGGGACAGGATGGCCACCCGGTAGCCGCGGCTTTCCAGGAGCCGGCTGATAATGGCATGTCCGAAGGAGGGATGATCCACATAGGCATCCCCGATCACATAGACAAAATCCGCCTGATCCCATCCCCGCGCCTCCATATCCTCCCGGCAAAGCGGTAAAAATTTCTGTTCCATCTTTCTATACTCTCCCGCAGATTTCATAGGTTCCGTCCCAGATCTCCCTGTAATCCCGGATATAATAATCCGAGAGCTTCCGTTTCTCGGCTTCACAGGAGGCGGAAAACAGATCATCGACCGCGCACACACTCATGCCCGCGCGCTTTCCGGCCCGAATCCCGTTCGGAATATCCTCAAATACCAGGCATTCCCGGGGCGAAACCTCCAGCTCCATGGCTGCTTTTAAGTAGACATCCGGGGCAGGCTTTCCGTTTTGTACCTCATCGGATGTAATGACCGCGGAAAAATAATCCCGGATACGCAGGGCGTCGAGAGCCGTAAATGCCAGCTCCCGGGAATTGCTGGTGGCGATCCCCATAAGGATCCCCTGCCGCTTCATCCGCTCCAGAAATTCCCCTGCCCCCGGCTTTAACGGCACACGGGTCCGATACAGCTCCCGGGTCATCTCGGTCCATTCCCTGCAGATATCCTCCACGGCGCAGTCCAGAACCGGAAACTGATCCAGAAAATACTGCGCCGTCTGCACATAGCTCATTCCCTCGATATCTTTATGAAAGCTTTCCGGCGGGGTGATCCTATGCTTCTTCATATATTCCCGGTCCACCTCCGGCCACATCCACATCGAATCCACCAGAGATCCGTCCATATCAAATATAACTGCCTTTTTTTCTTTTAACATAGTATATCCAGCTCCTGCGTATTTAATGTCCGGTATTCTCCCGGTTTCAGCGATTCGTCCAGTACAAGCGGCCCCATTTGCAGGCGTTTCAGATACAGCACTTCCTTGCCGGCTGCCTGGAACATCCGCTTGACCTGATGGAATTTTCCCTCCCGGATGGTCAGCTCGATCTCTGAGATCTCTCCGGCTTCCAGAATACGAAGTTCGGAAGGAAGGGTCCGGTTTTTTTCTCCGATGTCCACGCCCTGGCGGAAATGTTCCACATCCTCCTCTGTGACCCTGCCCCGGATCCTTGCAAAATAAACCTTGTCCACATGCTTCTTCGGAGACAGCAGCCGATGGGCCAGATCCCCGTCATTGGTGATGAGCAGAAGCCCTTCCGTATCCTTATCCAGACGCCCTACCGGAAACAGGTCTTTGCGCATCCGGCTTTCGATCAGATCCACGACGCAGCGTTCTTTTGGGTCCTCAGTCGCGGAGATCACGCCTGCGGGCTTGTTCAGCATATAGTATTCAAACTCCCGGTAAGCCGCCGGCTGTCCGCCGAACAGCACTTGATCCGCTTCCGTGTCTACCTTATATTCCGGCTCCCGTATGGTCTGTGCATTGACCTGCGCCAGCCCCTTGCGGATTGCTTTCTTCACTTCGCTCCGGGTCCCCAGTCCCATGTCTGCCAGAAATTTATCCAGCCGCAGTTTCATACTTGTCCCCCTTCCTTGCAGAAAGCCTGCTGCCTATGACATCCACCGCCACCCCGGCAGGTATTTATTTTTCAGAACCTGAGAGGCCAGCTTTCCGAAGCCCAGCGGATATCCGTCCACACAGACCAGATACCAGCCCTTTTCTCTGTGCGAAACCAGATCCTCCACATCCAGAGTCTCCCCTTTCAGGTAGCGGATCACACGCTCGTCCTCCGCGGAAAGATCCAGAATGTTTCCGTAATCTTCCTTTTTCAGATACATGGCAAGTGCCTGTCCCGGTTCAAAACGGTTCTTCTTCAATTCCCCCAGCAGCAGCCCGGAGCGCAAGAAACGGATGCCCCGCAGCTCCGGCATTCCTTCCGGCATATAATAGACCCGCTCCTCCCGGATCTCCAGCCGTCTCCGATTCAGCTCCAGACGCAGGCTCCCCAGAAATTCTTCCAGTTCCTCCGGCAGCTTCCGTTTTCCCGCCGTCCCGCTTCTTCCTGGGGCTCCAACTGCAGCACCTCGTCCGGTGCTTCCAGCATGATCCTCCCACGGAGCTTTCTTTCTCAATAACGCGATAAAATGCCCTTCCCCCTGCATCTTATGGGGAAAGATCCGGACCGTTTTCTCAAGCTCCGGACATTTGCTTTTCGTAAATTCCGGACGCCCGGGACAGAAGCCCTCATACCCTTCCATTTCACAGATCTCAAACTCCGGGCATTGACTCATCAGATATTCTATAATCCGTTCATTTTCCTGCGGATCAAAGGTACAGGTGGAATAGAGAAGCATCCCTCCGGGCCGGAGCATGGCCGCGGCCTGAACCACGATACTGCGCTGAAGCCTGGAAAAAAATTCCGGCCCGTGCTCCTCCCAGGCTTTGATCATCTTCTTTTCCTTCCGGAACATTCCTTCCCCGGAGCAGGGGGCATCGATCAGGATCTTGTCAAAAAACTCCGTAAAATGCGGCACCAGTTTTCCCGGCTCCTCGCTGGTCACCAGCACATTTCCGATTCCCAGCAGTTCCAGATTTTTCAATAATCCCCTGGCCCTGGAATTGCTGATATCGTTGGCCACCAGCATCCCGGTCCCATGGAGCTTTGCCCCCAGCTCCGTCGCCTTTCCGCCGGGCGCCGCGCAGACATCCAGCACACAATCTCCCGGCTCCACAGGAAGCCTGCTGGCAGGGGTCATGGCGCTGGGCTCCTGAAGGTAATACAGTCCCGCAAAATAATACGGGTGCTTTGCCGGCTGTACCCGGTTCCCGTCATAGTAAAACCCGTTCGGGATCCAAGGCACCGGAGTCAGCGGCCAGGGAGCGATCTTTCGAAACTCTTCCGCGGATATCTTGTTCGTATTCACTCGAAGTCCGTAATGGCGCGGTTCCTCAAAGCACTGCAGATAACGGTCATATTCCTCCTGCAGCAAAAGACGCATCTTTTCTTCAAATGCTTCTGGTAATTTCATGGTTATTCCTCTCTGGATACGGGCAATTCCCGTATTATTAATGCCAACGTATGCAGAAAGTCTGCCAGTGGCAGGCTTTCTGTATGGCATGGACAGCCAGCGCTTATGACTCGATCATTCATACATCGATATGCTAATAGGCGCATTTCACCCTGCGGTCTTCCACATATCGGAGCGGATAATATGGATTCACGCTGATCTCCTGATTCCCTGTGACCAGATAGATCCCCAGATGCAGGTGTACCGGAAAATTCCCGGTAGTCCCCTCCACCTTGCTGTAGCCGGTATCCCCCATAAATCCCAGCAGATCGCCGGCCTTCACGGAATCCCCTTCTTCGATATCCGCATAGGAATCCAGATGGGCATAATAAAAATAAGCGCCCCCGGGAGCCGTGATCCCCAGCCGGTATCCGCCCTTTTCCAGCCATCCCTTGTGCTGGATGACCCCGTCCGTCATGCTGACCACAGGGTAAAGCCCCCGCTCGTTTGTAGAAGCCATGATATCTGTCCCCTCATGCCCCCGCTTTCCTCCGTAATTCCTCTCAAACATCCAGGAATCCTCGTAGGTGACCTCTGCCTGGACTCCATTGGACGGAACCGGTATCGGAAAATACCGCAGATCATTCCATACTGCCCCGCAGGCATCCCGGTACAGCTCCCACCCCTGCTTATCGGACCAGATTTTTTCCAGCCTGGAAAACGTCTCTGCTGAGCAGGGATACCCAAAAGCCTCCTGTCCGAAATGATTTTCCAGCCAGTAGAGCCCTAAGTCTCTGCCCGGATCCTCCGACATCCGGATATGCTCCAGCATTTCGGAATCCATCCTCTGCCTGCGGTATCCTTCTGACGACAGGATGCCTTCATTCAGTCTGCTGTACCGGCTCCTGGCGGTCAGGATATGTATGTTCACTACAAGAAAAAAACAGAGGATCATACAGTACAGCGCATACCGGACGGCCATTTGGTGAGCCGTCCGGTGCCCGCGCATTGCCCGGCGCTTCTTCCGAAAATAGATCCTTGCTCTGATATCACTTGTTTTCAAAAACGCATTGCCCCGGTTCGTTTTCTTATACTATATGAGGCAGCGTTCGGATTATTTACATCTCTTTAAAATTATTTTCAGGACATTCCAGATCTTTTCTGCCGAGGCGATCTCCAGCCGTTCGTTGAAGGAATGTACGTCCCGCATATTCGGGCCGAAGGAAATGCAGTCCAGCTCCGGCTTCTTGCCGCTGAGCAGCCCGCATTCCAGTCCGGCATGGATCGTTGTAATCTCCGGACGGACTCCGAACACCTCTTCAAAGGCATCCGCGGCGATGGGACGGATCCGGGAAGATTCTCTGTAGGTCCATGCCGGATATCCGCTGTCGATATTCCAGTTTCCGCCCAGCAGGTCCGTCAGGCAGATCAGGCGGTCCTGAAGTTCCTGCAGCTTGGTGGAAATGCCGCTTCTCACCAGCACGAGGAATCGAACACCTTCCTCCCCGTTCCCTACTATACCCAGATTATCGGAGGTTTCTACCAGCCCTTTCAGGGAACGGCTGTATTCATCCACCCCGTTGGGGCAGTTCACCAGGAAGCCGACCACTTTTTTCATGGATTCTCCAGTAAATACCGTGTATTCCTTTTCCCCCAGCTCCGTGATCCGGATATCCAACTCCGGCTCATCCGCGCCAAATTCCTGCCTCCATTCGTCCTTCATGGCTTCAATCATCCGGATCGCTTTTTCCGGTTCCTGTACAACAATGCTGCTTTTGCTCACGGACGCAATCACATTTTCTCTAGTGCCGCCGCTGATCTCTGCAAGAAAAATCTCCTGCTCCCTGCCAAGACGGTACAGCATCCGGCCCGCCAGCTTGTTGGCATTGCCCCGCTGCCGATTGATCTCCACGCCGGAATGCCCTCCCTTAAGGCCGCAGATCTCCACCAGGAGCCCGCTTCCCTTTGCGGTAGTCTTCTGCACCGGGATCTCACAGGAAAAACGGAAGCCCCCGGCGCATCCTGCGGTCAGAGTGTCGTCCTCCTCGGAGTCCAGATTAAGCAGCATCTTTCCCTGGAGCCTGGACAGATCCACATTGGCCGCGCCGTCCATGCTGACCTCCTCGTCCACCGTAAAGAGCGCCTCCACCGGCGGGTGCTCCAGCGTCTCGCTGTCCAGGACTGCCAGAGCCATGGCGATGGCGATCCCGTTATCCGCTCCCAGTGTGGTATCCTTTGCCGTCACATATCCGTCCTCCACCATCAGCTCCAGCGGATCTCTCAGGAAATCGTGATCCGAATGTTCCGTTTTTTCACAGACCATATCCAGATGCCCCTGGATGATGATAGGCTCACTGCTTTCATATCCCTTTGTTCCCGGCTTTTTGATGATCACATTATTCCATTCGTCCTGATACACTTCCAGCTTCCGCTCATTTGCAAACCTCACGCAGTAATCGCTGATTCCCTTTGTATTGTAAGATCCCCTTGGGATCCGGCTAATCTCCTCAAAAAAATGAAATACTTCCTTTGGCTCGATGTTTTCTAATACCGCCATGTTGCTTTCCCCTTTCTGTCTCTTTTTTGATAGCAGCTGTGAGTCCCGGCCTCTTTTGGACTGCTGTTCACAGCCGTCTCACGCAAATGCGCCTCTTTTTCCATTTTGTCACAGCACACATAAAAAATCAACCAATTTCATATATCTTTAGTAATTATTCGTTGTTGCTCATACTTACAGTGTGAGCATGAACAATTATTCAAAACGGAGGATTCCGGATGAGTCGAAATCTGAAAGGACTTGGGATCGTTCTCTTATTCCTGATCATGCTTGTCTCTCCAAAAGCCGTTTTTGCAGGCGCAAGTGAAGGGCTTCTGCTTTGGTTCCAGATCATTCTTCCCACACTGTTTCCGTTTCTGCTTGTCACAAACCTGCTGCTTGTCACCGGAAACATGCATCTGATCAACGCAGCCTTCGGCACCTTCCTCACCCATGTCTTCGGTGTCTCTCCCAACGGCAGCTTTGCCGTGGTCACAGGCTTCTTATGCGGCTATCCCATGGGCGCCAAGACAGCGGCGGATCTGACCGAAGCCGGCTATATTTCCCCGGAAGAGGGCCGGTATCTCCTTTCCTTCTGCAACAATTCCAGCCCGGTATTTATCCTGAATTATGTGGTATGGAAAACACTGGAAACGGACGCTCTCCTGATCCCAACCCTTTTGATCCTGATACTTTCCCCTGTCCTGGTCAGCTTTATTACAAGAAAGAGCTTTTTACATAAAAAAGAGGCGTTCCATAACCTGAAAAAAAACGGCTTGACCAAAAGCGCCTGGTCCTTCCAGGAGATTGACCGCTGCATCATGGACAGCTTCGAAACGCTTGTAAAGGTGGGCGGGTATATCATCCTGTTTTCCGTCTTTCTGTCGCTGTTCGAGGCCCTTCCTGTGATTATACCGGGAGTTTCGGCTCTGCTCCCCCTTCTGGAGGTCACCAACGGCTTAGGTCTGCTCCGTGAAATGCAGCTCCCGCTGCAGCTTTTATACCCGGCCGTTCTGGGGCTGACTTCCTTCGGCGGCTTCTGCGCCGCCGCACAGACCCAGTGCATGGTGCACAAGGCCGGCTTTCCGATCCTGCCCTATCTCACGCAAAAACTGGCAGCCGCGCTGACTGCCAGTCTTATGGGTTCTCTCTATCTGTACCTAAGATGAATGTCACTCCACTCCGCCGCCCTGCTCATATCCGCTTCCATCCTCCTGGGGGATTGCCAGCTCCGCGCGGTTGTTCCGCACCACGTCGTAGCACTCCTGCAGGGAATTGATCAGTCCGTCGTACTTGGTCGTATAACTGTCCAGCGTGTGGCCGATGATGCTCTCCGCATTGGCCATCAGGTCGTCGGTATACTGGATAGCGCCGATCCGGATCGCGTTGGCGTCCGCCGTAGCGTTGTCTACAATCTCCTGAGCCTGGGCGGTTGCCTGAGTCACGATCTCATTGGCCTGTGCGTAAGCCTGCTGCATGATCTCATGCTCGCTGACCAGCTCATTGGTCTGCATCTGCGCTTCCTCAATCAGGGCATCCGCTTTTGCCTGGGCATCCGCCAGAATCGCATCCCGGTTCGCAATGATCTTCTGATAGCGCTTGATCTCATCCGGCGTCTTCATCCGCAGTTCCCGAAGAAGCTCATCCAGATGTTCTTTATTTACGATGATTTTCGTGGTAGACAAAGGCTGATACTTGCAATCTCTGTCAATGTATTCTTCAATCTCTTCAATAATCTGCTCAATGCGGCTGCTCATAATCTACACGCTCCTTTTCTCTTTCCGTTCCTATCCTGCCGTTCTCCGTCAGGCTTCTATCTTCTCTATCATCTGCTCAATGCGGCTGCTCATCATTAATAAGCCTCTTTTGCTCTCATCTTCTTTTCCAGTTCCCTTTTTACCGCCTCCGGAACAAACTGTGACGTATCTCCGCCGAATGCGGCAATCTCCTTCACCGTCGTAGAACTCAAGTAGGAATATTCTATGCTGGTTGTTAAAAACATCGTCTCCACACCGGATCCAAGCTTATGGTTGGTCTGGGACATCTGCAGTTCATATTCAAAGTCCGTGATCGCACGCAATCCCCGGATGATCAGCTCCGCTTCCATCTTCTTTGCGAAATCGATCAGCAGGCCGTCAAACGGTACGATCTCAATATTGTCGAATCCTGCCGACACTTCCTTTAACATTTTAACACGTTCCGCAACAGAAAACAACGGCATTTTCGCATTATTATTCAGCACTCCGACGATCAGCCGGTCTACAATCTTGCTGCTTCTTTTCATGATATCCAGGTGTCCGAATGTGACCGGGTCAAAGCTACCCGGATAAATGGCTTTTAACATATCTCTTCCTTTCCGGCTTTTTCCATAAAAACGTGCTTGTTCGTCTTATAAACTTTTTCCTTCAGCAATGTAAATCCCAGTTCGTCCACATAGGAAAAATCTGTCTCCCTGGAGGCTTCCACGATAATCACCGTGTCCTCGTACACGAGTGCCGATCCTGACAGATATTCCAGAACTCCCCGCTCCAGCTCCTGGTTATAGGGCGGATCCATAAAGATATAGTCAAAAACCTTTTTTTCCTCCATCTGATACAGCGCCGTCATCACATCACGGTTCCATGTTACGGCTTTATTTTCCAGCTTTGTAAACTTTAAGTTTTCCTTGATGCAGGCCATGGCTTTTGGATTTTTTTCTACAAAAACGGCCTCCCGCGCGCCACGGCTGAGCGCCTCGATGCCGATTCCCCCGCTTCCGCTGAACAGGTCCAAAAACATGCAGTCGTAAATATAGGGCGCTATCATATTGAACAAGGTCTCCTTGATCCGGTCTGTGGTCGGCCGTGTATCAATGCCGTCCAGAGTTTTCAGTTGTAATCTTCTTGCGCTTCCCGCTATGACTCTCATACAGGCACCCCTTTCCACGTACAGCATAACTTTTCAAAACAGCAGACCGCAGAGCAGTCTGCCGTTTCTAACCATCATACATTTTTCAGCGATCATGTGAATTTTAGCAGAAAAAAGCACTCAGGTCAATCCTAAGTGCTTTTTTCTTTTGCTATTTCGCAATTTTTTTGTTATTTGCCAGCCATCTGCTTTTCCTGCTGTTCGATCATTTTCTTGACCATATAACCGCCGACAGAACCATTCTGTCTGGATGTCAGGTCACCGTTGTATCCGTCTGTCAACGGTACTCCCAGTTCGTCTGCTACCTCGTACTTAAACTTGTCAAGGGCTCCCTTCGCCTCCGGTACTGCTGCTCGATTAGATGAACGACTTGCCATTTTTATTTTCCTCCTTTTGCAACTTTTTGTAACTTTATCGTTACGCTTTCGTTTTTTTGTAACAAGTTGTTTTTTTGTTACAACCATATTATATGGAGGAATTCATCTTTTACACTGGAAGTTGCTTCCAAAACTTTTTTATAAGGTCGTTTCCAGGGCATTCTGTGAGATCGTCTGTTCAAGTGCTTTTTTTAATCTGATGTTTTCCGGCGCTTCCAGCCCGGGATCCTCATCCAGAAGTATGTTTGCGGCTTCGCTCGCCGTCTGCAGTATTTTCGCGTCCTGATACACATCGCCCAGACGGAAATCCATCACGCCGCTCTGCCGGATCCCGAACAGGTCTCCCGGACCGCGCAGCCGCAGGTCTTCTCCGGCAATAAAAAATCCGTCGTTGGATCTGTTCAGGATTTCCAGTCGTTCTCTCGTTTCCTCTGATTTTGACGCGCTCATGAAAATGCAGTAAGACTGGTGCTTTCCCCGTCCCACACGGCCCCGGAGCTGATGAAGCTGGGCAAGCCCGAAACGCTCGGAATTTTCGATCATAATCACAGACGCATTGGGAACATCAATCCCGACCTCAATCACCGTCGTGGAAACCAGCACCTGTATTTCATTTTTCGCAAAGGCCTCCATGATCTCGTCTTTTTCCGCCTGCTTCATTTTTCCATGCAGATAAGAAACCGCAATTCCTTTTCCCAACGCTTCCCGGACGATCTCCGTATAATCTGTCACATTCTCCACTTCCAGGCTGTCGCTTTCTTCCACCATGGGGCAGATGATATAGCACTGTCTTCCGGAGCAGATCTGCTTCCTCATAAAGCGATAGGCTGTCTCCCGATATCCGGTATCCACCACACAGTTTTTGATCGGAAGCCGGTTCTTCGGAAGCTCGCCGATCACGGAGATGTCCAGATCCCCATATAGGATGATCGCCAATGTCCGCGGAATGGGCGTGGCGCTCATGACCAGGATATGGGGGCACACGCCTTTTCCGGCCAGCCGTTCCCGCTGTCTGACGCCGAAACGGTGCTGCTCGTCCGTCACTACCAGCGCAAGGTTTTGATACTCTGCTTTTTCCTGGATCAGCGCATGGGTCCCTATGATCAGATCCGCTTCTCCTGACGCGATCCGCCCGTAAGCCTCCTTTTTTTCCTTTCCCTTCATGGAGCCGGTCAGAAGCTCCGCGCGCAGCGGGATCTCATACTCCGCAAGCATTCTCCGGATATTCTCAAAATGCTGTCTTGCAAGCACCTCCGTGGGCGCCATCATCGCCGCCTGATAGCCGTTCAGTCCTGCATACATCATGGCAAGCAGGGCGACAATAGTCTTCCCGGAGCCCACATCTCCCTGTACGAGCCGGGACATCACATGAATTCCGGACATGTCCTGACGGATCTCCCGCCATACGGATTTCTGCGCGTCGGTCAGCTCATAGGGCAGCCGTTCCAGAAATCTCCCGATCAGCTCCGGATCCCGGAAGCAGTATGGATTGAGAACCCGTTCCTTTTGAACACTCATCATACGCAGGGAAAGAATGAACATAAGAAACTCTTCGAACACAAGCCGTTCCCTTGCATGGTAAAATTCTTCCTTTGTCTCCGGGAAATGAATCCCCCGGACAGCCTCCTGGTATCCGGCAAGCCCATACCGCTCCGCGATCCCCTCCGGCAGGCTTCCTTCTCCCAGGTCGGTCATCTCCACCGCCTGACGGATCGCTTTTAAGACTGCGTTGTTGGTCAGCCCGGAGGTCAGAGGGTATACCGGCTGCAGAGAGGATCTTTTTTCTTCATACTTGCTGCTGGGGTAAAAGATCTCCGGGTGCTCCATGACGAGTCCGTCCTTTTTCCGGACGATCCTGCCCCGCAGCGTGATCGCGCCGCCCCGCGCCAGGGTATTTCTCAAAAAAGGCATGCGGAACCAGATGACCTTCAAGGTTCCTGTGAGATCCTTCAGATAGAGGGTCGTGATCTGCATCTTCGGGCTTCCCGACACCTGGACCCTTCCATAAATGGCCCCGGAAACCGTCATGGTATGTCCCTCCTCGATCTCCCCGACGGCCACCGGATCCTCATATACCTCATATCCCCGGGGATAATAGCGGATCAGGTTCCCGACCGTATGGATCCCGACTTTTGAGAAGGTTTTCTCCGCCTTCTCCCCGATTCCCTTGATTTCCCTGATTCCCGATCTTTCGTCCATTTTCTTCTCCCTGATTTTTTAAGGCACTGCGGAAACATAACTGATACAGACCGCGTACAGTTCCTAATCCGCCTGTCAAGTAAAAGCCTGTAATACGAAACCGCAGGCCGCACCTTTCCGCATCACAGGCTTTTTCAATTTCTTCTATGTCAGAATGTATACCCAAGGGCTCCCCGTTATGGCCATTCGGCCGTTTTACAAGGTATCATTCCATACAGTTCCCTACTCCACGGATATCACGTAGTAATAAATGGGCTGTCCTCCGCTGTGTACATCCACGTCGGCATCCGGATACAGCTCTGCGATCTCCTGGCCGAACCTCTGGGCATCCTCTTCAAGGATATCCTCTCCATAATAGAGGCTGATCATCTCCGAATCCTCATCTGTCATCTTCGCCAGCATCTCCTTGGCCGTCGCCTCCACGGACTGTCCCACCGAAAGGATCCCCGCATCGCCGATGCCCATGATGTCTCCCTCATGGATCTCCTTGTCGTCGATGTGGGTGTCGCGGACCGCATAGGTAACCTGCCCGGTCTTCACATTAGTGATCTCCTCCAGCATGGTCTCCTCATTGGTATCCACATCCGCATCCGGCATATAACTGATCACCGCCGTGATCCCCTGGGGCACCGTCTTCGTCGGAATCACGATCACGTCCTTATCCTTCACCAGAGAGCGGGCCTGATTCGCCGCCAGCACAATGTTCTTATTGTTCGGAAGGATAAAGATATGGTCCGCGTTGACCTGATCGATGGCCGTCAGCATATCCTCTGTGCTGGGGTTCATGGTCTGTCCGCCTTCTATAATATAGTCCACGCCCAGTTCCCTGAATATGGAGTTCATTCCTTCCCCGATCGACACGGCAATGAATCCGACGGATTTGCGCGGTTCCTTCGGCGCTTCCTGCTCCTTTTTCTTCTTTGCCGCCTCTGCCTGCTCCGCAGCCACCTTTTCCGCGTCGCGGATCAGCTTCTCCTGATGTTCCTCCCGCATATTGTCGATCTTCATACGGGAAAGCTGGCCGTAGGTCAAAGCCTTCTGGATCGCAAGTCCGGGATCGTTGGTATGCACATGTACCTTCACCACATCCTCGTCCGCCACGCAGACAATGGAATCCCCGATGGATTCCAGATAGGCCTTGAAATTCTCCTCGTCCTGTTCGGAAAATTCCCGTTCTGTCATGATGATAAATTCCGTACAATAGCCGAACCGGATATCTGCCTGTGCCTGTGCTTCCGGCTTTACCATCTTCACAGAGGGCGCTGCCTCGATCGCGCTGTAATCGATCTCTTTTCCCTGGAATGCATCGTAGGCGCCGTTCAAAACCTCCACCAGACCCTGGCCGCCGGAATCCACGACTCCCGCTTCCTTCAATACCGGAAGCATCTCCGGCGTCCGCTCCAGCACTTCCTTCGCTGCTTCGATGATCTCCGGAATAAAGGTCTCCAGATCCTCCATTGTCCCGGCAAGCTCAGCCGCCTTCTCGGAAAGCCCTCTGGCTACCGTAAGGATCGTCCCCTCCTTGGGCTTCATGACCGCCTTGTATGCCGTTGCCGTCGCACGTTCACAGGCCGCCGCCAGAACCGGTACGTCAATCTCCTGATGCTCCCGGATCTCCTTGGTAAATCCCCGCAGAAGCTGGGAGAGGATGACACCGGAGTTTCCCCGGGCTCCGCGCAGGGAACCGGAAGAGATTGCCTTGGATACGGACTTCATGTCAGCCTTCTCCAACGCACCCACTTCCTTTGCGGCAGACATGATGGTCAGAGTCATATTGGTTCCCGTGTCGCCGTCCGGCACCGGGAATACATTCAGTTCATTGATCACTTCTTTTTTCGCTTCCAGATTCGCTGCTCCGGCAAGAAACATCTTCGTAAACAGCTCCGCATTTATCGTTTTCGTTGCCACGACAAGTATCCTCCTTAATCTATCACTCTGACACCTTCAACGAAGATGTTGATCTTCTCTACCGTCATACCTGTAAATTCTTCCACCTTATACTTGACATTATTCACCAGGTTGTCAGAAACTGACAGGATATTCACACCATATGACACAATCACATGAAAATTCAAAGTGAGGTTATTCTCCTCGGAAATCGCAATCTGGATTCCGTGGGTCAGGCTTTCCTTCTTCAGTAATCTTACCAGTCCGTCCGTCATGCTGACAGCCGCCATCCCGACGATGCCAAAACACTCTACCGCAACGGAACCGGCATACTTCGCGATCACGTCAGGATTGATCGTGATAATCCCCAAATCTGTAGTCATACTGCCTTTCATCATATATGAACCCCCTGTTCTTTGTCGAATCTCCCGGGGGACAGACTTACACTAAAAAAAGCCCCGGAAAGTATTCCTATTATACTCTTTTTGGATAAACTTTACAATACTGATATTTTAAAATGGAACGCAAAACAAGATTTTTCTATTATTATTTTCCATTTTTCCATTTTTTTTGCAAAAACCCCGTCAGAAATGCAAAAAATACTTGCAATCAACGGCTCTATCTGCTAGAATATGGGTGTTGTGAGTCCATCGGACAATTTTCAGATTGTTAGGAGGTGCAGTGATGGCAAAATGTGCTATTTGTGATAAGGGTGCCCATTTCGGAAATAATGTAAGCCACTCTCATAGAAAAACACCAAAGATGTGGAAGTCAAACATAAAATCTGTTCGCGTTAAGACAGAAGGCGGATCCAAGAAAATGTATGTATGTACATCCTGTCTGAAATCCGGACGTGTAGAACGCGCTTAAGAACTGTATTTACTTTATATTTGATGACACGGAAAAAACCAGTATCTCCTGCAGATGCTGGTTTTTTTATTTCCATGAAGCACTGAGCCGTGCAGCCATGCCTGCATGGATATCTTATTCAGGAACCGGCGTGAAATGGTATGCAGATTTTGACAAGTGAGAGTCACATATCCTTTCACGGCAGCTCCTTACCGTTCATTTACAAAATAATACATAGCCTGCCGCCAGGCACACACAGAACAGCATCACCCTTAAGATCGACGTGGAAGGGATCAGCAGGATCAAAAACATTCCCATTGCAGCACAAAGTAAGGCAAAACCAATCATCCGCTTCATAATCAAAATCCTGACTGCTATTATTACACTTACATTATCTTATGCTGCATGGTCCGCGGTTATGCCTGGTACAGCGTTGCATAATTAACGGTGCATACTGCACCTGCTATTTATGCAACACTCTAGCTTATGATTCGTTGTTCTAATCCTCTAGATCTGCCGCCGCATCCAGGATGTCCGCCACATCTTCCTCTGTCACCTTGTCTTCTTTTCTGGTGGTAATTTTATCCAGCACCTCCGGTACAAGGTCAAACAGCTTCGTGATGGTATCCTGGTTCTTGATATTCACCAGCCGGGTTGTCCCGTCCTTGATGACCAGAACCGCGCTGGGTGTGATCTTTCCGCCGACTCCGCCCATGCCTTTATCCTTTTTATCACTCAGATTGGAGCCTGCCCCGATTCCGAAGGACACATCGATCAAAGGAAGAATCGTGATATTATCCACATGCACCGCATCTCCTACTACCGTCTTGCTGGAAACGAGTCCGTCCATTCCCTTCATCAGGGATTCTACCGTCGTTTTTAAATTATTTGTTTCAGACATCCTGTTACTCCTCCTTCAATTTTTCGGATGATTTTATTTTCTTAATCTCAAGATCAACCGCCTGGCATCCAGAACCGTCCGCCTCACGTTCCGGTTCCAGAGCAGGTTCCAGCCCATCACTGCCGCCGGCAGGATACGAAAGGCCCCCTTCACGGATACCTCGCCTTCCAGAACCTTTTCCTCAAAATCGGGGTAGCAGTAGGCATGCTCTCCCCAGTATGGATACAGCATACTGGCGCCCGCCAGCACCTTTCCCGTCAGGGAAGGATCCTCGAATCCAAACCGGATTTCCCCTCTGCACTGCTTCGGCCGTAGCCGGAACAGCAATTTTTTCAGTTCGGCAAGACATTTCAAAAATGCGGACTGATGTACGCCGTCCGATAAAAAATCAGTCACAAGCTCCGCCTTTGCCGACAACATCTCTATTTTAGCACACATTTTATCAAAAGTATATTCGATCTTATCAAATACAGCCGTGATTTTGTCCGACAGAGTTTTTTTCGGTTTCTTTTCTGATTCTCCGGTATCTGCATCCGGAGGCACCGTTTTTTTCTTCTTCTTTTTCGGTTTCTTTTTATTGGTGTCTGCCGATTCCTCAGATTTATTTTCCGCCTTCTGATCTCTGGATTCTGCCGATGCTTCTGCCGCGCTTTCTCTCACCGGCTCTTTTGGGGTATCCTCCGGTCCTTGCGGCAGATTTTCCGATTTAGTATCTTCGGCTGTCTCTTCTGCCGGCTGCTCCGATTTCGGTTCCTCAGATGCCTCTTCTGTCTCTTCTGCATCCGCGATCTCTTCCAGCACCTTCTCCCCCATTTCTTCCAGGTCATCGGCTGCTTCTTCTATTTCTTCTTCTGCGTCCCCGGTATCGCCCAGCCTGATCCAGGCCGCCCGGATATTCCAGGACAGATTTCCTTTCCGGTACTGCAGCCTGCCGCTGATCAGCCGGAAAAAAATCCCGAAGCTTACACCGGCCTCCAGCTCCGAGAGCTTTCCCGGACAGCTGGCCTCCGCCTGGTAGCGCAGGGGCGTAAAGATCACGGCCAGCAGCACCAGGATCAAAAGCCCCAGGATCACCAGCAGTATCCAGCCTATGAGTTTTAAAATAAACAAAATCACCTGCAACATGTTATGCCAGCCCTTCCTCAAATCTTCCCTGCCGTTCGGCAAGGAATCTACGGATATCGGTTTCCCCTGTCTCTTCCAGCACCTGGCGGACGATCTCCTCCACCAGATACACGGCGGCATCATACCCTTCCGCAATGCCTACTACAAAAACCTCCGCGTCATCGTACCACGGCTGCTGCAGAAGAAGCGCCGGATAAAATTCCAGGAGGTTTTGCTCCCCCCGGGCCAATGTAAGGATATATAAGGACGGCTGCAGGGTACGATCCATCAGCTTTTTTAATATCTTATTTTTCTTTCGCTTCAATCCGTCACTCACATACAGATCACAATAACATTTTATCCTCATGATTTCCTTCCCTTTTGACCGGATACTCCGCATAAATAATTTCTAATAATAGTAAGCATCCAATATCTGCTTCGCGATCGGCACCGCCTTTGCTCCGTCGTTGCCGTCATATCCTTCCACGATCACACTGATGACCAGCTCCGGATTGTCTACATTGGTAAATCCCATGAACCAGGAGTGCATCTTTTCCCCGTCGTCCATGGCGTACTCAGCCGTACCGGTCTTTCCGGCTGCCGTATAGCTCTGGCCGCTCAGCAGCATTCCGGTTCCCTCGTCTACCACTGCGCGCATATAATCCTTCAGCTGTGCCGCCTCATCCGAAGACATCAGCTTTCGATAGCTTTTCGGCACATTTTTCTTGATCTCCCTGCCCGTATGGTTGGTCACCTTTTCCACAAGATAAGGTTCCATCAGGATTCCGCCGTTGGCAACCGCTGATGTGATCAATGCCATATGGTAGGGGCTGACCAGCGTCTTTCCCTGTCCCATGGCAGTCATCATGACTTCCGCCTCCCCGGTGCTCTGGTCTACGGAAAAAGAGCTCTTCGTATAATCCAGCATGCACGGAAGCTTTTTATTGAACAGCAGGTCCTCCGCCGTTTTCGCATAGGAACTACGGTTCAGGGACAATCCGATATTGACGAAAGACGCGTTGCAGGAATTTGCAAAGGAACTCCGCAGGTTCTCGAAGCCATGCACCGTACTGTCAAAACAGCGGATCGTCACATCATTGGATGTGATCTCCCCCGCACATTCGTAGGTATAATTTTCATAATCCGGATGCTCCCGCATATACTCCAGGGCCGTCACCACCTTGAAGGTAGATCCCGGCGCATAGGAGCCCTGGGTGGCACGGTTGAGCATCGGGCTGTTGTCCTCATCCGCGTTCAGATACGACCAGTTCATCTCGATCTGATTCGGATCATAGGACGGCTTGGACAGCATCACCAGGATTTTTCCGGTGGAAGCCTCCATCACGACCACAGCCCCCTTATTGTCTCCCAGCGCCTGGTAAGCCGTCTGCTGTAAGCCTGCGTCCAGGGTGGTCACCACCGTATCTCCCCGGTGCTTCTGATCCTGAAATTCGTCCTTCATCTTTTCCAGGAAAAACGCGTTGGAGCTCAGCAGAGAAAAATTCTCCACAGATTCCAGCCCGGTCTTTCCCAGCTCCGGATGGTTGTATCCGATCACATGGGCAAACAGATCCCCATAAGGATACTGCCGCATCTCCGTACCATCCTCCGCCACCTCCGTATGGGCAAGGGTATTTCCGTTCCTGTCCGAAAGATCTCCCCGAATGACCAGATCCGCGAAGTTATCCTGCCGCGCGTTGTAAGGGCTGTTCACGATATCCTTTGCCCGAACCGCGGTAAAATAAAGCAGATATCCCATCATTGCAAGGAACAGCAGCACGAAAAAATAGGTGATCCTAGCGAATTCTTTGTTTTGGAACTTCTTCGAATTTGGATTTTTCTTTTGTCGGTTTTTTATTTCTCGATCCTCTCTGCTCATCTCTTAATGCTCTCTCTCTTCCTGTCTCCTCCTGTCCTGCCCTGGTCCGTCTCTGTCCTGCGCCCTGGCGTCTCGCTCCCTCCGGATCCGTTCCGGAGCGGCGGCCCGGGTTCTGCCGCTGGGCTCCTGGGGAATCCCCGCTTTTTCGTCCGCCTCCGTTCCGGCCCGCCTCCGTCCTTTCCCTGGCTTCCCTGGCTGCCCGTTGGCGCCGCCGTCTGGCTGCCATCTCCCGTTTCATTTCCAGTTCCTCTTCCTCGTCCTCGCGGATGATATAAAGTCCCTGTATGATCCCGATCATGATCATGGAACTCAGGATCGAACTTCCTCCATAGCTGACAAGAGGCAGCGTCACTCCTGTCGAGGGAATGAACTTGGTCACCCCGCCGATGGTCAGAAACACCTGAAAAATGTAACACGTTCCAAGCCCTAATGCCACCAGCTTATAGAACGGATTGCGCAGCTCCATGGCAATATTCAGGAACATGACATAACAGCTCACGCAGATCAGGATCAGGCAGAGCGCAAAGATCACTCCCAGCTCTTCCGCAATCGCGGAAAAAATAAAATCCGACTCTGCCACGGGAATCATATCCGGACTTCCCTGGCACAGCCCCATGCCGAACCAGCTTCCGGTCCCGATGGCAAACAAAGACTGGGCCACCTGATAGCCGCCTTCATTATAAGACGCGAAAGGATCCTTCCACGCCGCCACACGTACTTTAATGTGGGCAAACAGATGATACCCTGCCACCGCGGCCAGACTGCCTGCCCCAAGCCCTGCCGCGGCATACAGCGGCTGCTTTGTCGCCACGTACAGCATGACCAGGTACACCACAAACAAAATCAGCGCCGCGCCCAGATCCGTAGACACCACCAGGATCAGCACATGAGCCGCTGCCACCGCTGTAGTGATCACCACATTTTTAAATTCCGTAGAATTTTTCAGGCTGGCCGCCACATAAAATACAAACAAGATCTTTACAAATTCCGATGGCTGGATCCCAATCCCGCCTATGGTAAATCCAAGCTTCGCCCCGCCTGACGTAGCGGCGAACACCGCCACCAGCAGAAGCGCCGCAAATCCGACTCCCGCGTAGATATAGACCCAGTCCGCCAGAAATTTCAGCTTTCGGATCAGGACCGGAACGACCAGGCCGAATGCGGTCCCCAGGGCGATAAAGATGAATTGCTTCACCGCGCTTTCATAGGACAGCCGGGTGATCATGATCAGTCCTGCGCTGAGCAGCATGCACATGTTGTTCACGATCAGCCTGGATACATTCGGATACAGGATCGAATACAGAAGGATGACCGCAACCAGCAGCACCACCTGTACCGCAAAGAACAGCAGGAGCTTGTGTTCCTCTGTTTTCAGGTACATCACCGCATAGGCCAGAAACTGCATCATGAACATCAGCACATTCTGCAGAATATAGACCCGCTTTTCATCTTCCTCGTAGCTCTGCGCGAAGATCGAGAAGCATGAAAATGTATAGGCGGTCATCAATAGGATGATCATATACTTTGATACTTCAACAATAATATTAACCACTATAAAACTCCCCTTCGGAAATGCCCCCGCGTAAAGCGGCCGGCTGGCTGGTGAGGATCACTTCCTCTTTCCGTATCGTTTTTGAAATCCGGCGGACTTCCGGCTGTTTTTTTCTGTGTCCCGCCTGAAAATGCCCGGATGCATTCCTGCAGGACCCGCCGCGTCTGTTCCCCATCCTCCACGGAAAACTGCAGCCTGAGCCGGGAAGGGCCGATTTCCCTCAATGCCGCTTTCTCATCAAACAGGCATAGCGGAACCGAATTATAAATGATATTATAGCAGTCCTCACAGCGGTTTTCCACTAAAAACGGATTTCCGTACCGATCCGTCAGTTCCCTTATATTTCTGTTCGATTTTTCTTCTTCGGAATACGACGCTTTCACTTCGGTCTGCTTTCGGCATTGATCTACGGTTTTCGTAATGCACTGCGCGGTCACCATGACCGGAAGGTATCCATAGACCAGCATCTCCATATGCTCTGCGCCCAGATGCAGAATCTCATTCCTGTTCAGTTCCGCAGGCACGGTAAATTCCCGTACCCCATGCTGGTTCCAGAATGCCTTCGCAGCCTGATTCATGACATACACATTATGATCCAGGATCACATTTCTGTCAATTTCCGAAATCCATTGGCCCGCTTTTCTGTCCCTGCTGCTGTTCCCACCCGGATCGGCTGCCTGCAGCAGCCTGTCCTTTTCTTCCGCGCCGTTCCAAAGCGCAAAGCTTTCATAATTCCGCAGGAGGATCCCGTCAAAATGGATCCCGTCAAAGCATCTCATCCGAGCTTCCCACATCCGAGCCGCCTGCCCGCGGAAAATATGGGGCGCCCCAAGGAATACCTCCCTCCCCTGCGCCCGAAGCCGGCCGCAGCGGTCCGCCAATGCATCTCCGGCGCCGAGCATCCCCAGGGCTGCGCTGTCTATATAGACCCGGGAAACTTCGGGAAATGCGCACACCTGGTCCAGCTGAGACATGGTCTGTACCAGCGCCGAAAACCGAAATGCCCCTGTGCGGCTTCCTTCTTTTTCCGTCAATAGCCCTGTTCCGATCCGGTCGAGAGCTGCTGCCTCCGGCCTGTGGTACTGCATGCATATGTTTTTGTGCAGTTCCTCCAGTACCCGTCTCCGCAGCTCATTGATCTGCTGCATCGGCAGAAATACCCCTTCTTCCAGATCAATCTCCAGATTATCAAATTCAAATTCCGTATTTCCGGTCTTTTCCAGCTGCTTTCGGATACGCGCTTCATCCAGCGGGCTTTTCTCCGCCTGTACCACTGTAAGCTCCGAAACAGCCTGCGCAGACACATCGCCCTTGCATACCGTCATCATAGCAGGTTCTTCGGAATAAAGCCTTAAGAAACCATAAATTTTTTCTTTTCGTTTTCCCTGCTTCTGGAAATCCCGGAGCTCCCCGAGCAGCTTTTCATTTCTGATCCGGTTCAGGACAAGCCCTTTTTCCAAATGCTTCCCCTTCGGTAAAGGAATCGTGATCCGGCTGCCCTTCTCATGATCTTTGCCAAAAGTATGATCTCCCTGCTGAGGAAATGCGAGAACATCCCCTCTGTGGATCTGAGTCAGTGCCTTTGCAGTCACTTCCCTGCCCTTTTGATCCATGACCTTTACGGCAGGGACCCCGGCATGGTTCGGACGGTCTGACGCGATCATATCCCTGCCGTTCTTCTGCTGATAATAGCCTGTATGGAATCCGCCCCGATTATACAGATCCAGCAGCATTTCCTGATCCTCTTCACTGACACGGAACCTCTCTCTGCCCGACTTCTGATACAAATCCACATACTTCCGGTACATGGATGTCACTCCGGCAACGTATTCCGGACGCTTCATCCGCCCTTCGATCTTGAAGGAATCGATCCCCGCGTCGATCAGATCCGGGATCAGCTCCAGCGTACAGATGTCCTTCAGACTCAGCAGATACCCTTTTTTACCGCCCGATGCATAATGCAGGCGGCAGGGCTGGGCACACTGCCCCCGGTTCCCGCTCCTTCCTCCAATCAAACTGCTGAGCAGACACTGTCCGGAATAGCAATAGCAGAGTGCGCCGTGGACAAAGCATTCGATCTCCATCCCGGCGGCCTGCTTCATATGCCGGATCTCCTCCAGAGACAGCTCCCTCGCCGGAACGGCACGCACAGCGCCGCATTCCTTCAAAAACCTGGCGCCCTCTGCCCCGGTGATGGTCATTTGCGTACTGGCGTGGATATCCAGATCCGGAAAGCAGGTACGCACCACCTGAAGCACGCCGGTATCCTGTACGATCACTGCATCCAGCCCGCCCCGGTACAGAGGTTCCAGGTAGCGGTAAAGCTGCGGCAGCTCCTGATCCTTCACGAGTGTATTGACAGTCAGATAGAATCTTCGCCCGTGCAGATGCGCTTCGTCGATCGCTTCCAGAAGCTGCTCCTCGGTAAAGTTCTCCGCATATGCACGCGCACCAAAATGAGGGCCGCCTGCATATACCGCATCCGCCCCTGCCGTCAGCGCTGCCCGGAAGCTGTCATATGACCCTGCCGGAGCCAGTACTTCCACACAACGCCCTCTGTTTATTTTTAAATCTTCTCCGCAATATTGGATGTCCCGTCTTGAAATCATAGCCTCCTGCACATACTACCGAAAAAATCGCTCTCCCAAACCGCTGCGAACCTGTCAATCCTCACTGCCGCGCCCGCACACAAAAAGCAGGAATTTACTTTCTTCGGTTTTTCATCTCGGTTTCCAGTTTCACGATCTGCATCTGCAGGTCATTATTTTCTTCCTTCATCTTCGCCAGTTCTTTT
Organism: Lachnospiraceae bacterium; assembly: GCA_910575475.1. Taxonomy (GTDB): domain Bacteria; phylum Bacillota; class Clostridia; order Lachnospirales; family Lachnospiraceae; genus Schaedlerella. The sequence goes on along the minus strand of CAJTGD010000029.1, from coordinate 7,389 downwards.
TCCGCGTTCTCCAGCTTGATCTGGACAGATATCAGCTCGTGCTTCAAGTCGTACATCTCTTTGTCTTTCAGTTCAATGTCGCTTTCCAGGGAATCTCCCTGCTTCTTCGCTTTGAAGTAATCATCCGCAATATTCAAGGCAAGGAGTACATTGCGAGTGTCTGCGCTCTGCTTGCGGTAACCATCGCTGTTCGCACATTCCGTAATCTTATGGTTCAGATAAGAAGATACCTTCTGCAGATATTCTTCTCCCTCAAATCCGCTTAAAGTATAAACTTTTCCTCCGATGAGTACTTCTGTAAAATGTTTTGCTGAACTCATAGCTTCCTCCCCTTGCGTTTGTTACTTGTTATTATAAACTATCCGACAGCAAAAACCAACTGTTTTTTCCATGAATTTACAGTTCGCCGGCCGGCCAGCGAACTGTAATGCATCCAGCCCCAGTACTGTACTGGCCTGTGACCGTGCAGCGCGGTGCACGGCCCAGGAGTGAACAGTAATCCGTTCAATCGCCTGCCGGTATCCCCAGATGGGCGTAGGCCAGCTCGGTCACCACGCGCCCCCGCGGGGTCCGCTGTATGAATCCGTTTTTCAGAAGGTACGGCTCATAGACATCCTCCAGGGTTCCCGCATCCTCGGAGATGGATGCCGCCAGAGTATCCAGTCCCACCGGTCCCCCCTGAAACCGTTCGATCATCGTCAGAAGAATATTCCGGTCAATATTGTCCAGGCCGTACTTATCCACATCCAGAAGATCCAGGGCATAATCCGCCACAGCCTCCGTGATCACACCGTCATACTTGACCTGGGCAAAATCGCGCACTCTTTTCAGCAGACGGTTGGCCAAACGCGGAGTCCCTCTGGAACGCTTTGCCAGCTCCCTGGCCCCCTGTTCCTCGATCTCCACCTCCAGCACACGGGCGGAACGCAGGATGATGGTCGTCAGCTCTTCTTCTGTATAGAATTCCAGATGATGGATGACCCCGAACCTGTCCCGCAGCGGAGCGGTCAGCATCCCTGCGCGGGTGGTCGCCCCCACCAGGGTAAACTTCGGAAGGTCCAGGCGGATCGAACGTGCCGTCGCCCCTTTTCCGATCAGGATATCGATGGCATAATCCTCCATTGCAGGATACAGGACCTCCTCAACCTGGCGGTTCAGACGGTGGATCTCATCCACAAACAGGATATCATTTTCCTGCAGGTTGTTCAGGATCGCCGCCATCTCCCCCGGCTTCTCGATGGCCGGCCCGGAGGTAATCTTGATATTCACCCCCATCTCATTGGCAATGATTCCGGCCAGGGTGGTCTTTCCCAGCCCCGGCGGTCCGTAAAACAGCACATGATCCAGGGCGTCGCCCCGCTCCTTCGCCGCGCTGATATAGATGCCCAGCGTCTGCTTCGCCTTCTCCTGCCCGATATAATCCTTTAAACGCTGCGGGCGGAGATGATTTTCTATTTTGATATCTTCTTCCAGATTTTCTGTTGTTATGATCCGCTTTCCCATATGACTCCCCTATGTAACCCCGTATTGCGATTTCCTGCCTGCAGGTACTGTTGGCCGTACAGTCAGAAATTTTTCAGCGCAGCCTTCAGCACTTCCTCCACCGTCGCGTCTTCCAGCTTCACCTTCTTCACGGCCTTTAAGCTCTCCGTACTTCCATAGCCAAGCGCCACCAGTGCCTGGACAGCCTCGGACTGCACCGACGTCGCCCCCGGATCCGCTGTTGCTGCGGGAATCCCTTCCTCTGCCGGATGCAGCATATCGTCCAGATCCAGCTTGTCCTTCAATTCAATGATCAGCTTCTCCGCCGTCTTTTTCCCGATTCCCGGAGTCGCGGAGATTGCCTTCACATCTCCCGCCAGAACCGCAAACCGCAGATCATCCGCAGAGAGCTGGGACAGGATTCCCAATCCTCCCTTGGGCCCGATGCCGCTGACTCCGATCAGCAGCTTGAAGACTGCCAGATCATCCCTGGTCAAAAAGCCGAAGAGCTGCATGGCATCCTCACGGACATTCAGATAGGTATGGAGCTTGACCTCGCTTCCCATCTGGGGCAGAAGTCCCATGGAACGCTCCGGCATGAAAACCCCATAACCCACGCCATGGACATCTACGATCACCTTATCCCTCTCCATCGCTGCCAGATTTCCTCTGATATATGATATCATCCCTGTACTTCTCCTTTTGTATCTATTGCTGTACTAAATCACGACTCGAACCGGAAGCTTTCCAGCCGCTTTAATACCTGCTCTGCCGCAGCACCGATCAGCAGCCCCGTCACCACCCCCGCGATCAGAAGCACCGGAAAGTAATACCCGACCCGGTAAGTCTCCACGGCTGCCATCGCTACAAGGAGCTGACCCATATTGTGGAATACGCCGCCCGCCGCGCTGACTCCCATCACACTGAACCTCCCGGTTCCTTTCAGAACAGCCATCACAAAAAGGCTCAGGATCCCGCCTGCCAGACTGTACACGATGCTGAACAGATTTCCGAACAGAAAACCGGACAGGATGACCCGTACTACAGACAGAAGCAGGGCTTCCCTTGCATTCCTTTTATATAGAAGGATCACGGTCAGCAGATTGGCAAGTCCCAGCTTGATCCCGGGAATCCCGAACCGGATTGGGATCAGGCTTTCCAGATAGCTGAAAATAAGGGCCAATGCCGTAAATACACCAAAAAATGCCGCTCTGTTTTTCAAATGGATTCCTCCTGCGTTCACTGCGCCTAATTCGATTCTGTCCCGGTCAGGTTACCGCGTCCACTTCCCGTTCCTCACCGCCCACGATGGAAACCACCACTTTATTGGGCAGACAGATGATACTCTCCCCCTCCCGTGAGATTGCCTTCTGGTTCACACACAGCTTGTCCGGGCAGTCCGCCCATACCATGTTCGCCTTCCCGTCCTCGATCACCAGACGGTTCCCATCCCCGATCTCAACCGTGCGATCCTCGGAAAGAGGCCAGGAACCAAATACTTCCCCATCTATCGTAACCTCTGCCATGCCATCCTTCTGCTGCGGACGGAAAACATGGATTCCAAGAAAAATGGCTGACACCGCCAGCACCACTGTGATCAATATCCAGTCATTTCTCTTCATAACGCCTCCCGATGCTCTGTCATTTGCTTTGAACATCATACCATATCCCTTTCCAGATTGCAACACCTTTCGAATATCTGTTCGCCCAAAAAGTTACTATTCACAATCACTTCAAACGGCGTGAAAATAAAAGGATTGTATTTCTTCTTTTACCCGGATATAATGTAATTGTTGCTTTACAAAAAATTCCACCTGTAAGGAAAATATTCATGAAAAAAGTAAGTTTTTTTTCTCTCATCATTTTGCTTCTTCTCCTGCTTGCCTCCTGCTCTTCTCCGCGTAAGGATGAAAAGCTGAGTGTCACAGGCATTTATTTTGATACGGTGATCCAGATTGACGCATGGGGCGTCAGCACTTCTGTTTTGGATGAATGTAAGAAAATCTGTGAAAATTATGAGTCTCTTTTCAGTAATAAGATCGAGACCAGCGAAGTCTCCCGGATCAACGCCTCCGCCGGAACCCCTGTTAAGGTATCACAGGAAACGATCGATCTGATCGCTCTGGGACTGAGATACTGTGAGCTTTCCGGCGGGAAATTTGACATCACCATCGCGCCGCTGAGTGATCTTTGGAATTTTACGAATCATACGGAGCATACGGTTCCTGATGCCGAGGCAATCGAAGAAGCCCGCTCCCATGTAGATTACAGAAAGGTTCTGGTGGATAAAAAGGCCTGTACGGTCACTCTGCTGGATCCTCAGGCTAAAATAGACCTGGGCGGTATTGCCAAGGGATACATTGCCGACCGTCTGAAAGAGTATCTGAAAAAAGAGGGGGTAGAGCATGCCCTGATCAATCTGGGCGGAAATGTGCTCACCCTTGGGGCATCCTTTGACGGCAGCCCCTTCCGCATCGGCATCCAGAAGCCCTTTGATGAACAGAATGCGCCCATTGATATTTTAGAGATTCAGGACCGCTCCGTAGTTTCCTCCGGGGTTTATCAGCGGTACTTTAAAAAGGACGGCAGGCTGTACCACCACATCCTGAACCCGGAGACAGGCTATCCTTATGCCAATCAATTGCTACAGGCAACGGTCATCACCGACTCTTCCGCAGACGGGGATGCCTTAAGTACGTGCTGTTTCGCCCTGGGACTGGAGGAAGGCAGCGCACTGATTGAAAGCCTGAAGAATGTACAGGCCATCTTTGTGACCGAAGACTACCGCTTACACTATGTGGGATATTAAAAGCTGTATGCGGCAGTCTGATTCATCTATTTCTATCCCAGCGCCACATCCAGCGCCATCATGACCGTAAAGCCTGCCGCAAACAGAACCGTTCCGAGATTGGAGTGGCTGCCTTCGGACATTTCCGGGATCAGTTCCTCCACAACCACATAGACCATGGCGCCTGCCGCAAAGCTTAAAAGGTACGGCAGGAGCGGAATGATGAATCCCGCCATGAGAATCGTCAGGGCGGCGCCAATCGGTTCCACGGCACCGGAAAACGCACCGTAGCGGAACGCCTTTCCTGTGCTGACTCCTTCCGCCCGCAGGGGCATGGAGATGATCGCGCCTTCCGGAAAGTTCTGTATCGCGATCCCCAGGGAAAGCGCCAGCGCCCCCATAGCCGTGATCCCGGCCTCCCCGGACAGCCAGCCGGCGTAGACCGCTCCCACCGCCATACCTTCCGGCAGATTGTGGAGCGTCACCGCAAGCACCAGCATTGTGGTTTTCTGCAGGCTGCTTTTCGGCCCTTCGGCTTTGCTGCTGTTCATGTGCAGATGGGGAATGGTCCGGTCCAGAAACAGCAGAAACAGGATTCCAAGCCAGAAGCCGATCACCGCAGGCAGAAAAGCCCACTGCCTCATGTACGCCGCCTGCTCCATAGCCGGAACCAGCAGGCTCCATATGGAAGCCGCCACCATCACCCCCGCCGCAAATCCGGTCAGCGCCCTCTGCACCAGAGGATTCAGCCGATCCCTCATAAACAGCACGCAGGCGGACCCAAGCACCGTCCCAAGGAACGGTATCATAAGACCCAAAAGTGCCTTTGTCTGCATCGCATTCCCCACTGTAATCCCGACCATAAAAATCCTCCAATCATTGCATTTTGTGTTAGTATCTACTAACCTCCTCTCAAATATACTACTTTTACTTCCTTTTTGTCAATACTGGAAAGTCTCTATTCCTTATACATCCCATTGAGTATCAGCGTCACGATCCCGCAGAGCATCCCGCCGATCGGATAGGCAATCCAGCATTTCTCCCACATCTCGTACCCCAGCCCGGCGATGAAGAAAAGAATCGTAGCCACGATCATGATGCATCCGCACCAGGCGGCAACCAACTGATCCTTCCGGCTCTTAACCGGTGAGTTCTCTTTGTTGTATTCTTCCACATTGTATTTTGACTTCTGCATCCCCGTATATACAATGGTACAGATTCCGACTGTAAAAAAGAGCAGGGATACACTGTTATAAATCTCTTTCGTACATCCTGCCGGAACCGGAAATCCTTCTGACATGACCGCTGCCAGGGCTCCCGCAAAGAGGATCCCGATTCCGGTAATGATCCGCACCCGGAATCTGTTTTCCGCAAGCTCCAGCTCTTCCTCCTTGTAAAAAGGATTGATATGCGGATGCTTTTTTGCAAACCTGACGTGCTGCATTCCGCCCTCTATGATGATCAGTATCCCTGTCATGGCAACGAATAAGAATATCGTGTTCACAAAATAATCCGGCATATGAAATGCTTCTCCCAGGATCTGCAGGATCAGGCCGAACAGGATCACTCCGATTCCAGCCACGATCTTTACGGAAAACCGGTTCATATGCCGGTCATATCCCGCCGTATCCTCCTGCAGACTTTCCTGCACATTCCCCCGCAGCAAAACATCTATCGTACAGCCAAACATATCACAGAGCTGGAGCAGCTTCTCCATCTCCGGATAAGAGTTCTCCGATTCCCACTTTGAGATCGTCTGCCTGGACACACTCATCTGCTCCGCAAGCTGTTCCTGTGTAATGTCATTCCTCTTTCTATAAAACTGTAGATTTTCTCCAAAACTCATTATATTTCCTTCCTTTCCTGAATCCGCATTCTCGCTTTCGCAGTATTTTTATTTTACAGCAGTCCGGACTGTCTGTCCGCATTATAGGAAAAATACCATGTAAATACAAGCAGATTGCTGTTGCTTTTGAAGAAAATCATGTAAACTTGCGGTTGCGCAGGGTTACATCCCTTTCTTTCGGTAATCCCTTGGTGAGATTCCCTTGATTTTCTTAAATACCTTTGAAAAATATTTTTCATCCCGAAATCCAACCTTATATGCTATCTCATAATTTTTCAGATAATTTTGTTCCAGATAGCAACAGGCACGCTCAATCCGTACCTGGTTCAGATAATCTGTAAAACCGCATCCAAGTCCCTGGTTCAAAAGTGTAGACAGATAGCTTGCCGATATTCCAAGCTTTTGGGCAATTTCGGACAATGAGATTTCCTGCATATAATACTCTCTAATATAATCGACTGCCTCCTTCACAAATGGATTGACATTCTCCCTCCCGCGGTCAGATCCGGCCTTATCCGCCCCGATATATTCATCTGCCAGACGGTTCAGGCATTCCAGGATATCTGCCGCCCGCATCGGCTTCAAAAAATAGTCCTTTGCTCCAAACTTCAGGGCTTCCTGTCCGTTTTCGGCCTCATAAATCCTGTCAAATCTATCCGTATGCAATTTCAGATATTTTGCGAGTCCTGTGCGTATCATATCCTCATCATCCGCAATCAATAGCTTTATAGACACTTTGTCCCCTCCTCGTATGGGATTTTCAAAATAACCGTTGTTCCCTTCCCTATCTCGCTCTTTATCTCAAGAGAAAAACCATCATGATATTTTAACTGCAGCCTTTCCTTTATATTCTTGATCGCATATCTTCCAATTCTCTGTTTCGCGTAATGCGCCGGTTCCTTTTCCCATATTTTATCGATCTGATCCTGCCGCATTCCAATTCCGCTGTCGCATATCTCAAATCGCAGCATCCTGTTTTCCAGGCATGCCGACACCTGACGACCAGACGAATAGACGTAGAGAAAAACAGGGAAAATGCCCGATTATCTGTCAAAACTCCGACAAAATCTGCACCCACGTGAAAGCGGCGCGGACGGCACAGCGGCAGCGGGACGGGGCGCGGTAACGCTAATCACCAACCCCCACTTCAAGTGGGGACTTGCTGCCGCTAAAAAGCGGCTCCTTTACTTTCCTCTTTCCGGGATTCTTCTGACTGTTCCCGAATGTATTTCTTTATGGCATCCTCTGTTACATTTCCTACTGTTGCCACGTA
>CAJTGD010000028.1 GCA_910575475.1 Lachnospiraceae bacterium | reverse complement strand
CATGGTAAAACCTCCTCTCTTTTATGGGTAATGCGAAAAAATAGTTTTTTGGTTAATTCTATTATCTCTTATTTCCCCGTAAAATGGGAGGTTTTTTTATTAATTTTTTTTAAGCGTCAGAGCTGGGTTTTATGCAGCTCTGACGCTTAAATTTATGCTTACTTTCTTAGAGCACATCGGATTCCATTTTTTTCATATCCTATGATCCGTACCATCCGATTTAAGCCATAAAATCCCTGTACTCTGTTTCCGTACCTTTTTTCTTTATCGTCTATCCTTCCATCACCACCTCTCCCTAATGTTTCCTATATAAACCGTATCTGTATCTTCTGGTCTATCTCTTCCTTATATTCCTCCAGCGACAATTTCTTCATGGATTCCAGCATCCGTTTATGCTTCTGCTCCAAACTTTGCTTTACTTTCCATTTCGTGATTTTGCATGCGTGACCCCCGCGCCGTTCCCTGGAAGCCTTACGTATAGAGATTTGCACCGCCCCTACCCGCGATGGTTCCCCCAATAGTCCCCTCTCTTTGCGTGTATAGTCGAGTGACACGACTTGCACAGCGCGATCAGATTGCTCCGATCATGCGTGCCACCTTCACTCAAAGGCTTCTTATGGTGTATCTCTTCAGTCGGCACGATAATTCCACGTTCAAAACAAAGCTCGCAGAAGGGATGCTCCGCAGCATACTTGTCACGGATCCTCTTCCATGCACGACCATATCTTTTCTTCGTAGCTTTATCCCTGCCGTACTTCTCATAATTACTGTTGACCTTCTGCTGATGCTCCGGACAGTAACGACCATCTGTAAGGTTCGGACAGCCCGGATAAGCACAAGGCTTCTTTGGTTTGCTTGGCATCTGTCCACCTTCTTTCCCACAGAAAAAGCCGCCACGGATTCCTTGTCCGTAACGGCTCCTTCATCTTAGCCTTTTGCCATTTGTTGATTGTCAAGTAGAATTGACCCACTTTTTCGTTGAAACTTGACCCACCTTAGTACCCGACTCAGATTCTCGTTGATTGTCAGTTTCAATTTCTAGATCACCGGATCCAGATCATTGGCACCACCTCCCTTCGGCGAGGTCTCCGAGACAAGCTCTGAGACTGTCGCGGTGCTCGTCAAATCTCCCCATATTGCCGTCTTTTCGTGTAAACACGAAAGCCGTCACTATGGCTCGACTTTCCTCGCTACTCGCGCAAAAAAGCTGCCAATGCTTTTACGCATCAGCAGCTTTCGCTTTTAGTTCGGTGTTCTATTTTCAGTTCTGATTCTTCTTTGCGTCCTTGATACGATAGTAGTCTTCCAGATCCACATCGATCCTGACTTTCGTATCCGGTTTTCGGTTGCTCAAGAGACACACAGTCTCTGTATGTGTCAGAGCTACTATGTAAACACAATTTTTTATCCTCGTCACTCGTATAGGAACACAATTCTGCGTTATTACTTCTTTGCTTTTTTCTTTGCCGTACTATGTATGTTTTTAATACTTTCTAAATATTCTTCTTCAACTGGAGATAAGTTCTGAACCTGATATTTTCTATATTCTACTGTTGCTTTTTCGATTGCTTGGGCATGACTGATTGTTCCTGCTCCCTGTAATAATTTTTCTCCTGTCGTTTTCAATACATTATCAAGATGCTCCACATAATCAGACATATACATGGGATTATGGCGCATAGCCTGAATTTCTGCAAAGTCAAAATATCCAGACACAATGTTATTTAAAATCTTCAATTCTTCCTCATTTAAATAATTCTTTGCAATACCGATATCTTTTAATGTTGGAAAATCACCAGAAAAATTTCTAAGTCCCATAAATGGTTGTTCTGCATTTGCTCGTTCATATATTACTTCTGCCGCCGTATGCCCATGCGCTGCATAATGCAGCTTATTTTGAACCATTTTAAAAAATGCAATAGATTCACTGCTTTTGGGATTATAATCCACACTGGTAGCATATAGGTCAAGCACCTGTCGATACATTACTTTTTCAGATGAGCGAATATCCCGTATGCGATCTAATAACTCTTTCCAGTAATTTCCCCCACCCAAATTTTTCAATCGCTCATCATCCATTGTAAAGCCTTTTATCATATATTCTTTTAGGCGTTCTGTTGCCCAACGCCGAAATTGCGTAGCAATTAAAGATTTCACACGATATCCAAGAGAAATTATCATATCCAGATTATAATGGGTAATATTATAATTCTTGCCATCAGCGCCAGTTGTTCGGAATTTCCGAACAACTGAATCCTCCTCCAATTCTCCCTCTTCAAATATATGTTTAATATGCTCACTGATATTGGATTTACTAGTCTGATATAGCTCGCATAATTGCGCCTGAGTAAGCCAAACAGTTTCATCTTGAAATTTAACATCTATTTTTGTACTTCCATCTTCTGTCTGGTATATGATAATTTCACTCCGGGCTTCTTTTTTGTTATCCTCCATCTACTACTCCTTCAAAATTTTAATTTCTTATATTTATGTAGCAGCTACTAATCTCAAGCTATTATCTTTCCATTAATTTTCTGCTTATCTCTCTTACGGAACCCAATTGTTTTTCAAACATAATATCCCATATTGGTTACCTTTTTTGTCCGCTCTACCACCTTTTTCTAATGGCATTTTATCCTCCCAAATAACAATAATTTTTGATATTCAAACAGCAATGCTCTGTTATAAATATTCACCTGAGCAAAAAGAAGTCTTTGCATATGGCAGTTTTTCTCTTAGGATGTAGATATGAAAACTGCCTCATGCAAAAACAACACATTGTAATCTCAGATTAGCAAAATATCAAATCTTAAAATATATAACTACTTTCAAAAATAACTATTTTTTGTATCCCCACACCCCACATCAACCACCGCCGAAACTTCAAAATACTTCTCCATCCTCTTATTTCGATTCCCTTCCTCATCTTCCGTAAACACAAAATGCTTATAAAACTGCTTAAAATAAAGGATTTCTAGATATGTTTCCTTTGTATCAACACCACACATTCTGTATGCACACTCATCCCAAACTGATCCACAACTCTCCCCTTCTTCATCTCATACCCCCGCCCGCACAGATACTTCAGATCCCGTGCCAGCGTAGCCGAATCGCAGCTCACATACACAATCCTCTCCGGCCGCATGTCCGCCATCGTCTTCAGCAGCGTCTCATCGCACCCTTTCCGAGGCGGATCCACCACGATCACATCCGCATGCGGCCGCTCTCCGGGATGCTCCTTCTCATACCGCTCATAATGTCCTGGCAGCACTTCCTCTGCTTTCCCAACATAAAATTCCGCATTTTCAATCCCATTGATCTCCGCATTTCTCCTGGCGTCCTCCACTGCCTGGGGTACGATCTCCACTCCGTACACCTTCCCCGCCTTCTGCGCCAGGAACAGGGAAATGGTCCCAATCCCGCAGTACAGATCCCACACGGTTTCCCGCCCTTTCAAATCTGCATATTCCATCGCAAGCCCGTACAATTTCTCCGTCTGCACCGGATTCACCTGATAGAACGACAGCGGAGAGATCTGATATTTCACCGCTCCGATATAGTCTGTGATAAACGGCTGTCCCCACAGAACTTCGTATCGCTCCCCCATGATCACATTCGTCTGCCGATGATTCGGACTCACTGTAATACTCGTCATGCCGGGAATCCTGGCCAGTTCTTCCACCAAAACCTCCTGGTGCGGAATCCACCCGGAGCTCCCCCGACTTCCTTTGGTCTGCCTCATACTCCCTTGATGCTCGCCGTTCCTGCAATCCGACGCTTCCTTGTCCCACCGATTCTCATCACTCCTGCAATCCGACGCTTCCTTGTCCCACCGATTCTCATCACTCCTGCAATCCGACGCTTCCTTGTTCCTTCGTTTCTCGCCGTCCCCGCAATCCGCTATTTCCTTATTCACCACAAAACAGACCATAATCTCCTTCGTAGCAAACCCATACCGGATCAGCACATGTCGGATCAGCCCTTCCCCGGTCTTTTCGTCATAGGAACGCACTCCATATTTTTTCATAAACGCAAGCACGATCTCCAGGATTTCCTTATTGACTCCAACTCCCAGCGCACAGTCCGTATTTGCGATGATATCATGGGTTCTCCCCGCATAGAACCCGGTAATGGGCTGTCCATTTTTGTCCGTACCGAACGGAAACTGCGCCTTATTCCGATACCCAAAGGGCTTCTCCATCCCGATGATCGGCCCGAATACCTCCGCCAGCAGTTCCGGAGAAAAACCTCCGATCCGCTCCAGATTTCCCAGCACCTTGTTCCGCTTAAATTCCAGCTGCTTTTCGTAGGACATCTCCTGGATCTGGCAGCCTCCGCATTTTCTGGCAAATTTGCACACAGGCTCTACACGATGCTCGGAAGGCGTAATGATCTTCATCAATCTTGCGTAACCGTAATTCTTTTTTGCTTTTGTCACCCTGGCTTCCACCACGTCGCCGATGACCGCGTCCTTAATAAATAAGGTATAGCCATTCACTCTGCCTATACCTTCACCATTGACGCCAATATCCTGGATCGCCACTGTCACTGATTCATTTTTCTGCATAACTATCTCCATTCCACCGTTCATGCCGGCAGCTCAAACAGGTATGAAAATACATATTTTTCAGCCTGATATCCTAAATACTATTCCTGTCTGCAAAGCAGGCGTTTCCGTGTTCACAAACGCCTGCCCTGTTGTCTTCTATTCTTTTATTTGTCAAATTGATTCCACCTGTACGGTTGCAGTCTATCCCCCATCACCAGATCAGTTCCCATCCGAGGTCTTCCTCAGATTCGACTCGAACAGCCGGTTATACCCCAGCCATTCCGTCCCGCTTTTATCCTTCAATACTTCCTTCATCGTCTGCAGCTTCGCGTCCGCATTGTCCGCCAGATTCAGCGCCAGCGCTTCTGCAAGTGCCGGTTTTTTCGGCGAGCCGAATTCCAGTTCGCCGTGATGCGCCAGAATGCAGTGCTTCCATTCATTTGCCAGCATCACCGGGAAGCCCGGGACAGAACGGATGGCCTCAGTCAGCATTTCCGAGCCGATCACGATATGGCCGATGAGCTGGCCCTCATCCGTGTAGTCGTTGTCCGGAAATTCGGACAGCTCCCGAACCTTGCCGATGTCGTGGCAGACCGCGGAGGCGATCAGCAGATCCCTGTTGAGGATCCTGTATGCCCCTGCGAAATATTCGCACAGATGAACCACGCTCAATGTATGCTCCAGAAGCCCCCCGCAGAAGCCGTGGTGCACGGTCTTGGCTGCGGAATGAGACTTGAACGCCTTGATAAATGCTTCATCCTTCACGAAGTAATATTCCACTGCCTGACGCAGATATTCGTTGGAAATTTTTTGGATGCAGGAGAGCAGCTCCTGGTACATCACGTCGATATTTTTTTCGGAAACAGGCATGTAATCCGCAGGGTTGTATTCGCCCTCGGCCGCCTTCCGGAGCTGTTTGATGTTCAGCTGGAGGTTGTTGTTGTAGGTGATCACCTCGCCGTATACCTCAATAAAATCCTTTTCCTCGTAGTCCGCGATTCCCTGAGAATTGGGATCCCACACCTTTCCGTCAAGAGTGCCGGTCTTATCCTGCAGGAGCAGGTTGTCATAAGGCTTTCCGTTCCGCGTCTCCGCAGAACGCTTCCCCCTGCACATGTAAATACTTCTGATCGTCTCGCCTCCGCGCAAATCCTTAATATACATACCCTTCGTTTATCCTCTTTCTATATAAATTTTATTTTACAATCCAGAACGACCACAGCCTTGTATGCCGCACAGACTATTCGCCGCTTACACTGTTGCTGCTGTTCCCCCCTTTGAGCGTTCCAGTAACACGCTGTTTCTGTCTGAGGTCGTTGGGCTTTCCGCCAAATATCAGTATATAAACTGCCTTTAGCAAGTAAACTCGCACTGGATCGATGTAATGTGATAACAAATCACCAATTCAGGTCTCTCACTCCCTGCTCCCCATTGTCACCGAAAAGTCCACATCCACATAGCCGCCGCTTCCCAGCCGCTGTCCTTTCACCTTGACGATCTCTCCCGCCTTGTGTTCCAGCACGGCCTTTTCATAGGAAATGATTCCGGTGACGCTGGCGTCTCCCACCTCCAGGATCACGTCCCCGTTCTGGATCCCGGCTTTCATGGCCGGGGAATCGGCCTGCACATTTGTCACATACAGACCCTTGGGGATCTTCTTTTCCTCGGAAAGTTCATCCGTTACAGCGGTGCCGAAGATTCCGGTGTAGGGAACGGCCTCCCCGTTGAGCAGAAGGCCCATAACCTGCTTCATATCCGAGACTGCCAGGGCATTTGCCGAGGCGGACGCGCCTTCGCCCAGGATGCCGCTTTTCACCAGGCCGATGGCCTGGCCCTTCTGGTTGAACAGGACGCCGCTTGCGTCGGCGGATGCCGCAATATCTGTGGCGATCACCCCGCACTGGCCGTCGGCATAATCGTGATCCCACTCCTTGGCGCTGATGATCCCATAGCCGACTCCATTTTCATAGCCGAACATCTGTCCCAGGGCAATCACCAGATCCCCCCGGACGGAGATGTTGGAATTGCCCAGCTCTGCCACCCGGATCACATTCCATGTACTGTCTGAGATGGAGGCCCGGTCAATTCCGAATACCGCAAGCCCCCGGTTGCCATCCTGCTTCACCAGCTTCGCCGAATGCCGTGTATGGTCCGGAAATATGACGGACCATTGTTCCGCGCCCTCACAGACGGAGTTATCCGAAAGGACCAAAAGCTCCTGTCCGTTGTCCGCCGCCAGCAGTCCTGTGGCGCCGGTATGCGCGCCTGTCCCGGCCGGGGCCTCGCCTTCCTTGGCCCTCCGGACGTAAACCACGCACTGCTCCGCTTCCTTTGCAACGGCATACATACTCTGCATGATCTCCCGGTAGCTGTCCGCAGTCAGCTCCGGAACGATGATCTGAGGCTCCGGCTCCGGTTCCTTTTCCTCTTCTTCCTCCTGGACAGGCTCCGGCTCCTCCTCTTCATCCTTGGGAAGCGTCACCTCCTGGGCCTCCTCGTGAAATGTCTCCTGAGCCCAGGGCCGAAGCGCGTAAAAACCGCAGCAGGCTGCTGCCCCGATGATCAGACCATACACCGCCATTTTGGAAAGCTGCAGCGCAATCTGCCCTCCGGTGACCGGCTTTGGCTTGATTGTTTCCTGTAAAAATGAAAATGATTCCCTTTGAGTCCCCTCATCCTGACTCTTTTGCTCTTCCGGTTTCCGTTCTTCCATACTATCCTCCGGCTCCACAATCCTTCTCATTATACTCATGGCCGATGAACTCTGCCGTGAGTATCGCGCCGTATTGCAACCATACCTTTTCCATCATCCCTCATCGTCCAACGGAAAAGGCCGTATGCCTCTCTTGCTATAGTATACCTGATTCTCCGTAATTGTTCAATATCATCCTGTTTCGTTTACGGTTCGTTCACGATTCGTTCACATTTTTATATTCCGTTTTCCAGGTCGGGGCAATAAAAAAAGAAAAGGAAACATCCCCTGCTTTAGGGCACATTTCCCTTCCTTTTCTATGGATTCTTCCGAATATTCGTTGTGCTATATCCCCAGCCGCTATATCAGGCTCGCCGCTCCGATCATCCCGGCCTGGTTTCCGAGGACCGAGGTCCGGATCTCCGGGATCCCGCTCCGTTCTCCGCCGAAGCACCCCTGCCGCAGATATTTCTCCAGCGGTTTGATCAGTACATCCCCCTGAGCCGAGATCCCGCCGCCGAGCAGCACCAGCCGTGGCCGGAAAATGTTGACCGCATTCACGATCCCGGTTCCCAGCCTGCGGATATAAATGTCCGTCACCTCTTTCACCGCAGGGTCCTCCTTTGCCGCCGCAAAGATCTCTTCCGGCGTCATTTCCCTGCCTGTCGCCCGGGCCGCTTCCCGAACCAGAGCCGGAGCGGAGGCGTAGGCTTCCAGGCAGCCGCGGCGGCCGCAGGTACAGGGCTCTCCGTTTTCCACGATCACCATATGGCCGAGCTCGCTGCCGCCGATCCCGCTGCCTTCATAAATACTGCCGTCCAGGATGACTCCGGTTCCCACCCCGGTTCCCAGGGTAAACAGGATCACGTCCTCGTATCCCCGTCCCGCGCCTGCCGTGGCTTCTCCCAATGCCGCACAGTCCGCGTCATTTGCAATATAGATGGGGATAGGAAGATACGTTCCCATTTCCTTTACGATATCCACATCCTCCCATTGGATATTGTTGGAATAGCGGACGACACCGTTTTTTCTGTCCACTGTTCCGGGTACTCCGATGCCTGCCCCGACGCACTGGTCCATGGCAAGTCCCTGCTCTTCCAGAAGAGCGAGAGCAGTCAGGCCGATCTTCTGGATCACTTCCTTTGCGGGACGTCCGGCATCTGTCCGGATCGTTTTCCACGCGATCAGCTTCTGATGGACGTCCGCCAGTCCGATCTTCGTATCGGTACCGCCGATATCAATGCCGATCCGGACCTGCGCCGCCTTTTCCCGGATCGTCGTGATCAGGGCGTCACAGGAGCCTTCGATGGTATAGGTTCCGCTTCCGGCCGACAGAAAAATGCTGTCCCCTTTTTGATACGCCAGGGTTTCCGTTTCATCAGAAATCGTTCCCTCTCCGTCCAGTATCAAAATACTGGCAAAGGATTCTTCGGAAACCCTTCCGGTCAGCTTTCCCATCACCTTTCCATCCAGGTTCAGCTTGTCCACCGTAAAATAATCACAGTCCGCCACATGGGGATAGCTGCTGTTCTCCCGAAGAATCGGGATCCGATTCGTAACGGCAAGCGCTTTCTCAATGTGCAGGTCCCGCTTTTTGCCGTCCTTTCCCACACGACCGTAATCATAGACCCGGTAGGTCACGTTGGAATTCTGCTGGATCTCCGCGATCAAAATATCCTTTCCGATGGCGTGGATCGTACCCGATTCGATAAAGAGCACATCCCCCTTTTTCACCGGCACCGCATTCAGCACTTCCAGAAGCGTGTCCTCCCGGATCCGCTCCGCAAATTCTTCTTTTGTGATCTCTCTCTGAAATCCATAATACAGGAACGCGTCTTTTCCGGCGTCCATCACATACCACATCTCGGTCTTGCCGTACTGCCCTTCATTTTTCAAAGCATATCGGTTGTCCGGATGGACCTGAATGGACAGGTTGTCCCTGGCGTCAATAAATTTTGTCAGGATGGGGAAATCCCGGAATCTCCGGCAGTGCGAACCGAGAACCTGCCGGCCTTCCCCGGCGATATATTCCGGAAGCGTCTTACCGGCATATTTCCCATTTCTGATGACGGAAGGGCCGTCCGGATGGCAGGACAGCTCCCAGGTCTCCGCCAGCACATCCCCTTCATATTCTTTTCCATATTCCCTGATCAGCCTGCTGCCTCCCCAGAGATAATCCTTGCAGCTCGGCTTTAATTTTAAAATACTCATAATCCGGCTCCATTATTTTGAATCACACCGCGGTACCAGTACGCGGAATCCTTCAGGATCCTTTTCTGCGTCGGATAATCCACGTACACCAGCCCGAACCGCTCCGAATACCCTTTTGCCCACTCAAAATTGTCCATTAGCGACCATTGGAAATATCCCCGGATATCGATTTCCCCGGCAGCCCGTTTCAACTGCCCCAGATACCTTGCCAGAAAATCGATCCGGTTCGGGTCATGGACCCTGCCGTCCAGAGAAATGACATCATGGCAGGACAGCCCGTTTTCCGTGATATACATGGGCTTCTGATACCGTTCATACAAAAACTTCGGTCCCCAGTACAAAGCCTCCGGGGTCACCGGCCAGGAGGAAGCTGTCTTCGGAAATCCTTCCCCACGTCTGGCTTCCTCCGGCCTTCCGTCCGCTCCCATGCGGATACAGCGCCCGTTATAAATATTCTGTCCGTAGACATCGATAGGCTCTGCGATCAGCTTCATATCCGCATCCGTTATCCTGGGAAGATAAGGCTCGTACCGTTTCAGCCCTTCCTTTGGATAATGCCCCAAAAGCACCGGGTCCGACCACCAGGCCACGTTCCAGGTCCAGTTTCTGTCCTCCGGATTCATGGAAAACAGCGTCTGCCTTGCGGCCTTGATGTCCTCCGGCTTCTCTGTTTCAGGATAGCACATTCCGCATGTAGGCGCATAGCCGATGGTCAACGGCTGCTTTGCGTACTGGCGGAGCATCTGCACCGCTCTTCCGTGGGCTCTCAGCGCATTGTGAGCCATCTCAAATGTATCCCGCAGCGGCATTTTCAGCCCCGGCGCATGCTCTCCGGTCAGGAAGCCCAGTCCTACAAAGCACTGGGGTTCATTCAGGGTAAAGAAATGGCTCACCCGGTCGCTGAACCGTTGTGCCGCCAGCTTCGCATATTCCCCGAACCACTCCGCGATCCGCGGATCCATCCAGCCGCCCCGTTTGTACAATTCGTAGGGAAGCTCCCAGTGGAACAGGGTCATATAAGGCTCAATGCCCGCCTCCAGCAGTTCGTCGATCAGCGCGTCATAAAATGCGATCCCCTTTTCATTTACCCTGCCGGTGCCTTCCGGCAGGACCCTGGACCAGTCCACGGAAAAGCGGTACGCCCGCAGTCCGATCTCCTTCATGATCCCCACGTCCCCGCGGAACCTGTGATAATGGTCGCAGGCAGTCTCTCCATGATGCCCTCCGTAGATGTGTCCCGGCTCTTTTGCGTACACATCCCATATATGCGCGCCCTTTTCGTCTTCCTTTGCCGCCCCTTCAATCTGATAGGCGCTTGTGGCCGCGCCCCATACAAAATCATCTGAAAATCCCATGATATCCTCCTGCTGCGGTCAGCCCGCAAACCCCTGCAGCGCCTCCGACAGCTTCTGCAGCATCTTCTCCGCCGCTTCTTCGCTTTCTCCTTTTACGCCGATATAAAACTTGATCTTCGGCTCGGTTCCGGACGGGCGGACACAGCACCATGCGTCCTTCCCCATTTCAAAATACAGGACATTGGACTTGGGGAGGCCGGTTTTCCCTTTTTCTTTTGCCGCAAGGTCCAGCAGGACATCCTCCCTGTAATCCCGGAACCGCGTCACAGGAAAGCCTCCGATCTGCTCCGGCACTTCCTTCCGGATCCGTTCCATGATCTCCCCGATCTTCCTGACGCCCTCCTGCCCCTTTAACGTGATCGTAGACAGTCCTTCCCTGAAATATCCGTATCGCTGATACAGGTTTTCCATCTGGCCGCAGAGAGTCCTTCCCTGGCGCCTGCACCACGCAGCCGTCTCGCACAGCGCCATCACTGCCGCGACCGCGTCCTTATCCCTGGCATGCGTCCCTATAAGGCAGCCATAGCTCTCTTCATAGCCGAATACATACTCGTGACGATGGTTTTGTTCGAAAAATTTAATCTGTTCGCCAATATATTTGAATCCGGTCAGCGTTTCGATCAGGTCCGTCCCATATTCCTCTGTGATCGCCCGGGACATTTTTCCGGACACAATGGTCGTGACCACGGCGCCGTTCTCCGGCAGCGTTCCCATCGCCTTTTTCTGGGAAAGGATGTATTCCAGGATCAGCATACCGGACATATTTCCGGTAAAGCCGACATATTCCCCGGTGCGGGAATCCTTCGCATAGACGCCCAGCCGGTCCGCGTCCGGGTCCGTCGCCAGAATCAGATCCGCATCCACTTCCTCTGCAAGCCGGATCGCCAGCGTAAAGGCATTCTTATCTTCCGGATTGGGATAGGAAACGGTGGGAAAACTGCCGTCCGGAAGCTCCTGCTCCTTCACCACATAGACCTGGGAAAATCCCAGCTCCGAGAGTACCCTGCGGACCGGGAGATTGCCGGTCCCGTGCAGAGGGGTATAGACGATCTTTAAGCCTGCCGCTTCCTCACGCAGGATTTCCGGGTGAATGACCAGCTTTTTCAGATTTTCAATATATGCGTCGTCCACCTCCGGGCCGATCACCCGGTACAGCCCCGCTTCCTCCGCGTCCTGCCGGGTCATGGTTCTTACCCTGGAATAATCCGTGATCGCATTGACCTCGCTTATAATCTCCCGATCTCTGGGAAATGTGATCTGGGCCCCGTCCTCCCAGTATACCTTGTAGCCGTTATATTCCGGCGGGTTGTGGCTGGCCGTCACCACGATCCCTGCTGTGCATCCCAGCTCCCGCAGCGCGAAGGACAGCATGGGAGTGGGACGTAAGGACGGAAAAATATACGCCCTGATCCCATTTGCCGCCAGGCAGAGCGCGGCCTCCTCCGCAAATTCCGGAGACATGTTTCGGGAATCAAAGGCGATAGCGACTCCCTTTTTCTCCCCGTGCTCCTTTAAAATATAATTAGCCAGTCCCTGGGTTGCCTTCCGCACCGTATACAAGTTCATGCGGTTTGTTCCTGCCCCGATGATCCCCCGCAGCCCTCCGGTCCCAAATTCCAGATCCCGGTAAAAACGCTCCTCGATCTCATTCGGATCGTCCGCGATGGCCCGTAGCTCTTCTTTCGTCTTCTCATCAAAATACGGATCATTTAACCAAAATTCATAGATCTTTTTTGCATCCATTTTTTCTTCTCCTTTTTTGAATCCGGCTGGTGTTACTATTCACAGTCATTTCACTCACATGCGCAAGAACAGTCGGCAAAGCCGTCTGCCGATGCTTCGCATCTTGATTTTTTGCACAGTTCCTTACGCGATGACCAGCGATGCCAAATAGAACGGCGCCGCATTCTCCGCCCCGTCATCCAGGATCTCCAGCTTGATGCTGTGCATCCCCTCATTTCCGTGATGGAGGATCGGTTCCAGATAAAGGCAGTCGCCCCAGTCTTCCTCAAAATTCCCATCCAAGATCCGGGACTCCCCGTCATTTTCATCCAGGATCAGCTTCGCCCGCAGCGCGGGCTTTGAGACGGACTTTCGATACTGGACGGCAATGCAGGAGGCCGTGACTTCAAATCGAAGCCTATCCCCTGCCCGTTTCCCGATCCATCCGTTTTTAAATAAATCGAGATGGCCTGTTTTTTCCTCCGTATCTGCCCGGAAGCCTGTAAGCTCCGGCGAGATCTCACGGATGGTCAGCCGCCTGGCAGATTCATACGCATTTCTCGTCATAGGAGGCGGAAGCTGCCCGCCTGTCCCATGCAGATTTGTTTCGCGCGCAGCCGTCCCGGGCGCGGCTTCTTCCCGCGGCCCAGATTCCTTCCCATCCGCTTCCTTCATGCTTTTCAAAATCTGCCGGAAAAAGGAAATGATCTCCTCCGCCACCAGCTCATGTCCCAGATTATTGGGATGAAGCGCATCTTCGGTCAGCTCCTCCATGGCATATACTCCTGCCTGCACCTTTTGATAAAGGGTGTCCTTCATGCTCACATGCGGCACACGATACCAGTCAGCCGCCGCGTTGTGGTACTGCTGGGCATTTTCCCCGGTATTGTAAAAAACATTGTTCAGTACGAGCACCGCTGGCTTCGACTTCCAGCCCAGGATCCTCCGCAGGACCCCTTCGTATGTCTCCTGAAAGAATTCATTTCCCTCATCATTTACACTGAAATCAATGACCGCCAGATCCGGCTGGTACATCAGCAGATCCGGCGTCAGCCTGGATACGCCGAAGTGGGAGGTGGTCCCGCCGATCCCCGCATTGACATAATGAAATCCTGCTTTGGGAAATGTCTGCTTCCACCATTCAAATACGTGGTATGCGTATGTTTTTTCATGTACCGTGGCAGCGCATCCCTGCGTGATCGAGCCTCCGAAAAAAGCGATCGTCAATTCCCCGCCCTCCTCGGCTCTGCGCATACACTCCCTGATCCTTGTTAAGTCTATCCTTCCCATATGCTGCTCCATCCCTCTGTTTCCTGAATATACGCGGCAAGCTCCTCCGCCATTTCCTCCGCTTCCGGTATCCGCAGGTGTCCCGGTGTTCCTCTTCCGTTGCGCCGGAAAAGATACTGCGTCACCTTCTCGTCTCCCAACTGTTCCACCGCCTGGCCGATGGCCCGATCCCATGCCGGATCATGGTTCAAGAGCGTGGTGCAGCAGATGATCCGCGCGTCCGGATAGATTTCCCGGAGCTTCCTGAGAAATGCCTCATAATGCTGCCGCCATGTCCGGGCTTCTTCCCCGTCATAATCTTCCTTCATGTAGTCCTCCGGGTGGCTGTCGTTCTGCCCCAGCGCCACGATCACGACCTGCGGGGTATATTGGGAAAAATCCCATTCCAGCATGCCGCTCAGCTCCGGATGATAATATATCTTGTCCCATGCGGTCTCCATCCCGATATGATCCGGGGCGTGGAACCACCCGGTCCCGTCCAGAAGGGCCATTCCTCCCTGGGCAATGTCGTGGATCTGCGCATTGAGCCTTCTGGCGGTCATCCATGCGTAGGAATACCAGCTGTTGGAATACTCCCCGTTGTGCTCCGGGTCCTCTTTTCCCACATAGTCCACTGCCTCCGAGACCTCCCCGGCGGACACCGAATCCCCGTAAACCTCCATCTTCCTCTCCGGCTTTTCGGGCGGATCCAGAAGCCGGGCGCCGTCCTCCAGTTCAAACCCCAGGAAACACAGCTGGTGGCAGGCATCCTGCCGTTTGAAAAGCAGCAGCTCATGCTCCTGCTTCTCTTTCTGCCGTACTTCAAGCTCCAGCACCGCGCTCCCATCCGCCGGAAGCGAAAGCGCGGTCTGGGCGCCGTCCAGGATGCATCCGAGGGCGTTGTCCCAGTACGCGCTTTTATTTTTCACATATATCTTCAGCGAATTTCCGGTGAAACGCATCCCCACCGAAGTACAGGGAAACACAAACACCGGCTCCTCCGGATTGCTCCAGTCGATCCTTCCGCAGTAAGATAATTTTTCATGATCCGATTTGATCCTCATCGTTCTTTCCCCCTGTTCCTTTCGGAACGATGCTGAGCGGCGGACCGCCGCCCGGTATCATTCCTGAATTTTTTGAAAGATCCGCGTCAGCATCAGACTGTTGATCCTCACGATACAGGAAAAGCCTGCGACGCAGAAAAACGGCATTGCGATCCTCGTATAAAATTCCCCGGCCGCGACGCACAGCGCCGGAATGCTGTTCAGCGCAGCCATGGCCGCCGTAGCCGGAAGATTGCGGAATGCCAGCGCCAGCGCGTTCGTCAGTGTATGCCGGATGCTGTTTTGGAATCTTGCCTGGAGGGGAAATGCATAGCTGATCGTGAACCCCCACAGCGCCGTCAGGATCCCGATCCCGATATTCAGCACCTTCCCAAGATTTCTGCCGTAGAGGATATCAAACAACAGGATCCCGCCTGTTACCAGAAAAAGCAGCCACAGCGCCGTGCTCTGCTTCCATTCCTCCCTGCATGCCTGAAAAAATTCCCTGGCCGCGTACCGGCTCTCCCCCCGCGCCCGGCGGAGGGCCACTTTGTACATTGCCGTCAGGGACATTCCGATCGTAAGGACCGGAAGGCATGTGAGGACAAACAGGACATTCAATATCATCCAGTCCCCGATATTTCCCATAAAATCAAAAAATGGGTGCTCAATGGAAAGTTTTTTCACGTTCCTTCCTCCGTAAATGTCTCGAAGCCTCCCGTCGGTTCCCTCCGTCTTACGCTTCTCCCAGCAGTTCCAGGTTCCGGCGGATCAGCCCGCATCTCTGCTTCACACAGTCCGCCGACCGCAGCGGGTCCTTGGGCGTGGCAAACAGGTATTCCTCCAGCCGGTCGATGGTGGTGGACGCCACGTGCATCCGGGTGTCGCAGGAAGCGTAGTAGATATACACCTCCCCATTGACCCCCGCCACAGCTCCGTTGGTAAATACGACGTTGGACACATCCCCCACCCGTTCCTGTCCCAGCGGAACGAGAAAGACGCCGGAGGGCTCCGCGATGACCTTCGAAGGATCGTTCAAGTCCGTCCCGAACGCATACAGGACGTAACGCAGCCCTGCCGCCGTATTCCGGACGCCGTGGGCAATGTGGATCCAGCATTTCTTTCCCCGGATGGGCGGCGCTCCGGCTCCGTTCTTGGACTCTGTCAATGTGTGGTAGATCCTTCTGCTGATGATCCGTTCCTCATCGATCACCGCATGCTCGATATCCCCGCACAGCCCGAACCCGATGCCCCCGCCGCTTCCGGTCTCGATGAAGCCGTCCATGGGGCGGGTGTAAAAGGCATATTTTCCGTTCACAAATTCCGGATGGAGCGCCACATTGCGCTGCTGGGGGGATTGCAGAGTTTTCAGGTTGTCCAGCCGTTCCCAGGTTTTTAAATCCCTGGTCCGGACGATCCCGGCCGCTGCCACTGCCGCAGACAGGTCCGAATCCTCCGGATCCTTACTTTCCGAGCAGAACAGGCCGTAGATCCAGCCGTCCTCATGCCGGGTCAGCCGCATGTCGTAGACATTGGTCTCCTCCGGACAGGTATCCGGCAGGACCACCGGCTCATCCCAGAACCGGAACCCGTCGATCCCCGTCTCGCTTTCCGCCACCGCGAAAAAGGATTTTCTGTCATTTCCTTCCACCCGCACGACCAGATAATATTTCCCGTCCATGTAAATGGCGCCGGAATTCATTACCGCGTTGATGCCCAGCCGTTCCATAAAATACGGGTTGGTTTTTTCATCCAGGTCATACCGCCAGTGGACCGGAGCAAACTCCCTGGTCAGCACCGGATACTCGTATCTCTCATAAATGCCGTTGTAAAAGCTGGTTTTCTGGTTTTTTCTGGAAACCAGCCTGTCTACCTTTGCCTGTTCGATATAATATTGCTTATGAACCATGTCTGCATTGCCTCCTTATTTTTGCGGGACAGCCCCATCTTCAACAGCCGCGAGGCGGCAGATCTCCTTATGGAACCGCACGCTTTCTATGATCCTGAGCGTCAGACGGGTCCGCCGCTCAGGATCACGGTTTCAGCCGCCCAGCCGCCTCATGACCTCCAGGCACATCCGTCCGTTATGGTACGGGCATTTCCAGGGATCCACGATGGGCTTTTCGATAGGATTGCGGTCCTTGTCCAGTCCGGCATACCACTCCGAGCCAGGCCGTTTGTCGATCAGATGCTCCCGGATATAACCCCAGATATCCTCTGCCGCCGCCAGATATTCCTGTTTCTCCGGGTGCTTCTGATATCCGTTTAAAAATCCCACCACAGCCTCCGCCTGCACCCACCAGACCCGTGTGGTATCCACCACACCGTTCTCCGCTTCATTGACCAGAGAATGGTCTGTATAAGCCCGGCGGAAAATATGTTCCGTAATTGCCTCCGTGATCGGCGCCAGCCGCTCCGTATAGGCCGCGTCGTCCAGGATCTCCAGTCCCCGGTCCGCAAGCCATGCAGTCTCGATGTCATGGCCGTAGGAATACAGGTCGATCAGCGGATTCCAGAAGCGGTCGAAGAAGACCTCCTGCCGCCCCAGTCCAGGATTGTAGATCTTGTCCGCCATAATGTCCAGCATCTCCCGAAGCCGGTCCGCAATGTCTCCGTCCTTCGTCACCCGGTAAAATTCCGTATACGCCTCGAATACGTGAAGCAGAGTGTTCATGGTTTTTTCCGCCATCACGCCGTTTTCGGAGAGCTTGTCATTCTCCGCGGGACGGAAGTCCCGGGTAAACGCTTCCCGGTAGCCGTTTGCGGCCCCGCAGCCGTCCTTACAGTTTTCCTCCACTGCCCGGTACAGGTCTCGGGCAATCTCCAATACCTCTTCCTCTCCGGACGCGTCATAATAGGAGGACAGCGCATAGATGGCAAATGCCTGGTTATAGGTATGCTTCGTGTCGTCCTCCGGCTGTCCCTTATGATCCAGCGACCAGTAGACGCCGCCGTATTCCCGGTCCAGGCAGTAATCCCTCAGAAAACGGAAGGCGTGCCCGGCGCTTTCCAGAAGGCTCTCCTCCCCCAATGCCAGATATGCATTGGAGAAGAACCAGAGGATCCGGCTGTTCAGGATGCATCCCTTCACCGCCTTTTTATCCAGCTTAAGGTCGTATCCCAGATAACCGTAGAATCCTCCGTTTTCCCGGTCCGCCATGCCCTGCCAGAAGGGAATGATGTGTTCCGTCAGATGCTGTCTTACTTCTGTTTTCAGTCTGCTTTTACCTGATTCCAATCTCTGTATCCTCCTGAGAAACCGCGCTGTGTTCCCTGATATAAGCCAATACTTCCTCCGCCCTGGTAAACGCGAGCCCCACATAAGTATCGGCGGCTCCGTAATAGATTGCGATCCTTCCGCTTGCGGCGTCATGGATGGTAGCGCATGGGAAGGTCACATTGGGCACAAACCCGCGTTCCTCATACCACTCCTCCGGTGTCAGCAGGAACGTATCGCAGCGGTATTTCACGATCGAAGGCTCATCCAGATCCAGGACCGCGCCGCCGATGCTATATACATAGCCGTTGCAGGTCCCGGTCACGCCATGGTAGAACAGCAGCCACCCTTCGCTGGTCTCGATGGGAGCCGCGCCGCCGCCGATCTTCACATTCTGCCACCATTCCTTTCCTTTTCCCATCACATGACGGTGCCTGCCCCAGTACTCCATGTCGCTGCTCTCCGAAAGGAAGATATCCCCGAAGGGCGTATGCCCGCTGTCGCTTGGGCGGGACAGCATCAGGAACTTCCCGTTCACCTTTCGCGGGAACAGCACCGCATTTCTGTTAAATGGAAGAAACGGGTTTTCGATCCGGGTAAATGTCTTGAAATCCTGTGTCTTCGCGACTCCGATGGACGCCCCGTAAAAGTCCTGGCACCAGATGATGTAATAGGTATCCTCCACCTTCACCAGCCTGGGGTCGTACGCATATCTGGGCATAAATTCCTTTCCCGCTTCGTCCTGAAAACGGATCTTTTCCTTTTCGGCTGCTTTTTCCTTCACTGTCTGCCGCAGCTCTTCTCCAACCCCTTTTTTGTTTTTCAGGGCATTTGACACGCTGACGATGCTGATATTCAATTCCCTGGCAATATCTTCCATCCGAATTTCTTTCTTATGTTTCATTTCTACATCGACTCCGTAAATCGTGTCTTATGTTAATTTTGTTAATCTTTTTAAATTAAATTAATCATACTCTAGTTAATTTAATTTGTCAACACTTTACCCCCCCCTATATATTTTTCGTTATTTTCCATAATTTTAGAGAATATATTTTGTATGAAATGCACAATAAATTTTACTTTTAATTATCCAGAAAGAGAAATACAGAAATTCGTAAACATGAAGATTCCATTTTATTAACCAGAATAGATTCAGAAAAGTTTTTTACAATAAAAAAAGGACGGCTGGTATACCGGATGATCCGGATACCAGCCGTCCCTGAAAAACCGCGCGTATGACTCCAGACGAAGCCGCGCCGCTTCTGCCTGACTATAATCTTGACCGGACTGTCTTTTTTTCTACGATCCTTCCTGTTATGATCTGAACTCCTTCCACATATTTTTCACGCTTTATTTTTTTGATCAGTGATTTGACGCAAACCTCTGCCATCCGTTCCATATCTACGCTGTAGGAGGTGATCCGCTCCGAATCCATCCCCATACCGGCGGGCAGGAAATCGTCGAAGCCTACCACCGAGACATCGTCCGGAACCGAGACCCCCAGCTCTTCCAGATTTTGGATTAAAATATTTGCCGTAAAGTCACAGTTGCACACATACGCATCCAGGTCTCTCCTCTCCGTCAGGATCTTTGCGTACGTCTTTCCGTACTTGCTCCGGTCCGATATTTCCCATTCGTCCTCATAATCAATGCCGTTCTCCCGCAGCGCCTTCCTGTAGCCCCAAAATCGGTCTGCAATGCTGCTCGTGGCATCAATATTTCCCACATATCCGATCTTTCGGTGGCCCCGCCTGATCAGATGATCGGTGAGCAGATAGGTGCCGTAATATCCGTCGGAAATGACCGTGTCAAATGCAATAGACGGCATGTAGGTGTCCAGAAAAAATACCGGCAGGCGGGACTGGCTGACCATGGTATCTATATATTTTTCACCAAGCTGCCCCACCAGGATCAGCCCGTCCACCTTTGCGTCCTGCAGCACCTTCGGGACATTGCTTTCCTGCTCGTCCTCCTTTTTCAAAAGCTCCAGGATGCCGTAGTAATGGTTGTCATACAGAGCCCGGACCACCTTTTCATAGAGCTGTCCATAAAAGGAAACCGAATACTCGTAGTAATGCTCCGGCATGATCACTCCGATGTTCCCTGTCGCAGCGGGCGCGGACCTGGCGGTGGAGCCGGAGACGTATCCCATCTGCTCCGCCACCTGTTTGATCCGGATCCGCATCTCCTCGCTGACCCCCGGCTTTCCCGACAGTGCCTTCGACACCGCCACATTGCTCACTCCGACCCTTGCCGCTATATCTGCCAATGTAACTCCTTTAGCCATATCGATCCCCCCAGTTCCCGCAATCTGCACCCGAAAGCCTGCCGGCTTCCGGACAAATCCACAAAAATATTTCTGAAAATATATTTAACAAAATTATATTTATTTAATTTGTATTTGGTTAATTCTAAATATACTCAAATTCTCCGGTATTGTCAATGGCAACTTCTGTTCACCCCTGCTGAAAAAAACTCCTTTTCTTTCTCTCTCATATCATGTACAATAAAAACAGCTTTTGTCTTACCACGAATATAGAAAAAAGGAATTTACAATATGAATCAGAAAACATTAACCAAATTAGAATATGACAAGATCACTGCTCTCTTAGAGGAGCAGGCCTCCTCCTTCCGGGGTCGGCAGCTCTGCCGCCGCTTAAAGCCCATGACCGACGTGGAGCGGATCAATGAGGCACAGGAGCAGACGGCGGCCGCATTTACCAGGCTCATCAAGAAGGGGCGCATTTCCTTCGGGGACGCGGCGCCGGTGGAGGAATCCATGAAGCGCCTGGAGATCGGCGCGGCCTTAGGCAGCGGGGAGCTGCTGCGGATCTGTAAGCTTCTGCAGAATACCGGACGGGCGAAAGCCTATGGGCGGCACGACACCCAGGAGGAATCGGCGGACTGTCTGGACGCCTATTTTGAACAATTGGAACCGCTGACCACGCTGTCCAATGAGATCGACCGCTGTATTCTCAGCGAGGAGGAGATCAGCGACGACGCCAGTCCCGCTCTGAAACGGATCCGGCGCAGCATGGACAGCATCAATGAAAAGGTCCACGCCACGCTGAACGGCCTGGTCAACGGCTCTATGCGCGCGTATCTGCAGGATCCCATCATCACCATGCGGGGCGACCGTTACTGCATCCCGGTGAAGGCAGAGTACCGGAACCAGGTCAGCGGCATGATCCACGACCAGTCCGCCACCGGCTCCACCCTTTTTATGGAACCCATGGCCGTGGTCAAGCTGAACAATGACCTGAAAGAGCTGTACGCAAAGGAGCAGGAGGAGATCCAGGTCATCCTGGCCCGATTAAGCGAGGAGACCGCGGGATATATTGAAGAGATCCGTACCGATTACCGGTGCCTGACGGATTTGGACTTTATTTTTGCCAGAGGGCAGCTTGCCATGTCCATGAACGGAAGCCGTCCCATTCTGAACAAAGAGGGACGGATCCACATCCGCAACGGACGGCATCCCCTTCTGGATGCCCGGAAGGTAGTGCCCATCACGGTGACTCTGGGGCAGGATTTTTCTCTGCTGATCATCACCGGGCCGAATACCGGAGGAAAGACGGTTTCTCTGAAAACCGTAGGGCTGTTTACGCTGATGGGGCAGGCCGGGCTGCACATCCCGGCTTCCGACCGCTCGGAGCTGGCCGTATTTCACCAGATCTATGCGGATATCGGAGACGAGCAGAGCATTGAGCAGAGCTTAAGTACCTTCTCCTCCCACATGACCAATATCGTTTCCTTCCTGAAAGACGTGGACGAAAAGTCTCTGGTGCTCTTTGACGAGCTGGGGGCGGGCACGGACCCGACGGAGGGGGCGGCGCTGGCCATCGCCATCCTGTCTTATCTCCACGACCGGGACATTCGTGCCATGGCCACCACCCATTACAGCGAATTGAAGGTGTTTGCCCTGTCCACGCCCGGCGTAGAAAATGCCTGCTGCGAGTTTGACGTAGAAAGCCTGCGCCCCACCTACCACCTGCTCATCGGCATTCCCGGAAAGAGCAACGCGTTTGCCATCTCTGGAAAGCTGGGGCTGCCGGAGCATATCATTGAGGACGCGAAAATGCGTCTGTCCGAGCAGGACATTTCCTTCGAAGATCTGCTGACCGACCTGGAAGCGAGCAAGCGGACCATCGAGAAAGAGCAGGACGAGATCCAGGCCTACCGCCGGGAAATGGAGCGCATGAAGGCGCAGCTCCGTCAGAAGGAGGAGCGTCTGGAGGAGCAGCGTGAAAAGATCCTTAAGGAGGCCAATGACAAGGCCAACGCCATCCTGCGGGAGGCCAAGGAGGTGGCCGACGAGACCATCAAGAATTTCCACCGGTTCGGCAAGGAGAATATCTCTGCCGCCGAAATGGAACGGGAGCGGGAACGTCTGCGGAAAAAGATCAAGGATACGTCCTCCGCGCCTTCCCTGAAAAGCCAGAAGCCGAAGAAGGAGCACAAGGCGTCCGACTTCAAGCTGGGCGAATCCGTGCGGGTGCTCAGCATGAACCTGACCGGGACCATTCATTCCCTGCCCGATGCCCGGGGAAATGTGGCAGTACAGATGGGCATCCTGAGTTCGCAGGTGCATATATCAGATCTGGAGATCATCGAGGAGCAGAATCCATTTTCCGGATCCCGGAAAAAGCATACCGGCGGCGGACGGATCAAGATGGGCAAGTCTCTCTCCGTCAGCCCGGAGATCAACCTGCTGGGACGGACGGTGGATGAGGCCGTCTCGGAGCTGGACAAATATCTGGACGATGCCATCCTGTCCCATCTCAATACGGTCCGGGTGGTCCACGGCAAGGGGACCGGCGCGCTGCGCAAAGGGATCCATGAATTTCTGCGCAGGCAGAAGCATGTGAAATCCTATCATCTGGCGGAATATGGAGAGGGGGACGCCGGGGTTACGATTGTGGAATTGAAATGATCCTCTTTTCACGGGCGGATCATTAAGGACTGCCGGAAAACAACTTACCTTTTTGCGCAGTTCATTAGAATAGGAGGGGATATTATGGCAGCAAAACAGAAAATTTTAATTGTAGACGATGATGAGAATATTGCGGAGCTGATCTCGCTTTACCTGAATAAGGAATGCTTTGACACGAAGATTGTGTTCAACGGGGAGGATGCGCTGGATGCCTTTGAGAGCTACCAGCCCCACCTGATCCTGCTGGACCTGATGCTTCCGGGCATGGACGGCTACCAGGTGTGCCGGGAGATCCGCGCGAAATCCTCCACCCCGGTGATCATGCTTTCCGCCAAGGGCGAGGTCTTTGACAAGGTTCTGGGGCTGGAGCTGGGGGCCGACGACTACATCATGAAGCCTTTTGATTCCAAGGAAATGGTGGCCCGGGTCCGGGCCGTCCTGCGGCGCTGCCAGCCTGCCAGACAGGAGGCTCCCGCCGCCGATAAGACAAAGCGTGTGGAATACGACGGGCTGACCATCAACCTGACCAATTATTCCGTGGTCTGCGACGGACGCCAGGTGGAAATGCCGCCCAAGGAGCTGGAGCTCCTCTATTTCCTGGCGGCTTCCCCGAACCAGGTGTTCACCAGGGAGCAGCTTCTGGATCAGATCTGGGGGTATGAGTATATCGGCGATACCCGGACTGTGGATGTGCATATCAAGCGGCTGCGGGAAAAGATCAAGGATCATCCGGGCTGGTCCATCAGTACGGTGTGGGGGATCGGGTATAAATTCGACACCAAGTCCAATGCACAGTAAGCGTAATGCCCGTATGCCGCGCCATACGGCATATGGGCATCTGCCTCGCCCGCCATTTTAGAACCCAAAAAACGGAGAACGTTATGAGAAGTACCCTGCATATTAAATTTGCATTATTATATATTATCTTTGCCTTTTTAGGCATATTTACCACGGCCACGCTGGGGCGGCAGCTCCTTCTGGACCGGATCGCGGCTACCAATTCAGAATCACTTTACCAGGAGGCGAACCTGATCGCCTCCAATTATCTGCCGTCCTATTTTACAGACAACACGACCTCCTGGGCGGTCCACTCCCAGCTGAACGCCATGCGCATTTATCTGGATGCCTCCCTCTGGTTCGTGGAAGCCGACGGCACCCTCATCACCGCCTCCAACCTGGAAAATACCGCCGCGCCGGAGAGGATCGACAGATTTGACCCGGCGGAAACGGGTGGAAAGCAATATCTGACTGGGGAATACCACGGGTATTTTCAGGAGGAGGTCATGACTGTCATCGCGCCGGTCATCCAGGGCTTCCAGACCAAGGGATACCTTCTGGTCCACCAGCCTGTGTCCGCCCTGGAAAGCCGCTGCACCCGCATGATGATCCCGTTTTACATCACGCTGGCGGTTATTTTTATGCTGTCGTCCATCTTCCTGCTGGGCTTCCATTATTTCATCTACCGGCCTCTGAGTCTGATCACGGAAGCGGCCACCCAGTACGCGTCCGGCAACCTGGACTACGAGATCCCGGTCTATACCCAGGACGAGATGGGCTATCTGTCCGCGTCCCTGAACTATATGTCCGCCCAGTTAGGCGACATGGAGGACTACCAGAAAAAGATCGTGGCAAATGTATCCCATGATTTCCGTTCCCCCCTGACCTCCATCCGGGGCTATGTGGAGGCCATGACCGACGGCACCATCCCGCCGGAGCTGCATGAAAAATACCTGAATATCATTTTATTTGAGACGGAACGGCTCACCGACCTGACCAATGACCTGCTAACCTTGAATGAATTTGACACCAAGGAGCTTCTCCTGGACAAAACCCGTTTTGATATCCAGGAAATGATCAAGAATACCGCCGCGTCCTTCGAGGGCGTCTGCACGGAGAAGCGGGTTTCCATCGAGCTGCTGCTCCTGCCGGAGCAGACCTTTGTATTCGCGGACAGCCGGAAGATCCAACAGGTGCTCTACAATCTGATCGACAACGCGATCAAGTTCAGTGAAAATGACGATTCGGTGAAGATTGAGGTGATCCAGAAGGGCGGGAAGATCTTTGTCTCCGTGAAGGATACGGGGATTGGGATTCCCAAGCGGGAGATCAATAAGATCTGGGAGCGATTTTATAAGTCCGACGCTTCCCGCGGGAAAGATAAGAAAGGGACCGGGCTGGGGCTGTCGATCGTGAAGGAAGCGATCCTGGCTCATGACGAGCATATCAATGTGATCAGTACGGAAGGGGTCGGGACGGAATTTATCTTTTCGCTGGCGCGGGTGGAGTGAATCTGACAGACATTGATGAAATTAAGGAATCATATAAGCGAATATCTGTTCCGGAACCACTATGCAAAAAATGTGTAAAGTCTGATGCAGAAAGCATAGATTTTACACATTTTTCGGTATACTGGTTTTATTGATAAAGCATCTTTTGGATCGACGCGTCATTCATATTGTCCTGTGTCACCCAGAGGTACCCTGTACTGACCTGGGCTTCATTGCCGGACAGCAGGACGGTCCTTGCCGCCGCCACCACGGACGCGTACCCGATCCCAAACGGATTCTGCACCACCAGCCCGGAGATCTCGCCCTCCTCCAGTGCCTTGAGCTGTTCCTTGCTCACATCAAATCCCATGAGGACGATCTCCGCTGGATCTGTGGTCTCTTCTTCGTTTTCTTCTGCTCTTACGGAGGATTCGCCGTCAGCCCGTCCGTCCTTATCACCGGATTCACTTTCCGCAGAGGCTTCATTCTCTGAATCCTCCTGAGAAGCTTCATTCTCCCCATCCTCTCCGGACTCATTTCCGCCTGCCTGAGAATCCTGGGCAGGCTCCTGGTCCTCCCCGGCTCCATCACCTGACCGGGCTGCTTCCTTCGTTTCCCCGCCAGGCTCCCGGGCATCCTCTCCGGTCTGTTCCTGTGTCCTGCCGTCCTCCTTCTGATCCGTATCTTCGCCTTGATCCTTCTCTTCCTTCTGTCCTTCTTCCCACGCCTGCTCTGCCTGCCGGATCGCCTCCAGCCCCAGCATGGTGGTGCTGTCATTGGTTCCGAAGATGCCTTTCAGCCCCGGATGCTGTTCGATCAGATATTGTACGGCATCCGCGTCCGTAATGCTCTCCTTCTCTGCCTTCCGCCCGCCTTCTTCCAGCCCTTCGTTCTGTTCCTCCGCCATCTGTTTTTTCAGGTCATCCAGCTGATCGCAGTAAACCACCTCCGCCGTCCGGATATCCGGATAATTCTCCGCGATCTCGTCCTGGAAGCTCTTCGCACGCTCCTTGGCGGTCTCGGACTTGGAATCATGGACCAGCACCATCACGTCTCCTTTTCCGCCGATCTCATCCGCCAGCTTGTACGCCCCGGTGCGGGCCGCCTCCTGGTTGTCCGTCTTGACCGTACACTGGATCCCCGGATATTGGTTTCCGGAGTCTAGGGCAATGATCGGGATCCCGTTCTCCGTGGCAAGGTCAAACTGAACCGTACAGGCCTCCTCGTCGATGCTGGCGATCCCGATCACATCCGGATAGCGGGACAGCTCCTCGTCCAGGATATTCACCTGCTCATCAATGTCCTCCGACTTCGCGGGGCCGTTATAGGTCACCTTGATCTTATCATTTCCGGAGTAGCCCAGCTCCCGATTGAGATCCTCGGCCGCCTGCATGACGCCGCTTCTGACCGCTTTCCAAAAGGCAGTGGCTTCTGATTTTCCAATGATGGAGATGTAGGTCCCCTTTTCCAGCTTCAGCCCCTGGACATCCCGGTAGGCCGACGGCATGATCGGATTCAGGCTGACCTGATAGTCCGGTTCTTCCGATGTATCCCCTGTAAATGTATTCTGTTCGGTCTTTTTGGCGCACGCACCGACCATCAGCGCGGCCGCAAGTGCCAGAGCCGCAGTTTTCATAAATTTCCGTCTCATAACAAAACACCCTGCTGCCATTCACATCCTAATGTACTGACCTTTCACTCGTCTAAATTTCCATCTGCCGCGTCAACTCCCATCGACGATGCTGCCAGGTCGGCTGTGAATGGTAATAACACCCTTTCTTTCTATATTTTACCCCTACCTTAATACTATACACGATTTTCGTGAAAAAAAAAGGAATATTTTCTTAAGGTTATTATGAATTTTCTTGTATATTTACCCTTTTTGTATTAAAATAGAAAAAGCAATGGATCCCATTGCAGAAGACAGTACCGGAACAGCCGTCCAAGCGGCGGAGAGAGGGTTCCGGAAGTTCAATTATAAAAAGGAGGATACATATTATGGCACGTGTGATTAGTGATGAGTGTGTTAGCTGCGGTACTTGCGAAGCTGAATGCCCGGTAGGAGCTATTGCAGAGGGAGACGGAAAGTACGTGATCGATGCTGATGCATGTATCGACTGCGGAGCATGTGAAGGAGCATGTCCTACAGGCGCTATCGCAGAGGCTTAATACAGAAATATTGCCCGTCAGAAGGCAGCCTCATGGAATAACAGAATATTTTACAAAAAAGAAGTTCCCTGGAAGTCCATTTTCAGGGAACTTTTTTATTTTATCACGATCAGCGCCTTACTTCTGCGCCGCCTCTGCCGCTTCATCCGCAGTCTTCACAAAGGTCTCCGCAGCCTGGTACGCCGGCCGGCCTTCCCCGACCTCCTGCAGCATCTGCCACCATGCGGTCCGTGCCTGGGCCCAGCCCGGTGTGATCTGATAATAGTCGCCCATGTATTTTGTAAAGATGCTGTACTCCCGCATGATATCGTCATTTACATAGATATCTTCCATATCGCGGACCGGCCAGTGCACTGCGGTCTGGACGGATTTGATATACTGCTTCTCATCCTCTGTCATAAATTTGATAAATGTCCTGGCTGCTTCGGTCCTGGCTTCATCGCCGTTGTCAAAGACTCCGAATCCCCAGATCCCGCCCTGCAGATTGGGCTCCCCATCGCTGGTGGGAAATGCCATGGGAAAGATGTCGAATTCCCGCTCCGGGTTCATGGCTGTCTGGCTGACCTCCAGGGACACGTTCCAGCAAAATGCCATCGCAAGCTCTCCATTGCAGAACATCGCCACCTCATCCTGCCCCACGATATCCGGTTCAAAGGAAATGCCGTCCAATCCCTGGAGCAGCTCCAGCGCCCGGATGTTTTCCTCGCTGTTGATCGTATATTCCGTATGCCCCGAATCCGTAAATGTACCTCCGTACAGGTTATTTACCAGGGCGCGCGTTCCCTGGTCCCCGCCCTGCCCGCCGCAGAATATGACGCCGGCCTTCTCCTGTCCGTAGTCTTTCAGCGTTTTGACCGCATTCACAAATCCGTCCGTCGTCCAGGTGTGGTTCTCTTCGTCAATATATTTCAGGGCGCCGGCCGCCTCAAACATGTCGTAATTGATCGCCATGCAGTGAGTCGTCATGCAGAGGGGATACACATAATATTCCCCATTGCGGTGCCGGCATGCATTGCGGACATTTTCATAGACATTGTCCGACATCTGATCTTCTTCCCAGAGGTCGCTGAGATCGGCCATCAGCCCTTTGTTTCCCCAGTCAGCGACCATCCGTTCCGGACCCTCCAGGACCAGGTCGGGAGTCTGGCCTTTTTCTATGGCCTCACGGACCTCCTCATCACCGGTGGCATAATCCAGGTACTTGACCGATATGTGGATTTTCGGGTACTTCTGCATAAAGTCCGAGATCAGCCCTGCCACTACCACGGAATTCCCCCAGTTTCCCACCGGATAGGTCCACAGGGAAATCTCCGTCATGCCGTTTCCAGAAGCTTTGCTTCCGCCGGAGGACGCGCCGCCCTCCTGGTCCTTCTCCGCGCCTCCGTCCGAAGCCTCCGCGTTTCCGCCTCCGCCCGGATCGCCGGACGTTCCTCCGCAGGCGGTACAGCCGGCAGTCAGGCAGGCCGCCAGCAGCAAAGCCAGCATTTTCTTCATGTTCTGATATCCCCTTTCTTCCATAACTGTTATACTGAGCGCCGGATCCGTCTGCCGCTCAATAGAATCGGATG
Source organism: Lachnospiraceae bacterium (assembly GCA_910575475.1). GTDB lineage: Bacteria > Bacillota > Clostridia > Lachnospirales > Lachnospiraceae > Schaedlerella. The sequence goes on along the minus strand of CAJTGD010000028.1, from coordinate 57,013 downwards.
CATACCGCCGTGTGAACAGTATCTTTCATCGCTTTAAGGCAGCAGATATTTCTCCAGCAGCCGGATCACCTCCTGCATATCAATGGGCTTGGGAACATGGGCGTTCATGCCGCAGTCCAGACACTTCTGCACGTCGTCCCGGTAGGCATCCGCGCTCATGGCAATGATCGGGATCGTGTCCGCGTCCGCACGGTCCAGATCGCGGATCGCCCTGGCCGCCTCATATCCGGTCATTACCGGCATCCGCAGGTCCATCAGAATCACGTCGTAATAGTGCAGCGGCGACTGCTCAAACATATCCGCGCAGATCTTGCCGTTCTCCGCCCAGTCCAGCTCGATCCCCAGATCCGAGATCAGCTCGCTTGCGATCTCCCAGTTCAGCTCATTGTCCTCCGCCAGCAACGCCCGCTTCCCGGCAAACTGCATCACCACGTCCTCCTGCGCCGTAGTCTCTGCTTCCTTTGTAGCGGCAAGAGGTTTCAGCCCGTAGAACAGTGTAGACTTAAACAGGGGCTTCGCAAGGAATCCATAGATTCCCACGGCCTTGGCCTCTTCCTCCACCTCATTCCAGTCAAATGCCGCCAGCAGCAGGAACGGCGTCTTGTCGCCGCAGAGCTTCCGGATCTCCCGCGCCGTCTCGATCCCGTTCATTCCCGGCATATCATAATCCAGCAGGATCGCGAAATAATTCTCTCCCTTTTCCAGACGCTTTTTCACCGCCTGGAGCGCCCGTTTCCCGTTCAGCGCCCAGTCCGCCTTGATCCCGATGGCCCTCAGCGCCGCGATATCATTTTCACAGTGGATCTCGTCATCGTCCACGACCAGCAGATCCCAATCCGGGAGCTCCATCTCCCGCTCCTGGGCCATCGCCTTTTCCAGATCCACTGTCACATGGAACGCGCTTCCCCGTCCGGGCTCGCTTTCCACCTTGATGTTGCCGCCCATGGCTTCTACGATGTACTTGGTGATGGTCAGCCCCAGACCGGCTCCTGCCGATTTTTCAACACGGGAATGGTCTTCCCGGATAAAGGATTCGAAGATCCGCTCCTTCAATTCCCGTGTCATGCCCACGCCGTTATCCTTCACCCGCAGATGGACCCGGATAAACGCGTCTCCTCTGGGGGACGGCTCTTCCTGCAGCACAAGCTGGATCCGCCCCTCCTCCTGGGTGAATTTCACCGCATTGCTCAGAAGGTTGAGCAGGATCTGGTTGATCCGCACACTGTCCCCGCATACATTTTCCACGGTCACGTCGCGCACATAGACATCCAGCTTCTGCCGCTTCTCCTTCACCTGGGGCCGCATGATCCCCACGATATTCAGCATCACATCGTGAAGCGAAAGCTGCTCCACATTGAGGATCAGCTCCCCGTTCTCGATCTTGGACATGTCCATGATATCATTGATCATCCCCAGCAGATGCCCGCTGGAAAATGCGATCTTTTTCAAACAATGCTGTACCTGCTGGGTATCATCGATATTGGAAATGGCGATGGTCGTCATTCCCACGATCCCGTTCATCGGAGTCCGGATGTCATGGCTCATATTGGAAAGGAATTCGCTCTTGGCCTTGCTTGCCCGCTCCGCCGCCTTCCGCGCCTCATCCAGAGAATGCATCTGCTGGCGCATCAGCCGGAAATATCCCGCAAATACAAGGAGAAGTGCAAGCACGATCAGCGCGCAGTCCGCCAGCGCCGTGAACGTCCACTGATCTCCGAAGTGGTCGATGGTCTCGTCCATCAGGTTGTAGGACATGCCGACCAGCAGATACCATTCGGAATTGGGCAGGCGGGTGCAGTACATATGCCGCCGCTCCCCGTCCAGCGTGAACTCAATATCGTATTCCTCATTGACCTCCATGGCAGCCTGCAGTTCCTGGATAAAGGTCTCCTTTTCCATGCCCAGCACGCTGTCATAGCGTTTTCTGACCCGGTCAAAGTAATTGCCGCCGTCCAGCCCGTCGCCCCGGAAAATAAAGTCGCCGTTTTTTAATATCATATAATATTCCATGGACTCGTCGCTGATGTTCAGTGCCAGGGTCTCGCCGATGTAGCTGACCGGAAGCCCTGCCACAAGCGCGATGCTTTCCCCGCCGTCCTTCATGGGGTAAACCGCCGGCATCCCCATCAGGATCATCGTGTCTCCCAGCCTGTCCGTCGCCGCAGCGATCTTGCTGTGCCCGCTGCAAAGCGAACGCATGAACGTCTCCGGGTCAGCCGGGTCGGCGTCATTGCCGTAAATCATCTCATATGTACCGTCCTCCGCGACAAGCGCCAGACTGGTAAATTCCCGCATCCGTCCATTGTGGGACAGGTTGACGCGCATCACATCCGCATTTCCCACATTTCCCGGAGGCACGGATTCTACCAGGTCTCCCACCTGGGACAGGCGCAGTCCGATGGTCGTTCCAAAATGCTCGGCCACATGATCTCCCATCCCGGACATGTAGATCCCTCCGATATCGCTGATCGTCTCCGCACTCTTTTCCCGCATGCGCACCGCCTGGAATGTGAAAACGAAAATACACAGGATCAGCACGAAGATCAGGCTGACGATCAGATATCGTGTATTTTTTGACTTATTCTCCATTTCCTTAGATCCTCCCGGATTTTCTCTATGGAATTGTGCAAAAATAACTTGCCTTTTTGCGCAGAACAAATTTTCAGACACAAGGCGGAGGAATGAGGCGTACCGGGGTACGTCGATTGACGACAACGCAGTGTATGAAGATTTAGGCAAGCAAAATGGTAAGATTATTTTTGCACAGTTCCTATACTCAGATGTTCCCATACTACTTATAATATCACTTTTTTCCCTGTACGTGAAGTGTGAATGTGAATACCCAGCTCTGACGCTTAAATTTATATATACTCTTTCAAGGCAATCTGGATTCTATTTTTTATATTTAGTGAATCATTCGTTCTTATCTTTAAGACATAAAATCCCTATAGCCCGCTTTCTTCCTTTTTCATTTTCGCCTGGCTATTACACCACCACCTTTCCCTAATCATTTCTTTATAAACCGTTCTAGCAGCCTCTTATGTTTCTGCTCCAAACTCTGCTTTACCTTTTTCCATATCCCTTCCCATTCCTCCATGAACTGGCCGATCATGTGTCCTATCTGAATCAGATAATAATGGTTTTTCACAGCCTGGTAATTTTTGCTGTATAGATGCTCCTGGTAATTCTTTTCCAATTTTTTCAATTCCCGGTATTCTGCTCCGATGGGTGGAATGCTCCCTTCCTTATATCGCAGGATATAACGCCAGTTTGTCCACTTGCATCTTTCAAAGAAGCCTTCACAGGCATACAAACTGTCTGCGCACAGGCAGATTGGCAGCCTTGAAAATGCCTTTTTCAGCTTTTCCATTAGACGCCAGCAGGCTCTCCCCGTCCAATTCCTTCCGGGTGCTGTGAAGCTGTGTCCCATCTATGATCACCTGCCAGTATTTTCCTCGAATGCGCATATCGTCAAATGCCCGGCTGCGCAACAGTGTACGGCACAGGCAATGCATGACATCCTGCAGTTTTTCTGGATCCACCCGTTCCAGATACCGGTTGATCGTTTCCCAATAAGGCAGTTCCTCCGTGACAGGTTCTTCCCCACACAGCATCCAGATATTTTTTATCAGGTTCTCTGAATTGAATTCTTCACTTGTCTTACGCATACTGTTGATATAAAATAGAGAAGAAAGGATACGGGTCATAAGAAGTATCACATCAGGGTATGTAATATAACTCTGATGCCGGGGATCCGGGATCTGCTTTAATAATGGCAAAAGGGTTGGAAAACAGTGCCGGATCATCTTGACTAATTCACAGGCAAGATGAAACTGTTCCAGATGTTCCCTGGCCTCTTTTCTTGTGATTTTTATTCTTGCTTCATAGTAAAACCTCCTCTCTTTTATGGGTGTGCGAAAAAATAGTTTTGTGGTTAATTCTATTATCTCGTATTTTCCCGTAAAATGGGAGGTTTTTTTATTAAATTTTTTTAGGCGTCAAAGCTGGTGAATACCTGCAAATAAAAAAAGAAAAACCTGTCTTTATTTGACGAACGCTTTTTTTCATCCCCTGCTGTTCCATATGGTATAATAGGGGGCGAAAGCAGGTGGACAGGCTTAAGAATCTCTTTGTGCCTGATTCCGAAAGTGTATCATAATCCTAAGGAGGTATCATATATATGGGCGAGGTCAGGTACATGATTTCTGAGGCGGCCAAAAAGCTCCAGGTAGAATCCCACGTTCTCCGCTACTGGGAAGACGAGCTGGGGCTGGAGATCGGCCGCACTGACATGGGACATCGATGCTATACGGAAGATGACATACAGCTTTTTCTTTGTATCCAGAAACTGAAGAATGAGGGAATGCTCCTGCGTGATCTGAAATTTATGATTCCCGAATTAACTGCAGCCCGGAAACGGCTGAACGCCGCCAGGACGGAAGATGCAGAGGAAGACGTGGCCGGAGGCGTGGAAGGCGGGAGTTCAACGACGGAAGCGGGCAAGGCGGACGGCAGGCAAGCCAGTGATGCAGGCGGTAAGACAAGCGGCATGCAGGCGAATGGTTCGGACAGCAAGGCAGACGGCGTACATACCGGCAAGGCAGGCAGCGAGGCAAACGGCAGAACAGGGGATATACAGGCTGGTGTAACAGGCAGTACCCAGAATGGAATGCAGGCCGGCGGAACAGGCAGTACCCAGAATGGAATGCAGACCGGCAGAACAGGCAGCAAATCAGGTGATATACAGACCGCCGGGGCAGACAGCAGAACCGATGATATACGCGCCGGCGGGGCAGACAGCGCGGCAGACGATGTGCAGGGATCGGTCTCCCTGGCTTCCGCTCATCCGGCCGCTCCGGAAGCTGATGTGATCCAGGTGACACAGCTGGAACAGGTGCGCTCTCTGATCGGGGATGTACTGACCGATGTGGTTTCCGCAAACAACGAAACACTGAAAAAAGACATCAGCCGCAAGGTCACTTCTGATGTCATCCGCGAAATGGATTTTCTTTTCCAGGCAAACGAGCGCCGGGAGGAAGAGCATTACCGGAAACTGGACGTGCTCATACGCCAGCAGCAGGCCGGACGGCGGGAAGCCGCCAGGGAAACCCCGCTGGGAAAGTTGAAGAAGCTGCTTACATAAAGAGCTACCCCGTGCTTTTGGGACAGTTCCTCAGGGACATGCAAAATGGTACGATTCTTTTTGCCCTGTTCCTTACTGCGGCTGCCGCTCTTCATTTCCAAATCGTGTATACTGCGGCATCCATGCCAGCCGAATGGTCCCGATGGGGCCGTTCCTCTGCTTGGCAATGATGATCTCCGCGATGTTCTTATCCTCGGAATCGTGGTTGTAATAATCATCCCTGTAAATAAACATACACACGTCAGCGTCCTGCTCGATAGCCCCTGACTCACGCAGGTCGGAAAGCATGGGACGCTTATCGTTTCGGGATTCCACCGCACGGCTCAGCTGGGACAGCGCAATGACCGGCACGTTCAGCTCCCTTGCCAGCCCCTTTAGGGAACGGGAGATCTCTGAAATCTCCTGCTGGCGGCTCTCGTTGCTCCTCTTACTGCTCCCGCTCATCAGCTGCAGATAATCGATGATGATCAGGTCCAGGTTCTGTTCCAGCTTGAACTTCCGACATTTGGAGCGCATCTCCGCGATGGAGATTCCAGAGGTATCGTCTATGATCAGCCTGGATTTTCCGATGATCCCTGCGCCCTCAATCAGCTTTTCCCAGTCCGTATCCTTCAGATTCCCGGTACGCAGAAGCTGCGCGTCCACGTGGGATTCCAGGGAAAACAGACGGTTCACCAGCTGCTCCTTGGACATTTCGAGACTGAACACGGCCACCGAAAGATTTTGCCGAAATGCCACATGCTGCGCGATATTCAGCACAAACGCGGTCTTTCCCATAGACGGTCGGGCCGCGATCAGGATCAGATCCGACCTTTGCAGGCCCGACAGCTTATAATCCAGATCGATAAACCCGGTCGGGATGCCGGTTACGGTGCCTCTTGTTTTGGAGGCCCTCTCTATGACCTCCAGGGCGTTGAGAACGACCTGCTTGATGGGCACAAAGTCTTGGAAATTGCCCCGCTCCACCAGCTCAAATACCCGCTTCTCCGTCATTTCCAGAATTTCCTCCAGGGGACGGTTTTCCAGGTAGCAGGTGTTGGCGATCTCCTCATTGAGCTTGATCAGCCTGCGCAGGGTTGCCTTTTCCTTGATGATCTGCGCGTAGGCCTTTGCGTTTGCCGAGGTCTGAAAAGCTGCCAGGATATCCTTCGCAAACTCCAGGCTGCTGACCTCTGGCGGAACATTCTTCTCTTTCAGGTGCTCCTGCAGTGTGATCAGGTCCACCGGCTTTCCCATATGAAATAATTCTGCCATAGCGTCAAACAGGATGCCATATGCAGTCTGATAGAAGTCCTCCCCTGTGAGGATCTCCGTTGTCTCCAAAATGGCATCCTTATTCATCAGCATCGCCCCGATGACCGCGGACTCCGCTTCTGTGCTATGAGGCAGGATCCGTTTGATTACCGCCTCTTCCATCTGTTTTTACTCCTCATCATCCATATCTGTTCAGTATCCCGCGAATACGCCCGCGGTCTGCGCTAGATGTCCTCTTTTCCATCAGGCTCCGTTTACCGGAACATACGCTTATGCTTATTCTTCTCCGATCTCTACCTTCAATTCCGCGGTCACTTCCGGATGCAGCTTCACCGGAACCATGTGTGTTCCCAGTGTTTTCAGCGTTTCCTTGAGCTGGATCTTCTTTTTGTCCACGTCCAGGCCCATCTGGTCCTTGACCGCGGCAGCGATCTCCTTTGCGGACACGGAGCCAAATGCCTTTCCGCCTTCGCCCACCTTGATCTTAAGCGCAACCTGTCCGGCTTTCAGTTCCCCGGCCAGCTTTTCAGCAGCCTCCTTGTTCTCCTTGGCGATCTTTTCCTCATTGCTCTTCTTCAGCTTCAGGTCATTCATATTTCTGCTGTTCGCTTCCACGCCCAGCTTCTTCGGAATGATGAAATTCCTTGCGTAGCCGTCATTGACATTTACAATTTCTCCCTCTTTTCCGAGAGACTTTACATCCTGCAATAAAATAACTTTCATAGTATACAACTCCTTTTATTCTCTATATCTATACCCAAGGGTATCCCATTATGGCCATTCGGCCATTTCATTAGGTAATACCCAAGGGCATACCGCTGTTCTGAACAGCAGACTATCTTTATTAAATATCCCCGGCCTCGATCATCCGGTCGATGGTCTCCTTCAATCTGCGGATCGCTTCCTGCACGTCCGTATGGTCAAACTGCGCACCTGCCGCATTGATATGCCCGCCGCCGCCCAGCTTTTCCGCAATGATCTGGACATTGACCTCGTCGATGGAACGGGCACTGAGGTAAATTCTTCCATTATAGATGGTAAGTACAAAGGACGCCTTGATCCCGCTGATATCCAGCAGCTCGTTGGCCGCCTGCGCTCCCAGAACCGTGGGGCTGTCGATATCGCCCGGGCACTCCGCAATGGCATACTCGCTGCGGTAAACCTCGGCCATACGCACGGTCTCGGCCTTCGCGCGGTAGGACTCCATGTCGTCCCGGAACATCTTTCTCACACGCGTGATATCCGCGCCGCACCTTCTTAAAAATGCCGCTGCCTCAAAGGTCCTGACTCCGGTCCGGTTCATAAAGTTCCGTGTGTCGATCATGATCCCGGCGTACAGGCAGTCCGCCTCCACTGACGGGATGCGCAGGTCGTCCACGATATACTGCAGCACCTCCGCCACCATTTCACAGGTAGACGAGGAATAAGGCTCTACATAGGAAAGCACCGCATTTTCAATGACCATGCTGCCCTGCCTGTGGTGGTCCAGTACGGCAATGGTCTTGGACTGCTTGAGCAGCTCCGGACACTCCGTCATGGGCGGCTTGTTGGTATCCACCACCACCACCATGGAGTTCTCATTAATCCGGTCCAGCGCCCTGTCCGGCGTCAGGAAAATGTCGCTCTCATAAGCGGAGCTGTCCAAAATCTCATCATACAGCGGCCGGATGGAATTGGAAACCTCCTCCAGCACCACATGCGCCTTCTTGCCCAGTTCCTTCGCCGCACGGTAGATCCCCATGCAGGCGCCCAGGCTGTCGGCATCCGCCAGCCGGTGTCCCATGACAAAGATCTGGTCCTTGGCCACAATAAACTCCCGCAGCGCCTCCGCCTTGACCCGGGCCTTGACCCGCGTATTCTTGGAGGTCTGCTCCTTCTTTCCGCCGTAATATTTTAACCCGTGGCAGTCCTTCACTACCGCCTGATCGCCGCCTCTGGCCAGCGCAAGGTCGATCGCCATGCGGGCATAGTCGTAGCTCTGGGCATAGGTCGATGTATTCACGCCCAGGCCGATACTCAGCGTGGCCGAACGCGCATTGCCGATGTTCACCTGCTTCACATCCTCCAGCAGCGAAAACCGGTCCGCTTCAAACTTCTGATAAGCTTCCTTTTTGATGACGATAAAGTACTTGTCCTTTTCCATTTTCTTCACAAGCCCGTCGGCATCGTTGATATATTTATTGATCTTGCGGTCGATCAGCGCCACCAGAAGGGACTGGCGCACCTCCTCCACGCTGTCCATGATCTCGTCATAATTGTCGATGTAGATCAGGCCGGCGATCATTCGCTGATTGTCGATCTCCCGCAGATTGGCATTCAATTCCGTCACGTCGGTCATATAGATGACCACAAAAAATTCCTTGTCCCTGGGAATATGCAGTACATCCTCTGTCTCGCTGAAGCCTTCCATGGAAACCTTGCTGAGATGGACCTGGTAATCCCGCCCGTTATGCTGGATCTCCAGCTCCGCGTTCTCCTCATCTCCCGGAAATACGCTTCGGCCGATCTCCGGGATCAGCTTGTTCAGATACCGCTCCCGCCGCCTGCCGCAGAATTCCTCCTCAAACCGGTCGTTCTTCCACACGATCCGGCCGTCCTCCATCAGAATGGCGTAGGGAATGGCAAGCTCCCGCAGAAGGGTATTCTGTATCCCCTTATACTGGGTCGAGAACTGGATCATATCGGCCAGGATCAAAGAACGGTTGTGGAAATACAGGATGCCGACGATCGCAGCATAGATGATGACGAACACGGACATCATCCCGGCCGCCTGCCTGTCGATCCGATACATCCAGATGTTCATTGCGATCAAAAGTACCGTCATGATGAGCGGCCATCGCATATACATCTTTAACTGTCCCTTCAAACGCACATCTTTCTTTTTCATGTTTTTTTCCTCTTCACCTCATCGGACCGTATCCTCTGCAGCGCCCCCGATGACCTGGGATCGCCTGCCCTGACACGTCCGCCCCTCCCGGGCATGTATGTACAGATACAGCATGCCCTGCGGAAAACACCCTGCCGGATCAAACCGCCTGCCCTGCCGGAAAGCAGCGCCGGATGGCTTTTCCGGTCACTAACATGTCTAGTATATCACCTTTTTTGAAATTAATCCACTATAATCTGAATCTATAAAAAGCTGCCGCACCGAAATCCTCTGGATCCCCGGTACGGCAGCTCATTTACATGTCTTTTTTTATTAATCCTGAACGTAAGGCATCAGAGCGATGTGTCTTGCTCTCTTGATCGCTACGGTAAGCGCTCTCTGATGCTTTGCACAGTTGCCTGTGATTCTTCTCGGGAGGATCTTTCCTCTCTCAGAGATGTACTTTTTCAGCTTTGCCACGTCTTTGTAATCAATCTCGTTATTTTCTTTTCCGCAGAATACGCATACTTTTTTCCTTCTGCGTACAGGGCCTCTTCTCTTGAAGCCGCCCTCCGGTCTGCTTCCCTTTTCGTAAGCCATCTTCCTTTACCTCCTGAATTTATAGCCTCCGCATGGAATGCCGTTTTAACTAAACGGCAGTTCCTCATCTATCCCGTCCGGGATGTTCATGAAGCCATCACCCACATCTGCTGCCGGCGAAGGTGCCGGCTGCTGGTAGTTGTTCTGCTGCTGATAAGAATTCTGCTGATAGGAACCACGGTTCGCTTCAAACTCAGACTTGCTCTCCGCAAACTCCTGATCCTCTACGATCACTTCTGTCGTGTACACCTTCACGCCGTCCTTATTCGTGTAGCTTCCGGTCTGGATCCGTCCGGAAATGGCTACGCGCATCCCCTGGCGGAAATACTTCTCCGCAAACTCTGCGGAGCGTCCGAAGATCACACACGGAATAAAATCAGCGGTGGGCTCGTTGTCCCTCTTGAACCTGCGGTCTACGGCGATCGTATATCTTGCTACTGCAGTTGCGCTGTCACCCTGTGAATATCTGACTTCGGGATCCCTTGTCAGGCGACCCACCAAAACTACTTTATTCATATATACCTCTTTCTTTTATGCCTCCTGCTTCACGCATAAATATCTGAGCACGTTATCCATGATACGGATACGCTGTTCCACTTCACCCGGAACAGCCGCGTCAGACTCGAAGTGTACAAAGTAGTAGTATCCTTCTTTCATCTTCTGAATCTCATAAGCAAATCTTCTCTTGCCCCATTCGTCAACGTCAGTTACATTGCCGCCGAAACGGGTGATCAATGCTTTTACCTTCTCTACTACTTCTGCTCTTGCATCGTCTTCGAGCTTTGCGCTGACAACAACGGCTAACTCATACTTGTTCATGTGTCCTGCACCTCCTTCTGGTCTCTGGCCCCCGCCTGCCCGGGAGCAAGGAATATAATTGTCTGTCAGATGTCAGATCTACAAAACCTGACACTGCTGTTCAGTACAACGGCCGATCCTGTTGTCTGCCGTACCCAAACAGCTGTAAACCAATGTGTATGTCACACAGGTACTTATCATAGCACAAGACATTTTATGATTCAAGCCTTTTTGCGAATTTCCCTCGTATTTTTTTCCACCAATTTCCTGGGTACCATCACCTGATGTCCGCAGCCGCAGCATTTCAGGCGGAAATCCGCCCCTACCCGGAGCACCTCCCACTCGAAATTCCCGCATGGGTGCTGCTTTTTCAGCCGGATGATGTCCCCTACCGCAAAACGATCCGCCATCATGATCCCTCCTGTCAGTATTCCTCGATCAGCACGCCCTGAACCAGGAACCGCTCATCCTCCAGCACATTGGTGCAGGTGGAAAGGCTCACGATCCGGGAACCCGAATTTAAATCCGCCTCCACCTGATAATTGGATGAATTTTTACACAGCTCCAGGTAATTCAGGAAATCTTCATCCGTATCGTAGTCCAGATTATAATTCTCCGCAACAGCCTTTACCACGCCGGCCGAAAATACCTGGTAGACCTTGGTCGTCCCATCGGGCGTATAGATGTAGAAATAAGGATGCTGCTTACAGAACTCCTCATCCGCATAGGCATTAAGCTGGGAAAACATCTCGCCGCCCACCTTCAGATTATGTCCGTAGATGAAAGAATTTTTGTCGGTAAATGAGGAATGGTTCCGTTTATCCAGGAAGATTGCTCCCAGCTTATTGTCATTTGCGGAAAATGTCTTTGTCAGATATTCTTCATTGTCCCGGCTCTTGACAACCGGATAGCTGATGACGGCCGGTTCCTCCAGACGGATCCAGGCAACCGTGTCCGGATTCTCCGCCAGCAGCGCGTCAAAGTCCACCTGAAAGCCGTCACCGGGTTTTTCCTCTTCTTCTGGTTCAGGCTCTGTCACTGCCATTTCCTTGACCTTATCATACTCCTGTCCGCCTTGATAATAGGGCAGGATCATCATCACGATCTGGTAAATGGAAACTGCCAGGATGCCGAATGCAATGAGCATGATCAGGTTTGTGAACAGACCGCCCTTTTTTCCCTCTTTCTTTTCCGCCTTCCGGGCAGCCTTTTTTGATGCTTTCTTCCCGGCGGTCTTTTTACTGCCGGCCTTCTTCGCCGTTTTTTTACCGGCCCCTCCACTGGATGCAGACGCCTTCTTTCCTTTCAGATTCTTGTTCTCCATCGTTCTGCCTGCACAGCCTGCCTTTCTTAATTTATATGTACCTCAGAACCGTTTGGTGCTGTTTTGGATCCTTCCTAAAATCCAAGATTTTCATCTACCAGGATCACCTTCGTCCTCTTCGGGACCTTGGAAAATCTGGTGATCAGGATCTGACAGCAGATGCATTCCGGAGACTTGCAGTCTGCGCAGGTTCCGTTCTTTACGCATGGGGTCTGGATGCCGAACCGCTGCGCGTTGATGGGCGCGGCCTCATTTTTTGCGCGGCTCATGGCATCGGCCTCGGTCTTGACCACCTTGTTCATGCCTACGATCAGCAGGACTGTTTTCGGGCCGTAAGCGTAGGCCGCCACACGGTTCGCATTTCCATCGATGTTGACCAGGATCCCGTCCTCGCTGAGCGCGTTGGCGCTGCCCAGGAATACATCGCAGTTCAGCGCCTGGTGCATGACCTCTTCCTGCTCCGCACGGGTCTCCTTCGTCCCCCGGTCCAGGATCTCATAATTTCCTGCACGGACCGCATCCAAAAGGCCGATCTCCTGTGCGGACATGCTGCCTCCCCAACTGATCGAGCTTCCCTCTGGGATGAGCTCCAGGGCCTTGGCCAGGGCCTCTTCCTTTGTCTTTACATAATAAGCTTCCATGTTGCGGGATTCCAGGGCCTTTACTACGCGTGAGCCCAATACTTCGTTGCGCTTCTCTCTTACGTTCATTTTTTTCCGCCTTTCTACTGTTCCAAATCAATGTCATGTTTTTTATTATAGCAGTCATGATGGGAAAAGACAACGGAATGGTTGTAAAAAACATCGAAATAATAACCATTGTCCTACAATTCACAGCGAGCCAGGGGCACTCCTTCGTGCCTCGGTCTTCAAAATTTAACATTGAGGCTTTTGCCCGTAAATAGGGGTTACTTCTCCTTATCACCCAAAAGCAGCAACCCCAAAGCTACCGCCAGACCGGCCTGCTTTTTCTGCTTCAGCGCGTCTGCATTTCTCACAATACGTTTTGCTTCTTCCAGTGAGATATATTTCGCATTCTGCAGTCTTGTTGTATCAAAAGGCTCCGTTTTACTCCCGCGAAGCTTTAAATAACATTTATAACAGCACCGCGGCTTCTCATTTTCGATCAGAACTGTCCGTCCCCTTGTGCCGCATAGCTCACAAATCCCGTCATCCAGAAAGCCGCCCCGCCCATCCGGGTGCCTGTGGTATGTAAACAGCGCCGAACTTTTCTTCGGATACATATGCCGATAAATGTACTCCTTGTATTTGTAATGATACCCCATGATTTTCCTCCTTCGGTCAGCAGAACTTATTCATAATCCGGAAAGATCTGGCAAAGCCCGCCTTCCCCTCTGACAACAAAAATGGAGCCCCATTCTCCGAACCCCTTTGACAGATCCAGGGCTTCTTCATCCTGCAGACCGGCATTCCACACATAGGCCAGAGGATTTGCCCCATCCGCTTCAATGCCTTTCAGCGCCTTCCTCTCCGCCGGCCATTCTTCTTCATAAGAAGAGACAGAGAGCATTGCGTAAAGGATGCCTGCGTTGGTTACGTTTCTGATCACATGATAGACCAGGATCTGAAACTGATTTTCTACTTTTTCAATCAGCTTTCTCTCTTCATCCGACCATTCATAGAGAACTCCCACCATCACGCCCAGATTCATCGGCCTGCTTACATACACCTTATGTTCCTCTTCAAAATCCCGGATCACAGATTGCTCCTTTTCATCCAGAAGCCCCAGCATATGCATCCTCTCTGCCGCTTCCTTTCTCATTTGCTCCTTCGTCATCTTCCGTTCTCCTTCCTACTTTCCATATTCATCCCTACAGCGCCGCGTCAACCGGCTCACTTTCCAGCGCAAGGATTGCAAATACACACTCGTGTACCCGGTAAAGCGGTTCCTTCGCCGCGAACCGCTCCAAAGCTTCCAGCCCCAGTGAAAATTCTTTTAACGCCAGGCTCCGCTTACGGGACAGGGAACGCTGCTTTAGCCGTGCCAAATGCTTTGGCGTCAGATATTCCGGGCCGTATATGATCCGCAGGTACTCCCTCCCCCGGCACTTTACGGCCGGCTGTATCAGCCTTGAGCCCATGCATGCGGCAAATGTCTCCGGTTTGACCACCATCCCTTCCCCGCCGTTTTCCGTCAACGTCTCCCACCACCTGGCCGCCTTCTCCAGTTCTTCCCTGCGGGATAAATCTACTTCCAGATATTCCGTTTCCATAAAAATCGGATCACGTCCCGTGCAGTATCGCTTTAATGTTTCCATATGCCAGACATGCTTCTCCCCGGAAAACACCCGTCCCTCACAGGCCAGGAGATGAAAAGGCGCAATACGCAGATCCCCCGCAGAATCCACATTCCAGCAATACCGCCGGTAAGCTGTTACATATTCTTCCGCCGCAGTCCGCTTTTTGGCAAAATGCTGCCGCAGACTGCGGAGTTCTCTTTCCGAAGATTTTTCAAAATGCTCTGCGGCTGTCCTGTCATCAGACACATCCTCGCTTGTCCCGCGGCGGGATGCATCCTCGTCCGTATTTTGGATGTCCAGACTCCCGGCTGCAAGCTCCAGAACCTGGACGGCCGCCGAAAGCGACTCCCTGCCTGCTCTCCCGACCGGGCCATACTGGCTTCTCAGCAAAGCCTTTGCTTTCCCGGACCAGGGCATGATCTCGGTATCCAGACAGACCCATTCCGTTTGAAAATCCTCCCAAAAGCCATTCTCAGCCAGCGTCTGATCCAGCCTTTCCAAAATCTCCGCTTCCATATCCGTTTCCTCAAAAAAGCGTCTTCCCGTCCTGGTGTAGATAATACCTCTGCTTCCATCCCCCACACCAAAACGTCTTTTGGCCGTGTCGGCAGTACGGCACAATACGATCACCGCCCTGGAGCCCATATGCTTCCGCTCGCATACCACACGCCCAACTCCGTTTTTCTGATAATCCTGAAATGCCTCCCATGGGTATTCCATATAATCCTCCCTGGAGCTCGCCCTGCTGGGCGACATCGTCGGCGGCAGGTAGATCAGCCAATGAGGATCTGCCGCGAACCGGCTCATCGCTTCCAGTGCCGATGCCGTATTCTCCTCCGAAATGGTGATTCCCGGCAGCAGTCTTGTAGACAGATGCAGCTTTCCCTGTACATCCTGAATATCCAGAATCCCTGCATCTTCTTTTTCACTGCCGCCAAACGGACGGCTCCCCTCACAATACTGCCTGTGAGCCGCAGCGCTTACCACTTCCATCTCCGGATAACGGAGACAGGAAAGTTTTCCGCCAAACACGCATCCGGTATCTACACAATACGTGCGGTTCACGGCCTGCACCTCTTCCCGGGGCGTATGCCCGTAAACGATCGTGGCCGCTCCCCGGTAATCCGCGGCCCAGTTTCGCCGAACCGGAAAGCCCGAATCGTCTGTCTCCCCAGTGGTGTCTCCATAGAGACAAAAGGCCCGGATCCTGCCGGATACCCGGCCGATGTACTCCTCCCTGATTCCCGCATGTGAGACCACAAGCCTTCCCCCGTCAAATATATAATGGCTGACAAGATTTTCCAAAAACGCCCGGACCTCCTCAAGAAATTCTTCCTCTTCACGCTCCAGCTCCCGGATCGTGTTTTCCAGTCCGTGAGAAATCTGTACCTTGCCGTGTTCCAGATACCTTCTCAGCTTATCGTCATGATTGCCCGGAGCGCAAAATGCCGTACCCGCGCCGACCATCCGCATCACCAGCCGGAGCACGTCTGCGTTCTTCGGTCCCCGGTCGCAGAGATCCCCCACAAATACCGCCCTTCTCCCGCAGGCATGCCGGTAGATCCCGTCTTCCCCCGGTTCATAGCCAAGCTTGTCAAGAAGCTCTGTCAGTTCATCAAAACATCCGTGTACATCTCCAATGATATCAAAGGGTCCATGCTCTTCTTTTTTATCACTCCAAAGCTTTGTATAGGCGATCTCGGCATTCTCAATCTCTTCTTCACTGTCCAGCACATAAACAAAACGGAAGCCCTCCTTTTTGAACTTCCGCATACCGGATCTGAGAGCCATAAGCTGGGATTTCAGCACCGCTTCCGGAAGCCTGCGGTCCTTCCGCGCCAGATTCCGTTCCCGGATCACGCTCTCCGGCAGGTGAAAGACGATCGCAGCCGTATGTACATTTTGCGCTTTTGCCAGCTCTAACATTCTTTTGCGGTCATTTCTCTGCAGATTGGTGGCATCAATGACCGTTGTCCTCCTGTGAGCCAGCCGCTTCTCCGCCGTATGATACAAGAGTTCAAAGGCATCCTTCGTTACACTCTGCTCATTTTCATCATCGCATACCATACCCCGAAACGCATCGGATGACAGAACCTGCGTAGGCAGAAAATGTTTCCCTGCAAACGTCGTTTTTCCGGCCGCGCCCGGGCCCACCAGCAGGATGAGTGAGAATTCGGGCAGTTCTATCTGCATTTTGTAAACACCCCCATTTGAGTTGGAAATCCATAGCGCTCATCCATTTCCCCGATCCCCTTGACCTCCGCTTCATAGCCATACTGCCCGCAGATTTTTTCGATCCAGGCCGTAAATTCTTCCCTCGTCCATTCGAAGCGGTGATCCTCATGACGGAGCATCCCCCCGCCCGCACAGTGATAACGTGCATTGTACTCCCGATTCGGTGTCGTGACAATAATTGTCGGATGAGCCGCCTTTTGAAACAGAACCTTTTCGAATATGGGCAGCTTTTCGGGCATGATGTGTTCCATGACCTCCACCGCGCAGGCCGCGTCAAATCCGCAGATATGGCTGTCCTGATACAGCAGGGAGCCCTGGAACAGCTCCGGAAGCCTTCTCGCCTGTCCGGGAGGCTTTCCCTCATCCCCGGAATACCTTCTGCCCTGCCCGGAATATCCTTTCACCTGTCTGGAATATTCTCTGCCCGAAATTCTTTTCCGCGCTTTTTCCAGTGCCTCCACTGACACATCCATCCCACACAGCTTTCCAATCTCCCGGATCGGAAGAAGAAGTTCCAAAAGCTTTCCCTCCCCGCAGCCCAGATCAATGACAGAAGAAGCGCCGCAGCGGATCACTTCCCGCCGCACTGCTTCCAGACGGAGCTGATCTAACGGCGCAAACTGCTCCTTTGGCCCCCATGCCCCCTCTTCCTCACCAACGTATCTACACTTTCTCTGGAATTGCTCTGTCGGCTCCCACTTGCCTTCTTCTTTACACTCCCGTCCGCTTCCTGCCTCTCCTTCGGATTCTCCCCGGAGTCTGTGTACCGCAATGTCCGCATAGCTCCGTGTCTTTGCAAAATATCTGCGCACGATCCGCTCTCTCGCCGGATGTGTTTCCAGCCAGCCCTTTCCATGGATCAGGAGCTTATCAATCGGGAAGGGAAAATTCGTGCAGCCTGGATGGATTTTTATGCAGGAGCCAGCTCAGATCCCGGGCGGAATGCCCTGCGTCTCCATCCGGTATCCTGTATGTAATTGTGAGAAGCATATTCCACACACTCCCTTTCCATTTTCCACATGCATATAACGATTCGAAATGGCAGCGGACAAGTCCGCAATCTGCCGCTCTGAACATCGATGTCTTTTTACATCTGTTTTAATCTGCGGCCAAAAAGTATTTTTTCTGTTTTAAGATCGCAGGATTGACTTCTGCCGATTCCTGATCGACCATCACGATGAATCCTTCACTATGCAGTTGAGAGCAGACATGATCGTCAAATTCCCTTATCACTCTGCCCCAATTGTAGTTCTCCGAGGAAATCCGAAAGTACAGCGTCCGGTTTCCCGGCTCCGTATGGTACTTGCCGCCAAAATGCACTCTTAGAAACTCCTCATTCAGATCCAGAGTCACCTGCTTGCAATATCCGCTGATGTCCATGGTTTCATCCGCATGTCCGCCATGATCCTTCCACCCTGCAATGATATCCACGATTTTGTCTGCGAACTGACGGGTAATGAACGGATACGGGCGCTCTTCCATCCTGTGATAAATCCGGTTCTTTAACTCTTCTCCGTTTGTTTCCTCCGCAAACTGCAGCCCCCACATCCGGACAAACGCTTCGATGTCTTTCCTTGTCTGCCTGCGTCTTGTACGCTCATAAAGCCATTCCGCGGCAAAAAGCGTCTCTTCCACATCCTCCGGATTCCCGTGAATATGCTGTACAACCGGAAAAATGCTGCCGTCACGCCGAACCATCCATGCCGTAGTACCCAGATACGTTCGATTATCCATCCATGTCCTCCTCTCAATCACATTGGTAATGCCTGCTGCCGTCTGCCTTCACTAAGATATCCCGAATCGCCTCATTGTGATCCAACCGAAATTCCTCCTATCTTTCGGAGCATCCCCTCATAACAGAGGCAGGGATTCAGAAAGATGAGCGCCCGTTGCCTCCGGATTTCCACTCTGCCGCGCGGAAAATAATGGAAGCTTTTCCCCTGTGTCACCTTGCGCGGCAGCTCCGACCAGATTTTCTTATGATTATTGCTCCAGGCTTCTTCCTGAAATCCCCCTTTCTGACTCTCCTCATTCTCATCCGGAATCAGATTCCCAAATTCATCACAGAGCCTTTTTTCACTTACAATCCTGTTCCCGATCACCCAGAATACTCCCTTGTATAATATGATCCGTCCCTCTCCTTTCCTGCCGCGTTATCGGGCAGTTGCACTGCTTTCTATATGTCCGTATAAAACTCTTCCAATGTATCCAGACAGACACACCCTAACGGGGCGCCAAAAACAGCGCCGCAGTCTATGGCGATATGGCGGTTCTTCCGGCAGATTCTTCCGATATGATTTTCATTGATATATCCGGTAGGTGTATGCCCGGTTACGATGTATCTGTCCTCAAAGTAGATCTTTTCGTACTCGGGCACCGCCCATAGAAAGCAGGTCTCATATTCCGGCTCCATTTTCCACAAACCGCTTTTTTGTCCCCCGCGGCAGCCGGCAGATGCCTGTTGGCAGTCACCTGGCCCGCTGCCTGCGGAAATAAAATCCAACATTTTGCTTTTATCCGGGACCGTATGTGACAGGAAAAAAGATCATAGAAGCATTTCAACAGATAATGTGCCATATGATCATGATTTCCCCAAAATGGTATGATATTTTTATGCCGCATCATATCCTGTAATATCCGGATTCCGCCCTCCCCGCGGTCAACGATATCCCCGAGGATATAAAGGGTATCGCCGGAATGGAAGCGGATGAGCTGCAGCATACGTTTGTATTTGTCAAAACAGCCGTGCAGGTCTGAGATTGCGTAGTGCATCGTTACTCCCTTTTTTCTTTCCAAAAAGACCCGTTAAAAATCCATCATCTCTTTTCCTTCTACCTCATAAACTCCTCATATGAAAGCATCTGACAGTTTTTTAAGGTGTCTGTATCAATGTCCGGACTATATAAAAAGCTACAGTTTTTATCTGTATCGCCCAGCTGTTCTTTCACACACTCCTTATACGTTTCTAAACTTCCCCCGATAAAGAAGTAACCGAATTTCAGATCAATTTTATCCCTGTCCGGACTTTCTGATACTTCTTTCCAGGCCTCACCATTTATAATTCCATACTCATATAAATAGCTCATTTTTCTAAAATATTCATCTACAAGTTTGTCCCGATGGGATGTATGGATTATTTTCATAGCGTTGTCGTAGTGGTTCAATAAACTGTTATTTCCGGTACAGCTTTCATTGTTATATTTCAATTCAATGAGACAGAACGTGCTCACTCTTTTATCGTATAGTATTATGTCTGGTTTCCCTCTCTTTTCTGTGTCCTCCAGCCAAGCCTGGGGCATTAAAAATTCAATATCAATCGGAACCCAGATGTCTGTATTTCCAAGATATTTTTTTACAAGGTTTGTTTCTATGACTCGTTCTTTTAAACCTCCCATTTCCTTTGTAAACTTGCTTCTACATGCTTCCGCCGCCAAGTCCAGATACTCATCGCTGAACAATGCATGAAGAACCTGCTCTTTTTTCTGTGGTTTCGAATTACTTAATTCCAATAGTTCTTCGAATCTTGACTTTTTCTTTGAATTTTCCGGCAGATGCTTCAAATAATCCTTATCAGCTAATGAAGCCTCTTGTCTCTGACTTGTCGGTATCTCTCCAATCAGACCGCCATAAGCATATACCCGCAGTTTCTTTGATTCTTCCCCTGGTTTCGAACTTCCCAGCTTCGGTGCCAATACAATGATTGGTTTTTCCATTTCCTCTGTCCCGTCCACTTTACATACATAGCCGGTTAGTTTTTGGATCCCATCCAATATCTCTTTGTCTGCTTTTCTGTAGTTCTCTTTCATTTTCATCCTCCTTAAATTTTAGATTTTTATCTCCACTAAAATACTACCTATCCCGCCATTTTCCTTCACAGACCTTATAAAACTGCCGGAACATCCGGTACAGTTCTTCTTTTTTCGCAATACATTGAAGCCATTCCCTGGGGATTCCCGCCTCTCTTTCCACCGGACTATCTTCCTCCCAGGTTCTTTCCCCAATCTCCGCCGTACCGCCCTTTGCCGCCCGCTCTCCGGATGCACAGTAATAGATTCCCGCCAGCCCGCCTGCAATTGCCGCTATAGTATCGGTGTCCCCGCCCAGATTCACGGCCTTCAGCGCGATCTCCCTGTATGATTCCCCGCTAAAAAAAGCCCACAGAGCCGCTTCCAGCGTATCTACGACATACCCTGTGCTTCGGATTTCATTTTCTGTCAGTCCCAAAATCCGTTTACTGAGAATCCTGTCAAAATGCTCCCGCTCCGCCGCGCAGGTTTCCGAGCAGTATTTTTTCATAAACCCGATCGTCACTTCCAGCGCTTCTTCTTTCGAGTCTCCCTTCGCCAGCCGGATCGCAAATTTCACATAAAAGATACATGCGAATATGGAACGTCTGTGTCTATGGGTCAGCGAAGAAACCTCCTCCACCAGAGAAATCAATTGCGGTCCTTCCATCCGCAGCCCGTAAAACGCAAGCGGAAGCACCCGCATCAGGGAACCGTTCCCATTTTCCAGATCGGAATCCCCGCCGCATCTGACGGGCGATTCGCCTCCGCACATTTTTTCAATGGCCTCCCGTGTGGAAATACCGATATCAAATACTTCTCCATATGGGGTAAATGCCCCGTTTTTGTAAAAATCCACAAAATTGTCTGCTGCCTTTTGTATGGAATATCCCTGATTGACTGCATCGATCAGGCAGAGCATCAGGGATGTATCATCAGACCAGGTTCCGGCCGGCTGGTGATATGTTCCGTATGCGCGCATCTCCCGAACCGGATCCGCCTTCCTTTTGCATCTGTCTGAAAATTCCACCGGAACTCCCAGCGCATCTCCCACACAGAATCCGAATAACCCCTGATATAACCGAAACTCCCTGATACTCCCTGCATGGATAAAATACTCCTCCGGCTCCGAGCCGCCAAAACCTGCACTACCTGCGCATTCCTTATACATCTGATCTCCTCCGCAGTCTTATAATTTCCCTCCTGTTCAGACCATTTACGCCCGTTACCGTATTCTTCCGCTGGGTCATGGACGCTTTCATATATACCGCAATTACTGTCACTTTCACAGACTCCTTCATATACACCGCGATCACAGTCGCTTTCACAGACTCCTTCATATATCCCGCGATCACAGTCGCTTTCATAGACACTACATTTATAAACACAGCTTTCACTTACATCAAAAAATTCATCCAGGCATTGATTCTCCAGATGTATATATTTTTCTAAAAAGCAATGAAGAGTCTCCGGTTTTCTTCCTTCCCTGACGGCTGCCCGGCCTTCTGATCCGAAAAACATCTCTTCATCCTGCATATGCTCCCTTGCAGGGCCGGCGGACTTTGTCCGCCAAAGTATGTACGCCCATCTTCAAAGCACCTCCCTGAATATTCCCGGATTTTTCATCAACGCCCGGCTCTTATTATAATCCCGTCTCACCTGTGCCCTTATTTTGGAAATCTGCTGTCTGTATCTTTTTACCGTTTCAGGGCTCTCCGCACAGACATAGAATAAATGGCTTCCCTCCGCCATCTTCTCCGGCAGATGCCTGACTGCCTCAGAGCTTCCTTCCATGTCTTCCACCAGTCTGCACATATAGTAATGCTTTTCTTCGGCCACCCTGTAGCGAGTACCCAGACAGTAAATCCCCGCCATGTGAAAAAATAGTTCTTCATCCTCCGTAAGCAGCCTTTCCTTATACTGGTCAAATGTTTCTTCCATATATACAGGCTTTCGCTCATCTTCCCCGTTCAGCCATCTCTCGAGATCTCTCCACTTCTCCTCTGCCGCCTGCCTGCGTTCGGAAAGCCGCTGCCTCATTTCCGGCTGGTCTTTGTACTTTTCCAGCTTCCGTCCAAGAATGATGATCTGATTCTCCAGCCGTCTTTCACTCTCCTCCATTTTTTCTACGATCCGGCTTCCATGTTTCTGCTGGAAATACGCAAGCGCCTCATCTCTGCTGTAAAATATTTCTGTTATGACCTCTTTTTTTACTGCGATACATAAATAGTTCATAATCGGCATTCCTCCATTTGTATAGTGGATACTTCCTGCATCTTTCGTATAGCACTATAACATACCGGATTGCCACAAAGCGACAATAGTGTGTCACCCACTTTTCCCCCTGCGGTGCTGTACTAGATATCGACTCCAACATCCGCTCATTCATTGGATCTTCGGATCAGCTTTCCCCCCTTCTTTTTCACGTCAAAATCCTCCCGGAGCCCATAATCCTCTTCCATTACAAAACAATGGTCATTGTTGTCATATCCAACCTCATGCCCGATCCGCCTCAGGGTCTTAAAATCCCTCTGGCGGGTACGCTCTGAGGATTCGGGAAATAATTCATAATAGGAATCCTTCGCGGTAAAATACTCTTTTGCCTCGCCGTCCTCATTCTCAAGTTCCTTCTCCCAGTCTGCAATGTCCTCATTCTCCAGTTCGGTCATCAATGTTCCCAGGCGGTACAGGCGTTTTAAAGACTGCCTCCGTTTTCCGGCCGCGTGTTCATTAAACTGAGGCGTGTCTTTTTTCACATATCCCCGTTCTTTTTTAGAATATACCACATCCATCAGCCCGGCCTCCCGCAGATCTACAATGTCCCGCTGGATCATCCGCTTGTTGATGGGAAGCCTGGAAGTAATCTCAGCAAATTCCGTTACTTCGCAGTGCAGGAAAATCTCATATAACAAAAGCTGCCGTTCGATTTTTGACAGCTCAATAAACTTCCCCATTCGATTCCTCCTCCCTTTTTCAGTTCCTTCCATTTTAGAGTTTATAGCTCTATTTGTCAACTGTCCCATGCCTTTACTTTATACTGGATATATTCTAGGCCCGGATGCTGTGCCACATGGTACACAGCTCCATAAATAGTTCCTAATCTACACTGTGGCAGTTCCTTACAGCCGAACCGAGGTGTGACTAACATGAAGTATAATGAACGGATACGCGAGCTCAGGGAGGATAAGTCCCTGACTCAGCAAAGGATTGCAGACCTGCTCCATATCGGGCAGAGAACCTACGCAGATTATGAAAGCGGCAAGACAAGGATTCCCGTTGACAGCCTTCTGATTCTTGCCAGATTCTACAATGTCTCTATGGATTATATTGCCGGCGCCAGTAACCAGAAAAAACCGTATCCGGCAGATTGACCTCACATTCCCTGACACGCAGCCGCCGCCCGCTTAGAGCGGTATTCAGCTTATGGTAAGATTATTTTTGCATAGTTCCTTATCCTGATGAGGCAGGATTTTCCGCTTTTTCCGCCACATAAGCATCTAATCGGCTGATGGCCCCTCTCAGTTCTTTCTGCAAGGCTTCCAGGTAATATCCGGCGCTGTTCGCGATCCATTTTTCTTCCTGCTCATTCCCATAAGAAGCTTCCAGCCTCTTTAATATGTACAGCAAAGATTTTTGATTGTATTCTACTTCCAATAAATCTCTCATGATCGAATACAGCTCCTGCATCTTTTTTCCTTTCTATGCACACCAGCGTAATTCATTCTTTCACCAATATATCATACTGCTCCGCAGATAAACGACAATAACATGGCGATGCAGATATATACTTTTCGGAATACTTTTTTCAAATATTATAAATTACCCGCCACACTGTTGTCATCCACGGTACCTTGCCTGTGTTATAATTTTTGAAATATACTCCCATCGGACTCAATACAAGGAGAAAATGATCATGAAAAAAATCTTAGATGATGTAAGACGGGACGCGGTCAAGAAATTAAAGGCGGCGAATACGGAGGATCTCCATTTATTGACTGACACAGCCGTCTACATATATTCACTTGTGAAAACAAGGGATTTATATGGACTTTCCGCCATGGAACAGGCTGTGAAGGATTCCCCGTCAGAATTTTTCAGATCCGTCTGCACATTTATTTCGGATCCATATGATTTAGACGATGCCATCGAACTTGTCACGAATGAATATTGGAGCCGTGATCTCCAGGGTGTCCAGGCTATGACCGCATATATCTATATTCGGGCAGCTCTTTACATTTCTGACCCGGAGCACCTGCTTTCGGATGGATTTAGGTATCTCCTCCAATCCCTGCTTCCTCCGGGCAGCCTTCGCCGGGAATTTAAGGAACTGACAGAAAGGACCTACCGGGAAATGGAATCCCGCCATGAGAAAGAAGTATCAGAAAGCTTTTCCCATATCATCTGGCCGGTATTCCAGGATGAGGAAATATTGGAGAACATCCACGCTCTGGAATGGGTGCTTGGCAGACTGCCGGACCGGGATGTACAGAGACTCCTCCGGGATATGGATATGAACACCGTTTCCGCCTGTATCTGTGCTCTCGGCGAAGATGTACGGGACAGGGTGATACGAAACCTGAGCAGACGCAGCGGTACAACAGCCAAAGAAACTGCCGTACAATTGCATCCCATAAGCAAAAAGACCGCATCCCAGAGCATTTCCAACATGTTACTCGTTCTCGGACGGCTGGAGGCCTCCGGGGAAATCAGAATACTTTGACAACTCAAGGAGGAAGGTAAAATGACTTTAGAAGAAAAGGTTTTGGAAGGACTGGATAAAGGCTGGAAGTTAGAATACTTAAAAGAAAAAATCTCAGAGGGAATTACAGAAGAGAGAGTACGAGACGGTATATTAAATGATGTAAGGCAGGATGCCTTTAAAAAATTAAAGTCTGCCTGCGATGCGGATGCCAGCTTTCTCATCGATGCGGCATTGTATATCTTAGCGCTTGCACAGACGGCGAGGAGTCATGGGCTTCTGTGTCTGGATATTCTGATAGAGGATTTGCCTGAACCTCTGCAGATTCCCATCCAGATGGTGGCAGACTGCTATCCATATGGGGAAATCGTTGAAATAGCGACAAACGACTATTGGAGCAGAGATCCGCAGGGAATACAGGCGATGGTCTCCTATATTTATATTTGCGGAGCACTTTATATCAGAAAGGGATATTCGCCAGATGCTTTAAAGGATGCGCTGGAAACCCTGTTTCCTTTAAACTGGCGGCAGGAATACCGGGAAAGATGTGAAAAAATGGAGCTTACGAAAATCCTTCCGAAATATGAATCAATCTGACCAAATACACGGAAGGAAAAAATATACTGCACGCCAGATAAATGGGCCGTGAGTATCATATATAGGAGGAACGCAAAATGTCCACAAATGTAAAAATCTATCAGGGCAGCCAGATTGGCGGATGTGTAACGGTCATAACATATACCCCGGAGATATCCGATAATCCTGCTCTGCGCGAACCGGAAACACAGGCTCCGCCAAAGTGCATGCAGGCCCCCCGGGCAATCCGCCTCATGATCGATTACGGCCAGTCCCTTCCCGGCTCGGATATCACAGAAGATTTCAAATACGACTGGGAACATGAACCCGTAGACGGCGTTTTCTTTACCCACTACCATGGGGATCATATCGGCCGTTTCGCAGAAATCCCTTCTGGTATAAAGCTGTATATGGGAGCCGTAACACGCAAGGTTCTGATCAATATCTATACATATTTGGAAAAATCCCGGGATTCCGACACAAAAAACAGGGCAAAAAAAGCGCTGTCCATCCTCCGTGATAACGACCGGATTGTTGAAGTTACAATGAAGCACCCCATCGTACTCCCTCTCCCCGGTGAAAACGGAAGGACCGATGCACAAAGCGCAGTCACGGTCACAGGGTACACCATCGACCATTCCGCCTATGACGCCTTTATGTACCGGGTCGAGACACCGGAGCAGACCATTCTGCACACCGGAGATTTCCGGGGGCATGGTTACCGCGGGGAAAAGATCATCCCTATGATCAATACATATGTCCGCCGGTCAGGAAACAAGGATGTAGATATCCTCATCACGGAGGGTACTATGATGAACCGCGGTTCGGAAAAAATCATCACAGAAGCTGATCTGCAGAAAGAAGCGGCAGAATATTTCAAAGACCATAAGTATGTGTTCCTGATCTGCTCTTCTACAAACCTGGATTCCCTTGCTTCCTTTTATGCTGCCGCGCAAAATACAAAGCCCTATGGAATGCGGATGTACACTTACAGTGAATATGTCATCCGGCAGCTAAATACATTTACCGAAGCGGCCGGAAAATATACTGGCCTCTATCGATTTGAATACGTTTACCCGCTGGATCTGGAAAAAAGTCTCTCTCATAAGAAATGGGATACGTGCAGAAAGCAGAAAGAACTTATGAGAGAATATGGATTTCTGGCAGTCATCAAGCCGGAGGATTTCTGTGAGAAGTATATTGACGAGTTCCTCGATCTAAAGCCTGCCATTATCTATTCCCTATGGGACGGCTATCTGGATCCCCGGCACAAAGCTTACAAGGCGGGCTGGGATTCCTTCCTGAAACGGCAGAAGGCAAAAGGCATAGAGGTCAAACATCTTCATACCAGCGGCCATGCCGATGCGGAAATGATTGCCAGAATGATCGAAGCCGTAGATCCAAAAGAGGCCATTTATCCCATACATACGGAAAATGCGGCTGGCTTTTATGATCTATCCATCAGCGATGCATTAAAAAAGAAAATACGGACTTGTCCCGATTGAGCAAATACGTTTTCCAATGTCTCTGAACAGCTTTGTGGAGAATGCACTTCGGAATTCTGTTGTTATTTCATAGCCGGAGGCCGAGAAAAAAATCCCCTGACTGCGTATATAAAGCAATCAGGGGATCGTGCCGTCTGTTTATCTGTCTCTGATGGTTTGTGTTTATTCTACTTTTTCAAAAGCCGGAATAGAAATCACCTTTCCGCCAGACGTTCGATCAGTTTTTTGATCACGTCCATATACAGATCCATAATTCGTCCCATATATAAAATAGCTGCTGAATTTTTCAAGTCAAAACCGAAAGATTTTACTTTTGATGATGCGGAATCTCTGCTGAATTGTCTCGATTATATCCGCTCTAATAAAGGAAAAACGAGTGGTTCCCGTGTAATTTTTTCCAATGAAAAACATGGAGATATCTTACTCCATAAACCGCATCCGCAAAAAGAATTGAAAGCTTACCAGATAAAACAATTATTAGAAATTTTGGAACAGGAGGGTCTCATATGAATAATACATTTGAATATAGAGGTTATATTGGAACTATTGAGTTTTCGGAAGAAGATGCTCTTTTTTTCGGGAAAGTCATGGGGATCCGTTCCCTGATTTCCTATGAAGGCAAAAATGCCAACGAGCTTATTTCTGATTTTCACAGTGCAGTTGATGATTATCTCGCGGTCTGTGAGGCGGAAGGCAGGGAGCCAGAGAAAGCCTATAAAGGCAGCTTCAATATCCGAATCTCCCCGGAACTCCATAAGCAGCTGGTCGTTTGCGCCACTTCCCGCCAAATGTCTCTGAACAGCTTTGTGGAGAATGCACTTCGGAAATCCGTTGTTATTTCATAGTCAGTGTACTGCTGAAAGGAACAGACAAGTACCCCTGTGACCGCATCTGACAGCAGTCCAGGGGCATCCGCCTTTTGTTTATTCTACTTTTTCAAAAGCCGGAATAGAAATCACCTTTCCGTCCCGCATTGCCGACTCATGGGCGCAGATCCCAGTGCCGGTCCAGTAGGCTCCCATGATATCGTCCATGACCGGTGTTCTTTCTTCCAGGATGGAGCGGACGAACTCATGGACCAGATGGGGATGGGAACCGCCGTGGCCGCCCCCCTGGGTAAATGACAGATGCGTGTTTTCATTATTGTAGACCGTATTCTGAGTGAACATCGCGATCTCCTTCGGCAGAAGGTGGGCATAGTCCGGAATCTGGATCCGCTCCTCTCTGATCTCGCCGCCCCGGCTGGATTCCTCGTTTTCATCGGTCAGGATATCCACCTTCTCCAGAGCGCCTGTCCTGGTGTAGAGAACCGGGTCCTCATCTGCCAGCTGCTGCCACTCAAAGCTCTTATTCTCCCCGTAGATCCGGAAGCATTCGGAATAACTCCGGGCCACGCCGTAGAGGAAGCGTTCCATTTCGATCGTCACATCGCTGTCCTTCAGCGAGATAAATGCCGCTTCAAACGCATACGGACATCCGTACTGCTCTTCCAGTTCTTTTCTGACTTTGCCTGAGCCCCTTGCGTATACCCGGTCCGGCAGATGTCCCGCCAGCATCAGGCAGGGCGCAACCGCATGGGTGGGATGCATGAGCGGCGGAAAGCCCTTCCAGTATTCCGGCCAGCCCTCCATATCCTGATAATGGGCGCAGGTCATATACTGGAGCCTTCCAAGCTCCCCTTTCTCATAGAGCTCCTTCATATAAAGAAATTCTCTCTGAAAGATCGTGGTTTCCATAAACATATAATTTTTTCCGGACTGCTTCCGGGCATGGATCACATCATTCAGCTCCTGGATGCTCATTCCCATGGGAATGGTGCAGCCGCAGTGCTTGCCCGCATTCAATACACGGACAGAAAAAGGAGCGTGGGTCGCCGGCGGCGTCACCAGATGCACCGCGTCGATCTCGGGATTGTCCAGCGCCTCCTGCAGATCCGTATGGCACCGTTCCTCCGGGATGCTGTAGCGTTCCCTTGCGATGCGCAGCAGTTTTTCATTCTGGTCCACCAGATATACCTTGTCCACATCCGGATGTTTGCAGTAAATCGCGGCAAACTCCAGACCGAAGCTCAGTCCTACCAGGGCTACATTCAATTTTTTCATACGTTGATTCCTCCATTTTAAAATTGGTGTAACTGTTCAGAACAATTACAAAAATTGTAGAGCATACCATGCCAAACAGGAATAAAAAAAATTTATAGGATTTGCGCCTTTTATCAGAAAAAGATTCCGCAGTCTCGTCGAAAATGAACATATTTTATATAAATCCGGAAGAACAGTTAAAAATAGTAGAAGTGGGGGCAGTAAAAAAATACCGCACCTATTTTTTGGGTATTTTCCAGAAAACTGAAAAAATATCTTTATTCTAATCAAACCCCCGGTGTGGTTTAATACAGATATAAGGAACAGCCGGCAAAACTTAAAGAAAAATGAAAGGGACGGATACAACATATGAAAAAGAAACAAATGACCGCTATCTTATTGGCCGCGTCTATGGTACTCGGAGCAACTGCCTGCGGAGGTTCCGGCGGTACGAAGAACACAAACGAAAACACGGAGCAGGATCAAGCTCAGGAGCAGCAGAAATCCGGTTCCGACGCCACAGAGCTCACTCTTCTCATGGGAAACGACTGGGTAGATGAATCCACTGAGCTCGGTGCGGAATTTACGAAGGTGATCCGGCAGTATGAGGAAGCTCATCCGGAAATCAAGATCACCCTGCAGGGCGCTTCGCAACAGGATATCAAGGAATCCTTCCAGACTGCGGCGCTGGCCGGAGGCGGCGCGGATATCGTAACCATGGATAATTCCGGGCACGCCATCGACCTGGCTGCAATGGGACTGCTCTATCCATTAAGCGAGCTGACCTCCGCCGAGGAATTGATCAGCCAATATCAGGAAGGGCCTTTAAATTCCGGAAAATTCCAGGGTGAATATCATTCGGTTCCCTGGTACATGGACTGCTGCGGATTTTATTATAATGCGGAACGCTTAAAAGAGCTGGATCTGGAGGTTCCCGGCACCTGGGAAGAGCTGGCCGATACATTGAAGGTGGTAAAGGATGCCGGTTACGGCGGGATCATTACTTATCAAAGCGCCTATGCATTTTATTCCTTCTTTTATCAGAACGAATGTCCGGTCATTGACACCAACGGCGAGGTTCCGGAGGTTGTGATAGACAATGAAGTCGGAAAAGAGGCATGGGATTATATCTGCGATATCATCGAAAACGGCGGGCTTGTAGAATCCTTCAAGGAAGCTACAACCTGGGATAAAGTATATGAGAGCTTTGCCAACGGAGAAGCAACCTTCCTTCTGGGCGGCGACTGGTGTGCTCCTGGAATCGACAAGATCAATCCGGATCTGGATTACGGCATCACAACTATGGTAGAAGGCAAAACACAGGCAACCGTACTGGGCGGATGGACCTGGAATATCAATACCAATTGTAAAAATCCGGAGGCTGCTTACGACCTGATCAGCTACCTGAATTCCGAATCCGGGGATTCCATCCTGGCTGTAGAAGGAAAGATTTCCGCGCGAAAAGATTTCGACTATGCAAAGGCACTGGAAGGAAAAGAACGTCTCCAGGTATTTACAGATGAATTTCCATATACCTGCGCCCGCCCTGCTGTCATCAATGAAAAAGTGATCGATGAGCTGATCACAAACGCGATCCTGGAAGTAGACTATGGAAGAGCAAGCGCGGACGAAGCGCTGGCTTCCCTGACGGCAAAGCTGCGGGAAAATATTCAGACCAATTACCAGTAGTCTGATCTATCAGAAAATGAATACGGCAGGCTCCGCCTAAACGGTGAATCTGTCTGCGGTCTGTATATCCACCCGCTCAATCATCACATGGATTGAATGGGTGGATATACAGACCTTTACAGGAGAGGAATCTATGAATAAAAAAAGGATTAAAAAAAGTCTGGATCTGAAAAAGAACTGGCCCGGATATGTGCTGCTCGCGCCGGCGGTGATCGCCGTATTTACGCTTTCCATCTATCCGTTGTTCCGCGGGATCTATCTCAGCTTTGTCCATTATAACCTGGTCAGGCCAAACGACGCCATTTTCAATACCTTTGCCGGACTTGACAATTATAAAAATATTTTTTCCAACAAAATTTTTCTGCAGTCCATCGGAAATACTGTAAAATGGACCATCGTAAATCTGGTCATCCAGCTGTTGGCCGCCATGCTGCTGGCGCTGGCGCTGAATCAGAAGCTCAAAGGACGTTCCCTGTACCGAACCCTGATCCTGGTTCCCTGGGCCGTTCCACATGCTATTGCAGCGATGACCTTTACTTTTTTATTTAACGCAAACGTGGGGATCATCAATATCCTGGCCGTCAAGCTGGGGATGATCACGGAATCCGTCTCCTGGCTGGGAAATATGGATTCCGCATTCTGGTGCGTGATCCTGGTCGCGATCTGGAAGGGGATCCCGTTTCAGATGATCTTTATCCTGGCCGCACTGCAGGGGATCTCCAATGACATTTATGAGAGCGCCGAGATCGACGGAGCCAGCCGCTGGCAGAGCTTCTGGACGATCACGCTGCCCATCATCAAGGAGCCCCTGGCCATTGCCACGATCCTGAATCTCATCGGTATCGTTTCCTGCTTTAATACGATCTGGCTCATGACTGGAGGCGGACCGCTGTACAGTACGGAGATCCTGTATACCTTTGCCTACAGGGAAGCGTTTATCAACCATAATTTCGGCACTGCGGCGGCGACCTCTGTCATTTTGTTCATCGTGATGACAGGGTTTTCCTGGATCTACCTGCGCCTGGTGCGGGAAAAAGAATAGAAAGGGGTGGACGATTTGCTGTCAAAAAAACAAGGGGAAAGAGTCCGTCTTTCCATTTCCTATATTTTTATATGGATCATGGTTTTTCTTGCGGTCATGCCGTTTATCTATGTCATACTGACCGCACTGAAAAGTTCGGAACAGATTTATGATCCCGATCAGATCATTCCCACCTACATCACTCTGGAAAATTTCCGTCAGGTGCTGTTCCAGTCTAATTTTGTGCGGTATTTTATGAACAGTATCTTTATCACGGTTGTGACTACGGCGATCTGCATGGTCCTGTCCGTGATGGCCGCATACGGCCTGACCAGATATTACATCATCGGGTCGGAAAAGCTTAAAATGGCTGTATTGATGACACGGATGTTTCCGGGGATCCTGCTTTGTATTCCATTTTATATCATCATGAAGCAGATACTGCTCATTGACAGCTATGTGGGGCTGATCATGATGTACTGCTCCTTTACGCTTCCCTTCGCCATCTGGAATACCTGCGCGTTTTTCAATACGATCCCCTGGGAGCTGGAGGAAGCGGCCATGATCGATGGATGCGGCCGGCTGCGTTCCTTTTTCGCCGTGATCGTCCATGTAGCGAAACCGGGATTGTTCGTAACCGCGCTCTTCTGCTTTATGTCCTCCTGGGATGAATACATGTACGCATCCATTTTCATCAATACCACATTGAAGAAAACGATCCAGGTGGGAATGCAGGACTTTGTCGGACAGTATTCCGTGGATTGGGGGCTGCTGATGTCGGCCGTGGTGATCAGCCTGATCCCACTTCTCCTCTTCTTTGCCCTGGTTCAGAAGAATCTGGTGGACGGTCTGTCCTCCGGAGCCGTGAAAGGATAACACAAATATGAAATAGACTGCCGTCCTGTGATGCGCAGTCTGTTTTCAATTGCTGGGCTTCCCTGAACCTGGCTGCTAATTTCACTGTTTTCACACGCAGATTTGTGTTAAACTATGGATGTGTGTAGGAGGAAGTATGAGGAAGAAAAAATTGCTGGAATTTCATAAAAAGGGAATACGGACGCAGCTGATTGTTTATATCAGCATCTTTGTTGTGCTCCCCCTGTGTCTCGGCCTGATGGTCCTCAATATCTATCTGCAGAAGGTCATGAGCGACAGCAAGGTCCGCTTTGACAGCTCCTCCCTGCTCCAGATCAAGAATAACGCGGATCAGATCATTGAGGTGATGAATTATTCCACCAGCATGATGATGGTCAACCGGGATGTGCTGGAAAGTCTCCGGCTGCTGGGCGAGTGCTCGGACAGCTATGAGCTTTACCGCGCAAGATCCGGCCTGTCGGGACGGATCGCGGATCTGGAGAGTTCCGTCTTAAATGCAGTGGACGGCAAGATCGCCATTTTGACCTCGGACGGCTATCTGATCAGCTCCTATCATTTAAGCAAGACCAATCTGGATTATGAGAAGGAATCCTGGTATGACACCATTCTGGAGAACGGGCGGAAGATCACGTTTCAGCCGGAACTGATCCGTGTTTTCCGGGCCATGTCCAATTATACGATCAAGGACCACCAGCACCTGTACATCGGAAGGAGTATCCAGGATTATTCCGGACGATCCCTGGGGATCATCATGGTACAGCTGTCCGCCTCCAAGATCTGGGGCAACTATACAGAAGCGCTGGCAAGCTCCGGCCAGGAAGCTTTTTATATCCTGGATAATGAATTTCACCGGCTGATTGATTATAATGGGAGGGATGCCAGCTTTTTGAACCGCCTGTCCCAAAAAGCCGCCGGCTGGAAGCTGGATCAGAAGCATGTGCTGAGGGGCATCATGGGCGGCACGGATTACTATATGGCTGTCCCGCTGGAGCATTCCGGAAATATCCTGGTCTATTCCATCCCCGCCTCTAACTACAGGGAGGAACTTTCCGGGATCGCCTCCGGGATACTGGTTTTGATCGTACTGCTGGTTTTTCTGACGATCCTGACCATGTTCTATTTTTCCGGAAAATTATCCCGCCCGCTGATCCGTATGGTAGACCTGCTGGAACAGTCGGACAGCGGGATCTTAAGGCTCCGGGACGAGGAGGTTTCCTTTGGGGAAATGAATAAGCTGATCGCCAGCTATAACAAGGCCGGGGAGCGGATCGAAGAACTGATCCGGCGGGTCAAGCTGGAAAGCGAGCTGAAGGAAAAGGCGCATTATGAAATGCTGATGTCCCAGATCTCTCCGCATTTTATCTTCAATACGGTGCATTCCATTCAGATCATGGCGCAGAAGGAGCAGGACAGCCGGACCGAGCGGGCGCTGGAATCCCTGGGCGCCATCCTCCAGGCCGTCTATCAGAGCAAAAACGGCATGACTACTGTCGGCCAGGAGGCCATTCTTCTGCAGGCCTATGTGGATATCATGCAGATGCGGTTCGGGGATTCCTTCCATTTTTATAACACCATCCCCACCGAATTGTATTTGTATGAGATTCCGGCGTTTACCATGCAGCCCATCGTTGAAAATGCCATCCTCCATGGCGTTAAGGATATGAAGGCCGGACAGATCATCGTGTCTGCGGTGGAATATCCGGACAATTTTGTAATTTCTGTATTTGACAATGGAGAATCGGCAGATAAAGAAAAAATGAATCAGCTTTTGAAAGAGCCAAATAAGAATAAAAGTGCTTTTACAGGGATTGGGCTGTATAATGTAAATTCAAGGCTGAAAATGCTTTACGGCGAATCCTACGGACTGATCTTTAATGAAAAGTCCATGACTGGTTTTGAGATCTGGATCCGCATACCGAAAGGAAGGTCACATGTATAGTGTATTGATCATTGAAGATGAAATACTGTCCAGAATCGGCCTGCGCCAGCTGACCCCCTGGGAAAAATATGGCTTCGCCCTTCTACCCGACGCGGCGGATGGGGAAGAGGCGCTGAACAGGATCCGGGAGCACCGTCCGGATATCATCCTCCTGGACCTGAACATTCCTAAGATCGACGGGCTCCGGATCCTGCGGCATCTGAAAGACGAGAATACGGACTGCAGGGTCATCGTGATCAGCTGCAACGAGGAATTTGATATGGTAAAAGAGGCCATGAAGCTGGGCGCCTATGATTACCTGCGGAAGCTGAACCTTTCCTCCGAGGAACTGCTGGGGATCCTGAAAAAATGCCGGCAGGAGCTCCGCACAGGCAATGACCGGGATGAGAAGCTGTCCTCCTTTACATTCCATGAGATCCGCTATGATGAGATCCTGAATCCGAATGGAAAGAACCTTTTTCTGAACGTGGGAACTTACAGGACGGCTCTGTGCATCCTGCCTCCGGAAGAGATCCCGGACGTCTCCGCCTGCCGGACAGCCAGAGACGCAGAAAAACCGACTTCCGGAGATCCCGCTTATGCCGCGGCCGAAGCCGCGGAAAAATGGTCTGCGGAGCATTTCTTTTACGCTGCGGCAAACGCTTCAAAAAAATGGTTTGCGGAGCATTACACAGAGTATATGCAGATCATCAAAGGCCACCGGCTCTGCTGCTTCCTTTTTGAGCGGCATTTTTCCAGGGAATTCTTTTTGCAGCTTCATCAGGAATTGACAGACTATCTCCCTGGGAAGGTTTATTTCGGCATCCATGAATCGGTCATGGGAAATACGGAGGCCGTAAACCGCGCGATCGTATTGGCGGAGCAGATCTTGGTCATCCGTTATTACGATGAGGAACAAAAGCTTTGTTATTTTCCGGAAAAAATCGCACTCAAAGAACACAGTCCAAAAGGGACCCGGTTGCTGCTTGACAGTCTCAAGGAGGCTGTGGAGACATTTTCCGGGAAGGAATCGGAAGCTGTCATCCGCCAGATCCTGTCCACGATCCGGACGGACCCTTATATCCATATCAATGTGCTGCGGCGGATCTTCATGGATATGCTGGGAATCTATTCCATGACCGCACAGAAATTAAACGGGGCGATCGAAGAAATTCGGGTCCGGGGTGATAACTGCCACTATCAGAGGCTGATGATGATGGGCAGCCTGAATCTGATCGAAGGCTGGTTCCTGGAATTTCAGGATATTTTTTACAGACAGTTTTTTGTGGCATACAAATGCAGCCGGTCGGACCTGTTAAAAAGTATCTTCTCGTATATCGACAGCCATCTGACGACACAGGTCCATCTGTCCGAGGCCGCAAAGGAGACCGGGGTGTCCAATGCGTATTTGAGCACGGTCTTTAAGAAGGAGATGGGGGTTAATTTTATAGAATATGTGAATCAGAGGAAGGTGGAGCTGGCGAAGCAGATGCTGGAGGAAGGGAAGCTGGTGTATGAAGTGTCCGATGTGCTGGGGTTTGAGAATTGTACGTATTTTTCCAAGGTGTTTAAAAAATATGAGGGGATCTCGCCGGATGGGTATAAGAGGAAGGAGTAGGGAGCAGTGGCATTCGCTTTTTGTCTATTCTATTTTTGGCGAAGTGCTTATCGTAACTTTTCTTTGTCCATAAAGCACTTCTCCCTCCTTTTCTATATTTTGGAAATAACCGTACAATCAAAAAAGATTTCTGTAATAAAAACAACGCAACCCGTAATTTTGACTGCGTTGTTTTTTTGCCGTTCTT
Source organism: Lachnospiraceae bacterium (assembly GCA_910575475.1). Taxonomy (GTDB): domain Bacteria; phylum Bacillota; class Clostridia; order Lachnospirales; family Lachnospiraceae; genus Schaedlerella. Next base: position 20,578 of record CAJTGD010000028.1, on the reverse strand, counting down.
TTTATTCTGTTTTTTTCCCGTTCCCTGACAGCATCCGCTTCGATATACTCCTCCTTTATCGCATCCCAATGCAGAAAAATATCTTCATCCCATACGAGAACATTTTCCGCTTTCACCTTCTGCACAAACTTTTTCATATAGGATCACCTCATCGTCGATCTTTTTTTCTCTAAACATATACAAAAAACTGACAATGTATATCAAACGTAATAAAATAGAAAAAAAGGAGGTAAGAACGAGTATGACAACAATACCAACACAAATACGAATAGACGAAGAGACCAAAAAGCAGGCGGTAGAACTTTTGGCAGGATTAGGTTTAAGCCTGTCTGACGCAGTGAATATATTTTTAAAACAGATTCTTTTACGGGGCGGTATTCCATTTGACGTGAAATATCCGGAATATAAGCCGGAAGTGATCGAAGCTATGGAAGAAGCCAAACGCATAAGCAGGGATCCGAACGAAAAACGATGCACCAGCTTTTCAGAAGCATTAGAGGACTTGGGTCTATGAAGTATGAGTTGATCCTTTCCGGAAAATTTAAAAAGAGCCTGAAGGCAGCACGGAAACGTGGTTTGGATATTTCTTTATTAGAATCCATTGTAGATAAATTGCTTCTGGGAATTCCGCAACATTAGTTGATACCGGCACACATGCCGACTTGTTAAAAATGTGAAAAGGATATCCAAGGGCATCCCTTTATGTTCATTCGACCATTTCACAGGGGATAGTTCGACGGTACTGCAGGTGTGAATTTGACAAAACTTGGCATCCATCACTCCTCATAGATAAATTTCCCAAATTTATATGCTTTCTGGAGATACTCCGTCTTATCAATCTGCGGCCGGCCATTGGTATCTCCGCATCCACCTGCAAGCACCATTCCCCGATCCCGAAAACCGATATAATTCACCAGCGCAAACTGATAATAAGATACCGCCTGCTCAAACGTCCAGAAATAGAGCGGGGATGCAAACACAATGCAGTCTGCAGCCTTTATCTTCGGTACAAGATCATGAAAAGCGTCTTTTTGGACACATGGCTTACCATACCGGCAGGCATTACAGCCAAGACAGCCCTTAACCTCATTCCTTAAAAGTGAAACAACCTCCACAGAATGGCCGCTTTCCTCCGCCCCCGCCTTAAAGCTCTCAACAAGCCGGGCAGTATTCCCTTTCGCCCTTCCGCCGCCTTGTATAACGAGAATATTCTTGTTCATAAAGTACCTCTCCCTTCCTATCTATATTTTGAAAATAGCCGTACCATGCTTTTTGTCTCCATTTACAGGTCCGCTTTTACACCCCGATATACTTCGACGGCGCCACCCCGTACTCCTTCTTAAAGCACTTGCTGAAATACAGCGGATCGGAGAACCCGGTCAGGCGGGACACCTCCTGCAGGTTGGCATACCCCTCATCCAGATATTTCTTCGCGGCCTCCATCCGTTTCTGCATCATGTACTTCACCAGGGGCAGGTTCATCTCCCGGCGGAACATGCGGCTCAGATAATTTTCGTTCATGTAGAGCTGGGAGCTGAGCCATTTGACGGAGAGCTCGGGGGAGGACAGGTTCTGTTCGATCAGCTCCATGCATTTTTCCGTGATCCGGCGGGACGGGGAGACCTTGCTGCCCCGGATGTGCTCCAGGATCCGGCGGAAATAACTGCCCAGAAACGCAGAGCAGCCGTCCGGCTCGTTTAATTCCATCACATCGGACAGGGGCGCGTAATGCCGGTCGAAAATGTCCTGCAAAGCCAGTTTGTTTTCCCGCAGGAACATCAGGCCGGTCATCACGAAATCGATCCGAAGCATGTTGAAGGTATCGAAGGAATGCCGCGCGAACGGCAGTTTCAGTGTGGAGTGCACGTGCGCGTCCAGGCCGGTTTCGTCATCGGAGCGCAGTAGCCGGAAGGTGGCGGAGCGGATGGAATCCAGATCCATCTCCATGTCGAAGGCATTTTTCATATATTCCTCAAAGGACAGGATCCCCTTATTCAGCACCGACGGATTGTACCGGGACAAAAATTTGGTCTCGTAATAACAGCGGTAAATGTTGGACAGCCCCCTGTACCGGCAGCTGTAAAACACCGCCGCGGAAAGGTTCAGGTCAAAGAGCAGGTTGTCCCGCAAAAGACGGCAGATCAGCTCGACTCCTGGCCCCGGCCTGCCGGAATTTTGCTCATATCCCATCAGGATATTGCACTGGTAAAAGGAGTCGGTAAACACCACGCAGTTGGGGTAATCGCTGAGCGTGTCTTCGATAGATTTGATGGCGGTCTGCATCAGGTCGTCCATATGCTTTTCCATGGAAACGGGAAAGTCCATGGAATCCATGTGGACGGCAATGATCTGAAATTCTTCCCCGCGGAGGGGAATCTGGTAAAATTCAAATTTTTCTTTCAGCTGCCGCTCGTCCAGAGTCTGCCGGCCGGAAACCAGCCAGTTCAGGAATTTGTCCCGGATCATCCGCTCATTTAACAGGGCCTTCGAGTACAGGGAGCTGATGTAGTTCTCCTTTTCCCGGGACGAATCCAACTGGGACAGGATCTTCTGGATCAGGTTTTTCAGCGATTCCGGTTCGATGGGCTTCAGCAGGTAATGGCTGACGCCGATGTTCAGTGCCTGCTGGGCGCAGCCGAAGCTGTCGTTGACCGTCAGGAGGATACAATGGATGCCGGGGTAATGCTCCTTTAAGATGGCAGCCAGCTCCAGCCCGTCCATGTTGGGCATGTTGATATCGCAGATGATGATGTCCGGGACTGCGGATTTCAACTGGGAAAGGGCGGAAATGCCGTCGTATGCGTCTGGAAGGATTTCAAAATCCAGCGTTCTCCAGTCCAGGATCTGGTGAAGTCTCCGCACGATCAGCGGGTCGTCGTCTACAAACATAATCTTATACATAGTTTGGTATCCTTTCATTCATGCTGCATCTGTCAAAAATGCGCTTTTACCACAGATTCAATTTTACAATGGATTTCCACTGCAGCTGTTCGTGCTGCCCGCATCCAGTGCGGATTTTACAGCATTTTCGGAAAACGGACGCAGATTTCCGTCCCCTTCTCTTCTTCGGAATGTATCGTGATCCCATATTCCTCCCCATATTTTAGCTGGATCCGCTCCTGTATATTTTTCAGCCCGAAATGCTTCGGCACCGCGGTGGGCGCCGGGGCGAAGATGGACGAAAGCATTTTCTCCGGAATCCCTTTTCCATTATCGGAAATGCGGATGAAAACGGTCTGGTTCTGCAGCGTTCCTTCTATCTCAATATGGCCGCCCTGCCGGAAGCCCGCGAAGCCGTGGATCACAGAATTTTCCGCAATGGGCTGGAGGATCATTTTCAGGATCTTGAAATCCTGGATCTCCTCGTCCGCCGCAATACGGTAGGTAAACAGGCCCGGGGTGCGGATCAGCTGGATCTCCAGGTATGCCCGGATCAGGTTCAGCTCCTCCCGCAGGGTAATGATGTTGCGCCCCTTGCTCAGGATCGCCCGGTAATAGCGGCCCAGATGGGAAACCATGGCGGTCGCGGTTTCATTTTTCCGGTCCGTGATCAGGCTGCTGATGTTATCCAGACAATTGTAGAGAAAATGCGGATTGATCTGGGCCTGCAGCATTTTCAGCTCGTATTCCTTTTTCTGGGTCTGCTCCTCGTAAATGCGGGTCGTCAGCTCTTTGATGTTATGGTTCATCACGCCGAAGCGCTCTGCCAGAAAGCCGATCTCATCCCGGGAATGGACCGGGACTGGAAGGTCGAAGTGCCCCTTTCCGGCTTCGTCCGCATAATCCGCCAGCCGGATCACCGGACGCACGATGCTCTGGGCCAGCAGGGAGGAGAGAAAAACGGCGGTCACGAGGATGAGGATCCCGATGAGCAGAAGGAGCAGAGCCAGGTTCAACGCTTCCTTATAGATCCGGTAGTAGCGCATCATATAAACGACCGTGTAGTCGCCGTTTTCTGTGGCGGTGGAGAGGAGGAGCATGTGTTCCAGGTCTGAGGCTTCCCCCGCCTTCCGCATATTTTCCTGCACCTCCTTCCCCCTGTCCCCCAGCAGACGCAGGATTTCCGGCGGCGCCGTGGTCTGCAGCTCGTCCCTGTCCTCCGAGGAAATGATCGTCCCGGCGCTGTCGATCAGCAGGAAAACTTCATTTTCCATATCCGAAACCGAATGGTAAGCTTCATAAAACAGCGGTTCCTTGATGTCAAAGCTTAAAATCCCAAGGCACGCCCCGGACCGGATATCGATCAGCGATTTGGACACGGTCAGAGCCGCCGCGCCGCTTTTATCCGCCGGATATTCCAGGAGGATCCGGCCCTTTTGCGCCGCAATCTCCTGATAACGCGCGTCCATCTCCCTGTCCGGTGTGCGGATCTCATCTGTCTTGATGTCGAAAACCCGCCCGTTCCACGTCTGGATATACCCGCTGGAGATCAGGCTCTGAATGTCCATGATGTTGTGCACGGCATTGTGCATGGTAGAGGAAAACATGTAGTTGCCGTAAGCATTGTCCGGATATTCCGCCCGGATCGCGTCCTGCAGCGCCGAGCTGGTGGAAAATGCCTTGATGTTGTAGGTAATATTTGACAGGATCTGGTCTGTCTGATCCGATACGAGAGACAGCTTGTCCTCTGCATTGTCCAGCGCTTCTGCCTTCCCGTTCCGGATGATCAGCGAAATGGACGAAATCAGGATCAGGAGCGTGGAGAGCGTGAGCAGAGGCAGAAAAACGGCAAGTATTTTTTTCTTCAGGTTCCAGTTGATAAAAAAATGTTGTATATCCATAGCGCCTCCCATACCAATCAATAGTCTCTCAGGAATCATTATATATTATGTGGATATGCTTGAATATAAGGAACAGACAGATTCTCCGATTTTTCCATATGGTGTCCGAAAATTCCATTCCGTTTTCGGGCCGGATTGTTTAAGATGCTTATATCAGCAAAAACAAATTCCAGCTGTACGGCTGGAACAACTTTAAAAGGGAGGAAGGAACAATGAACAAATTGAAAAAAATATTATCGCTGACACTTGCTGGTGCAATGATGCTCTCACTGGCTGCATGCGGAGGCAGCGGAGCTGGAGATGCAAAAGAGCCCGAAAGCAGCGGCAGTAAAGAAGCGTCAGAAGAGGCGGAAAGTACGGAAAAAGTCACTCTGAATATCCTCTTTAATGACACCGATGAAAATGTGGAAGCGGAAATGGAATATGTGATGGAGCATCTTCCGGAAAGGCTTCCCAACGTGGAGGCAAAATTGGAAATGGTCCCCGGAGATGCTCAGACCTATGAGACGAAGGTACGGACTATGATCTCCGCAGGCGGAGAAGGACTCGACGTATGGTGGGAGCGCGGCGGAAGCTGGGCAACTCCGATCCTGGAATCCGGAAGCGCCCTGCCCCTGGATGAATATCTGGAAGAGAGCGGATACAAGGATAAGGTCATCCCCTCAGCAATATTTACGGCAGAGGACGGCCATATCTATTCCGTACCGTTTAATGATAATTCTTATGAGATCATTTTATATAACAAAAAGATCTTTGCGGACCATAACCTGGAGGTTCCGAAGACGGTTTCCGAATTAAAGGAGGTCATCAAAGTACTTGCAGAAACCGATATCGTCCCCATCTCCGTAGGAGCCAAAGACGGCTGGTGCGCGGCAATGATGCTGGAAGGATTTGCATATTCCCTGGATCCCATGATCACGGAAAAGATCGTGAAGGGAGAAGGAAAATTTTCGGATGAGCCGTACAGGACGGGGGCAGAGATCATGAAAGAGCTTCTGGATATGGGAGCATTTTCCAAAAATGTGGCATTGACCGGGATCGATGAAGCCCTTCCTCTGTTCGAAACAGGAAAGGCGGCAATGATGGCAAATGGTTCCTGGGCGGTTGCCGCAGGCGCGGAAAAAATGGGCGAGGATTTTGGATTTTTTTATTATCCGGTCGTAAATGATACGGATCTTGACAAGTATGGAAAAAATGTAGCCGGAGGGATCAACAAGTATTCCGGAATGATGGCATACGCAGGCACCGAGCATCCTGCCGAAGCCGCGGCACTCTGCGAGGCGGTCGCAGAGCTCCGCTGCCAGTATGTATATGAGGAAAAAGGCAATCCCTATATCGTCTACAAGCCGGAGGTCATGGGCTGGAAATATGACAGCGAATTTGCAGAGCCGGTGGCTCAGCTGGCAGAGGATATGCAGAATTTTGAATATGTATACGGCCTGGTCCAGGATGTCATGCCCACTGCCGCTGCTTCCGCAGGTATCATGCAGGCAACCAGTAAATTTATGACAAATACGCCTGACTATACGATAGAGGATTATCTGGCAGATATGGATAAGGCAGCATTGGAAGAATAATAAATTTAGACGAGAATACAGAAAGCCTGCCACTGGCAGCCTTTCTGCATACGATGGTATGCAAAACAGCCGGCGGTATGGCTTTTCATGAGCCGCCGGCTGACTTTATGAGATCAGGATACATTTTTTGTATCCGGACAATGCAGAAGGTTCCTTGAGCTCCTGCACTGAGCGGATACAAGATCATTTCATCAGAACAGGAGCTGGATATCATTATGAAAAAAGTATTGGGGAATAAATGGTATATCTTCTTATTAAGCGCCCCGGCGCTGATCCTGCTTGCGGCATTTGTGGCTTACCCGCTGGTCAGTATTGTGATCATGTCGCTGCAGAAAACAAACGGGCTGACACCGGCGGAATTTGTCGGACTGGATAATTTCCTGCAGCTGATCCAGGACGAAGCATTTATCCGGTCTAATCTGGCCTCGCTTGGATTGAGCATACTGGCAGTTCTTTGTAATGCAGTCCTGGCGATCATCGTGTCGATCCTGCTCTGCACCTTGAAGCCCAGGGTACAGAAAATTTTGCGAACAGCCTTTGTCATTCCGCTGGTCCTGTCCGTCTCTGTGATCTCTCAGCTATGGCTGACGATCTATCACGCGGACTGGGGGCTGCTGAATTATTTTTTGAGGACAGTCGGCCTCGGCTTTTTACAGAATGAATGGCTGATCAATCCCAAAACTGCCATGATCTGTATTGCAGTGACCGGAATGTGGTGGGCATTTGGTATGGATCTGCTGATGGCCTATTCCGGGATCAAGGCAATCCCGGAAAGCTACTTTGAGGCAGCGCAGCTGGACGGGGCCGGTTTCCTGGATACTGTGCGCTACATCACACTGCCTCTTCTGCGGAATGTCTCCAAAACCTGTATCACCATTTCAACAATTGCCGGTCTTTATACATTTCCGCAGGTATTCATCATGACCGGCGGGGGCCCCGGGGACCTGACCCAGACCGTCATGATGTACATGTACCGACAGGCCTTTGCCAACCAGAGGTACGGCATGGCCTCGGCCGTGGGGATCCTGGTCATTCTTGAGACCTGCGTGATCCTGGGCGGAATCGGCTGGCTGTTCAAACAGGGAAAATACAGAGAGGATTAGGCAATGTAAAGTATTGTATGAAAAAACGATACGGGAATTGCCCGCATTAAAAATCTGCTTCGCAGAAAGCAGGCACACAATCACTCGCTATGCAAGTGGTTACATTCAATAGGCAATCAATTTGCTGCGCAAAGTGGTTACATATATAAGGAGGACTAATGATATGAGAATCCGGCAAAAATGGATCAAAGGAATTTTGACAGCGGTCTTCGGGATCTGCGCGGTGACTTCGGTGTACCCGCTGCTCTGGATGCTGATCAATTCCTTCAAGGATACAACAGAGATCATGACAGGGGAATCCTTCGGCCTTCCCCATGTCTGGAAATTTGCAAATTATACGGACGCGATCTTCAACCGGGATATCCTGAAATTTTTTGTAAACAGCATTATCGTGACCGGCTTTACCCTGCTGCTCACCGTGGTGGCATCCATCATGCTGTCCTACGCGCTGACCAGGATGCGGTGGAAGCTGTCGGTGCATGTGAGCAAAATGGTCACTCTGGGGATCCTGCTCCCCTCCCAGATCGTCATTGTCCCCATCTTCATGATGCTCCGGGAAATGCACCTGATCAACAATCCGCTGTCCCTGATCCTGACCATCTCGGCATTTAACATTGCCATGGCCACGCTGATGTGCAGTAGCTTTCTCTCCGGCATCCCCCTGGAAATGGAGGAGGCCGCGGTGATGGACGGGGCCGGGATCTTCACGATCCTGTTCCGGGTCATTGTGCCCATGATCAAGCCCGCGGTGGCGACCATGTGCATCAATACCTTTATCAACAGCTGGAATGAATTTATCTATGCGCTGGTGCTGATCAGCGGGGAGAAATACCGGACGCTTCCCATTGCGCTGATGAATTACTCCTCCGGAAAATACGGAACGGATTACGGCGGAATGTATGCTGCCATGGTGATCACGAGTATCCTGCCGGTGATGCTGTTTGTGTTTTTCAGTAATCAGGTGGAGAAAACATTCTCGGCGGGGGCGATATTGAAGTAGGCTGATCGGATGCGGTTGGGGAGAATATGGGGATGCGGCGGCATCGTTGATTGACGGCGCTGTGTGCCAGTGACACACGTTTAGCGCGGACCGAAACGGAATGTAGGCCAACGCAGTACTGGCAGAAATATCAGTCACATTATTCATCGATATTTAAACAATGCTGTACTAGTTCAGAGAAAGTAGGAGAAACAAATGACAGATACTATATATTTTGACAGGGTTTACGGCGGATGGCTCGGGAAATGCCTGGGCGGGGCGGCGGGCACCCCGGTGGAGGGCATCAAGAAGCTCATCCCCTGCGAGGATTTCCGGGAGATGATCCGCCCGGATCTGCCCAATGACGACCTGGATCTGCAGCTATTGTGGCTGGAGGTCCTGCAGAAGAAGGGACGGCAGGTGACCGCGGCAGACCTGGCCGAAGCCTGGGACCGGCAGTGCTGGTATCCCTTTAACGAATACGGGATTTTTTTGAAAAATTATGAACGTGGGATTCTGCCGCCCTACAGCGGAAGCTTTAACAATCCCCTGTTCTGCGAAGGCGAGGGATGTCCGATCCGGTCCGAGATCTGGGGAATGGTTTTTCCCGGGGACGGGGATACGGCGGCGGCTTATGCGGGCATGGACGGAAGCCTGGATCATGCGGGGGAAGCGGTGTGGATCGAGCAGTATTATGCCGCGGCGGAGTCAATGGCATTTACAGAGTTATCGGAAAACAGGATGGAGACTCTGCTGACAGACCAGCTCCACCGGCTTCCGGAGGGCTCCCGCGCCAGGGCATGCGCGGAGCTGGTCATGGAGACCTTTCGCGAAGATCCCTGTGACTGGGTCAAAGCAAGGGCCAGAATGCTCCGGAGATTCGGACATTTTGATTTTACCAATGCGGTGACCAATCTGGGAATCACCGTGATCGCCCTGTTATATGGAGGGGAGGATCTCTGGAAGGTGATCAATATTGCGTTTCGATGCGGGTATGATACGGACTGCACCTGCGCAACGGCGGCGGCGGTCTGGGGGATCCTGCATGGGGCGGACCGCATTCCGGAGGATCTGAAAGCGCTTGTCAATGACCAGTTTGTGATCGGGATCGATCTGGAACGGACGGATCGGTCCATCCGGAAGCTGTCGGAGGAGACCTGTGAGCTGGGGACGCGGCTGAATCTGCCGAAAGATGCCTGCGAGTTGGGGACGCGGCTGGATGTGTCGGAAGACACCTGTGAGCTGGAGACGCGGCTGAATCTGCCGGAGTCTCAGACGGACAGGCTGCATCAGGACGAGCCAATGCTGACCATTGATGTATCATATACGGACCGTCCGGCGATCGGCCTGAATGACCGGTGCCGAATCGGCATCCGGCTGAAAAATCATTTTCCCGGAAGGAAGGAATGGAACCTTCGGTTCTCCGGACTGCCCCTGGGCTGGCGCGCGGTTCCCAATACCCGTTCCCTGGTTCTGGAACCGGGCCAGGAAAAAACGGTTCCGTTTTCGATTGAAACCACAGATGATGTGAGGATACTGTACGGAAAAAATCTCCTGAAAGCCGTCGCATGGGACGAGGTGCAGGAATACCGCCGCTGCTTTGGAATTGCCGGTGCGGCGGAATGGACGGCGGCAGGCCCTTATTTTGAAAATCTGGAAAAGGACGATCCGCCGGGAATCCCCAGCGCCCACGGGGAGGGCTGCATCCTGCCCACTCTGGAATGCATGGTCAACAATGCGGTGTATCTGGACAAGGAATATCTGGACGAGCAGGATTTCGAGCAGGCATTCTCCAGGGAGGGAACCTGCCTCGTGCATGGTTACGAGGACCTGCTGCCGCTGGATGAAGCATTTCCGTTTCAGGGGCAGGGATGCATCTATCTGAGGCAGCGGCTCATCTCGGACAAGGAGCAGGATGTGTGGGCGGTGATCGGGAATAACGACGGTTTCCGGCTCTGGGTAAACGGAGAACGGTGTCTGGAACGGGATGAGATCCGGCTGTGGACACCCTATAATAATTATCAGACCGTGCATTTGAAAAAGGGGGCAAATGAGGTCGTTGTCAAGGTGCTGAAACGCACGGAAAGCATGAAATTCAGCATTGCGTTCCGGAAATGCGAAGGGGAGCATTTTCACCGGAAACGGTGGTGTGTGGATCTTGGGTGTGAAAAGGCGTGACCTGCGAATGAAAAAGATCAGAAACAGCGGCGGGGCAATCTGTATTTCCCGCCGCTTCTTTTATTGGATTGTTTCGGCTGGCCAGCCGATTCCATCGCTTCTGGCAGGAACGTCGATTTTCTGGCAGAAATATCAGAAAATCCGAATGATGCTGGTTTGAAAAATGCCTTTTTTTGTGGTATGGTTGTATGGAATTGATGGAATGCCCTTTGATACACGAATTGAGGTGAAAATGATTTTGAAGATTGCTTTAGTGGACGACGAAAGGAACTGCCTGGATGAGATGGCGCGGCTCTGCGGTGATTTCAGCGCCCAGACCGGCCGCCCTGTGGAGGCGGTCTCCTTCACCAGCGGAGAGGCCTTTCTTGACGCGTTTGAGGGCGGAGGCTTCTCTGTTGTGTTCATGGATATCTACATGGACGGCATAGACGGGATTGCCGCCGCACTGCAGATGCGCGGCATGGACAGCGGGTGTCTCCTGGTATTTTTGACCTCCAGCACGGAATTTATGCCGGATGCCTTCTCCTGCCACGCCTTTGAATATGTCACGAAGCCGTTCTCCGGGCAGCGCATCTTTGACGTACTGGCGGACGCCGTAAAGGTGCTGCCGCAGGAGCAGAAATATATCGAGCTTGCAGACGGCAGAAAAACCGTCCGCGTGTTCCTTGACGAGATCGACTCCGCCATTACGGACGCACACTATCTTGACATCACGCTTGCAGACGGAAAAAAGCTGCACTGCCGCATGACCATGCCGGAATTCATGGAAAAGACCGGAGGCGACGCCAGGTTTATCCCCGTCAACAAGGGGATCACGGTAAATGCCGAATACATCCTGGAATTTGAAAACGGCTGCTGCGTCATGGAAAGCGGCGCCAGGTTCCCGGTCCGCGTGCGTGACGGCGCCAGGATCGAGCAGGCGGCGCTGGATTACAATTTTGAAAAAATACGTCAGCGTCAGACGCACTTTTCCGAGCGCTGCACCCCCAGGCAGCTCAGGAAGGAGGATTGACCATGGAGATGTACCGATTACTTTCAGCACTGCCGAAATTGCTGGTTCTCATACCCGGCGCGGCATCCTGCTACCTTTCCGCAATAGACCGGATGCGGTTTACACCGGCAAAGACTGCCGCTCTGTGCACCGCCGTCCTCCTCCCCTATTCCGCTGCCGCCGCTTCACTCCATGCAATTTTTTCCATGGACCTGAACCGGATACTGTTCCCGTCTCTCGTACTGTTCTTTTTCCTGTACCGCCGCACGGTGGACTTGGATTTCCCCCGCGCCCTGGCGATTTATGTGGGTGTCTGCGCCATCGAGACGTTTCCCATGCAGTTTGCCTATGCTTTTGACGCCTTCCTCCATCCGGCATCCGGCGCGGCGGACCTCTCCCCGGAAGCCGCCCTTTTTCAGCTTGGGCTGTCCTGTCTGCTGCTTGCCGCCTTCGCCTATCCGGCTACGCGGTATTTCAAAGGGACGGTGGACAGCCTGGATGTTCCGAAAATATGGTACTCTACCGTGGTGCTGTCTTCTGTTTTTCTCAGTTTCAATGTGCTTGCCGTCCCCCGTTCTTATGCGACCATCCATACCGGGCGCATGTACATGCTGTTCATAGCCTTCGAAGCAGGCGCGATGGCTGTCCTTGTGGGATCCTATGTGCTTTTCTACCGGGGTGCGTCGCTCATATTGGAACACGCGGAACTAAAGCAGCACTCCCAGCTTCTTGAAATGCAGTCCCGCCAGTATCTTGCTCTGCAGGAGCATATATGCCAGACCGCAAAGCTTCGCCATGATTTCCGCCATTCCCTCCGTCTGCTCGCCTCTCTTGCCGAGCAGGGCGACACCGGCAGCATCCGGACGCACATCGCAGAATACGAAACCATGCTGGACAGCTACGCGATTGTGAATTACTGCAAAAATGCGGCGCTGAACGCGCTTTTCAGCTATTACCGGGAGATGGCGGATGCCGCGGGGATCGACACAGACTGGAATATTGAGCTTCCGGAGCCGCTCCCCTTCTCCGAGTTTGATATGACGGGTCTGTTCGGAAATCTGATGGAGAATGCCATCGCCGGATGCCGTACCCTGCCGGAAGGCTCCCGGTATTTCTGCCTGACCGCGGAGGTCCGCCACGGGAACCGGCTGTATGTCGTTTCTACCAACAGCTTTGACGGGAAGGTCCGGGCGGGTGAGGAAGGCTATCGCTCCACCCGGCACGGCGGGATGGGCATCGGCCTCGCCTCCATGACCGCCGCCGCGGAAAAATACGGCGGATCGGTCAGAGCCTCCAACAGCGATCGGGAGTTTTTTGTGGACATTGTTTTGAAAATATAAACCAGCCGGAGCGTGCCTGAACATTTTCCCTACAATATTCGAGCACGCTCCGGCCGGTCTGAATGCTACAGCAGAAATCCATCATACTCATGCCGGTCCAGCAGATAGTCCTTTACATTATTTTTCAAAACCAGTTTTGTCCTTATGATATATTTGTCCCTGGTAATCGGCTGCTTCGAGAGCAAGTGCTCGCTCAGAAGCTTCATACTATAATACCCCTGCCAGTAAGGATCCTGAAATGCCGTTGCCTGACAGATATTCAGGTCCATCAGCTCTGCCACTTTGTGATTCACGTCATACCCAAATACCTTCGGCCCGCTGTTTTTTTGTAGTTCGCTGACCACCTGGCCGATTCCCCATGCTCCCGTCGCGCTTGCCGCAAACACCGCCTGTATATCCGGCTCCTCCTGCAAAACCTGCTCCATCTTCTGTCTTGCCAGATCTGCTTCATCCTGATACTCTATTCCCAGAAACTTTGCGTTCGGGTGAACCGACACGACAGCGTCTTTTACGCCTCTGCACCTTTCCCTGTAGGAATAGTTGTCCTTAATCCCATAAATAAAGCAACTTTTTTTACTTCCGGCAGGATTTCGTTGATCATGTTTCCGACTAACAGCCCTGCGCTGTATGGGTTTTCCCCAACATAACACAGACGTCCTGAATCTTCTACATCGGAGTTAAATGTAATCACGCTTTTTCCTTCTTTTACTACACGGTCGATCCAGTCGCCCACCAGCCTGGAACCGGCATTCACAAGAAACGCGTCAAATTTATCCGTATCCAGTTTGCCGATTGCTTTCATCTGATCTTTATTTGTAAAGAAATCCCACCCCGTTCCTCATCAGAAAAAGCAATGAGGCTGTCGGGAAAATTTCCCGGCAGCCCCATATTTTTCAATATCATAACTCTTCTATAGCCGCAGGTCCCAGACCTCAGATCTGTTCCAGCACGACAAGCCAGTCCTGGAATACCGGAAGCGTTGGTGTTGCCAGCCTTCCGTCATCATCCACTACAGCCTCTCCCAGCTTGGTTTCATAATCCCGGATCGGGTTATACGCCTTGATCTGATATTTCGTTCCGGCGCGCAGATTTTTGAACTGGATCAGCCACGGCAGTCCTGCCTTTCTCAACTTAATGACATCCTTCTGCATATATGCCATAATCAGATGTCCCCCGATCTCTGCAGCAACTGTCTCTTCATAGAGCTCCGTATTCTCCGGTTCTTCTACCACATCTGTCAGCGGTTTTAATTTCCACCATTCATATTGATTCAAATATTTCCGGCAGCATCCGACATGCTTTGAGCCTTCAAAGTGTACCGCCTCCTGCCAGGTCTGTTCTCCCCAGCACAATCCATAATGAGGAATCCCAAACAATTGCTTTTCGTGATTTGCTGTGAACATTCCATTTGCTCCGTATGTCCATCCGGCGCTGCCAGTCAGTACAGAATGCCAGAAGATCCAACGCTGGAGCGCGGGACTGCACTGGTACAGCATTCCTTCATAGCAGCATTCCGCATTGACGACCGGACGTTTCGGCTCCTGCTTTAATGACCGTGCCGTACAATCCGCGGTTCCCAAAGCAACCGTTTCTCTGTCTTCGTTATGTCTTCCTGCCTGATATGCGATGAAATCCAGCAGCTCCGGCTTCTTTACAATATCTGTTGAGATATCATTTACCCGGGTATGGACTGTCACCAGCACCCGATCCTCACGCGGCGATTTCTTATTATCGCAAAAGCTCAGGAGATACCCTCTATGCACCCCTCGTGCGTCCAGATAACCTGCCAATTGTTCATATCCTTCTTCTTCATATTTCTCTCCGCGCCAAATTTTGATCTCAATTATAAATTCCTGACGTTGATACAGCAGCTCCAGGATGGTTGTTTTTCCATACTGCCTCGCCCTGTTTATGGTGAAATATTCCTCATTTTCAATATATTGTGTAATAATCTGGTCGATCTTCGGGCTGATGTCCGCCATATAATGCTTTTGCGGAATGCAGAGCCCTGTGATGTTAAACTTCTTTTTTCCAGCCATTTACCTTCACCATCCTTCTTATATACTTTGTGAAACGGCCGAATGGCCATAACGGGGTGCCCTTGGGTATACCTTGTGAAACGGCCGAATGGCCATAACGGGTGCCCTTGGGTATACCTTGTGAAACGGCCGGATGGCCATGATGGGATGCCCTTGAGTATACTCTTCCGGACTTCTAATGGACCGCCGACACATAATTCGGATTTTCCTTAAAGGCCTCCAGCAGCTCCTGCCGCGGCTCCTCCTTGAACACCTTCTTCCAGGATTTCAGCAGGTTATCCGACGTAACGCTGATCGATTCAATTCCGATAAAGGAAGGAACTTCTTTATTTAATATGGATCTGGCCGCCGCCAGCGCAATGGCCTGCCCCTGCTCGTAGGGGCACTGCGCGCTCAGCGCCTTGATCATGCCGCCTCTTGCCATGTTCACGGCGTCCGCGTAATCCAGGTCGCTGGTCACGATGGCGATATCCGTCCGCCCAAGCTCTGTCAGGGCGGCGATCACCTCCATCGCCGGACCGTCCCAGGAAATATAGAGGGCTTCGATCTCCGGGTACCGCCTGATCAGGTCACCCGCCTTCTGGTACACCTCATCCTCTTTTCCGAAACGGACCGACCCGCACAGGTGCAGGGATGGACACTCCTCGCCCAGCACCTGCTTTGCCGCATTGTCCCTCTGCGCTGTGGCGTAAAAATCCGCCCCGTGGACGATCATGCCGTAATGCTTCAGATTATGCTGGCTCATATATTCCCCAAGCCCGTGCCCCATGTTCTGCCCGTGGGAATGCTCGTTGATGGATACACAGGTCACATAGTCCCCCGGATGCAGTCCGTCCGGGACATTGGAGATGAGGATCAATCGGATGCCGCTGTCCGCGATCCTTCGAAACGCATCCGCCGTGATCTTGTTGTCGGTCGGCATGGCGATCAGGATATCCGGCTCCAGCATCCGCAGGCTCTCCAGCTGCCTGCACTGGAGCCGGGGATCAAAGTGGGCGTCCGTTGTCCCGATGATGGAAATGCCCAGGCTGTCAAAGATATTCCGGATCCCTTTCAGATGCAGCTCCATCCAGGCTTTTCCGGCATAGTGGAAGGAGATCACCGCCGTTGCCTTTTTGGAGCGGATACTCTGTCTCTCCTTTTCTGACAGCATCAGATCATTCATGGACGCAGCCTTCTCTCCAAACGGGCCGCGGCCAATCCCGCAGGTGGACGAACGGACCGCAAGCTTTGTCGGAAGCGTCACGGTCTGATAAATGTCTTTGCAGGCAGGCACATTTCGATCCAGTACGTCGAAAACATCCTGCTCCTTCTGTAAGTACGGGTGGATATATTCCGGCACCTCTGGAATGCCATACTCTTGAAGCGCCTTTTTAAATCCATCCAGCCGATGGGGGGTGCGCTCCCTGCTCCTCCCCAGGAATCCGATCCGTTCATGCCCTTTCTTGATCAGATGCCTGGCGGCCTTATAGGCGCCGTCCATGGTGTCCGTATAGATCATATCCGCCATGTAGTCCCGGACTTCCCTTCCAAGGATCACCACCGGTATTTTCGCATCCGCAAATACGCGGTGCAGAAGGACATCCTTTTCATCCGGGAAGATCAGTGCCCCTGCTGCCCCGCCGCTTTCCAGAAATGTCCGGGCCGCACTCTACTGTGATCAGGGTATAGTCTGTTTTCTTCAGCCGTTCCTCGATCTGCTGCTCGATGCGGCGCTGAAAATCGCTTTTTTTGTCCGTGATTACCATGAGGATATACCGCTGATCCGCCTGCACCGACTGGACAGATGTCTTTTTAACGATAAAATTCGGCAGGTTATCCAGCTCCCGTATTGCCTTTTCCACCTTCTCGACCTTTTCCGGACTGACATACCGTGTCTTGTTCACCACATGCGATACTGTAGATGTGGATACGCCAGCCATTTTCGCGATATCATTGATCGTAGCCATAATCCCAAGTCTCCTACCTGCTTGTACAGCATCGCATCCCCATGGGGCCCCATTCTGGCCATTCGGCCGTTTCATGAGGCATACACAGGGCATCCCGTCATGTCCATTCGGCCATTTCATGAGGTTTCATTAACGAAACGCTGTACTCATAATATCTTCATTATACCGTCCAGCGAAAAAAAGTCAAACTTTATGTGATCTGCGGATCATAACCGTTACAGATCACACCTTAACCAGGCCTGACCTGTAACTCATAACCAACAACTTCAACAAAGGGGCAGGAACCCGTGAACATACAGGTTCCTGCCCTCTCGTTTTAATCTTCTACCTTCACCCACTGTCTGGTGTCCGCAGAATTCATAACCGCGTCGCAGACCTTTTCCACACGGCATCCAACCTGGAAGCTGGTGCTGGGCTGATATCCTTCCGTGACCGCTTTGATAAACTCATACATTTCGATTGTCTTTAATTCCCCGTATCCGATGTTCATGCCCGGTATATTCCAGGTCACTGCCCCATGCTTTTCGGCCCGGACCAGTGGCCCGGCGGACAGAACCTGATGACCACGCCTGCGATCTGGCGCAAAGCATTTGAACTGATCCCAAGCGATTATTTTGGCCTGAATTATGATCCATCTCATTTTGTATGGCAGCAGATCGATTACATCCGGCCGTTATATGAATTCCGGAACAAGATCTTCCATGTCCATTACAAGGATATCAAGGTTTATCAGGACAGGCTGAATGACGTCGGAACCATGGCTTATCCGCTGGACTACATGTCTCCGAAGCTTCCCGGGCTGGGGGATGTGGACTGGGGAAAATATGTCTCCGCTCTGACGGACATCGGCTACAACGGTTACAGCTGTATCGAGATTGAAGATAAGGCATTTGAGGACTCTTCCGAAAGGGTGCTGGACGCGCTTCGGCTTTCTTATCGGTATATGAGGCAGTTTGTGATTTAAAAGAGAGGAGAAAATGACATGAATCCGAAGAAATGTATACCGTCCGGAAGCCCCTCCGGTCCGAAGCATCATCCGCGAAGCAGACCTATAGCTCGTCGCGCCGCTCATAATTAAAGTAAATGGATCCCTTCGTGCCATGGATCTCAAAGGTGATATAATTATTTCTCAATACAGAAAGCCTGTCACTGGCAGCCTATCTGCATACGATGGTATCAAAATGCGTCTTGCCCTGCGTCAACATGCATGTTAAAATATTTGTAATGCTCCGGAACAGCAGAAGTTTTATGCATCCTGCATTCCAGGAGATTGTCTACGAAAGCCGTCGGAAAGAGGTGCAGCTTATGGGAAATTATGTGAATACCGGCAATGCGGGCTTTGCCGCGGCGGTCCGGGATACGTATGTAGATAAAACCGAGTTGATCGCATTTATCAACAGCACATTAGGAACGAAACGGAAGCTGACCTGTGTCAGCAGGCCGCGTCGTTTTGGGAAATCCTATGCCGCCCAGATGCTGTGCGCCTATTATGACAAAAGCTGTGATTCCAGCGGACTATTTGCCAATTTAAAAATTGCACAGGACAGCTCCTATCAGGAACATTTAAACCGGCATCATGTGATTTATCTGGATATTACCTGGTTTATTTCGATTGCCGAAGATATCAAAGATACGGTGTCAAATCTGCAGGCAAAGGTGGTAGAAGAACTGCGGGCGTTTTATCCGGATGTGAAGCAGGAGCAGACGCTCCCGGAGACTCTTGCCGGGATTCATGAAGCCACAGGAAATCGATTTATTATGATCATTGACGAATGGGACGCATTATTCCGTGAAGCCAGAAATGACCATGCGCTGCAGGAACAGTACCTCCAGCTTCTGCGCGGCCTGTTCAAGAGCAGCGGTCAGACGGATAAGATGATCGAAGCCGCCTATATGACAGGCATTTTACCGATCAAAAAATATGGAACTCAGTCGGCAATGACAGATTTTAAAGAATATACCATGCTTCAGCCGGAACCGCTGGGAAGGTTTACCGGATTTACGGAACAGGAGGTCCGCAGATTATGCAAAAGCAGCAAGCTAAGCTTTTCTGCGGTCCGTGAGTGGTATGACGGCTATATCCTCGGTAATCATACGCACATTTACAGCCCAAAATCCGTCATGGACGCATTGGCAAGAAACCGGATCGGTAATTACTGGACCCAGTCGGAGACCTACGAATCGCTGAAAATTTATATTGACCTGGATGAGGACGGATTGAAGGAAGCAATCGTCCAGATGCTGGGAGGAGCTCATATTCGGATTGATACCGGAACCTTCCAGAATGATATGACCACGATCCAGCAAAAGGATGATGTCCTTACCCTGCTGATACATTTGGGCTATCTGGCATATGATGCCGATGCAAAATGCGTTTTCATACCAAATGAAGAAGTCCGGCAGGAATTTGTCCGTGCGGTGACAACAGGCAGACATCAGGAGATTGCAAGGCTGATCCGGAACTCGGATGTTCTTCTGGAACAGACTCTGAGCATGGATGAAGAGGCGGTTGCTGCCACTATCGAGGAAGTACACAACGCAGGAACTGCTCCTGTTTTTTATAATAATGAACAGGCGCTGCGGAGCACCATACGCTTTGCTTATCTCAGCTGCATGGATGAATTTATAAAGGTAGATGAACTTGCATCCGGCATTGGCTACGCTGATGTGGTATATATTCCCAAAAAAGGTTCCCCTATGCCGATTCTTTTGATCGAATTGAAATGGAATAAAACAGAGGACGGGGCAATCCGTCAGATAAAGAAGAATCAATATCCTCAGGTATTCCGTGATTATGGCAGCGATGTGCTTTTGGTGGGAATCAGCTATGACGTCAAAAGTAAAAAACATACTTGTAAAATAGAAAAATGGGAGAATACGTAAACATAATCAGGATTTATGAAGCAAAACATCCATAAACAGAAGGAGAAATATCATGGGAAAGAAACTGACGATAACACAGGTCAAAAAGGAACTTTCGAAGCTGCCCAACGAGGAATTGATCGATATCATCAGCAGAATGTACAAATCATCCAAGGAGGCATCGGATCTGGTCAATCTGATCCTGGGAAACGACAGCGTTCTGGATGACGCGCTTGCGGAGGCAAAAAAGAAGGTTCGGACTCAGTTCTTTACAAAGAGAGGATTTGGACGGCTGAATCTTTCTGCAGCCAAGTCAGAAATCACAGCTTTTAAAAGGATCTGCAACGTCCCGGCGAAGCTCATCGATCTGCAGCTCTATTATGTGGAGTGCGGGATTGAATTTACAAACATGCTCGGAGATATCAACGAAAGTTTCTACAACAGTATGGCAGGGATGTATGAAACGGTTGTAAAATCTCTGATCAAATCAGAGGATTTAAAGTTGATCGAAGAGTTTATGCCAAGGCTTCAAGAGGCAGTAACAGATACCGACACAATCGGATGGGGATTTCATGATGACCTTTGCTATACATTTTCTGAGTTAGAGGATTTTAAGGAGGAGCTTTGAGAAATGAATATGAAGGTTGAACTGAACCACTACCGGCTAAAGCCGGTAGGTTCGGTTTGCTGCTGAAGCAGCCTAAAGTTGTCGCCACTTTACTTATTTCCCTTTTTACTTAACTTATCTCAAAGTTGTCCGTTTTTGTTTTCTCTTGTAA
>CAJTGD010000027.1 GCA_910575475.1 Lachnospiraceae bacterium | reverse complement strand
AAACAGTTATTTTCAGAATGATAAGCACCAAGGGGGAAGTCTGCGATTTTTTAAGGTTGTATGTTCCAACCACTCATTCTTTCACACGTTTCAATGACATTTATTCCAAGCGCATACTAAGTTGTTAACATTGGTTACTAATTAGATAAATTCATTACTAAAAGCAGATCAATTGGGATTATTGGAGAAACCTTTTGTTAGATAGCGGATTCCGGAATATGGAGTCTGCTATTTTTGAAAGATATTTGCTTGAACTTCTCCCTCAAAATGTATATAATATTGACAATTGAGTTCCCATCCTGGCTGTTTGAAAGCACGACTATCAAAAAACAGACAGGAGAACATTGTCAAATCCATACAAAACCCGAAAGGAATCCTATGAGAAAATTAGCCTTACCTGATGAAATATTACTAAAAATCGAAAAGCCCGCCCGCTACATCGGCGGGGAAGTCAACAGCGTGACAAAGGACCCCAAGGAGGTAGACATCCGCTTCGCCATGTGCTTTCCCGACGTCTATGAGATCGGCATGTCCCACTTAGGCATCCAGATCCTCTATGACATGTTCAACCGCCGGGAGGATGTCTGGTGCGAGCGGGTCTATTCCCCCTGGGTGGACCTGCACCGGATCATGAAGGAGCGGCAGATCCCCCTGTTCGCGCTGGAATCCCAGGATCCGATCCGGGAGTTTGATTTCCTGGGTATCACCCTCCAGTATGAGATGTGCTACACCAATGTACTGCAGATCCTGGACTTAAGCCAGATACCCATGCACAGCATTGACCGCACCTGGGATGCCCCCATTGTCATCGGCGGCGGTCCCTGTGCCTACAATCCGGAGCCACTGGCGGATTTCTTCGACCTGTTCTACATCGGGGAGGGGGAGACGGTCTACGATCAGCTGATGGACACCTACAGGCGCTGCCGGCAGGAGGGCAAAAGCCGCCTGGAATTTCTGGAATGTGCGGCCGGGATCGAAGGGATCTACGTTCCCCGGCTCTATGAACCGTCCTATCACGGGGACGGCACCCTGGCGGATTTTCGTCCCGTCAGCCCTCATGCCCCCGCAAAGGTAAAGAAGCAGGCCGTCATGGGGATGGATGAGGCGGTGTACCCCATGAGCCCGGTGGTTCCTTTTATCAAGGCAACCCAGGATCGGGTGGTCTTAGAGGTCATGCGGGGATGCATCCGGGGATGCCGGTTCTGCCAGGCCGGGATGATCTACCGGCCTACCCGGGAGCGGAGTGTGGATACCTTGAAGCAATATGCAAAGGCCATGCTGGACAACACCGGACACGAGGAGATCTGCCTCAGCTCCTTAAGCTCCAGCGACTATTCGGGGCTGCAGGAGCTGGTGACCTTCCTGATCGAGGAATATCAGGGAAAGGGGATCAACATTTCCCTGCCCTCCCTGCGGATCGACGCCTTTTCCCTGGATGCCATGCAGAAGGTCCAGGATATCCGCAAGAGCAGCCTGACCTTCGCGCCGGAGGCCGGTTCCCAGCGGATGCGCAACGTGATCAATAAGGGGCTCACGGAGGAGGACATCCTGGACGGAGCCGGACAGGCCTTTGCCGGGGGCTGGGCCAAGGTGAAGCTGTACTTCATGCTGGGGCTTCCCACGGAGACGGAAGAGGATATGGCAGAAATCGCGGTTCTGGCGGATAAGGTGGCGCGGAGATACTACGAGCTCCCCAAGGAGCAGCGCCGCGGAAAATGCCAGATCACCACCAGCACCTCCTTCTTTGTTCCGAAGCCCTTCACGCCCTTCCAGTGGGCATCCATGTGCCCGGCGGAGGAATATGTACGGCGGGCATCCATCGTGAAGCACGCGTTTGCAGAACAGCTCAACCGGAAGAGTTTGAAGTACAACTGGCACGATGCCGAGGTGACCATCTTAGAAGGCGTATTTGCCCGGGGCGACCGGAGAGTGGGAAAGGTTCTGGAGGAGGCGTACCGTCTGGGCTGCCTGTTTGACTCCTGGACCGAGACCTTCCGCAATGAGCCGTGGATGCAGGCCTTTGAAAATACCGGCGTAGATCCGGACTTTTACACCCTGCGGAGCCGGGGCGAAGAGGAATTGTTTCCCTGGGATTTTATTGACATCGGGGTAAGCAGGCAATTTCTGCGCAGGGAATGGGAGCTTGCCATGAAAGAAACAATAACGCCGAACTGCCGGCAGCAGTGTTCCGGCTGCGGTGCGGCGGCCTTTGGAGGAGGGGTGTGCTATGAAGGCCAGAATTAAGTTCAAAAAAGAGGGAAACCTGCGTTTTATCGGACATCTGGATGTGATGCGGCATTTCCAGAAGGTAATGCGCAGGGCCCGGATCCCCATTGCCTTTACGGCCGGGTACAACCCTCATATGATCATGTCCTTCGCAAGCCCCCTGGGGATCGGGCTGACCAGCCAGGGAGAATATTTTGACATTGAGCTGGCCGGGCACATTTCAAGCGCGGAAGCTGTCCGAAGGATGAATGCCGTGACAGCCGAGGGCATGGAGGTGATCAGCTTCCGGCAGATCGCGGAGGAAAAGAAAATGACCGCAATGGCCATCGCCTCGGCGGCCGATTATCTGGTGGGCTGCAAATGCCGTGAGAACGGAGCCGTTTTCACGCAGGAGAGGATCACCGGCTTTTTAGGGCAGCAGGAAATTGTTGTCACGAAGCAGACGAAACGGAGCGAGCAAGAGGCCGACATCCGTCCGCTGATCTACCAGATGGAGCTTACCAAAGAGGGTATTTATCTCCAGCTTGCCGCGGGAAGCGCGCAGAATCTGAAGCCGGAGCTTGTGATGTCCGCGCTGTGCAGATTTGCCGGAATCGACGAAGCGTCCATGACATGGACCCGGCGCCGGCTGGAGATGTATGCGGATCTGACATCGGAGGAGGAGAGAGCAGAGGGCATCCGGAAGCTTGTGACATTGGAAGCATTGGGGAAGGATATCGAATGACCAGGAAAATTCTGATTATCAAAGAAGAGGAATCTGTCTGCACATATTTTATCGAGGACGGGGAGATTGTGGAGATCCATCCGGGCTCCCGGCAGGATTCGGACGGGCAGCAGGCTGCGCTGGGCAATATTTATATCGGGAAGGTCCAGAATATCGTGGCAAATATCGGAGCCGCTTTTATCGATATCGGCGGCATCAGCTGTTACTATGACATCAGCCAGATCCCTCATGCCATTTTTACAAATAAAATGGGGAAAAAGCCGCTGTGCATCGGGGATGAGCTTCTCGTGCAGGTAAGCCGGGAAGCCGTAAAGACAAAGGCTCCCACCGTCAGCAGCAACCTCAGCCTGACCGGGCGTTATGCGGTGCTCACCTCCGGCAATACCCGGATCGGCGTGTCGGCAAAGCTGCCCAGGGCTCTGCGGGACGACTATAAGGAGCGGCTGCAGGACTGGAAAAATGAAGAATACGGGGTGATCGTGCGGACCAACGCCAGGGATGTGCCCCCGGAAACCGTGCTTGCGGAGCTTTCCCAGCTCAAGGACCGGTTCCGGGAATTAAAGCAGGCGGCAGGCTCACGGATCTGTTTTTCCTGCCTGTATACGGCGGCCAGGCCCTATCTTACGGATCTGAAAAATGTATATGCAAGCGGGCTGTCCGAAATCCTCGTGGAAGATCAGGAGCTTTATGAGGAGATCCTGGAGTATTCCCGAAGAGAACAGCCGGAATTTGTTGACAGGCTCCGGCTCTATGAGGATCCGCTGCTGCCTTTGGGAAAGCTGTACAGCACCCAGACCGTCCTGGAGCAGGCGCTGAAAGAACGGGTCTGGTTAAAGCGCGGCGGCTATCTGATCATACAGCCCACGGAGGCGCTGACGGTGGTGGATGTGAACTCGGGAAAATGCGTCTCCAAAAAGAGCCGTCCGGACGCTTTCCTGCAGATGAACCTGGAAGCGGCCCAGGAGATTGCCAAGCAGATCCGGCTTCGGAATCTGTCGGGGATCATCGTGGTGGATTTTATTAATATGGAAAAAGCAGAAGATATGCAGCTTTTGCTGCGGGAATTTCGGAAATTTCTTTCCCGGGATCCGATCCAGACCACGCTGATCGATGTGACCGCTCTGCAGCTTGTGGAGGTGACCCGGAAGAAGCTCCGCAAGCCGCTGCATGAATGCTGGAAGGGGAGAGAGTGATGAGTAAAAAAGAATTCAAGACCAATGCCATGCGTATGCTGGATCAGCTGAAGATCCCTTATGAATCTCTGACCTATGAATGCGACGAGTTTATCAGCGGCATTTCCACCGCGGATCTGACCGGCCTGCCCCACGAGCTGGTATATAAGACGCTGGTGACCACGGGAAAGACCGGGGAGCATTATGTATTTGTCATTCCCATCGAGGGAGAGCTGGATCTGAAAAAGGCGGCAAAGGCGGTGGGAGAGAAGTCTGTGGAAATGCTTCCGGTGAAGGAGATCACGAAGGTGACCGGATATGTGCGGGGCGGCTGTACAGCCATCGGGATGAAGAAAAGGTTTCCCGCCGTTTTGGATGCAAGCGCACAGGGATTTGACCGGATCTATGTCAGCGGCGGCAAGATCGGCATGCAGCTAAAGCTCCGGCCGGAGGACCTGAAACGCGCAGCCGGCGCGGAGTATGCGGATGTCCTCCTGAACGGGAGCCGGGAAGCTCATACATGATCTCCTGTATACTTTCCGAATAATTTTATATAATCTGAATAATTATGTGCAAATTTTGATTTACAAGTTTTTCAGAAAGCGTTATAATATGATTCGACCGTCAGTTGGAAGGAATACAAAAAGAGTGCCGGGAGCAGAAGATCTGCTGCTATGGATCATTCCTGAAATAATTGCAGGTACTGGTACAACGAATCATAAATAACTGGTCATATCCGTCAGATACCATGATTCGCTGTACTCGACAGTGAAAGGATCACGGACAGTTATTTTAGGAATGCTTCTTAGAACAGCCGGCAACAGGTACATGGAGGAAACAGGGTAATGAAAAAAGTAGTAAAATTTGGGGGAAGCTCCCTGGCAAGCGCGGGGCAGTTTAAGAAGGCCGCAAGGATCGTCCGGGCGGATAAGACCAGGATCTACGTCGTGCCGTCTGCGCCGGGAAAGCGTTTTTCAAGCGATACCAAAGTAACGGATATGCTCTATGGCTGCTATGGCGCGGCCATCCGGGAAAAGGATTTTACGGAGCAGCTAGAGGCGATCAGGGCCCGGTATCAGGAGATCATTGACGGATTGAAGCTTTCCATGTCTCTGGAGGACGAATTTAAGACCATCCGGGAAAATTTCGGCAAAAAGATCGGCCGGGATTATGCCGCGTCGAGAGGAGAATACCTCAACGGAAAGATCATGGCCGCATATCTGGGGTTCGAATTTATTGATGCCGCGGAGGTGGTCCGCTTTGACAAAGAGAAGGTGTTTGATGATGAGACGACGAACACGCTTCTTGCCGAACGGCTGCGCAACTCTTCCGGAGCGGTGATCCCCGGATTTTACGGAGCCATGGAGGACGGCACCATCGTAACCTTTTCCAGAGGCGGTTCGGATATCACCGGTTCGCTGGTGGCTCTGGCCGTGCAGGCGGATCTGTATGAGAACTGGACCGATGTATCCGGCTTCCTGATCGCGGATCCCAGGATCGTCCAGAATCCCAAGGCCATTGAGACCATCACCTACAAGGAGCTGCGGGAGCTGGCCTATATGGGGGCAAGCGTGCTTCATGAGGATGCCATTTTCCCGGTGAGAAAGGCGGGCATCCCGATCAACATCCGCAACACGAACCAGCCTGAGGACAAGGGAACTCTGATCGTGGAGGGCACCTGCCGGCAGCCCAGGTACACCATCACGGGAATCGCGGGGACAGACAGCTTTGTTTCCATCACCATTGAAAAGTCCATGATGAATTCCGAGGTGGGATTCTGCCGCAAGGTGCTGCAGGTGTTTGAAGAAAACGAGATTTCTATCGAGCATATGCCGTCCGGGATCGATACCATGACCATCTTTGTCCATAAAGATATCTTTGAGGAAAAGGAGCAGCAGGTCATTGCGGGGATCCACAAGGCCGTACATCCGGACCACATCGAGCTGGAATCGGATCTGGCCCTGATCGCTGTGGTAGGCAGGGGCATGAAGGCCACCCGGGGAACCGCGGGAAGGATCTTCTCTTCCCTGGCCCATGCGCATATCAATGTGAAGATGATCGACCAGGGCTCCAGTGAGCTGAACATCATCATCGGCGTCCGTCATGATGATTTCAAAAATGCGATCCGCGCCCTGTATGAGATTTTTGTGGAAACACGGATCTGATGATACGCAGACAGACAAATGTACTCTCAGGATTTCATAGGTTTTTCATGGAATCCGAGAGTACATCGCATTTTACAGGAGGATGAAATGATTGATTTTCATACACACATGTTTCCGGAAAAGATCGCCCCGAAGACACTGCATTTTTTAAGCGAACGTTGCAAAACCGTTCCCTTTACCGACGGAACGCCTCAGGGGCTTGCCGCTTCCGCAGAGGAAGCCGGGCTGGAATGCTCCGTCGCCCTTCCGGTCGTGACCAATCCGGAGCAGTTCGACAGCATCAACCGTTTTGCGGAGCAGTACCGGGAGGGGCGGATTTTGTCCTTCGGCGGCATCCATCCGGAAAACGAGGACTATAAGAAAAAGCTTCTGTATCTGAAGGACCACGGGTTCCCCGGGATCAAGCTCCATCCGGATTATCAGGATACATTTTTCAACGATATCCGGTACAAGCGCATCATTTCCTTTGCCAGTGAGCTGGATCTGATCGTCTCTGTGCATGCCGGTTTTGATCCGGGATACCCGGACTGCGTACACTGTACCCCCGCCATGGCCGCAGAGGTGCTGGAAGAGGTTCAGCCGACCAGGCTGGTCCTGGCCCATATGGGCGGATTCCTGCGGTGGGATGAGGTGGAGCAGGAGCTGGTGGGAAGGGATGTCTGGTTTGACACGGCGGTGGTATTCGGACAGATCCCGGACGAGCAGTTTGTGCGCATCTGCAGAAATCACGGCACGAACCGGATCCTCTTTGCCACAGACTCCCCATGGTCCGGTCAAAAGGAATCTGTAGCGTATTTCCGGAAGATGGATCTGACAGAGGCGGAAAAGACGCAGATTCTTGGGGAAAATGCAAAGAAGCTCTTGACTTTATAAAATCCCCATGGTATATTTTATGAGTATGCCGCACAGCGAGGTTTACAAAGTTCCGCAAGATGGATCCCAGGTGATATGTGATATTCCTGACGGTCAATGTAACCGGCAGATCAGACGGATATGATCTGCGATACGGGAATGCGGACACCGCAGCTGGCGAGTAATGATAATAGGAGGTGCCATATGTACGCGATCATAGCAACAGGTGGTAAACAGTACAAAGTATCCGAAGGCGATATCATTAAAGTAGAAAAGCTTGGTGTAGAAGCTGGAGAGACTTATACATTTGACCAGGTACTTGCGGTGAATCATGAGAGTCTCGTTGTTGGGAACCCTGTTGTAGACGGAGCGACCGTAACCGCATCCGTGCTGGGTGACGGCAAGGGTAAGAAGGTCATTGTCTACAAGTACAAGAGGAAAACAGGATACCACAAAAAGAACGGCCACAGACAGCAGTACACAGCAGTTAAGATTGAAAAGATCAACGCATAATCAAGATGATCCGGATTACCATTTATGTGAATGAACATCATGTGTATACAGGCTTTGACGTGAGCGGACATGCCGAGTTCTCAGATCCGGGAAAGGATGTCGTATGCGCGGCGGTTTCCATGCTGGTGATCAACACCATGAACGCATTGGAAGCGTATACGGAGGATGAGACAAGCCATGTCAGCGACGAGGAAGAGGGAACCATTGAGTTCCGTTTCCGCAGACGGCCTTCCCATGATGCGGATCTGCTGGTCAATACCATGATTCTTGGTCTGGAGAGTCTGGAGGAGAACAGCGAATATGAACCATACATTGATATCATTTTCAAGGAGGTGTAATTATCATGATGAATCTGAACCTTCAGTTTTTTGCTCATAAAAAGGGAGTTGGTTCCACAAGGAACGGACGTGACTCCGAGTCAAAGAGATTAGGTGCCAAGAGGGCTGACGGACAATTCGTAAAGGCGGGCAACATCCTGTACAGACAGCGCGGAACGAAGATCCATCCGGGCATGAACGTAGGACGCGGCGGCGATGATACCTTGTTCGCACTGGTTGACGGTGTTGTACGTTTTGAGAGAAAGGGAAGAGATAAGAAGCAGGTTTCTATCTATCCGAAGGCAGAATAATTGTAGTCCCTACAAGGCAGGAAGTATTTCCTGCCTTTTTTATACCGTAGTATATTAGAGTTTTGGTGATAGGAGAGTAGGTATGTTTGCGGACAGAGCAAAAATCATGATCCGGTCGGGAAAGGGCGGCAATGGACACTGCAGCTTCCGGCGGGAATTGTATGTAGCAAATGGAGGACCGGACGGCGGCGACGGCGGCGACGGCGGCGATCTGATCTTTGAAGTCGATGAGGGCCTCAATACGCTGGTGGATTACCGTCATAAAAGGAAGTTTGCGGCAGGAGACGGGGAAGAGGGCGGCAAGCGCCGCTGCCACGGCAAGAGCGGCAAGGATCTGGTGCTGAAAGTACCGGAAGGAACCGTCATCAAGGAAGCAAAGACACAGAAGGTCATTGCGGATATGTCCGGAGACAACCGGCGTCAGGTCGTACTCAAGGGCGGAAGGGGCGGGCTGGGGAACCAGCATTTCGCCACAGCCACCATGCAGGTGCCGAAATACGCCCAGCCCGGAAAGCCGGCCATGGAGCTGGAAGTGCTTCTGGAGCTGAAGGTCATTGCGGATGTGGGGCTGGTGGGCTATCCGAATGTCGGGAAAACTACGCTTTTGTCCCGTGTGACCAATGCAGATCCCAAGATCGCCAATTATCATTTTACCACGCTGAACCCGAACCTGGGCGTGGTAGACCTGGAAAACGGAAAGGGCTTTGTCATGGCAGACATCCCCGGGCTCATTGAAGGGGCGTCAGAGGGCGTCGGACTGGGCCATGAATTTCTGCGTCACATCGAGCGGACGAAGCTGATGATCCATGTGGTGGACGCGGCCGGAACCGAAGGGCGGGATCCGGTGGATGATATCTATAAGATCAATCAGGAACTGGAAGCTTACAATCAGGAGCTCTCAGGAAGGCCTCAGGTGATCGCGGCAAATAAAACGGATCTGATCTATTCCGGAGATGAGGATCCGGTGGACCGGCTTCGGGCGGAATTTGAACCGAAGGGAATCCGGGTATTCCCGATCTCCGGCGTTTCCGGACAGGGAATCCATGAGCTGCTGTATTATGTGGCGGAGGAGCTGCAGAAGATGGATCAAAAGCCCGTCGTGTTTGAACAGGAATATTTTCCGGAGGACGAGCTGATCTACGAAGAGCTGCCTTACAGCGTAGAGCTTGTGGACGGAATGTATGTTGTGGAAGGGCCGAAGATCGAGAAGATGCTCGGATATACCAACCTGGATGCGGAGAAGGGCTTTGTATTTTTCCAGCGTTTCCTGAAAAATACCGGGATCCTGGACGAGCTGGAAGCGGCCGGCATCCAGGATGGCGATACCGTAAAGATGTACGGCCTGCAGTTTGAATACTTAAAGAGCGAATGACCGTGTACCGCCGCAAGGATATGATCGTGCGGAAGACAGCGCTGACGGTCCGCCGCAACAGACGAATCTGATGGAATGATTAGAACAGGAGAAGGATAGATATGACAACAAAGCAGAGAGCCTATTTAAAAAGCCTTGCCATGACCATGGATCCTATCTTTCAGATCGGAAAATCCAGCATGACGCCGGGACTCACCCAGGCCATCGCGGAAGCATTGGATGCAAGGGAACTCATTAAGATCAGCGTGCTCCAGAACTGTGCGGACGACCCGCGGGAGCTCGCCGAGCTGGTGGCGGAGCGCACCCGGTCCCAGGTCGTCCAGGTGATCGGGAAGAAGATTGTTTTATATAAGGAAGGCAAAGACGATAAAAAGAAGATCGTATGGCCGTCCTCCCCATCCAAGAAGGCTTAGGTGACGGGATGAAGATCGGTATCATGGGCGGGACATTTGACCCGATCCATATCGGACATCTGCTGTTGGGAGAATTTGCATATGAGGAATTCGGACTGGATGAGATCTGGTATCTGCCCAACGGCAATCCACCGCACAAGCAGCAGACGGAGGAAAAGGATGCACTGCGGCACCGCGTGGAGATGATCCGGCAGTCCATCCGGGAGGTCCCATATTTTAAGCTCTGTCTGCATGAGGCAAAGGAAAACGAACATTCCTATACCTATCAGACCATGCGGGAGCTGAATGCGCTTTATCCGGGAGATGAATTTTATTTCATTTTGGGGGCGGATTCTTTATTTGCGATCGAGACCTGGAAGTATTTCCGGGAGATCTTTCCCACCTGCACGATCCTGGCCGCCATGCGGGATGACAAGGACGCGGCGGATATGGAAAAACAGATTCAATATCTGGAGAGCGCATATGGAGCGAAGATCCGCATCCTGAGGGCTCCCCTGCTGGAGATTTCCTCCACGACGCTCCGAGAGCGGGTTTCCCAGGGGAAGAGTATTTATTATATGGTGACAGACGCGGCAGCAGAGTATATCAAAAAAAATCACTTGTATCAAAAAGCTTCTATCTGACTGTGAATAGTAAACATCAAAAAGGGGATTGGGGACCATGGCAGACTTGGAGAAAATTCGCAAGAAACTGAAAAATAAGCTGAAAAAAGAGCGATATCAGCATACACTCGGGGTCATGTATACGGCCGCCTCTCTTGCAATGCGGTACGATGAAAACCTGGAGGAAGCGCTGACAGCCGGACTTTTGCATGACTGCGGAAAGTACAGCTCCATTGAAAAGCAGCTCCGGCTGTGCCGGAAGCATGAGATCAGGCTGGAGAGGGCAGAAGTAGAAGTGCCTGCACTGATCCATGCGAAGCTTGGAGCGTATCTTGCAGAAAAAAAATACGGGATCGACAACCCCAGGATTTTAGATGCGATCCGGTATCATACCACCGGACGTCCTCATATGTCGATGCTGGATAAGATTATCTATCTGGCGGATTATGTGGAACCCGGCCGGAAAATGATCCCGGGCCTGCCGGAGATCCGGAAGCTGTCTTTTACAGATATTGACCAGGCTGTCTGCCATTGCGCTGCAGCCACGCTGAATTACCTGGAAAAGTCAAAACGGCCCATAGATCCCCTGACCCGGATGACCTATGAGTATTATAAAGATTAGAGCGGCACATTGTTCATTCAATAGGATGCAGCAGACCTGCCGGGCAGATTTTTATATATTGTTTAAATTGTAAAAAAAGGAGGGAATGCAATGGAACATTCCAAGGAAATGGCCAAGATCGCTTATCGTGCACTGGAGGATAAGAAGGGCGAAAATATTAAGATCATAGACATTGAGGGCATATCCGTGCTTGCCGATTATTTTCTCATCGCAAGCGGCTCCAATGAAAGCCAGATCCGCGCTATGGTAGACAACGTGGAGGAGGAACTGGAAAAAGCGGGGTATTCCGTAAAGCAGAGAGAAGGATACGGGACAGGCAGATGGGTACTGCTGGATTTTGGCGACATCATCGTGCATGTCTTTGACCGGGAAAACCGTCTCTTCTATGACCTGGAGCGCATCTGGCGGGACGGAAAGACCATCGGGATCGAGACTCTGGAAAGTCGGTAACAACCAGGAAAAAATTTCCAACTGTACGGCCGCAATCCTCGAAAGGGGGGCTTTAACCGTACAGTTGGATTCTTTTTTTTAATCAAAGAAGCGGAAGATCCCGATCACCTTGCCTAAGATGAGAGGGTTCTGCACAATGATTGGATCCATGTAGTCGTTCTCCGGCTGCAGGCGGATATAACCGTCTTCCTTATAAAAGGTCTTGACCGTGGCGCTGTCTTCGATCAGAGCAACCACCATATCCCCGTCAGAAGCTGTATTCTGCTCCTGGATCAGGACATAATCACCGTTCAGGATCCCGGCGTTGACCATGCTTTCCCCGTGTACGATGAGGAGATAGGTCTGCTTGTTGGGCAGCATCTCCATGGGAACCGGAAAATAGTTCTCAATATTCTGCTGGGCGAGGAGAGG
Source organism: Lachnospiraceae bacterium (assembly GCA_910575475.1). GTDB lineage: Bacteria > Bacillota > Clostridia > Lachnospirales > Lachnospiraceae > Schaedlerella. The sequence goes on along the minus strand of CAJTGD010000027.1, from coordinate 74,555 downwards.
CTCCCCGGCTGCAATGTGACCGATGATCGGTACATTCACCACCTCACGGCGGGTCAGGTTGAATGTATCGTCCAGGATCTCGATCGCACGCGGCTTGGTCGGGTCCCGATGGATGTAGCCGTTCTTTTCCAGGGTCTCAAGGTGAGAGTGGACAGAAGAAGTGGACTTCAGATGCACGGCCTCGCAGATCTCCCGGACCGACGGCGGAAACCCGCGGCATAAAATCTGATCCTTTATGTATGATAAAATCTCTTCCTGTTTTTTGGTGATCTTTCCCTGTGACATAAAATATACCTCCTGGTAAATGGAATCAACGAATTTATAATCTGATATTATGATAGCACAGTCCCGCCGAAAAAGCAAACACTTGTTACGAAAATATGTTCGCTTTTTTCAGATCATAATTTTTATCTGCAAAATTTAAAATAATGATTGACAAACAAACGTTCCTGATATATACTTAGTAATGCAGGCGCGAACACTTGTTTATATACTCATTTGTTTCTCACAATTGATTTTACGTTTTTTTATTTTTGCCTGCAGAAGAATACATGTATACAATATAAATTGTGATTTTTGGCTTTTCTTGCAAAGCTTTAAAAACGACCCCATAATTTTGTATACAATAATACACATTCTAAAAAAACAGCCTACCGGATATCAATATACGTCCCCACGTTATTTGATATAAATTCATTCCCGCGAAGTAGTGAAGCCAGCAGTGCACATGTCCCCACATGTACACAAGATGACTGCCGCGCGGATCCAAAAGCCCGCCTGATAAGCAATCTTGGCCATTCCCTTGGAATGTTCCATTGATATCAGCAACCGGGTTTTGATTGATGAAAAGATTTTTTGCGTACAGATCTTTTCATACTACACCTTTATATTTTTATAAAAGACCGTATACAGTTCTGGTTGTACAATGAGAACTGCATACGGTCTTTTATTCCAGCTTTTATTGCCGAAGGTATTTAGGAACTGTGCAAAAATAACTTGCCTTTATGCGCAGTTCCCTAGAATCCTGTATCCCAAAAATCACGCGGACAGCAGCAGAAACAAGCAAAATAGATCTATACGACAAATACCGATTTTTCCAAAAGATCTATAGACAAATATACAGATCCGTGCTATAATATGGCAAATTCATGGATTTTGGGGAGGTTTTGATCATGGCTGATACGAATACAAAAACATATCATGAGCAGCTTTATATTGATGATACCTTGCGTTTACGCGAGATTTTAAAAACGCTGCCTCCATTTGCAAAGGATTATTTCCGGGCTGTGGAACCGCAGACTTCCACACGGACCCGGATTTCTTATGCCTATGACATCCGGGTGTTTTTCCATTTTTTGATGGAGAATAACCCGGTCTACAAAAATTATACTGTGGATCAGTTTACGGTACAGGATCTGGAGCGCATCGAACCGGTCGATATTGAGGAATACCAGGAATATCTGAAGGTCTACAAGAATCCGGAGGAAAAGCAGATCACCAATGCGGAAAAGGGATTATCCCGCAAAATGTCCGCATTGAGGAGCTTTTACGGCTATTTCTTCAAGCGCCAGGTCATTTCCAGGAATCCGTCCCTGCTTGTGGATATGCCGAAGCTCCATGACAAGGCGATCATCCGGCTGGATACGGACGAGGTGGCCATGCTCCTGGATTATATCGAGCATGGGGGCAGCGAGTTCACCGGCCAGCGCAGACGATACTATGAAAAGACGAAAAACCGGGATTTTGCGATCATCATCCTGCTGCTGGGCACCGGGATCCGTGTCTCGGAATGCGTGGGCCTGGATATCCAGGATGTGGATTTTAAGAATAATGGGATCAAGGTCGTCCGAAAAGGCGGCAATGAGATGGTTGTATATTTCGGTGAGGAAGTGGAGGAAGCGCTGAAAATGTATCTGTATACGACCCGAAAGGCCGTCACTCCCCTGCCGGGCCATGAAAATGCCCTGTTTTTGTCCACGCAGCGCCGCAGGATCGGCGTACAGGCGGTGGAAAACATGGTCAAAAAGTATGCCCGGGAGGTCACCCCGAATAAGAAAATTACGCCTCATAAGTTGCGCAGTACCTACGGCACGACCCTGTACAAGGAAACCGGGGATATCTATCTGGTGGCGGATGTGCTCGGGCACAAGGATGTCAATACCACAAAGAAGCACTATGCCGCGATCGATGAAAACCGCCGCCGGCAGGCCGCAGGCGCGGTAAAGCTTCGGGAGCCCTGAAACAAAATTACGAAAGGACGTTGAACGAATGCAGCTGCAGCGTTTATTAAGCATTACAAGAAAAGCGGTTGATGAATATGCGATGATCCAGGAGGGAGACCATATTGCGGTCGGGATCTCCGGCGGCAAGGACAGCCTCACCCTGCTCTATGCTCTCCATGGCCTGAAACGGTTTTATCCGCAGCATTTTGAACTGAGTGCCGTGACCGTGGACCTGGGATTCCCGGACTTTGACTTAGAGCCTATCCGGGAATTATGCGGCAAGATGCAGGTTCCATACAGGGTCGTTGATTCGGATATCTACCAGATCCTTTTTGATGTACGCAAGGAATCCAATCCCTGCTCCCTGTGCGCGAAAATGCGCAAAGGCGCTCTGAATCAGGCTGTGAAGGAAATGGGCTGCAATAAGGTGGCTTACGGCCATCATATGGACGATATCATCGAAACCATGCTCCTGTCCCTCATTTTTGAAGGCAGGTTCCATTCCTTTTCCCCGCGGACCTATCTTGACCGGATGGATCTGACCGTCATACGTCCCCTGATGTTCTTGAATGAGGCGGATGTGATCGGTTTTCAGCATCAATACGATCTCCCTGTCCAGAAGAAAAAATGTCCGGTAGACGGATATACCAAACGCCAGTACGCTAAGGAACTGGTCCAGCAGCTCAATCGGGAGCATCCCGGAGCCAAGGAGCGGATGTTCCATGCCATCCTGAGCGGGAATATCCAGGGATGGCCGGAACGGATCCTCCATAAGAGGGAAAGATAAGAACAAGGATCCGCTCAGAATGAAACTTCTGCCGGATCCTTGTTCTTATCTCACTTGTGTGCTGCTTATCTTCGATCGATATCCTCTATACTAAATTCTCTTCTGCTCCGAAGAGAGACTTTCTTTCCTGGCAATATATTCCTCAATAATATGGGCTGTGCCCTCGATTCCAAGCTGGGAGCTGTTCAGGCATAATTCGTAGCTCACAGCGTCCGACCAGCGTTTGTTCGTATAATAGTTATAATAGCTTGCGCGCTTTTTGTCTGTTTTCACGATCTTATCCTTCGCTTTGTTATCCGGCAGATCATAGATCCGTGCGATCCGGCGTATGCGGGCATCCATGTCCGCATGAATGAAAACACTGACAACATTATCATAAGACTCCAGTGCGTAATCCGCACATCTTCCGACCAAAATACAGGGGCCTTCATCCGCAATCTTCTTGATGGCATCAAACTGTGCCAGAAATACCTTGTGGTTGATGGGCATATCCGTGTATGTATTTCCCGTATAGCCCATGGAATAAGTATCCATAACAAGAGAATACAAAAAACTGTTGGTAGGCTTCTCATCATGATTTTCGAAGATCTCCTCGCAGATCCCGCTCTCTTTTGCCGCTCTTGCGAGCATCTCTTTATCATAAAGCTTGATTCCAAGATCATCCGCGATCTTGTAGCCAATCTCTCTTCCGGCACTTCCATATTGTCTGCCGATTGTTATTATTGTGTTCGTTTTCATAAGCAATCACTCTCCTTTGCAGCTAAAATACTGTCTTTTCTTTTTATTATATCGAATATAAACATATTTTACAAGAATTCTTGTGAAATTTTTGTGAAATTTAACAATCTTCTGAGAGAACAGGCACCGATCCGGCAGATCTCATTTTCCTGAGAAGCTCTTCAAAATACTCTGGAAGAGGCGCGTCAAATTCCATATATTCTCCGGAAACCGGATGGACAAATCCCAATGTCCTGGCATGCAGAGTCTGTCCGGTCAGAGGAAACGGACACTTTGTCGGCCCATAGACCGCATCCCCCAGGATCGGATATCCGATCTCCGACAGATGCACCCGGATCTGATGCGTGCGCCCGGTTTCCAGCCGGCATTCGATATACGTGTATCCCTTCGAATTTCCCCCCTTAGAGCCCCCGGAAACACATCTTAGATGCGGAGGCAGGGTGTCGTTATAAAACCGCTCCAGCACCCTATAATGGGTCACAGCAGGCTTTCCGTTCTTACACCTGGTGCTCATCTTCTTCCGGTCGGTGGGATGGCGTCCGATGGGAGCATTGACCGTACCGCCCTCCCCTTCTATGATTCCCAGCACGACCGCCCGGTATCTGCGGGTAATGGAATGCTCCTTCATCTGCCCCGCCAGGGCCTGGTGCGCCCGGTCGCTTTTGCAGATCACAAGAGAGCCGGTGGTATCCCGGTCGATCCGGTGGACGATCCCGGGACGGGTGACCCCATTGATCCCGGAGAGCTTCCCCCGGCAATGGTACATGACCGCATTGACCAGCGTACCGCCGGAATGTCCGGGCGCCGGATGGACCACCATCCCCTTGGGTTTATTCACAACCAGAAGCTCTTCATCCTCATACAGAATATCCAGAGGAATGTCCTCCGGTGAGATGTCCGGCAGCTCCGGCTCCGGAACGGATATCTCTACAAGGTCCCCGGGATTCACTTTATGATTGGGCTTCACTCCTTTTTCATTGACCAGAACCGCCCCTTCTTTCACCAGCTTCTGCAGATAGGAACGCGAAAGATCCGGAAGCATGGAGGACAATAATTTGTCGATCCGCTCCGGCTCTTCCTCTTCCATGATAAATTCAAACGATGTTCCTGCCTCATTCAATGCAGCCATTCTCCTATAAATCCTTATTCTTAAAAAATGCAAACCACTCCAATTCCTCCTCTTTATAAAAGAACAGGATCAGATAGGCAAACAAAATACATGCGATCACCGCATAACAGTCTGCCACATTAAATATCGGAAAATCGATCAGACTGAAATAAAAAAAGTCCACCACATACTGATAACGGATCCGATCGATCAGATTGCCCACAGCACCCGCGCAGATCAGAACCGCGCAGATCCGCATGGGAAGAAACTTAAGGCCGCCGGGGATCCTTCCATAGAAAAAGCCGATCAGAAGAAATATGACGACCGCGGCGCATACAAAGAACATCTGCCGGTTCTGAAACAGCCCGAAGGCCGCCCCCCGGTTTTCCAGATAACGAAGCTCAAACACCCCGCGGATCAGGACGATCTCCCTCTGAAGCTTTAAATGCACCACCGCCAGGTGCTTTGTCACCTGATCCAGCAGCACTGCCGCGGCACAGCAGAGGGCTGCCGTCAGATAATCTCTTACTTTTCCAAATTGCCCGTCCATTCTCTTTTTCCTCCCTGCAGCTTAAATATATTTATGGATCCGCACACAGATCCTGTTTTTCTTTGTAACGGAAAGCTGCTCCACATACTGAAACTTCCCCATCCCTCTTACCGAAATAATGTCCTGCTCCTTGATATGGTATCCATTGGAGGTCATAAGCCTCCCGTTTACAAATACCTTCCCCGCTTCGATCAATCCGGTGAACTTGCTTCTGGATGAGGCAAATGCAAGGGAAAGCAGGGCATCCAGCCTGAGAGACGAAACCGTTCCCCGGGTCTCCTGCACATTCTGTATGTACTGAAAGTCATCCCAGTCTTCCTCCGACACCGAAACGGACGTATGGCGGATCCTGGTCAGTTCCTCCTTCAGAAATTCTTTCAGCTTTGAATCTATGAATACCAGAGCGTCCGAACCATCGATCAGGATATCCCCTATTTTCCCACGTTCCAATCCCAGGTTCATGATCGCTCCCAGATAATCCCGATGAGTCAGTGAATCTGAATACTTTTCATGCAGAGGAGTGATCCGCAGCACAGCCATCCTGTCCTTGAAAAAGTACCTTCCGGTACTGCCGCCCTCCTTTTCATCTGAATCGCCCGGGATACCGGTATATCTTCCACGCAAAGAAAGAGCATCTTCAGGCAGAAAAGCCGCCATCTGACGCTCTGCAGAATCATACCCGCCAAAAAGAATATATCCCGTGTATAAGGAATCCTTCGGCAATGCATGCAGAATAGTCTGTTCATTCAGATTGAGAAAATCCGTATATGTAATGATCCCGCGGTGGAAGGACTGACGGGATAACTCGGACAGCCGTTTTGCCAATAATTCCTCATCCCTCATCATCAATATCTGCTCCGTACAGTCGGCTGTTCCATAGAACCGCTGAGAAGATCCTGAAGATCACCTGTGATATCTACATTTGTCGGAGTCACAAGGAAAATATAATTCGATATCTTCTGCAGGTTCCCGCTGATCGCAAAGGTCGCTCCTGAGATAAAGTCAATGATCCTCTGCGCGATCTCCAGATCCATCCCCTCCAGATTCAGGATCACCGTGCGTCCCGAAAGAAGCGTCTCCGTGATCTCGCGGGAGTCATCCACGGAAATCGGCTTCACTACACAGACCTCCATCCCGGCATTGTTCCCGCCGCCCCTTCGGGAAGCAGGCTGCCGCATGGGAGTCACGTTGCTGCTGGGCGCAGGTACCCTGCTGCTCTCCTGCTGCATATCAAAGTCATCATAGCTGTCTTTGCTGTTCGTCTTTTTATTGAAAAAGGAACGCCTGGGCCTCTCATCGTATTCATCCTCGTAAAAATCGTCATCATCATAGAAATCATCATCGTAGTCATCGTCATCATTCAATTTCATGATGTCAAGGAACTTGTCAAAAATACTCATGTTTACACTCCAATCAAACTTTTTACTGCCCTTACTTTCAGCCAGAGATCCTATATACTTACGGCAGATTTATCCGACGCTATGTATAATCTCTGGCACCAAAGATTCCGGTTCCTACCCGAACCATAGTTGCCCCTTCTTCAATTGCAACCTCATAATCATTGGTCATCCCCATTGAAAGTATATTTACGTTAACATTATCAATGTTTTTGTGTGCGATGTCAACAGATAATTTATGTAAATTTTTAAAAATCGGCCTATTTTCTTCGGGATTTTCCACAAAAGGCGCAATTGTCATGAGTCCGCATACATGTATGTGAGAAAACAGCGCAAGCTTTTCGATGAATGGAATCACCTCATCCACCCTGACGCCGAACTTGCTCTCCTCCTCCGCCACATTGACTTCCACAAGGATATCCACAGTCCGCTCTCTCTTGGCCGCTTCTTTTTCGATGGCCTGTGCAAGCCGGAGCGAATCTACCGAGTGGATGAGCTCCGCCTTCTCTACGATATATTTTACCTTGTTCGTCTGCAGATGGCCGATCATATGCCAGCGGATATCCCGGGGCAGTGCATCATATTTTTCTGTCAGTTCCTGTACCTTATTCTCTCCAAACACCCTGACGCCCAGATCATACGCTTCCTGCAGGACTTCTACGGGCTTTGTCTTGCTGACCGCGATCAGGGTCACTTCCTCCCGCTTCCGCCCCGCACGCTCGCAGGCAGCCTGTATCTTTTTCTCTACGTCATGCAGCTGATCTCTTATCATAATTAAAACGCTCCTTTTTATAACCAATGATTCCTGACGCCTCGTCAGAGCTGCTTACTGGAATACCACCTCGGATGCCTCCACCATACTGCCGTCCAGAACGATGTGGTCATAGTTGGAAAGACTGTAGGAAGCACCTTCCTCCACAATATAATAATCCGCATTCTCACACAAGACGGAAACACGTCTGAATACTGTATACCCCTGATTGATATTATATACCCCCGTAAGTGTATTCTTCTCCTTTAAGGGAAATGTCTCTGACGAATCGGGGTTTATCAGCAACGTATTTTGCCCGAAATCCTCCGGATCAAGGCAAAAGTCCCCTTCCTCCGTCATATAATAGATATCTGCAGTCTGAAAGACCTCTTCCATCTCCCCGCTGTCATCGTTCCTTCTGCGCATCAGGATTCCCTGTGACGTACCGCTTTTTCCGGAAGTCAGATATTCTGCCGGAACTACATAAAATTCCTTTTCAACGACCGCGCTTTTTGGAATCTTCAGTCCGCTTTCCTGTTCCGTGATCAATTCAATATTCAAAAAACGGTCCTCTGCATATCGGATCATGGAATTATCAAACAAAAGCTTCCCATAATAGCTGCCGTCAATCTGAAGGATGGAAAAATCTGCCCAGACAGTCTCATTATCCTTATCAATCCTGGTTTTAATGTATGTTATCTCAGCCAGCTCTTCTGCCATGGCTTTGTCAAGCTGGATATAGACATACCACTCTTCACTCGTAACCAGCTTGTACACGATATCTCCGGTCTGTACCTCCGCCTGATCCTCCAAACGAACAGACGAATAGCTGGTCCTGTCAAAAACCTCCGGCTTTAATGAATTTTCGGACAGAGACTCATATCCGTCAATGGTACGGACAAGAACGCCGTCGAAAGCACTCTTTCCCACATGGATATTTCCACTGTTCTGAGAGATCAGATGATCCAGCTGCATCATCTTTGACTGACTTGACGCATCGCGTAAAATTCCGGTTATCTCATTTTTTAATGTGTATACAGAGTAAAACTTCTGCGGATTAAAGTTTTCATTAAAGCTCTGAGTCTTCAAAGTCAGATTCTTCTGTACTTCATCTCCCGGAGTAAATTCTTCTGTTTCCGAAGAAACTTCTGTATCAAGCCTTACGGGAGAAACCGCATAGATATTGCTTCCATTCTTTACCTTGCTGTTCTCATTACGGAAATAACTGATAAATCCTCCGGATTCTGCTGAAGCCGTCACTTCCTGTCTCAGGATCAGTCCGTTGTAGGAATTATCCTTTACAATACTTCCTCTGCGGACTTCATATGTTGAGATCCGTTTTGAAGTCGCATATGTAAATACAGTAACGATCAGATACAGCAAGATCAATGTAAAGATCAGTATGCCGATATTCATTTCCTGCTTCGTTTTATATTGGCTGATCTTAGCGAGATCCTTTCTTCGGACTGCCACTTCTACTCCTCCGATTTTTTGATTTCTTTACCAGATCCTGAACTTCCGTTTCTGTCTGATTTCTGTTTATATCTGCCGGATAAAAGTATATCACTTTTATATGTATATTTCCACTTTTAATTGACAATAATTAAATCATAGCCTAGAGAAAAGGAGGAAATAGCATGAAGTGGTTTGATAATACTGCTCTGACCCTTGTCATCATTGGTGCGGCAAACTGGCTTCTGGTCGGTATCTTTCGCTTTGACCTGGTTGCCTTTCTTTTTGGAAATCTAAGCTGGTTTGCCAGAATTATTTATACAATCGTGGGACTGTGCGGACTGTATCTGATCAGTCTGTATGGAAGAATGGACACCATGTCTGACAGTACCTCTTCCTGATCCGTCCGCGTGGTGATGACCGGGGTCAAGCCCCGATCATCATCGTCCGCATGCCAGTATCTGCGTCATATCATTGTATAATAATTCCTTATCGTTCGCTCCCATCACAACGGATATCAGAGGGCTTCCCGCACTGTTCAGACTGTATAATATGACACAGGAGCCTGCCTGATCTGTAGTTCCCGTCTTTCCGCCGATCACATTGATCCCTTCAGGAGGCTGTGAGAGACCTGCGGAATAATAGTTTGAAGCCGGCCACTCATCGGTCCTGACACTGCCGTCCATACCCGTCAGCGTGGCATGATAGGATTTCATGGAAATGATATCTATAAATCGCTGGTCCTGAATGCAGGCGTTGAACATCAGATACAGGTCATAAGCCGTAGTATAATGCTCATCCTCGTGAAGGCCGTGGGGGTTTTGAAAATGCGTATGGGTTGCACCAAGATTCAGAGCTTCCTGGTTCATCATATCTACAAAGCTTTCCTGGCTTCCTCCGATATACTCCGCGATCACCGCTGCGTTGTCATTACCGGAATGCAAGATCAGACCGCACAGAAGATCATACAGCGTAAGCTGGTCTCCCACCTGAAGACCACATAATGACGCCTCCGGATCCACAAATGACACCGCCGTCTCGCTGACTGTCACCATATCCTCCAGATTGCCATACTTTAATGTCAGATACGCCGTCATCAGCTTAGTCGTGCTTGCCGGGTAAAGCTGGTCAAAAATCCGGTCCGCATACAAAACCTGCTTCTGGTTCACGTCAAATAAGCCCGCTGCATGAAGCGTCGGGTCTCCTCCGAATCCATCCAGTGCTACATCTCCCGCAGCTACGCACAGCTCCGGTGCAAACAGCTCCCCCTGGTACAGATTCTGGTTATAGTGCTCTGTCTCATATAAAGCCGCATACATCGTCTTTGCATCCGCGGCATTCAGATAATGCAGAAAGCCGGCGGCTCCTAAAACGATCAGAGCGATCATAAGTACAGCAGATAAGAGCAGTCCTTTTACTGCCTGTTTTCTGCGCTTCTTCCTTTTCCTTCCGGAAGGTCTCTCCCCCCGTCTTCTCTGCATCCGTGCTTCCGGTTCCTGCCCTCTTTGGCCTCGGCCTCTCCTGTCTCTTCTGCCGGGCTCCTGTCGATGATTTCTATTTCTGTTCTGTTCTGGTCTCTGCTGGAAATCACGTTCATTCCTACTCATGCATATCCGCCTTTCATCTGTACAGCTCCCTCCAGTCCAGATCGCCTCTGTCAAGCGCCAGGATCAAAGCCTCCGCCGTGGCGATATTGGTGGCCATCGGGATATTATATTCATCACATAGACGGACAATATCATTTACATCCGGTTCATGTGATCTGGGACTTAAGGGATCCCGGAAAAAGATCATAAGATCCATGTCGTTCTGCTCGATCTGCGCTCCCAGCATCTGCTTTCCGCCCAGATGACCGGCCAGATATTTATGGATGTTAAGATTTGTCACACTTTCCACAAGAATCCCCGTTGTCTCTGTTGCATACAGATTGTGCTTGTTTAAGATCCCTCTGTAGGCAATACAAAAATTCTGCATCAATTTTTTCTTCGCGTCATGTGCAACCAGTCCAATATTCATGATATGCCCTCTCCTCTACTGATATTTGTTCGGCTGAAGCCCGACATTCAGCACGAATCCGATTCCCATGTAAAAACATATGACCGAAGTCATGCCATAGCTGATAAACGGCAGGGAAATCCCTGTATTCGGAAACAACATGGTCGCCACACTGATATTGATAAAGCTCTGAATCCCGATCAGTGCGGCCACTCCGGCGCAGATGATGCGCCCCGCTGCGTCCTTTGCCTTCATTCCAATCAAAATACAATCTATCACTATTAATAATAACAAAATTATCACGACACAACAACCCACAAATCCCAATTCTTCTCCAATTATTGCAAAAATAAAGTCTGTCTGCGGTTCGGAGATAAATTTCCCGTTCTTTACGGAGGTCGTCGCGGAGTTGTTATATCCTTTTCCGGTCAATTGGCCTGAACCGATTGCCATGATCGAATTCAGCTGCTGATAGGCTTCTTCGGATTCATACTTTTCCGGCTCCAGCCAGGCAAGGATCCGGTTTTGCTGATAATCGTGTATCAACGGCTGATTCGGCTGGATCACGATGATAAACAGGACCACCGCCAGCGGGACACACACCACAAGTATATTTCGGATATATTTATAGCTTAAGCCTCCCATAAACATCAGCACACAGAACAGCATTCCCAGGCAGATGGTATTGGACAGGTTAGGCTGCTTAAAGATCAGAGCCAGGGAAGGCAGCATCAACACCACTGCAATACAAATAAAGCGGATCTTGTTGATCGAATGCTCATACTTGGTCAGAAATTTTGCGTAGAACAGAACCGTAATGATCTTTGTCAGATCGGAAGGCTGGAACTGGACAAATCCAAGGTTCAGCCACCGGGTGGCGCCATTGATATTTTCCCCGAACAGCAGAACGGCGAACAGCAATATGATATTCGCCGCGTACATGAGCCAGTAGAAGTTATTCAGCACCCACTCATAATCGATCAGTGAGATCACAACCATGGCTACCAGGCCCATGGCTACACCCATGGCCTGCTTTCCCTGTGAGGAAGCCTGCGCGCTGCCGACGATAAACACTCCGATCACGGAGATCGCAAGCACCAGTACGACAAGGCTGAATTTATAATCTTTCAAATGATACCGATGTAGTATATGTTGGATAAAGTTCTTCAATCTTTCTCTCCTGTATATTTGATATGTATATCCGAACGTGTAATCCTGAGATCAAAGTTTTCCCGCCTGATCTCGATATATTTTGATATGGTATAGTATATATCAGAGGACAGCTTTTCTGCCATATCCGGTGTACATTTCAACCGATCCGCACTGAGCAGGTCATGAAGCCGGTCTTTTGCAATCTGAACGGAAGGTACACGCATCATCTTCTGGCCCTCCTACTTTTTTCCAAGCATCCTTCGGATACGTGAAAAAAGTCCGTCTGGACGGCTGAAATCCGGGATAGGGATCTCTTCTCCCAGAAGCCGTCTGCAGATATGGTCATAAGCATGTCCGGATAAGCTGTCTGTCCCAATGATCGGCTCTCCCTGGTTTGTTGCGATCACGATCTGTTCATCATCCGGAATCACCCCGATCAGAGGGATTGCCAGGATCTCTGTCACATCTTCGACAGACATCATGTCTCCCTTTTGTACCATGTCGATCCGCAGACGGTTGATGATCAGGGAATTGTTCTTGATCCCTCTTGTCTCCAGCAGGCCGATGATCCGATCCGCATCCCGGATCGCAGAAACTTCCGGAGTCGTTACAATGACTGCACGGTCTGCTCCTGCGATCGCATTCTGAAAGCCCTGTTCGATCCCGGCCGGACAATCCAGCAGAACATAGTCAAATTCTGATCTTAATTCAGAAACCAGCTTCTGCATCTGTTCAGGAGAAACCGCAGATTTATCTCTTGTCTGAGCGGATGGAAGCAGATAAAGCTCCGGAAAACGCTTGTCTCGGATCAGAGCCTGTTTGACGCGGCAGTTTCCTTCTATCACATCAACCAGATTATATACGATCTTATTTTCCAGTCCCATGACTACATCCAGATTCCGAAGACCAAGATCTGTATCAATGACAATCACTTTTCTGCCTGCCTGTGCCAGTCCGACACCTATATTCGCCGTTGTGGTCGTTTTACCGACACCGCCTTTTCCTGATGTAATGACAATTACTTCTCCCATTCTTGCTATCCTCCTGCAATTTCTGATTCATGGCTGTCATTAATTATGCTCACGGCCGATGAAATCTGCCGTGAGTATCGCGCCAGCCGCAGCCGCGAAGCGGCATAATTCCTCATGCGGCTGTGCGCATCATGTTAGATTTATCTGGCGCGCAGTATATCTACAAGTGGATCGAGATAAATTCCGGCAGCATCCATTGCTGCAATTTTCGGACCGGGTATATCTGAGTTGTTTTGGCAGAATATCTTCTGCTTTGCTTCCATATCTCCGATCCGAAGAGATCTCGGCTGCATGGAAAGCGCCGCAACATATGCTTCGGTATTTCCCGCAGCACCGGCATGCGCACTCCCATACAATGCACCGATCACAACGATATTTCCTTTTGCGATCACAGATGCACCCGGTTCCACATTTCCCAGTATTACAATACTCGTATCTGACTCTATCACCTGTCTTCTTCCTAACGTTCCTCTATAGAACTGCCCGTCTCTTACAGGAATATCGGACAGCGTTTTTTCTACAATACGCCTGTATGTCAGTTCATGCTCATGATCCTGGTCGATGACACATACGATATCCATTTTTGTGATTTCTGAAATCAGACTCAGGACAGCCCGTTCCTCTGTATAGTTCAGCCTGCGCCCCAGAAAGGAAACTGCAACCTGAGCCCCCTGGAAAAACCTGGCGGAGCTGCGGAATTTATCCCGGATATGTTCCATAAGGACATCAAAAGAGACCTCCGGATCCAGATAAATTTCCATACCATATTTACAGCTCTTAATTGTAACAAGACTGTCCATATTTTCTCACTTCCTAGCTTTAATCAGAAATCGATGCACCCAGTTTTGCAGCCTGACCAGTGATCAGTTCGTCTTCCTCTGCAAGTTCAAAGTTGGCCATAACGATATCTCTTCCAATCTCTGCCGCGTAGGCAGACGTATATCCATTGGCAATACGTACTGCAACGGCTATTTCCGGAGACTCGGCCGGTGCAAATCCGACAAAGACCGCGTGATCCGGATGTATCGCACTCTGCTGTGCTGTTCCGGTCTTTCCAGCCATTTCGATCCCCATTCCGGAAAAGCTGGCCGTGCTGTTGATCATCGCGACCATTCCATCATGGATCAGTTCCCAGGTTTTTTTGGATACATTATCCATCTTGCTCACCACCATCGGTTCATAATTCTTGATGATCTTTCCGTTCGCATCTGTCGTCCTGTCCAGAAGCGTCAGCTTGTAGACGGTCCCTTTGTTCGCGACTGTGGATACATATCGGTTCAGCTGGCTGACTGTATAATTGTTGGTGCCCTGTCCGATGGCCGAGAGCACGGAATCCGTATCAGAAATCTTAGGCTCTGTTTCCGGGATCTCGAGTCCTGAGGTCTCTCCCAGTCCGAAGCCTTCTGCATACTTTCGTAAGACTTCGATTCCCCGGTTGCTGTCATAGTTTCCTTCCCGGTCCAGTCCAAACTGGAATCCAACCGTATAATAAAATACGTTACAGGAGTAATTCAGCGCATCGACCACATTCAGCCCTCCGTGCCCGTTGGGATAAGACCAGCACCGCGGATTCGGGGTAACCCCCTCAAATGCACCTCCGCAGGAGAGATAGGTATCTCCTGTGATGGTTTTTTCTGTCAGGGCCGCCACCGAGGAAACCATCTTGTAGGTGGAACCCGGAGCCGTGGTCTCCTGTGTCGCATTGTTGTAAAACGGGCGCGAAAGCCCGGTCACAAGCTGGTTATAGTAGTCAGAATCCATGGTATTGGCCAGCCGGTTATTATCATATCCCGGATAGGATACACAGGCAAGGACTTCCCCTGTATTGGGGTCGCTTACCACTGCAGAGCCGGTACACGGTTCCAGGGCAAGCTGCCCGGGCGTGATGGCAAGTGTCTGTATCTGCGTATGCAGCCAGCCGAAGGAGTCCAGTCCTCCGGTGCGCAGTCCGTGGTAGGCTCCCTCATCCAGGGGCAGTACCCCTTGTTCATACACAATGGCACAGATCTGTGCTCCTGTGATACTACCTGATTTTATAAGATATTTGTAGAGAAGTTTGTCGAAATTCATATCCGAACTCAAATAATCTTGCAGATACTGCAGGATTGCCTGATAAACTTCTGCCGCGTCCGAATATTCGGACGAAATATACTCATTCAGCCGTGAGGTGTCGATCCAGTTTTTGGAGATCGCATAGTTCAGGTATTGGTTCATACTGATACTCTCGTCCTTTGACCACGCCTGATAAGTCGGATCCGCCGCGTCAATTGCATCCGAGAGCAGGATGCCGCTTTGCAGGATGCTCTCCATATAATCCATATATCCCTGCATCTCGGCCGACAGGCTCTGGTACGGAGTCGTTCCGTTAAGCTCCGCCAAAATCTCGTTCATGACCGTGGTCTTTCTCGCCAAATATACGGCATAGACCTCTTTTTCCGATGCGCCGGCATCCTCCTTTCCAAAATGCTGCTCGTCAATAATCTGGTTTGCGATAAAGGCAAAGTAGGCATCGTCTGCCGGAATGATGATATCTTTCGAATCCTTCTCCAGACTGGGATCATAATTCATCATCGTACTCAGCTTGGAAAGGACCACTCCTGCAATCTTCTCCTCAATGATCCGATAGGTCTGCTCCTGCAGCTTCTTATCGATCGTAAGATATACATCATTCCCGGCTCCGGGCTCCACGTAACTGACTTCCTCTGTCACCTTGCCGACGCTGTCCACATAAAAGACACGGCTTCCTCTGTCTCCCTGAAGGACGTTGTCCATTACTTGTTCGATTCCAGATTTCCCGACAATATCCGATAAGGCGTATCGTTCCTTCTGATCCTCATCCAGAGCATCATATTCCTCCTGTGAGATTTTGCCGGTGTATCCGATCAGGGAGGCAAAATACTGGCTGTCCGTATATCTTCGCAGATATTCTGTTTCAATGCCTACGCCTTCCATCCTGTCCAGATTTTCCATGATAGCAAACCGTGTCTCGTCGCTCACATCCGAAGCAAGCACTGTGGGAATGTATTTCTGGTAGCTGTTCAGGTTGATGGCATATCGGAGATTGATCATCTTCAGGATATACTGCCTGTCCAGCTTCTTTTCATCCAGATCGTAGCCATAGAGCTCATGGGTGCAGAGATAATGGATCAAGTCTTCGGCCGTTGCGTTTTTCTGCTCCTTGGACAGTTCATCGATCGTCCTTAATCCGTACACATCGGCCACAAAACGGAGCCGGAGTGTCTCATTTGTCTGGGTAAACTGGTAGTTGCCCGCAGGGTCCAGCACGATCCCGAAGCTGTGGATCACACTGTCTCCATGAGCTTCTACGATCCGGATCACCTCGTCCATGATCCGGTTGAGCGTCTCGTTCCGGTCTTCAGTGCCTGAGATATCGTCCTCAAAGGTCACGGAATAAGCCAGCTCATTGTAGGCCAGCAGGTCTCCGTTCCTGTCATAGATACTGCCGCGGGTGCCCTGCAGATCCCGCTCCTTTCGGATCTGGAGCTTATAGTTGTCCATATAATATTCGCCTTTGACGATCTGCAGCCCAAACAGCCTGTTGATCAGGACAGCATACAAAAAGCAGAATATCAGAATCAGGACCAAAAGTCTGGATTCCGAAATCTGTTTGATCGTTTTTTTTATTCTCTTCGAAATTTTCCTAAACAAATTTGCCTGCACTCCTTTTTTCTTCTGCCTCTAACCTGCGGTTTATGAAAAGTATGAGGGGATACAGCCCCAGTGTCACTACTATAGTATATATGAGCTCCGGTATGATAATATGTCTCAGATAGTGTAAAAAATCAAATTCGCTCCGAAGCATGAACATCAGCAGATAGATGATCAGCCCGTAGATAAACTCTGTTGCTCCTACCAGTGCCAATGGCAGCTTGATATCGTCATCATAATACATCTGCTCAAACAGTCCGTTCACATAGCCTGCGAGCAGATAGATCAGGGCATAGAAACCCAGAATATTGCCGAACTGGATGTCCATCAGAAGTCCTGAAAAAAAGCCTACCAGCATCCCGTCTCTCGGTCCGCGCATGAATCCGTAGGAAGCGGTCAAGATGATCAGGATATTGGGCTTTATGGATGCAAGCGTCAGGTTGGGAAACAGGGTACACTGCAGCATATAGCAGATGCATACTGTCAGTGCCGTCACAATGACGCGTTTGATCTTTATCCCCTTCATATACCTGCTCCTTTCATATTAGATAATGCATGTACTGACTGCGATACTGCGAGATCACTGCCCTTCTGCCCCGGATTGAGCTTCAGCTCCTGAGGGGGCGTCCGGAGGAGCTCCCTGGGTTCCTTCTCCGCCCGGCTCTCCCTGGTCTGCTCCGTCTTCCGGAGGCGCACCGTCTTCTGCTCCGCTTTCGGGAGGCACGCCTTCCCCGGCTCCATTTTCCGCAGGCTGCCCGTCCGCCGGTTCATTTCCGGAAGGCTGGCCTTCTCCTGCTTCATTCCCGGCTCCGGCGTCTCCTCCCGCCTCTGCTCCGGCCGGTTCTGCTGCTCCTGCATCCTCCTGGGTCACATCGGTTCCGGTCAGCTCCGCCTTGGTCTTCGTGATGACGAGCACTTCCTGAAGCTTTTTAAAATTGACCACAGGGGTAAGATACCCTGAGCGGGTCAGGTTATTCGAATCCACCTGCACCTCGCTGACATAACCGATCAGGATCCCCTGCAGGTATTTATCGCTGATATGTGAGGTCACGATCTGCTCGCCCACCTCCACCTTATTGTCGTTATTCTCC
Organism: Lachnospiraceae bacterium; assembly: GCA_910575475.1. Taxonomy (GTDB): domain Bacteria; phylum Bacillota; class Clostridia; order Lachnospirales; family Lachnospiraceae; genus Schaedlerella. Next base: position 56,612 of record CAJTGD010000027.1, on the reverse strand, counting down.
ATCTGCTCAAAACGCATCTTCCCGTCATTGATCAGGGACAGGTCTCCGCGCACGATACAGGTGTCCGAGGTAGACAGTACCATGCCTCCCATATTGCTGGAATCATCGATGATGGAACGCACGGTCGCCCAGGTAGGCCCGACCTCAGTCACGATCCCTACCAGCCCGCTCCCCGCAATCACGTTCATATCCACCCGAATCCCGTTCAGGCTACCTTTATCGATGGTAAAGCTGCTGAACCAGTTTCCGGGATCCTTGCTGATCACACGGGCGCCGACCTTTTCGTATTCCGCGTAATTCTGGTCCAATTTGTACAATTCCCTGAGCCGCTCCAGCTCGTATTTTTCCTCCTGCAGGTTGTTGTTCTGCATGATCAGCTCATCGATCTGCGCCTGCAGGCTTTTATTTAATTTACGCGCTTCCTCCAGTGTCCCGAAGTTCTCACTGACATCGATGAGCAGACTGCCCACCTTATTGAACCCCTGCTGCATCGGAATGACCGTAAGATTGGCAAGCACCTTAAACGGTCCCGCTGTCTTTTCATAGAATACGGACAGCAGCATCAGCAGGATGCAGACCATGGTCAATCCGGCAAGCAGATATTTATTTGTATTGGTCGTCTGATTTTTTTTCTTCATAATGGATGATCGTTCCCCCTGCAATCTGTCTTAAAGCTTTCTTAACCATTTGTACTCCCCATCCAGCAGGGAATAGGTCCATTCTTTATATGCCCGCTTGTCCTGGATGATCTTCTTCAGTCCTTCCACCACGCAGAGCTCCGGACGGGAAACTGTTCGGACCGCGAGACCTGTGCTTTCCTCCAGATATGTAGAAAGCTCCTTTAAATTGGCCAGCCCTCCGGTGAGGCAGATCCCGTTCTTCTGCAGACCGCTGCGCACGGTGGGAGGCGTCCGGTCGAACATGGCCCGGATCTCCGACACACATTCCTTCAGCGGCTCCCGCATGGCCGCCCGCACCATCCCCACCGGGATCTCCCGGTATTCCGGTACCCTGGTGCGCAGATTCCTGCCGGATACGTTGATTGCGGTACAGGTGGCATCCTCGAAGATCCCGAAATCCTGGCGCAGCATCTCCGCCGTGCGCCTGCCGATCAGAAATTCCAGGTGATGCCGTACCTGATCCTGGATCGCCTGATCCAGATGCTCCCCGCCCAGCTTCATCAGCCGGTTCATGACCATCCCGCCGCGGGACAGAACCGAGATCTCGGTGGAGCCTCCGCCCATATTGACGATAAAAATCCCATCCGTGCGGTTCACATTGACCCCGAAGCCGATGGCATCCACAATGGCCCGCTCCGCGATCCTGACGGTCCTGGCCCGGGCCGCGGAATGGCAGACCAGGTCGTAGAACGCCCGCTTCTCCACCTCCGTGACATCCGTGGGAACCGCCACCAGATATTCCGAACCGCCGTAAAAGGGGCGTTCCTTTTTTAAAAGCTCCTGAAGGAGGCACTGCATGTCGTCAAATTTTGCGATCGCGCCGCCCTGCATGGGAAACAGCACTTCGATATTCTCCGGCGCCTTCTCAAACATGTCCCATGCCTCATCTCCCACCGCATAGAGGAATTTCTGATCTTTTTTAGCAATGATATTTCGTTCTTTCCAGATAAAATCTCTTTTTTTATCAAAAACCTTGATCTCGTAGGTTCCCAGATCCAGCCCGTAAATATTCCGGAACATCCGTTACACTTCCTTTTTTCAGAGCATACAGTCCCTTAGTTCAGGATCCCCTGCTCCCTCATGCTACTGTAGCAGTTATTACCGATGATGATATGGTCCAGAAGCTCCACACCGATCATCATACCGGCCTCATACACTCTCCTGGTGACAAGAATATCCTCCCTGCTGGGCGTGGGATCGCCGCTGGGATGGTTATGGAGCAGGATGATTGACACAGCGTCCTTCTGCAGAGCCTCTACAAACAATTCCCTTGGAGAAATGACCGACGCGTTGACGGTCCCCCTGGAAATATCCGTCTCTCCTATGAGCCTGGACTTGGTATTCAGGAGCAAAAGCTTCATGGTCTCCTGCTTCTGATGCCGCAGATCCTCCATATAATAGCGCGCAATGGTACTGGGAATATCGAAATTCAGTTCCGGCCCCGCACTTGCCTTGGAAAGCCTTTTGGCAAGCTCGCAGAGACAGAGGATCTGGGTAGCCTTGACCTTGCCGATCCCCTTGATCCGGGTCAGCTGTTCAAAAGACCAGCGGTGGATGCCCAGAAGTCCTCCCTGGAATTGATCCGAATACAGGATCCGCTTCGCCAGCTCCACGATGTTTTCCCCCCGCGTCCCGGTCCGCAGAAGAACCGCCAGCAGCTCACTGTCCGTCAGGTTCTCCGGCCCAAACCGTTCGCACTTCTCATAAGGACGTTCTTCCATGTTCAGTTCTTTCATTGTTTTCATATGTTTTTACCTGCTATGAAGATGGCACAGCACATAACACGTATTTTACCATAATTTGAAAATCGTGTACAGGTTTCGAATCTGAAATTTTTGTGAAACACCAGTTTCTATTCACAGCCGCAGGAGAACCGGCAGACAGATTCGTCAAGCTCGCTTGTAAGAATCTGTCTGCCGGTTCTCCTGCGGCGGGAAGCAGTCACTCCAAACATATAAGCAAAAAATCAAGCTGCGGCGCAGCGGCAGCCGGCTTGCCGGCTGTTTTTGCGCATGCGTTTGGAGTGGCGGCTGTGAATAGAAACGGACGATTGGGATATTCCCTTCATTCACACCCCCCTAAACCGCCCAACAATCGCTTCCCCCACTTTCACCCCATCCATAGCCGCCGACATGATCCCCCCTGCGTACCCGGCCCCTTCGCCGCAGGGATAGATCCCGCCGATCTCACATTCCAATGTATCTCCCCGGACCATCCGCACCGGCGACGAAGTCCGGCTCTCCACGCCGGACAGTACCATATCCTCCCTTGCAAATCCGGGAATCTTCCGATCCATGGCGCAGATCCCCCGCTGCAGGGAGTCCGCCAGCTCTTCCGGGAAGATCCTCCGCACATTTGCCAGCCTGTATTCCCCTTTGATCTGGGGCAGGATCTCTCCCAGCGCCGTTGTCGGCACATTCCTGCGGAAGTCCCCAAAGCACTGCACCGGAATCCGGCCCTGTCCCTCCCGGTATGCGAGAGCTTCCAGCCGGCGCTGAAATTCTACCCCGGCAAGAGGATGGTCATTCCCAAAATCTTTGGGAGATACGGTTACGATCACCGCACTGTTGGCATTGCTTCCCGCCCGGCCGTGGTAGCTCATGCCGTTGACGGCAATCCGCCCCGCCTCGGAGGATGCGTTGACCACATACCCTCCCGGACACATGCAGAAGGTATACACGCCCCGTCCGTTGTCCAGATTTTCCGACAGCTTATAGGACGCGGCAGGCAGCTTCCCGGCCCAGCTGCTTCCGTACTGGACGTTCTGGATCATCTGCTGGGGATGCTCCACGCGCACCCCCACCGCAAAGGCCTTGGCCTGCATGGGAATCCCGCTGTCCAAAAGCATCCCGAAGGTATCTCTGGCGCTGTGCCCGACAGCGATCACCAGGACCTCTGCGGGAATCTCCTCCGTGTCATTGACCGTGATCTGCCGAAGGCTGCGGCCCCCCGCGTTCTCTGCGCAGGTGAGGCCGGTGAGACGGCTGTGAAACCGGATCTCCCCGCCGGACTGCCGGATCTCCTCCCGTAGATTTCGGATCACCCGGGAAAGGATATCCGTACCGATGTGCGGCTTCTGCTCATACAGGATCTGCTCCGGCGCGCCGAAACGGACAAAGGCTTCCAGCACCAGACGGTTCCGGCCGTGAGCATCCTTCACCAAAGTATTCAGCTTTCCGTCGGAAAAGGTGCCTGCACCGCCCTCCCCGAACTGAACATTGGATTCCGGGTCCAGAGGTCCCCCTTTCCAGAACGCCTCCACATCCCGGATCCGCTCCTCCACCGGAGCGCCTCTTTCCAGCAGCAGCGGCCGATATCCCTCCCGCGCCAGAATCCAGGCGCAGAACAGTCCGGCAGGGCCTGCCCCGGCCACCACCGGCCTGTGGGAAAGGTTTTCCGATCCGTGAGCCGGTGTCCGGTAGAGAACCTCTTCCTGCTTTTCGATCTGTCCGGGCTTCTGTTTCTTTTGGCCTGCCCGTTTCAGAACAGCCTCCTCCTGCCGAAGCTTCACATCCACCGTATAGGTATAATAAATTTCCGGCTTTTTTCTGGCGTCAATGGACTGTTTGAAGATCCGATATTCCAAAGGTTCGGATTTTTTCAGATTTAAAAGCTTTCGGATTCTGTCTTCCAGCTCCTGTTCACTGTGTCCCGGCCGAAGCCGGATCTGATTAAGTCTTAGCATGGGCCGCCTCCTTTCCCGCCACATGGCCGCTGGACCATGCCCACTGCAGGTTATACCCGCCGCAGAGTCCGTCCACATCCAGCACCTCCCCGGCAAAATAAAGCCCCGGGATCAAACGGGATTCCAGTGTCCTGGGATCCACGTCCCGGGTATCTACGCCTCCCCGGCAGACCTGTGCCTGGGCAAAGGAATTGGCGGCGGTGACGTTGGTTTCAAACTGCCGGATCAGACGGGCCAGCGCTTCCATCTGTCCATCCGTAAGCGTCCCCGCGGCCTGGATCCGGGGAAGTCCGCCGAGACGGAGCCACAGATCCCACAGCTTTTTCGGGAACAGCCCTACAAAGAACTCCTCCAGTGTTTTTTCCGGGCGGATCCGGATCCGTTCCTTCAAAAAGCCCAGAAAGGCTTCCCATTCCATATCCGGCATGAAATCCAGCACCGCCTTCACGGACTGTCTGTGATATAAAGCCCGGGCCGCCGCGCCGCTCACCTGAAAGACCGGGATGCCGGAGATTCCGTAATTGGTCAGCTGGATCTCTCCCTGGTTCCTTGCAATGCAGACCTGATCCGCAAAGATCTCAACGGCTCCTGCCACCCGCACCCCGGAGACGCTTTTGTAAAAGTCCTCCCGGCACCGGAGCTGAACCAGCGCCGGAACCACCGGTACGATCCGGTGTCCCAGCTGTCTGGCAAGCCGGTAGCCCAGATCCCCGCTTCCGGCCACGGCTGACGCAGCGGAACCTGCGGCCAGGACCACCCGATCCGCAGAAAATTCTCCTGACGTGGTTTTCAGGCGAAACCCGTTTTTTTTCGGCCGGATCTCTGTACATCTGCAGTCTGTCCTTATCTCCGTATGGAGTCTCCGGCATTCCATCCGAAGCACATCCAGGACCGAGGATGCCTGGTCGGAATTGGGATACAAATAGCCCTCCCGGTTTTTTGGAAAAATGCCCAGCTCCCGGAAAAATTTTACGGTTTCTCCGGCATCAAACTGCCGGATGATCCCCCATGGAAAGGACGGATCCTCCGAATGATAGCAGGAAGGCTCCTGGTGCATATTGGTATAGTTGCATCTTCCGTTTCCGGTGGATAAAATCTTTTTCCCCACCCGGTCATTCTGCTCGATCAGAGTCACCCTGGCCCCGGCAGACGCTGCGGTGATGGCCGCCGTCAGGCCGGAAGCCCCGCCCCCGATGATGGTTACATTTCCCATTTCCGCCCTCCTTCTTTTCTAAAGCATCCAATATCTGCCCAGTACTTCGCAGATCGGAGCAGTTACAACATCCCATTATGGCCATTCAGCCGTTTCACAAGGTTTCGATCTGACGGCCGGACACCAGCCCCGCGTTCACCAGATACTGCAGCGACTGCAGGATCCCCAGCTTTGCGCTGGGCCAGGTGAGCCCGCCCTGGAAGTACACGGCATAAGGCGGCTTGATGGGTCCGTCCGCGCTCAGCTCAATGGAGGATCCCTGTACAAATGCCCCTGCCGCCATGATCACATCGCTGTCATAGCCCGGCATGGCCCAGGGAACCGGGGTCACATAGCTGTCCACCGGGGCCGCCGCCTGTACGCCCTGGCAGAACGCAACCACGCCCTCCGGGATCCCAAGCGTTACGGCCTGGATGATATCATGCCTGGATTCCACACTGTTCGGAATCACGGAAAAGCCAAGCCGCTCGTAAATATTGGCCGCAAATACGGCTCCTTTTAAGGCGCTGGCAACCACCACTGGAGCCAGGAAAAAGCCCTGGTAGAAGGACTGCATCACACCCAGGGAAGCACCCACCTCCCGGCCCAGTCCCGGAGAGGTCAGGCGGCACCCGCAGTTCTCGATCAGATCTTCCCGGCCTGCCACATAACCGCCGATGGGCGCCAGTCCGCCCCCCGGATTCTTGATCAGAGACCCTACCACCATGTCCGCGCCTACGTCGCTGGGTTCTCTGTTCTCCACAAATTCACCGTAGCAGTTATCCACCATGCAGATCACGTCCGGACGGATTCTCTTGATGAAGGCGATCAGCTCCCCGATCTTTTCCACGGAATAGCTGGGCCGGGTCTGATAGCCCTTGGAGCGCTGGATGGTGACCAATTTCGTTTTCTCATTCAGGCTCCGCTCAATGGCCGGATAGTCGAAATATCCGTCTTCTTTCAATTCCACCTGCCGGTAGGTGACCCCGTATTCCGCCAGGGATCCTCTGGAGGGCCGGATCCCGATCACCTCTTCCAGGGTATCATAAGGCTTTCCCACAGGGGACAAGAGCTCGTCTCCCGGACGCAGATTCGCGGACAATGCCAATGCCAGAGCGTGTGTCCCACAGGTGATCTGGGGGCGGACAAGAGCCGCCTCCGTGTGAAAGGTATCCGCATAAACGCGTTCCAGCGTATCCCTTCCGTTGTCATTGTATCCGTATCCGGTGGAATACTGGAAGCACTCCGCGCTGACCCGGTTCTTCTGCATGGCCCCCAGTACCTTTAACTGGTTTAATTCCGCCGTTTTTTCAAATTCCAGAAACCGGGGCATCAACTCCTGCTCCAGTCGTTCTCCGGCCGCGAATACTTCCTCCGAGATTCCAAGGCTTTTGTATATCTTTAACTGTTCCATTTGATCTGTTTCTCCTTTTTCCTGCTCTTTTTTCTTCACAGTGTAAAATGCAGTTCCATGCGCGTCATACGATCTGCCGTCTTTTCAGTTCACCAAGCATCTGGTTTAATAATACATCCTCATCATGATCCGCTTTGTCCTTGTCAAGCCAGATCACATCCCGCTCCCGCTTGAACCAGGTGATCTGCCGCTTCGCGAAATGCCGGGTGTCCCGTTTGATGACCGTGACGGCCTCCTCCAAGGAGCAGTTTCCTTCCAGATAATCCAGCATTTCCTTATATCCAAGACCCTGCATGGAGACCATGTCCCTTGTAAATCCGCGATCCTTAAGCCGGATCACCTCTTCCTCCAGCCCTTCCTCCAGCATCTCGTCCACCCGGCGGTCGATCCGCTCATACAGACGCTGCCGTTCGTCGTTCAATACAAAATAGGCAAAATTGTAGGGAGATTCCTTTTCCCTCTGCTCCTGATTGTGCTCCGATATTTTTTCCCCGGTCTGATGGAAATGTTCCAGCGCGCGGATGGTCCGCTTCACATTGTGGGCGTGGATCTCCTCCGCGGACCGGGCGTCCACCTGCGCAAGCATCCGGTGGAGAAATTCCGGCCCATTCTCCCGTGCCAGTCCTTCCAGTTCTCTCCGGTATGCGCTGTCGCCTCCGTTTTCCGTAAAGTCGATGTCATATAAAACGGCCTGGATATAAAACCCCGTTCCCCCTGTCAGGATCGGGATCTTGTGCCTCCCGTAGATCTGGTCCATAGCCGCCTTTGCCATCTCCTGAAAACGGACCACATGGAACGCCTCGTCCGGATCCAGCACATCGATCAGATGGTGCCGGATCCCGTCCATTTCCTCCGGACGGATCTTCGCGGAGCCGATGTCCATCTGGCGGTAGACCTGCATGGAATCTGCGGAAATGATCTCCCCGCCGACCGCCTTTGCCAGGGCGATGGACATCTTCGTCTTCCCGACTGCGGTAGGTCCTGTCAGTATGATCAGTGGTTGTTTCATCATTTATACGATCCTCTTAAACTTTTTCTCCAGATCCCGCTTTGACATGGCGATGATCGTGGGGCGTCCGTGGGGACAGTGATAGGGATTGGATAATAACAGCAGTTCCCCGATCAGCGCATCCACCTCCTGGGCGGAGAGACGGCTGTTCCCCTTCACCGCGGCCTTGCAGGACAGGGACGCCACCTTTTCATCGATCAGCTCCGGCGTCATGGACGTGTTCACACTGTCCGACAGGGTATCCAGCATTTCCAGAAGGAGTTCCTTTTTGGCGATCCCAAACAGGTTGGCGGGGACTGCGCGGACTGCATATTCCTTTCCGCCGAAGGGCTCGATCTCGAAACCAATCCGCTGAAACCGGTCCATGTGTTCATCCAGCAGCCGTGCCTCCTGCATGGAAAGGGTCAGGATCACCGGCGGGCTTAAGTACTGCGAGGTATACTCCCGGTTTTTCATCTCCTTCAATGTGCGTTCATACAGGACACGCTCGTGGGCGGCATGCTGGTCAATGATGTACAGGTTGTCCTGGAACTGGACAAGCCAGTAGGTGTCGAACACCTGGCCCACCAGCTTATACTCTGCACGGATGTCCCGTTTTAACAGCTTCTCCTCGAACAGGTCCATCTGCTTTGCCTGGATATCCTCCCGGAGGCCCTGCGGCTTCGGCCGGTCGGCTTCCCGAAGGGTCTGTTGCGCCGGCTGGACAGATTCACAGGTGTCCTGCGGCTTCCCGGGTACGTGATATTCCTGGTTTTCGCGGATGAACCCGGGCATGGTTCCGCGGCCGAAGGCCGCTGTTCTGTCGCAGACTGCGGACGATCTGTTCTCCTGATCGCTTGCTTTCCTCTGTTCAAGCCCGGAAACGGATGCCTTGCCATAACCGGTCTCCGGCAATGATCCCTGGCCGGAGGTGGCTGTCTGTTCCTGCCCGGAATCCGGCAGACTTTCCGCTCCCGCCGTTTCTGCGGATGCCTTTAATTTCTCATGATAATCCAGCACGCGTTCCCGCATTTTCCGGATAAAATAGTCCTCATCCTGGATTTCCTGCTCCAGTCCCGTTTTCTTCGGTTTGAGCAGAAACGGGCTCTCAGCGGGCATCCGGCCGGCTTCCTCCGTTCCTCCTCCGGGCACAGCTTTGCCCTCTGATCCGAGCGCGCCTTTCCCTTCGTCCTTGTTTTCCTCCGGCGCAAGTCTAGGCTCCGGCGCCTCCACCTGGGGGATCAATTCCGGTTCCAGAAGCCTCCTGTGGATCCCCTCAAAGACCGTGTTGTAGACCTCCTGCTGCTTTTGAAAACGCAGCTCCATCTTTGTGGGATGGACATTCACGTCCACCTGCTCGGTATCGATCTCAAATGCCAGCACCGCAAAGGGAAATTTGTGCTGCATCATGAAGTCCTTGCAGGCATCCTCTAGGGCCTTGGAGATCATGGCGCTTTTCACATATCTCCCATTCACAAAAAAGGTCTCAAAATTCCGGTTTCCCCGGGTGATCACCGGCTTGCCGATGTAGCCCCGGATGCGGATGCCGTCGGCCGGATGATCCAGCTTGAGAAGGTTGGAGGCCACATCCCGCCCATAGAGATTGTAGATCACCTCATCCAATTTCCCGCTCCCGGAGGTCCTCAGCTTTTCCTGCCGGTTGTTCAGAAAGCGGAAAGCCACCTCCGGATGGGAAAGCGCCAGGCGCATCAGAAGATCCTGCACATGCCCGGCCTCCGTCATGGCGGTCTTCAAAAACTTCCTGCGGGCAGGCACATTGTAAAAAAGCTGCCGCACGGCAAATGTGGTTCCGTCCGCCGCCCCGGTCTCTTCCATGGAGATCTCCCGTCCGCCTTCGATCACATACCGAACGCCGAAGGTTTCCTCCTTCGGCTTCGTCACCAGCTCCACCTTGGTCACGGCGGCAATGCTGGACAGGGCCTCTCCCCTGAAGCCCAGAGACGTGATCTTGGACAAGTCCTCCACACACCGGATCTTGCTCGTGGAATGGCGCAGAAACGCATTTCGGATGTCCTCTTTTGGAATGCCGCACCCGTTGTCCGTGATCCGGATCAGGGTGATCCCCCCGTCCTCGATCTCCACCGTGACCGTATTCGCCCCGGCATCAATGGCATTTTCCGCCAGCTCCTTGACGATGGAAGCCGGCCGCTCAATGACCTCTCCCGCGGCGATCTTATCAATTGTCGTCTGATCCAAAACCTGAATCCGTGCCATAGCCTGCCTCCTTTACCACCGGTTCTTCAATTTATTCTGCAACCGGTAAATGGTATTCAGCGCGTCGATGGGCGTCAGATTGCCCACATCGATATTTTTCAGCTCTTCCAGCACATCGTCGTCCTGAACGGTGTCAAAAAGAGAGAACTGTGCCAGGTCCACCTCGTCATATTTCCTGGATTTCACCTTTTTCTGCGGCTTCTGGGGACACTTCACCGCGATCTCGCTGACCCGGCCGGTGATATCCCCGTCTGAGAGTTCCTCCACGATCTCCTTGGCCCGGCTGATGACCAGGTCCGGAACACCGGCCAGCTTGGCAACCTGGATCCCGTAGCTCTTATCCGCACCGCCCTTGACGATCTTGCGTAGGAACACGATGTCATCGCCCTTTTCCTTCACGGCGATGCAGTAATTATTGACATGCTCGATCTTTCCTTCCAGCTCTGTCAGCTCATGGTAATGGGTTGCGAACAGGGTCTTGGCGCCCAAAAGCTTGGAATCGCTGATATACTCCACCACCGCCCAGGCAATGGACAGCCCGTCAAAGGTGCTGGTCCCCCTTCCGATCTCATCCAGGATCAAGAGGCTCTTGGCCGTAGCATTGCGCAGGATGTTGGCCACCTCCGTCATCTCCACCATAAAGGTGCTCTGTCCGGACGCCAGATCGTCGGAAGCACCCACCCGTGTAAAGATCCGGTCCACCAGGCCGATATCCGCCTTCTCCGCCGGCACAAAGGAACCGATCTGGGCCATCAATACGATCAGCGCGGTCTGCCGCATATAGGTGGACTTTCCCGCCATATTGGGGCCGGTGATGATGGAAATACGCTCTTTCTTATCATTTAAAAAAGTATCATTACAAATAAAGGAGCCGTCCGGGATCATCTGCTCCACCACCGGATGACGTCCGTCCTTGATATCGATGACGCCCTTCCCATTGATCTGGGGCCGCACATAGTGGTTCCGCTCTGCCACCAGGGCAAGCGTAGAAAATACATCCAGCTCCGCCACCGCCTTGGCCGTCCTCTGGATCCGCTCCACCTCCCCAGCGATCGTATCCCGGACCGCGCAGTACAGCTCATACTCCAGGGCATACAGCTTGTCCTCCGCCCCCAGGATGGTATCCTCCAGTTCTTTCAGTTCCGGCGTGATATACCGCTCCGCATTGGCAAGGGTCTGCTTACGCATAAAATAATCAGGCACCATGTTCTTGTATGAATTGGTCACCTCCAGATAATAGCCGAATACCTTGTTGTATTTAATCTTTAAGTTCTTGATCCCGGTCTTTTCACGTTCCTCCTCTTCCAGCTTGGCAAGCCATCCCTTGCCCTCGGACTTGGCCCGGCGCAGGGTATCCACCTCCTCGTTGTAGCCGTCCCGGATGATGTTCCCCTCCTTCATGGCAAGAGGCGGTTCCTCCACAATAGCCGACTTCACCAGGGAACACAGGTCCTCTAAGGTGTCCAGGTTTTCTCGGATCTCACAGAGCAGGCCAGAGTGCATCTCTTCCAATATGTACCGGACATGTGGCAACATTTCCAGAGAACCGGAAAATGCGGTCAGATCCCGGGGATTGGCGGTGCCGTAGGTGATCTTCGTGATCAGCCGTTCCAGGTCGTAGACCGGAGATAAGTACTCCCGGATCTCCTCCCGGCTGATGGCCGCGTCCTTTAATTCGGCCACAGCGTCCAGCCGCCGCTCGATCTCCCCCTGCTCGATCAGGGGCTGCTCCACATACTTCCGCAGCGTCCGCGCTCCCATGGCGGTGCGGGTCTTGTCCAGCACCCAGAGCAGCGACCCCCGCTTCTGCTTCTCCCGCAGCGTCTCGCACAGCTCCAGGTTCCGCCTTGTGGAGCTGTCCAGCATCATATATTTTCCCGTGGTGTACGGCGTAATATGAGTCATATGAGCCAGATTGTTCTTCTGGGTCTCCAGAAGGTACTGGAGCAATGCCCCCGCGCTGATCACGCCGCAGTCCAGGTCTCCCAGCCCCAGCCCGTCCAGTGTCTTGACCTGAAAATGCTCCAGAAGGTTTTTTCTGCACAGAGCGTCGTCAAAATACCAGGCATCCAGAGCATACAGCGCGATCTTTAGCCGGTCCTTTAAGTCATCCAGGTCCATTCCGCTCATATAGAAGGACTCATTGCAGATGATCTCGGAAGGCGTGAATTTGAAGATCTCGTCTTTGAGCTTCCCGCCGTCCGGCAGCTCCGTCACGAAGTAATCCCCTGTGGACACGTCCGCCACCGAGACTCCGTACCGGTCCGCCAGATATACGATACACATGATATAGTTATTTCTGGATTCATCCATCATCTGGCTGTCCAGGATCGTGCCCGGCGTGACCACCCGCACCACCTCCCGGCGGACCAGTCCCTTGGCCTGCTTCGGATCCTCGGTCTGCTCACAGATGGCCACCTTGTAGCCCTTGGCCACCAGCCGGTTGAGATACCCGTCCACAGCATGATAAGGGACGCCGCACATGGGCGCCCGCTCTTCCAGTCCGCAGCTTTTCCCGGTCAGGGTCAGCTCCAGCTCCCGGGACACCGTAACGGCATCCTCAAAGAACATCTCGTAGAAATCTCCCAGCCTGTAAAATAAGATACAGCCGGGATATTCCGCTTTCGTATCCATATATTTCTGCATCATTGGTGTTAATTCTGCCAAATCGTTGCCTTCCTTTCGTATCTCTATGAAAACCTACAGCACATGAAAATGGGGCTTCTCTTCCCCGTAGAGCCAGTGGAGCAGATATCCGGACATCAAAATCCCCAGCGCACAGAGCCCGGAAAACAGGATCAGAAACGGGATGCAGACCTGCCCGAACAGCTGCAGGGGCTGGTTGGAATAATCCCACACTCCCCATTTCATCCACTTATTGACGATCATGCCCGTAATGAATTCCCCTGCCCCCACAAACAGGGTGCATCGAAGCACCTGGAGCCAGAGGGGATCCTGCCATTTTAACAGCAGGCCCTGCCATCCGAAGAACAGCAGGCAGAAGCCGCCCAGCACGAACATGGACCAGTGGGAAAATCCACGGAATGTCACTTCAATGCTATAGTACAGAATCCCTCCCAGGGCCCAGATAAAAAAGTATTCGCTTACCCGTTTCACGTCAAAACATGTCCTCCTTCGCCAAGGTAATAGAACCCCCTGCATTCCTTCAGCCTGACAGAAAAAAGCTTCCCTATGAGGGATGGATCCCCCGGGAAATGCACCAGCAGGTTGTTGCTCATGCGCCCGGTCAGAAGCGCCGGGTCATGGTCATTTACAGACTCCACCAGTACCTCCTGGACAGATCCTGTATGTACGCTGCAGACCTCCGAGGAAATGGCCTGTACCTCCGCAAGCAGACGGTCAAACCGGTCCTTCATCACCTCCGGCGTCACCTGCCCTTCCATGACGGCAGCAGGCGTTCCCGTTCTTTTGGAATACTGGAAGGTAAACACGGCGTCATAGCGCACCCGGCGGACAATGTCCAGAGTCTCCTGAAAATCTTCCTCCGTCTCCCCCGGAAAGCCGACGATGATATCCGTGGTCAGGGAAATATCGGGCACGGCGCGGCGGATCTTCTCCGTCAGCATCAGATACTGTTCTTTCGTATACCTGCGGTTCATCTTCTCCAGGATCCGGGTGCTTCCGGACTGGATCGGAAGATGGAGATGCCTGCAGATCTTTTTGGAATTTCCCATCACTTCGATCAGTTCATCGGAAAGATCTTTGGGATGAGAGGTCATGAACCGGATCCGTTCCAGTCCGTCGATCTGTTCGATCTGGGTCAGAAGCTCTGCAAAACTGACGGGATGCTCCAGGGTCTTTCCATAGGAATTGACATTCTGTCCCAGCAGCATGACCTCTACCACGCCGTCCGAAACCAGAGCCTCAATCTCCCGCAGGATGTCCTTTGGCTCACGGCTCCGCTCCCGCCCTCTCACATAGGGAACAATGCAGTAGCTGCAGAAATTGTTGCACCCGGTCATGATGTTGACCCCGGATTTGAAGGAAAACTTCCGCTCGCTGGGGATATCCTCTACGATCTTGTCCGTATCCTCCCACACGTCGATCAGCATCCGGTCTGCATCCAGGCAGGCCCAAAGCAGCTCCGCGAATTTATAGATGTTGTGGGTTCCGAACACCAGGCTCACGAAGGAATAGCTTTTTTTCAGCTTTTCCAGGACCTCTGCCTCCTGCATCATGCAGCCGCACAGCGCGATCTTCATCTCCGGGTTCTGCTTCCTGCTGCGGTTTAACTGTCCCAGCCTTCCGTACAGCCTCTGGTTGGCATGTTCCCGCACGGTGCAGGTATTGAAAATGACAAAATCCGCCTTTTTTTCATCCGGCTCTTCCACATATCCGGCGTTCTTTAAGATCCCCTCCAGCTTTTCCGAATCCCGGGCGTTCATCTGGCAGCCGAAGGTGGTCACATGGGACCTGGGAGGGCGTCCGTGCTTCTGCTCAAAGCTCTTCACCCATTCCCGGCACTTCGCCAGGAAATAAAACTGGCGCGCCGGTTCTTCGGCAGGGGCCGCTGTGCTTAAATCGATCCTATCCAAATCTATCGTCATACAAACTGATTCCTTTCTTCCATATATTCATAGTCAATCTGCCCCAGCCTGTCCGTCAGCTCCTGTTTCTCAATCCCCATATCCTGACAAAACGCGTCCAGCGAGTCATAATGATTTCGAAGCTTTGTATTGACCACACTCAGCAGGATCATGGGGTCTTTTGGCAATTCATTCCACATGTACCTAATTTCCTTTTTTGTTTCCATATTTTTCACCAAGATTTACGATGGTTCCATCCTTTTCTCTGATGTCGATGTTGTTGAGCTGGCTTCTCAAATTCCCCCGGATGCTCTCCAGATATTCCTCCCGGAGAAGCTTCTGCTCCCTGCGCTCCTCCCCGGTCAGCCCTTCTGCCTTTGATTTCCTGTATAATTCATTGATCCGTTTTATCTTCTGTTCGTCCATAGCGCCTGTCCTTTCAACTGGAATAATTCTCTAAAAATCCATACAATTCCCTGGCCGTCTCCACATACTTCCCGGACTCCACCTCCGAGCGCACATTGTCCGGCAGGGTGTCAAGCTGGATCTCTGTCATCTCATAGATCGTCTCATGATCGCCCAGATAGACCACCACATATCCCTGCAGAGCGCAGAGATAATACCCTTCATTCTTCTGGGCCGTCCCCTTTGTGGTAACCAGCTCTTCCTTGGGAGCCTCCGGGATCTGTTCCCGCTCCTGCTCCTGTTCCGCCTTTACCTGCGCCTCATGCCTGTCCACGACATACTGGTAGCTCATCTGGTATCCGATGCCGAGCAGGGAGACCATAAAAAATACCGTCATAAAAAAACCAATATAATACTTCTGCTTCATAAGGATCCACTCCTCTTGCCGCCGTTCACAGCAGCTCCTTTTATACGAAGTATTGGTTTTTTTATCAAGATTTATTCATTCCGAAGCGTTTGATATCTAAAAAAACGTCAGGATCTGTATCCTTTATTTTTATCTCGGCAGCAGATGATATTTTCTGCAGATCCGATAGATCTTCTTGCCCTGGGGCAGATCCTTGATGTCCTGGCTCGTGAATACGCCCAGCTTCAAAGCGGCGAACGCATATACGATCACCGCGATCACAATGGCTCCTGCAACCGGGATAAACCGCCCGCCGATGGTAATATCCAAAAGCAAATGCGCCAGATACGTAAAGATTCCCATGATCAGAGCCGCCGTCAGCGGCCTGAGAAACGTCCGGTCCACCTCCTGCCGGTAGCCGCAGGCGCTTCGGATCGCGCTGCTGTTCAGAATGCACATACAGAGGGAAAACACGATATTGCTCCCTACCAGCGCGTAGATGTTCCATTTCAGCACCACAAGCATGATAAACAACGCGATCAGATGCACCACCAGAGAAATCGCGGCGTTCCTTGCCGGGGTTCCCATCTCGTCCAGCCCCTGCAGGATGGAATTGGCGATCGTGGAGTAACAGTACAGCACCACGGTAACAGCCCCCAGCATCAAAAGGGCCGCCGGCGTCCTGCTGTCGTCGTTGAACAGAAACACCATCAGCGGGGAGGCCAGTACGATGAACCCGATAAAGCAGGGCATGGCGATCACCATGGTAAACCGAAGCGTCTGGGAGATCTTCCCGTGGATCTGTTTCCGATCCCGCTGGGTCACCGCGGCCGTCAGGCTGGGGATCACCGATGCCGCCAATCCGTTTGCCATGGCAAGGGGCACATTGATCAGCGTATTGTATTTTCCGGTAAAGATCCCCTGCATGGCCATATATTCCTTTTCCGTATACCCCTGCGCGGACATGATGCTGTTAAATATGGTCAGATCCAGGATCTGGTTGATATTGTAAATGGCCGTGCTGAAGATCACCGGAGCGATCGTCAGAAGCAAGATCTTCAGGATCCGCCCGTAGCTCTCCCGCTTTCGGATATGGTCCATGCGGATCTGCCGGTAGATCACCGGGCGGTAGATCAAAAATGAGAAGCCCAGAAAGATCAGGGCGAACAGTGCGCCTGCCACCGTTCCCAGCGTTCCTCCAGCGGCTCCGTATGCCGGAGCGAGCAGCTCTTCTCCGTTCTTCTGCGCCGCCTCCGTCCCGATGCCGAACAGGATGCTGGCTCCCACGATGCTGACCACCGCATTGATGACCTGCTCGATGATCTGGGACACCGCAGTCGGCAGCATGGTCCCGAGCCCCTGGAAATACCCTCTTAAGACTCCCAGGATCGCTACGATGACCAGACCCAGCGACAGGACCTTTAAGGCATATGCGCTGAGTGGAGATTTCATCATATGCAGGGAAATGGCATCCGCGCCGAAAAAGATCAGCAGCGTCACGACGATGCCCACCGCCGCGGACAGCATAAACGCGCAGACAAATACCCTGAACGCGTTGCGCCTCTGCCGCATGGCCACCCTTGCGGCCACCAGCTTGGAGACGGCCGTAGGGATACTTAGTGAGGACAGCATGAGGGTCATGGCATACACCTCAAAGGCATAGCCGTAAAACCCGTTTCCCTCATCTCCCAGGATATTGGTCAGGGGAATCCGGTAGACCACCCCGATCACCTTGGTCAGAACCATTGCTACAGCGAGGATCATGCCCTGCATCAGAAAATCATCTTTTTTTTGTTTTCGTTTTCTTCCCTGTATCTCAGACATTCATATCCTCCGTAAACCTTAGTGCGCATCACAAAACATTGCAGATCTGTCCGCATTTTTTACCGCAGGATTCCCACACGCTCCAGGATCTCCCGCTGCTTTTGTTCCATGACCAGGCGTTCGTCCTCTTCCATATGGTCATATCCAAATAAGTGTAACATACTATGGGCGATCAGAAAAGCAAATTCTCTCTTTGGGGAATGCCCGTATTCCTCCGCCTGCCTCAGGACCTTATCCTTGGAGATCACGATATCCCCCAGCAGAAGCTCTCCCGACTCCGGATCGAAGGAATCTTCCTCCTCTTCGAAGCCCGAAAAATCCCCCGGGTTCTGATATTCCAGCATGGGAAATGAAAGCACGTCCGTAGGGGCGTCGATCTGCCGGAATTCCCGGTTCATGGCATGGATCTCCTCATCCGTTGTCAAAAGCAGATTCACCTCCGCCTCAAAGGGGCATCCTTCATATTCCAGAGCTTCCTCGATCACTGTCCTTGCTACAGTCTCCGGGTCAAAGGGCAGACGGATGCCGCCCTCTTCTTCATAATAGATACTCGCTGTACTCACGGTCATTCTCCTTTATCTGTTCAGTCATACGCTTTACACGGCACGGCAGGTTTCAAACAGTTTCCTCTCCAAAGCCCAAAGGTTAATTCCGCCGCCGTCTGTTCCGCCCCACGTTTCCTCCGGAGCGCATTTCCTTCTTCTCATAATCCTCATATGCCTTGACGATCCTCTGGACCAGCGGATGGCGCACCACGTCCTTGCTGGTGAGCGTACAGATCTTCACGTCCTCGATATTTTTGACCACCTTGACCGCCACATCCAGGCCCGATACCGTTCCCGACGGCAGGTCCTTCTGGGTGGAATCCCCTGTGATCACGACCTTGGACCCGAAGCCGATCCGGGTCAGGAACATTTTCATCTGAGCAGGCGTCGTATTCTGAGCCTCATCCAGAATGATAAACGCGTTGTCCAGTGTACGCCCCCTCATATATGCCAGAGGCGCCACTTCGATCAGCCCCTTCTCCGAATTTTTCAGAAAAGCCTCCGCCCCCATGATCTGGTACAGGGCGTCATAGAGCGGACGCAGGTAGGGATCGATCTTGCTCTGCAGGTCGCCGGGAAGGAAGCCCAGCTTCTCTCCCGCCTCGATGGCCGGCCGGGTCAGGATGATCCGGCTCACCTCGTTATTTTTAAATGCAGTGACCGCCATGGCCATCGCCAGATAGGTCTTCCCCGTTCCGGCAGGCCCCAGTCCGAAGGTGACCATGCCGCCCTTGACGGCATCCACATACTTCTTCTGTCCCAGTGTCTTGGGCTTGATGGGCTTCCCCTGAAGGGTATAGCAGATCAGGTCCCTGTCGATCTCCACAAGGGCCTCCTCCTGATCCTCGAATACCAGGGAAATGGCGTAATCCACATTCTGTTCGGTAATGATATTGCCCCGCCTGGAAAGCTCCGTAAGCTGGGTCAGGACACGCCTGGCCTTCTCTGCCGCCGCGCCTTCCCCCAGGACCTTCACCGCGCCTTCCCGCGCGATCAGAGTCACGCGGAAGGTACGCTCGATCTTCTTTGCATAGTTGTCAAACTGTCCAAATACATTATTCTCATGTTCTGCTGGAATGTCAACCATCAGTTCCGTTAGACTCATCCTGTTCGTTCCTTTCAATCGTCAGAATTTCCGTATCTGCCGTCTCTGTGATCTTCTGATTCAGATACAGGGTGCCGCTGGCAACGGCAGAATTTTTGTACACATGTATTTTAACACTATTTTCACAAATTTGAATACCCTTTTCTTCCATTTCTTTGGAAAATTGTGTAAAATTTTTCGTCAAAATCTCCTGAAGCTTCTGTTTTGAGTGTTTTTTTTCTTTCGTTTGATAGGATTTAATACAGATCATGCCGTAATCCACCGGCAGATAAAAGTTTTCTCCCAGCCTGAGCTGGTACTCCTCCGTATACTTTTCCCATTTGGGAAAATCATGGGAAAGGGTGCCGGCAGAGATCCGAAAGGGTCCCAGCCGTATGTACCAGAGCCTGCGCTGCTCGTAGGGATCGTATGTTTTTTTCTGATAGGTGAGGGGAATCTGGTCCTTGTAAGCCATCTGGGTGTCCGCAAAGATATCTGCGTCCGACTGCTGGTACTGGTAGCCGATGACCTCCGCCGCGTCGTTCAAGACTTCCACCCGCCCGGATACCAGCAGGTCCCCTTTTTTTACCGAATCCCCCACATGGACCATGGGCACCCCGTTGCGGGTAATGATGCTGGTGATCACCCCGTCCTGGGATGCCACCAGATCGGTCGGGGTCTGGTCTGCCCCGTCGCTCCTGGCCGTCTCCTGGGATGCATTCCCGTTTTGGGAACTTTCCGGCCCGCCGGAGGGATCCAGGCTCTTTTCTTCCTCCCGGAACGTGTCCTCATTTTCCTTGATCTGGATCCGAAGCCGGCTTCCGTCCATGGAGGCGGAGACCCACACGATATCATCATACCGCGCCCGGATATCCTTGACGATCTGGCTGCAGTCCACCCTGCTTTTCGGCATTCCCGGAGAGACCTCTTTTGTTTCCAGAAATTCCAGCAGCGTCTGATCGGTCCATTTGTCATTCCCTTCAAAATGAATATCCCAGATATAGCTGGAATAGAAAAACAAGAGCCCGATGCAGATCAGCGCCCCTGCCAGAAACATTTTCCGTTTCCGGTGCTTCCGGATGAAGAAGGGAAGTCCGCACCGCTCCAGCAGGGCCACCCTGGTATGGGTCTTCCGGATGATCGGCCGCAGCTTTCGAAAGCCGTCCAGCGTCAGATACATCTCGTAGGCATTGTCCTTTGGTCTCAGCCCCCAGATCAGGATGTGATGATACCGGCACAGGTTCAGAAACCGCTCCGGCGAATAGCCCTGGATCCGGATCTTCACATATCCGCGTATGTATCGAAGGATTGCTTGTATCACATTGGTTACCTCTCTTTCATTTGCAGAATTCCAGGGAGCATATGGTTCCTGTGATCTTCATTTCGTCGTTGGTATAATATTCGATCTGCAGATGCTTCCCATGCAGGCGGATCTGTTTTCCCTTAGCCTGTACCCGGATCAGGCATTCGGTGTATTCGATGATCCCGCGGTAGTTCTCGATGCACACCTCGGAGTCGCCGAGAAGTGTGACCACGGCCGCACCCAGCACCACATCCTTCGGCATGCCGGCAGCGGATACCAGACGGCTTTTGAGCCCTTCGTTTTCACGTTCATGATCCATAAAAAAACAGCCACACATACACCTTTTATCAAGAGTATATGTGCGGCTGTTCTATCCTATACCTGAGAACTGCGAACAAATTCTCCGGGCCTTTTCCTTGTCTGTTTTACCAAAGCAGGTAAAAGATACGAATCCGCGGTTTAAACGCGAAGCCTTATTTTGCCGCTTCGCCGGTATCGTCCGCCAGCTTTGCGCCTAAGAATCCGGATAATACGGACTGCACGTCAACGCCTGTGGATTCCTTCAGCCCGTCGGACACCTGGGTAAAGGTTCCCACGATATCCTTCACCAGCTTCGAGGTATTGCCGTCCCCGTACATGGTGATCTTATCCACCTTGCCGAGAGGCTCCGCAATATTTCTGGCAATCTCCGGCATGGCCTTGAAGTACATCTCCAGAATCGCGGCTTCGCCCATCTGCTTCATGGCTTCCGCCTTCTTTTCGATACCCTCCGCTTCTGCAAGCGCCTTTGCCTTGATAGCCTCGGCTTCCGCAAGACCCTTGCTGCGGATTCCTTCCGCTTCCTGTTCCATGGCATACTTCTGAGCCTCTGCGGTGGCTTTCAATGCTTCCGCTTCCTTCTCCCGCTCAAACTTATCTGCTTCCGCGTTTTTCTGCCGTTCAAAGAGCTGGGCCTCGGAATTGCGCTGTACCTCGTAGAGCTTGGCATCGGATTCCTGCTGCTTCGCATAGCGCTCCGCCTCTGCCTGCTTCTTCACGGTGGCTTCCAGGTTGCGCTCTGTCAGCTCCACTTCCTTCTCCTGCAGGGCGATGGCTTTTTCCTGGCGTGCCAGATTCGCGTCCGCAGTGGCGATCTCCACGGTCTTACGCTCGGTTTCCTTCTGGATCTGGTATGCGGAATCGGCGATGGCCTTCTTGGTGTCCGCATCCTTCTGAAGCTCTGCCTTGCGGATCTCCAGGTCGTTTTCCTTCTGGGCGATCAGAGTTGCGGCACTGATCTCCGCTTCCTTTGCCTCCTGGTTGGCCTGTGCCTGTACGACCGCCTTTTCCTTCTGGGCCCTTGCCCGGGCATTGGCGATCTCCAGCTCGGAGGTCACCTGGGCGTCGTTGGCTTCCTTCTTCGCCTTGGCCTGAGCCTTGGCGATCTCCTTCTCACTGTCCGCCCTGGAAATGGCCGCGTTCTTCTGGATCTTCACGATGTTGTCTACACCCAGATTTTCAATGACGCCGTTGCCGTCCACGAAGTTCTGTACGTTGAAGCTGACAATGTCCAGCCCCATGGCCGCAAGATCCGGTTCCGCGTTCTCCTTCACCAGTGTGGCGAACTTCTGGCGGTCCGATACCATCTCTTCCAGGTTCATCTTTCCCACGATCTCGCGCATATTGCCTTCCAGCACTTCCCTGGATACCTGGGCGATATAATCGGTGGGGCGGTTCAGGAAGTTCTGCGCCGCCAGGGAAAGACGCTCCGGCTGGTCGCTGATCTTCACGTTCACCGCCGCATCCACCCGGATATTGATATAATCCGCGGTGGGTACTGCGCTGGAGGTCTTGACATCAATGGGGATCAGCTGCAGGTTCAGCTCATCCTTCTTCTCCAGAAACGGGATCTTGATGCCTGCTTTTCCGATCAGCACCTTCGGCTGCTTTCTCAAACCGGAAATGATGTAAGCCGTATCCGGGGATGCCTTCACATATCCGGATGCCAGGATGATGAGAAGGATCAGCAGAATCAGAACCACCGGAACGACTTTCAGTACAACATCGAATACCATACTATTCATATTCTTTTTCTCCTTTGTCATTCTATTAAGAATCATCCGAAACGATTCGCGGACGATTCCTTTTCTTCACATCCTATTTTATCACTTTCCGTCATCCGGCGCAATATTTTCTGACTATTCCAACATTAAAATGTATTCTTTTATTCCAAACTCTTTCGGATCTTCTCGAAGTCTCCGTGAAAAACCGCCCCGCGGATCCCGGCTTTTTGGGCGCCAGCCACATTTTCGGGCATATCATCGATAAAGAAGCTCTCCTCCGGCGTCAGCTGATATTTGTCCAGAAGATACTGATAAATGCGGACATCCGGCTTGATCATATGGATGTCGCAGGATACCACGATCCCGTCAAAATAATCCAGCGGCGCAAATCTCTGGAAATACTGATAAAAGGAGCTGCTGGCATTGGACAGCACAAAGAGGCGGTAGCCCTGCTCCTTTGCGTACCCACAGAATTCCTTCGCCCCGGCAACCGGCCGCATGCACATGTGCCACTGCTCTGTGCATGCTTTCAGCTCTCCATGGAGCCTCTCGGGAACTCTTCGGCTCACACCGTCAAAGCGTTCTTCATCCGTAATATGCCCCAGATCCCCTTCCACCCACTCTGGGCCTTCGAAAAGCTCCCGGCGGATCAGTACCCGGTCTTCCTCCTGCTCTACAAAATGGTGCAGACAGACGCCCGGATCATACTGCAGCAAAACATTTCCCATATCAAATATGATATTTTTTATCATGATGTTTTCTCCTTGCCGAACAGAATCACCGCAACCATTCCCGGGCCGGTATGGGCACCGATGATTGGCGACAGCATGGTGCGGCGTATCGTCACGCCTGGCTCCGCCTCTTTTATTTTTTCGGCAAGTCCCTGCGCAAGCTCCGGCGCGTCCGAATCGCAGATGTAGATCCTGGTATCCGTCTCCGGATCATAATTTTCTTTGAACGACGCAAACAGAGAAGACATGGCCGCTTTGTTCCCGCGTTTCTTATCCACGTTCACAAGCTTTCCCTCTTCATTGACGATGAGCATGGGCTTGATATTCAGCGCAGAGCCCACAATGGCGGTTGCCGCGCTGACGCGTCCGCCCCGCTTCAGATACATCAGATCCTGTACCATAAAGTAATGGCGCAGTCTGGGGATCACGGCCCGAACGGATTCCAGATTTTCCCGGATGGACATGCCGTTCTTTCGGTTTTCGATGGCCTTTTCCACCAAAAGGCCGATCCCACCTGTCGCTGCCAGCGTATCCACCGGGATCACCTCCGCCTCCGGATAATCCTCCTTCAAAGTCTCCGCGGCGAGCACGGCGCTTTGATAGGTAGAGGAAAGCCCGCCTGACAGGCAGAAATACAGAATGGACTTCCCAAGCTCCAGGAATTGCTTGAAATATTCCTCATACATATACGGGGAAATCTGGGATGTCTTGGTCAGGTCGCCTCCGCGCTGTCCGTCATAAAATGTTTTCAGCAGTTCCTCACTCTCGCATCCTCTGGATGTACGCATCTCCTCTCCGATCGAATACTCCATAGGCACAAATTGAATTTCGTTTTCCAGGGCCGCTTCCCGGATGATATCGCCGGAAGCATCCATACATATGATATAGTCGTTCATCTTAACCTCCAAATGTGTTATGATCTGCTCCAAAAAGCCGCAGGCAGGCCCGCCCGCATGCTGCTATTTTAGAGAAATCTGCTTTTGCTTTGTAACTTACGGAACAATTATATCATCCTCAGGAATGTTACACAATCTTTTTTCTGTTGCATCTGATGATCGTTTAAAACCCTCTTCTTTTCAGATCATTCACCAAATCCACATAAAACTCCCGTACATCAAAATCACGGATATTCTCCCGGTTCAGATCGATCATATCCCCATGGGATATCCCACGTTTGCCTTCTGTAGTGAGAAATGTGTAATCTTCTCCCCATGGGAAAGAGGACTCTGCCACAAGGCCGTCATTCGGCCCGTCAAAATACTGCACCAGATGTTGGGAGAAATTGAGCGGAAACCGTCCTCCGGACGCCACGCCCAGCCTGGATCCCACACTTTGGTAATACACCCCCGGCCGGTCCGGCACCTTCTGATTGAATGCTTTACAGGCAGATGCCGTCAGATCCGACACCGCGGCCAGGAAATCCGGATTCTCATCTCCCAGCTTGCGAAGCGCGGCATTATAGCTGTCCGCCACTTTGTCCTTCACCGCCGCCGGAATCTTACCCAGAAGATAATCCGCAAACACACAGCCCCTGTGAGGGGTATTGATGGTCGTCAGGGAAGCTACATACGCATCCATGCCAAGGCAGCTGACGGCATATCTGGAATCCAGTCCTCCCTTCGAGTGTGCAATGATATTGACCTTTTCACAGCCATTCTCTGCAATGATCTCCTGAATCCGGCCGGCCAGCTCCTGACCGCTGTCCGCAACAGCTGCCGCGGACTGGTGATTTCCATAGAAGATTTTTGCGCCGTGCGTTTCCAGCTCCTTCGGAATCCTTCCCCAATAATTAAAATACTTAAAATCCCGGAAGAGTACACCGTGCACCATAAGGATCGGATACCTGGTCCGGCACAGCTGCTCCTCCTCGTGCTCGTGGGCGTGGATCAATTTCCTGCTCTCGAATTTCCACTCCTCCGACGCAATCCTGATCAGACGGAACAGGACAAACAGATTCACCACCGGGATCCATCCGCAGGCAATACCGATCACACGCCATTTCATCCCGATCTGCAAGGAGGTCAGATAGATGCGGAGAATCCCGCACCAGAAAGTGGCCGCCTCCACAATGATCACGCACACCAGATCCAGGATCCATAACAACCGGTTTCCCGGAAATAGTACTGTGATCATACAGATCAGTCCGATCACTGACACTGTCGTGGAGATCAGAAAGCAGATCAATAATTCGCACCCGTCCGCACAGATCCGAAGCTGCTTTTTGGGAATACTGCGATTAGATATCGAGGGACGCATGATCAGAAATAGGAGTCCCGCCAATAAGACAGCCATGATCAAAATCCCGCCTGCGCCCGAAGGCAGGAGATAATGATCCAGAAATGGAAGATTTGCCGCCAAAATCAAAACTATAGAATTTATAATACGCTGCAAATACCTCAAGTTTATCCCCCCTTATTTGTGGTAAGGAGCCCCAT
The DNA here is from genome assembly GCA_910575475.1 of Lachnospiraceae bacterium. Taxonomy (GTDB): domain Bacteria; phylum Bacillota; class Clostridia; order Lachnospirales; family Lachnospiraceae; genus Schaedlerella. The sequence goes on along the minus strand of CAJTGD010000027.1, from coordinate 31,096 downwards.
GGATGATCCGGAAGCTCCGGTAGATCTGTTCCAGCAGGATCACCCGCATCAGCTGATGGGGAAAGGTCATTTTCGAAAAACTGAGGGCAAAGTCTGACCTGCCAAGGACTTCCTTTCCCAGTCCGATGGAGCCTCCGATGATAAAGATCAGATGCCCTCTCCCCTGCACCCCAAGCTGCTCGATCCTGGCTGCCAGTTCCTCGGAGGAAAGCTGCTTCCCGCTGATCTCCAGTGTCATGATATAGGCGTCTTCTTTGATGTACTTCAGAATGCGCTCCGCCTCTCTGGAGAGGATCAGCTGCTCCTGCCCCTCGCCGGCATGGTCCGGGGTCTTCTCATCCGCAACCTCTATGATCTCCAGCTTGCAATAGCCGCCCAGACGTTTGCTGTATTCCCCGATTGCGTCCCTGAGATATTTTTCCTTTATTTTACCTACAGTGATCAATGTGATCTTCATTTCATCCAGTCTCTTTCCAGTCAGATCTCCACACCGCAAAATGCTGTGCTCTGACCGCTGAATCTATCGTTTTCTTCATATTCTGCCTGAACTGCACGATCAGACCTGTCCTACCAGAGAACAGGTCTGATCGTATCTGCAATTATTTATTTTTTAAATATTCATCAATTCCATGCGCGCCCGCTTTTCCAGCACCCATGGCAAGAATGACCGTCGCCGCGCCTGTCACCGCGTCGCCGCCGGCATAAACCCCTTCCTTGGAGGTCTTGCCAAACTCTTCGTCTGCAACGATACATTTCCATCGGTTGGTCTCCAGCCCCTTTGTGGTGGAGGAAATCAGCGGATTCGGGGAAGTCCCCAGTGACATGATCACGGTATCCACTTCGATCTCATATTCGGACCCCGGAATCTCCACCGGACGTCTTCTTCCGGACGCGTCCGGCTCGCCGAGCTCCATCTTGATGACCTTCATGCCTTTTACGTTCCCCTTGTCATCGACAAAGATCTCCTTCGGATTGGTGAGCAGGTCGAAGATCACGCCCTCTTCCTTCGCATGATGAACCTCTTCCACTCTGGCCGGAAGCTCCGCCTCGCTTCTCCTGTACACGATATGTACCTCTGCTCCGAGACGCAGCGCCGTTCTTGCGGCGTCCATGGCCACGTTTCCGCCGCCAACGACCGCCACCTTCTTACCGCCAACGATGGGGGTATCATAGGACTCGTCAAAGGCTTTCATCAGGTTGCTCCTGGTCAGGTACTCATTGGCGGAGAATACGCCGTTGGCATTTTCCCCCGGAATGCCCATGAACATCGGGAGTCCCGCTCCGGAGCCGATAAATACAGCCTCAAAGCCTTCTTCCTCAATGAGCTGGTCGATGGTGGTAGACTTTCCGATGACCACATTGGTCTCGAACTTCACACCCAGCTCTTTTACCTTCTCGATCTCCTTTGCAACCACCTTCTGCTTCGGAAGACGGAACTCCGGAATCCCATATACCAGCACGCCGCCCAGCTCGTGAAGCGCCTCGAATACCGTTACCTCGTAGCCCATCTTTGCCAGGTCGCCGGCGCAGGTCAGGCCAGACGGGCCGGAGCCGATGACAGCAACCTTATGTCCGTTGGTGTTTTCCGCTCCTACCGGTTTGATGTCATGCTCCAGAGCATAATCCGCGACAAACCGCTCCAGCTTGCCGATGGATACCGGCTCGCCCTTGATCCCCCGGATACATTTTCCCTCACACTGGGATTCCTGGGGACAGACACGTCCGCAGATTGCCGGCAGTGCGGAAGCTTTTCCGATCACCTTATAGGCCTCTTCGATATTGCCTTCCTTGACTTCCTTGATAAATCCCGGAATATCAATGGCCACCGGACATCCGCTGACGCACTTCGCGTTCTTGCAGTTGATGCAGCGGGAAGCTTCTTCCATGGCCTCCTCCTGATTGTAGCCCAGACAAACCTCTTCAAAATTCGTAGCGCGTACCTTGGGTTCCTGTTCTCTGACAGGCACTTTCTTTAATACATCTGCCATTAGTTGTCACCTCCGCAATTTCCACATCCGCCGTGGTGTGTATCCCCTTCCGTGAGCTTAAGCATTGCACGGCCTTCTTCTGTCTTATACATCTGGCTTCTCTTCATTGCCTGGTCAAAATCTACAAGATGTCCGTCAAATTCCGGTCCGTCCACACATGCAAACTTGATCTCGTCTCCCACCTGCAGACGGCATGCCCCGCACATACCGGTTCCGTCTACCATGATCGGGTTCATGCTGACGATGGTCGGCAGTTCCAGCTTCTTCGTCAGCAGGCAGACAAACTTCATCATGATCATCGGTCCGATGGCTACGCACACATCATAATGCTTGCCTTCCTTCGTGACCAGATCCTCGATCACGGTCGTAACCATACCGGAGCGGCCGTAGGAGCCGTCGTCTGTGGTCACATAGAGATTGCCCGCCACTGCTTCCAGTTCTTTCTCCAAGATGACCATATCCTTTGTCTTCGCGCCCAGGATCACATCCGCGTCGATCCCGTGCTCATGGAGCCATTTGACCTGCGGATACACAGGTGCGGCTCCCACACCGCCTGCCACAAAGAGCATTTTTTTCTTTTTCAGCGCTTCCATCTCTTCCTTTACAAATTCGGACGCACATCCGAGAGGCCCTACGAAGTCACGGAACGCATCTCCCTCTTTCAGGTCTGCCATCTTCGTCGTGGAAGCCCCTACCTCCTGAAATACAATGGTAATGGTTCCTGCTTCCCGGTCATAATCACAGATCGTAAGCGGAATCCTCTCCCCCTTGTCGTCCATTTTCACGATCACAAACTGTCCCGGCTGACAATGCTTCGCAACGCGCGGCGCAAGCACGTCCATGAGTATAATCTTATCAGCCAGTTTTTCTGCTTTTAAAATCTTGTACATGTTCTTCCTCCTGTATAGACTCATCTTCTGCATAACATATCATACGATATCAACAGCCCGTTTACAAGTATTCTTTTTCACAAATTTCATTGAAATGAATACATTTCAGAGAACTTTTTCCAAAAGACAGCATCTGGATGAAATCCTCCTGCAGAAAAGCTGCCGGCAACAGGTTTTCTGCATACAATGTTGTCAAAACGGGGGCAGGCACCAAGGATCGTGCCTGCCCCGCGGTTTTTAAAAATCAACCTCTGTTCCGTAATATGTACATGTGAATAATTTTTCCATTGCTGCAGGGTCGATGGCGCGCGGATTGGATCCGGTACATGCATCGCCTACTGCCAGCTCCGCGATCTTGGCTACCTTCTCCTTAAACTCGTCCTCGTTGATGCCGAAGTCCTTCAATGTCTTGGGGATATTCAGCTCAACGTTGAATGCGTCGATCTTTTCGCACAGGCTGTTGATCAGTGCCTTCTCCGATGCTCCCGGCAGGCCCATTCTGCGCGCGATGTCCGCGTAGCGGCTTGCCGCGACGGAATCCTTTGCGTTATATTTGATCACATAAGGCAGATAGATCGCATTTGCGCAGCCGTGCGGGATATGTCCTGTGGAGAATGCCGCGCCGGTCTTGTGCGCCATGGAGTGAACGATTCCAAGCAAAGCGTTGGAAAATGCCATTCCTGCAAGGCACTGTGCATAGTGCATCTGTTCCCTGGCATCCATATTGCAGTGATAGGAAGCCGGAAGGTAATCCAGAACCATCTCGATCGCCTGAAGTGCCAGAGGATCCGTAAACGGTCCGTTCAATGTGGACACATATGCTTCGATGGCATGTGTCAGAGCGTCCATACCGGTGTAAGCAACCTGCTTTACCGGGAGTCCGGTTACCAGATCCGGATCTACGATCGCTACATCCGGAGTAATGTTGAAGTCCGCCAGAGGATACTTCACGCCCGTGCTGTAATCCGTGATCACGGAAAATGCGGTCACTTCCGTCGCGGTTCCTGATGTGGACGGGATCGCGCAGAATTTTGCCTTCTGTCTCAATTCCGGGAAATTAAACGGAATGCAGAGATCCTCAAAGGTCACCTCCGGATACTCATAGAATGCCCACATTGCCTTTGCGGCATCGATTGGAGAACCGCCGCCCATGGATACGATCCAGTCAGGCTCAAACGCGCGCATCGCCTCCGCGCCCTTCATAACGGTCTCAACGGACGGATCCGGCTCAACGCCCTCGAACAGCTCCACTTCCATGCCTGCTTCCTTCAGATAATCCACTGCCTTATCCAGAAATCCCTGGCGCTTCATGGAACCGCCGCCGACAACGAGGATGGCCTTTTTCCCTTTCAGGTTCTTCAGTTCTTCCAGACATCCTTTTCCGTGGTAAACGTCTCTTGGTAATGTAAATCTGCTCATGTTACACATCTCCTTATGTATGATCTATGTGTTATTATTTTAACAGCTTTTATTATAGCACTGTGAAACTTTTAACACAAGCATATTTACTGAAAATTTCAAAAAAGATTTATAAAAAATATACGAAATATCCTACTCAAACTGCAGGGTATAATTCCGTTTTGTGACCGGGGTCATCTTTCCGGTATCACTGATCAGCACAGCCGAGAAGATCAGGCTGCCATCTCCTTCCGTTACGTCGATCGGCCCGCCGTACATCTGAGACGCGGCCGACGGCGTGGTACCGTCTGCGGTATAATACGCAGTATAGCCTTCCGGCACCTGAATGGTGATCTGGAACGGCGCGCTGTATTTCCCGGTGGAGGGCGTCACCGCAGGCGCCCCTTCGCCCTGCAGCTCGACCGTATAGGTTCTGGTGGAGACAAGGCTTGGGATCCCCTTTTTATTGATGCAGACCGCCTTCAAGACTGTAGTCCCCTCGCTGAGCAGAATGGGTTCGGTATACTCGGTGCTGGATTCGTCAGGGGTACTTCCGTCCTCCGTAAAATAGATTGTTCCCTCTCCCGTCAGAGACGTCTCCTGTACTTCCTGGTAGCTTCCCTCATCCAGGCTGAATACAGGCGCCTCCGACACATAATCCGACACTCTGGACAATACGGCAGAATCACACCCCTCCAGCAGCGGGGAGATCTTTTCCGGCTGTTCAGACTCGATATAGAACCGGATCGCTGCCTCATACAGATCTCCGTTTTCCGGCTGGGAATCAATTGCCGCAATAAAAACTCCCTCCGCTTTTTCCAGATTTTTCTGCTGGATATACACCTTTGCCAGCCCGGCATAGGCATCCGGCTTTTTCACATCCTTTTTCAAGGCACGTTCAAAATACGTCTCCGCGCCAGAATAGTCCCCGGTCTGGAGCGCTTTCTGTCCCTTCCCTACCGCGCCTGCATAGGAATTCTGGTACAGAAGAAAGCCCACTGCCGCGCAGAGGATGAGGATCACGCAAAAGACAGTGACCATCTTCTGGAAACGTTTTTTCGCGGAACGCTTTTTTCGCTCCCTCTTCAGACGTCTCCGCTCCTGGGGATCCCGGATCTCACCGGTTCCCTGTCTCCTGCCCTCCGGATCCTGCCGCAGGTTTCCCGTATACTGGGACCCGGCGTTTTCCCGCCGGATATTGCCAGTACTGCGGCGGGCCTCCGAAGCCCCCCGGTCATACCCTGTCTCCCGCGGATGATTCCCGGTATCCCTTCTGGAAAAGCCTGACTCCCGCACAGAGCCTACGGGATCTCTCCCGGCATAGCCGTTTTCCCATCCGCTGTTCGCGGCGTCTCTCCTGGCATAACCGGATTCCCGCCCAGAATTTCCGAGATTTCTTCCCGTATAACCGGATTCCCGCACTGGATTCCCTGTATTTCTTCCGGTATAGCCGGATTCCCGCGCCGGATTCCCTGCATTTCTTCCGGTATAGCCGGTCTCCCGCACAAAGCCTCCGGCAGTCCCTCTGGCCGCATAGCCGGAATCCCGCCGGACATAATCGCCTTCCCACGGATTGCTCCTTCTGGTATAACCGGTTTCCGGATTCCCCGGAGCATATCCGGTGCCCCGGACAGACGTTGTGCCGCCTCCATAGCGGGAGGACGACGGCGTCCTGGTATACTGGGAACGGATCCGGCTCATCTCACCCTGACTGAGCACCCGCGTGGAACTTCTGTACTCCCCCTGGTTCAGTACGCGGGTGGCATAGTCATTTTCACGTTCCTCACGGCTCCGGTAGCGTCTCAGGTCCTGAGAATCAATGGGACGAGTCGCATATTCCACAGAACCCTTGACCTCCCGCGCAAGCACATCCTGCAGCGGATCATAGTCAGGAACGATCTGCACTTCCATATGGCAGGACGGACAGATCAGCTGGCCCTCCGGAATCTCGGCGCCACAATTTCTACATCTCATATTGTGCTCCCCCTTATTTCTACCTTACTGTCTGCACACAAGTTTTTCAGCTGTGCGGTTGCGATTCATCAGGTCAATTGCATGCAATTTATTGCAATGCAATTGACCTGATGAATCAGCAACCCACTTATTAATGAGCAAAAAGCGGCTGCGTTAGCAGACGTAAGAGTGCGTCAGCACGGTTTTTGCGAATGGATAAGTGGGTTAGATGCTCCTTGGGGCATCTAACCGCACAGCGGGTAATTTTTCACAAGCCGCATGATTACAGCAGCTCTTCAAACTCCTCCGCCGTCATCAGGACCTTTCTCGGCTTGGTTCCCTCTTCCGGCCCTACCACGCCGGCATCCGAAAGCTGGTCCATGATCCGCGCGGCACGGTTGAATCCGATCTTGAACATCCTCTGCAGCATTCCGATGGAAGCCTTGTCCTTATCAATGATCAGCTTTCCTGCTTCCACAAAATACTGATCCCGGGCGTTTCCGCCCTCTCCCTCTCCGTCGGAGACCGGTATGGAATCTCCTCCGATGTCTGCATTCATATGTTCTTCCAGCTCATTGCTGTAATCGGCATTTCCATGATTCTCGATCAGGTAATCTACCACCTTCTGGACTTCCTTATCGGACACAAAGGAACCCTGCACACGCATGGGCTTGGGAACTCCTGTGGGGTAGAACAGCATATCGCCCTTGCCCAGGAGCTTTTCCGCGCCGGACATATCGATGATGGTTCGGGAATCCACTCCGGAGGACACCGCAAACGCGATCCGGGACGGCATGTTGGCCTTGATCAGTCCGGTGATGACATTGACGGACGGACGCTGAGTCGCCAGGATCAGGTGGATCCCCGCCGCTCTTGCCAGCTGCGCCAGACGACAGATCGCACCCTCCACGTCTTTGGGCGCCACCATCATCAGATCCGCCAGCTCGTCCACGATGATGACGAGCTGGGGCATCTTCTTCGGCGCGTCCTCTTCCTCCAGATTCTCCACTTTTTCATTAAAGCCCTTCAGGTCTCTTACATTATATTTCGCAAAGAGGTCATACCTCTTCATCATCTCTGCTACGGCCCAGTTCAGCGCGCCGGCCGCCTTCTTCGGGTCGGTCACGACCGGGATCATAAGGTGCGGGATGCCGTTGTATATGCTCAGCTCCACCACCTTGGGATCCACCATGATCAGCTTCACATCCTCCGGATCCGCCTTGTAGATGATGCTCATGATCATCGTATTGATGCAGACCGATTTTCCGGAGCCTGTAGATCCGGCCACCAAAAGATGGGGCATCTTGGCGATATCCGCAACCACCGTCTTTCCGGCAATGTCCTTTCCTACCGCCACCGTGATCCTGGATTTGCTCTGCTGGAACTCGGATGATTCCAGCAGGTCTCTAAGCATCACCGCCGTCGTCTCACTGTTGGGTACCTCGATCCCCACCGCGGCCTTGCCGGGGATGGGCGCTTCGATCCTCAGATCGGTGACTGCCAGGTTTAGCTTGATATCATCCGACAGGCCCACGATCTTGCTGACCTTGACCCCCTGCTCTGGCTGCAGCTCATAGCGGGTCACGGAAGGCCCGCAGCTTGCGTTGGTCACATGCACCTTCACACCGAAGTTCTGCAGAGTCTGTTCCAGCTTCCGGGCCGTAGCGCGAAGCTGGGTATCCGAGTCTCCCCCGGACTTCTTCCCTTTCTTCAGCAGATTTAACGGCGGTACATGGTATTCCTTCGGCAAAGCCTCCTGCTGCATGCGGATACTCTCCTCCACTGCCGCGGCCTCGGTTTCCACATCTGCCGCACTGTCTTTTTCATTTTTTTTCGGACTGCTCTTTTCCGTCGCCGGCCGGACCGTGTCCTTTTTCGCCGGCCTCTCTTCCGCCGGGAAGCGTTCCGGCTCTTTGGCCGCTTCTTCCCATCCGTCCTGTTCCTCCAATTCCGGCTGGGCCCGGTTGATCACAAATTCCTCCGCTGGCGTTTCAAAAACAGCTTCCCGGGACTTCTCCAGAGGTGCAGGATCCGCGGCCTCATCCTCCAGATCCAGGGATACCGCCGGCTCCGGAGACATTCCGTCCACCGTCAGTTCATGGACCTCCGGCGATTTTCTGCCCTCGGACAGGGTCGTGGCAAAAGAAACGCCTGATATCTTCTGCCGCCTCCGTGAAGACTTCCGCGGCCGGTCCTCCTCCCGGCGCTGTCTCTTCTCCTGCATCCGCTCCTCCCGGCGGATCACAGAAGTCTCGTGGCGCTGTCTTGCGCCCTCGTACATCTTCCGGCTGCTGTTACCCAACGGTTTGAGAAGAGACCGCTCCGTGATCAGAATGGCACAGATGACTGCCAGCACGATAAGAACCACGTAGCTGCCCACCACTCCGATGATGGGGCACAGCAGCATGACCAGACAGCCTCCCAGAAGGCCGCCGGAATTTTTATGGATGCTCGCCTGCTTATAATAGGTCATAAGGCCCATCCCGGGCGTATAGGGATTCATGATCAGCTCCAGAAGCGCGCAAAGCACCACCAGCAGGACCAGCAGCGCGGCCGCCTTTATGTAAGCATGGGCATTGCCCCGATTGGAAACGAGAAATGCCGCTGCCCCGAACAGCAGAACCGGGATCAGATAGGCCATCCAGCCAAAGATCCCGAACAGGACTGCCGAGCAGACCTCCCCTGCCAGCCCGCCGAGTCCGAAGTTGCTGATCAGCATCAGGATACAGACTGCCAGCACGCAGAGGATGATGATCTCCTCCTGCAGTGCCGGGCTTCCCTGTGCTTTTTTTGCCCTTTCATTTGTTGATTTTTTCTTTTTGGTTGACTTTGCAGCCATTATACTTCCCCCTTGTATTTTTGAACATACTATAATCCAGTATAGCATTATTTCAAAATACTGTCATCAAAAAATTTTTGAATTCTGTTTTTCGGTCCTGTTTTCCGAATTTATTTTTACTCCTTTTTCCGCTTTTCGTCAATCATTTCATGGAGTTTTTTCATCGCCTGGCTGATGCCTCCCACTTCATCGATCAGGCCCTCCCGGACCGCGTCCTCCCCGTCTAACATGGTGCCCACGTCCTTCACAAGCTGGGTCGGATCCAGCATCAGCTCCTCCAGTCTTTTCTGGCTGATCCGGGAATGCTCCGCGATAAATCCGGTGATCCGGTCCTGGGTCTTTTCCATATTCCGGTAGCTCTGATAAACCCCGATGAACATGCCGCTGGAACGCACCGGATGGACGATCATGGTCCCGCTTGGCACGATAAAGGAATAATCTGCCGATACCGCCAAAGGTCCGCCGATGGAATGGCTTCCGCCAAGCACCAGGGAAACCGTGGGTTTGCTTAAGGAAGCGATCATCTCCGCAATGGCAAGACCGGCTTCCACATCCCCTCCGAGTGTATTCAGAAGGATCAGGACGCCTTCCACTTCCTCGCTGTCCTCCGCCTCCGCAAGCCTGGGCAGCAGATGCTCATACTTGGTGGCCTTCGTATTGCCGGACACCGCCTCATGGCCCTCGATCTCCCCGATGATCGTCATCAGCTGGATCCGGTGTCTGTCCGGATTCTGGTGCAGATCCAGCGTCCCGGTCTCCTTGATCTCCTCCCGCTCAGCTTCCTTTTTTTCCTGCGTCTCTCCCATCATTTCACAACCTTTCTCGTATATTGATCAGAGGTAGTATGTGAAAAAAGGCTTAGAATTATACAACGGACATTATTTTGTTTCTTAATTCACTTTTCCAAAAATCTCCTTTCACCAAAAATGGTATGGATGCAAATTGTATACATCCATACCATCTTAGTTAAAGCAGTGCCTGCTCTACATCCGCAATAATATCCTCTACATGTTCAATTCCCACGCTGAAACGGATCAGATCCGGCTGAACTCCTGCCTCTACCAGCTCCTGTTCGTTCATCTGACGGTGGGTATGGCTGGCCGGATGGAGCACGCAGCTCCTTGCGTCCGCGACATGAGTCACGATAGCAACCAGCTTCAGCTTATCCATCATCTCTACCGCTGCCGCTCTTCCGCCTTTTAAGCCGAATGTGAGTACGCCGCAGCTTCCGTTCGGCATATATTTCTGCGCCAGGTCATAGTACTTGTCGCCCGGCAGGGACGGGCAGGATACCCATGCCACCTTCTCGTGGTTTTTCAGGTACCTGGCAACCGCCAGCGCATTTTCACAGTGGCGCGGCATCCGCAGATGCAGGGTTTCCAGACCCAGGTTCAGAAGAAACGCGTTCTGAGGCGACTGGATGGAACCCAGATCCCGCATCAGCTGCGCGGTAGCCTTGGTGATATATGCCAGCTTTCCAAACTTCTGGGTATAGACGATCCCATGATAGGTCTCGTCCGGTGTGGTCAGTCCCGGAAACTTGTCGCTGTGCGCTTCCCAGTCAAAATTCCCGCTGTCTACGATGGCGCCGCCTACGCAGGACGCATGGCCGTCCATATACTTTGTGGTGGAGTGGATCACAATGTCCGCCCCCCACTCGATGGGCCGGCAGTTGATGGGCGTGGCAAAGGTATTGTCCACAATAAACGGAACCCCGTGGGCATGAGCTGACTTGGCAAACTTTTCCAGATCCAGGACCACCAGCGCCGGATTGGCAATGGTCTCTCCGAATACCGCCTTGGTGTTCTCACGGAATGCCCCTTCCAGCTCCTCGGGAGTGCAGTCCGGATCCACAAAGGTGGCTTCCACGCCCATCTTTTTCAACGTATGGGCATAGAGATTGTATGTACCGCCGTAAAGCGCGGAGGAACAGATGATATGATCCCCTGCCCCGGCAATGTTCATCACGGAATAAAAGTTCGCCGACTGACCGGAGGATGTCAGCATGGCCGCCGCTCCCCCTTCCAGGTCACAGATCTTTGCCGCTACGGCATCGTTTGTCGGGTTCTGGAGCCTGGTGTAAAAATAACCGGACTCCTCCAGGTCGAACAGACGTCCCATCTGCTCGCTGCTCGTGTACCGGAACGTGGTGCTCTGGTAAATGGGCAGGACCCGCGGTTGCCCATTGCCCGGCTCGTATCCGGACTGGATGCATTTTGTCTCTATCCTGAAGTCGCTCATGTTCATTTCCTCCTGTTGTCTCTGTTCTGATGACTGATCACACCCTGACCGGGTGCTTCACAGTAACGGGGTTCGGCCTGTAAACGCTTATTCTTCGTTCCAGTTGTGGTATACGTCCTGAACGTCGTCGTCCTCTTCCAAAAGATCCAGAGTTTTCTGGATATTCTTGATATCCTCCGGACTGGTCAGGTCCACATAGGTCTGGGGGATCATGGTCACTTCCGCCTCTGCCATGGGGATCCCTGCCTCCTCCAGCTTCAAACGTACCTCACTGAAATCCGCCGGGGCTGTAAGGATCTCGAAGCTCTCCTCTTCCTCCGAAAAGTCCTCCGCGCCGGCATCCAGTGCCAGCATCATCAGCTCATCGGCATCCATCTCACAGTCTTCCTTCGCAACGAAGATCTGGCCCTTCTCGTCAAACATAAAGGAGACGCAGCCCGGTGTGCCTACGTTTCCGCTGCCCTTGGTGAAGGCATTTCTCACATTGGAAGCCGTGCGGTTCTTATTGTCCGTCAGCGTCTTCACGATGATGGCTGTCCCGTTGGGACCGTAGCCTTCATATGTAATGTGCTCGTAATTGTCCCCGGCGCCCTCTCCCGCCGCTTTTTTGATGTTCCTGTCTATGGTGTCGTTGGGCATATTGTTGGACTTTGCCTTGGCAATGACGTCGCGGAGCCTGCTGTTGTTCGCCGGATCCGGACCGCCGCCCTCCTTGACCGCGACTGCCAGCTCACGTCCGATCTTGGTAAAGATCTTCCCCTTTGCCGCGTCGTTCTTTTCTTTTTTATGCTTGATATTTGCAAATTTTGAATGTCCTGACATTTTTCAAATCTCCTCTTTTTTCGTGCTTTGTTTAGTTTACCACGCTTTTTTCTATCTGTAAAGCTATTTTACCGGCCGGATGCCCGGCAACGGTTCCGGATCTGGCGCGTTCTTTTTATGTATTCAGCTCCAGACTGATCCGAATCGCTTCATTGACTTTGCACATCAGTCGGCTGTCTACATGGCAGACGAACTCCCGAAGACGCTGCTTGTCGATGGTCCGAATCTGTTCCAGCAGGATGACCGAATTTTTTATGATATGATATTTCTGCGCACTGATCTCAATGTGCGTAGGCAGCTTCGCCTTGTTCATCCGTGACGTGATGGCGGCGCAGATCACCGTCGGGCTGTGCCGGTTGCCTACATCGTTTTGTATGATCAGCACCGGACGGACTCCTCCTTGTTCCGAACCTACCACCGGGCTTAAGTCTGCATAATAAATATCTCCACGTTTGATCGTCAAAATTTTTCACACTCCGATTTTACCTCTTTTCCAATCTCTGTTTTCGGGAGCTGTGAAAAAGCTTGCGCCTCCCGCGCAGGATATCAGATCCACAGTTCCTTACATCGAATGGTACTTAAAGTATTTCCACGTTTCGCAGAAATATACAAGATTCATCGGATATAAACCCTGGGGATCCGCTTTCCGAGGCAGCAGACAAATTCATAGTGGAACCGTCCGCTCAAAGCGCCCAGCTCCTCCACCGTGATCTGTTCCTCCCCATCCCGACCGATCAGCGTGACCGGATCCATAAATGCCGCGCCCGGGATGTCTGTCACATCGACCATAAACTGATCCATACAGACCCGCCCCAGGATTTTGGCCCGCTTCCCCCGGATCAGAACCTCCCCCTTGTTGGAGAGGCTCCTGGGATAACCGTCCCCGTACCCCACCGGGATCGTAGCGACCCGCATGCTTTTTTCCGCCGTAAAGGTTCCCCCGTAGCTGATGGGCGTTCCCGCCTCCACATCCTTTACATAGGAAATGTGGCTGATCAGCTCCAGGGCCGGCTTTAAGGGAACCGCCTCCCGATCCACCTCATCCGACGGGTACATTCCGTACAGCGCGATTCCCGCGCGGACAAGGTTGTGCCGGTATTCCGGAAAATCAATGATCCCCGCGCTGTTGTCGCAGCTGAGACAGGAAATCCGAAGCTTCCGGCGTTCCAAAGCCTCCTGCATCCATACAAACCGCTCATGCTGCTCCCGTGTAAACGCAGGATCGGTCTCATCCGCTTTCGCGAAGTGGGTAAACATCCCTTCCGGCACCACCCCCGGAAGCCTTCCGATCTCCGCAATGGTGTCCGCGCTGTCCTCCGATACCGGGAACCCGATCCTGCCCATGCCGGTATCGATCTTGATGTGGAAATACGCGGTCTTACAGAGCTTTACGGCTGCCCGGGACATCTCCTCTGCCATTTCCTTTGTATAGACGGCAGGCCGGATCTCCCAGGAAACCATTTCCTCATACTGATCCGGAAAGACGCATCCCAGGATCAGGATGGGCTTTTTTACCTCCGCTTCCCGGAGGCTGACCGCCTCCTCCAGGGTTGCGACCGCATACCCCCATACATAGTCCGTGTGCTCAAATAACTGTGCAATGGGAGCCGCTCCATGCCCGTAGCCGTCGGTCTTAATCACGGCCGCCAGCTGCGCGCCGCCGCCGATCCGAAGCTTCATCTGTTTCATATTATATGCAATGGCCTGCAAATCTATTTTTGCATACACCCGATTGTGCTGATTCACTTTTTTATTTCCTCCATAATCTGTCATTCCGTGATTCTCTGCTGCCTGCTGTTTCCTTCCGCTTCTTTCAGGCATTCCCTGATCCCGCCGATCAGGTCCTCCGCCAGTAGAGAGTAGCTTCCCAACCTTTCTCTGGCCGCGTCTCCCCCGCATGCATGGAGGTACACGCCCAGTACCGCGCTGTCATACGCATCGAGCCCGCCGGCCAAAAGTCCGGTGATCACTCCCGCCAGCACATCTCCGGAGCCCGCCTTCGCCATTCCGTGATTGCCTGCCGTATTGACAAAGTCCTGCTTTCCGCGCTGTGCCACAATGGTACGGGAATCCTTCAGCACGCAGACCGCCGGACAGTCTTCCGTAAACGCATGCAGACGGCTCATCCGAGATTGCTGCAGCTCTGCCACGGAGCATCCCAGCAGTCCGGACATCTCCTTCATGTGAGGCGTCAGGATGAGCGGACACCCCGTCTCCTTTAGAAGCTCCGGATGGCAGGCCAGCAGATTGATGCCGTCCGCGTCCGCCACACAGGGCACACGGCATCCCGAAAGCGTTCTCTTGAGCAGGCTTTCGGAGGTCCGGTTCTGTCCCAGCCCGCAGCCGATGCAGACCACGTCCGCCCAGCGCAGCAGGGACGTAAGCTGTTCCTGATCATATTCCTCGTACACGGATATAATGGCCTCCGGAAGAAGCTGCTGCAGGATGGCCCGGTTGGATTCCTCGGTATAGATCTGCACCAGCCCGGCGCCGCTCGTGTAAACGGCTTTGGCGCTTAAATAAGCCGCCCCTGCCATGCCTCTGCTTCCGGTGATCATAAGCACCTTTCCGTAAGTCCCCTTATGGGAATCCGCCTTCCGCACCGGAAGCCGGCGGGAAAGGTCGCTTTTCTCCAGGGTATAGCAGATATCCGGTATCGCTTCGTAAAAGGAGGTATCGATCCCGATCTCCGCAGGAATCACCTTTCCCGCGTATTCCCTGCCCGGATACAGCACCGTACCCAGCTTTTCGCACTGGAACGCCACCGTCAGATCCGCCCGGAAGGCGCATCCCAGCACCCTTCCCGTGGCAGAGCAGATGCCTGAGGGAATATCCACTGCCACCTTTGCGCCCGGCAGCTCATTCAGTTTTTTCAGAAGCTCTGCATAGGCTCCGCTCACCTCCCGGCTCAGCCCCACCCCCAGCAGGGCATCCACCACAGCCGTATACCGGCCTTCCGGCAGCTCCGAGACCACCGGGATTCCCAGGTTTTCCGCGATCTGCATCTGGATCCGGCATTCCGGAGTCAGAGAAGCCTCCCGCCCCGCAAATACAACGGTCACCGCGCTGTCCTTCCCGGCCAGAAGCCTTGCAACGGCAAATCCGTCTCCGCCGTTATTGCCGGAACCGCAGGCCACCAGAACCCGGGAGCAGTCGATCCTCTCCTGCTCCATGGCCTCCACGGTCCGCAGCGCCGCATGCTCCATCAGAACTACGGATGGAATCCCGATCTCCCGGATCGTATGGGCATCCGCCTGCTGCATTTTCGTTCCGTCTGGTAAATAACGCATCCTATTCCTCCTCTTAAAAACAGGATGCCATGCAAGCCTCCTGCATGGTATCCTGTTCGCTGCCTGATGCATCCTTGCATGAATACATGCAAAATGAATGCAATAATAAATACAATGATGTACGATCTCTTATTCGCCATGTTCCTTTTGATAGCTGGTAATATTGTAGGACAGCCTCATCAGGCTGTCTGATAGATGGACGCTTTCCACGATCACATCCTCCGGCAGGTTCAGATCCGTATGCGCAAAATTCCAGATCGCCTTGATCCCGCATTTTATCAGGATTTCGGCGACCCGCAGCACTTCTGATTTTGGGATCGTAAGCGCCGCGATCTCGATGGGATTCTCCTTCAGAAATACTTCCAGCTCATCCAGCATACGGATCGGAACCCCCCGGACCTCCCTGCCGTTCAGGCCGGGATTCACGTCAAACAGCCCTTTTATCACGAATCCATTTTTCTCAAAAGAAGCATAATTGGCCAGCGCCTGTCCCAGATTCCCCATACCGACTATGATCATGCTGTGGCTCTGGTTCAAGCCTAAGATCTTACCGATCTCTGTCCGGAGGTACTTTACATTGTATCCATACCCCTGCTGTCCAAATCCGCCAAAATTATTCAGATCCTGCCGGATCTGGGATGCGGTCACCCGCATCTTCTGGCTCAGGTCATTGGATGATATCCGCTCCACCCCTGCGTCTGTCAACTCGCCCAAATATCGATAATATCTTGGCAGCCTGCTGATCACCGCTTTTGATATTTCTTTCTCTTCCAATTTTAATCAACCTCCAACTAAACTATATTCATTATATAGAATAGTCTGCTCAAAGTCAATTTAAAGTCATTTTTTTGTTTGATACAATGAACGGAATGTAGTATAATGGGCTGGATGCGTCACGATTTGCGAATAGTCAGACCGGAAAAAATGATCTGTCAATGCGGTTTTACAGGAGGTTTCATATGATACTTGCATGTCATAATCTGAATAAATCATTTGGAGAAAGAGTCATTGTAAGGGATGGCTCCTTTCATATTGAGGAGCGGGAAAAAGCCGCTTTTGTCGGGGTCAACGGCGCCGGAAAATCTACGGTCCTGAAAATGATCATCGGCGAGGAGCCTCTCGACGGCGGCAATGTGATCCTTATGAAAGGGAAGCAGCTCGGATATCTGGCCCAGCAGCAGAACCTGGAAAGCGGAAATACCGTTTATGAGGAGCTGAAAACGGCAAAGTCCGACATCATTTTTCTGGAACAGCAGATCCGTTCCATCGAACAGGAATTAAAAACCTTAAGCGGCGGGGCTCTGGAGGCCAGGCTGGAGGCCTACAACCGCCTCATGTCCGAATTTGAATCGAAAAACGGATATGCCTATGAGAGCGAGATCGTCGGGGTTTTAAAGGGGCTGGGATTTCAGGAGGAGGATTTTGAAAAGCCTGCCGATACCCTTTCCGGCGGCCAGAAGACCCGGGTGTCCCTGGGAAAGCTGCTCCTGACCAACCCGGATATATTGCTTCTGGACGAGCCCACCAACCACCTGGACTTAAACTCCATCTCCTGGCTGGAGACCTATCTGCTGAACTATCCGGGCGCCGTGTTCATCGTCTCCCACGACCGCTTCTTCCTGAACAGGGTGGTGACAAAGGTGGTGGAGATCGAGCACGGCAGCATCCGCATGTACAGCGGCAATTATAAGGCATACTCGGACAAGAAGCGGCAGATCCGGGACGCGCAGATGAAGGAATATCTGAACCAGCAGAGGGAGATCAGCCGCCAGGAGGCCGTCATCGAAAAGCTGCGCTCCTTCAACCGGGAAAAATCCATCAAGCGCGCGGAGAGCCGGGAAAAAATGCTGAACAAGATGACCGTAGTCGAAAAACCCTTAAGCGACGTGCAGGAGATCCATTTTTCGCTGGAGCCCTCCTGCGTCAGCGGAAATGATGTTCTCTCCGTGGAGGAGCTGTCCAAGCAGTACGACGGGCAGCCCCTGTTTTCCCATGCTTCCTTTGAGATCAAGCGTGGGGAGCATGTGGCGGTCATCGGCGGCAATGGAACCGGCAAGACCACACTTTTAAAAATTTTAAACGGCCTGGCTGACGCGGACAGCGGCTCCTTTTCCCTGGGTACGAAGGTACATATCGGGTATTATGACCAGGAGCACCATGTACTTCACGACCGGAAAAATATATTCGAGGAAATCTCCGACGATTATCCGTCCCTCAACAATACGGAGATCCGCAATACGCTGGCTGCCTTTCAGTTTACCGGGGACGATGTGTTCAAGCTGGTGGGGGACTTAAGCGGCGGGGAAAAGGGGCGGGTGTCCCTTGCGAAGCTGATGCTCTCGGAGGCGAATTTCCTGATCCTGGACGAGCCCACCAACCACCTGGATATCACCTCCAAGGAAATCCTGGAGCAGGCGCTGAACGATTATACCGGAACCGTCCTCTATGTCTCCCATGACCGGTATTTCATCAATCAGACCGCAAGCCGGATCCTGGAGCTTTCCGGCCAGACCTTTGTGAACTATATCGGAAATTATGACTATTATCTGGAAAAGAAGGAAGAACGGACCGCCGCCCTGTCCGCCTCCAGATTCACGGACGCAAAGGGAACTCCAAAGGGTGCTTATTTTCAGGCAGAACGCCCGGCAGCGGAGCCTTCGGCAGCAGAAACCGGCGCAGCTTCCGCAAATAAGCAGAGCTGGCTGGAGCAAAAGGAGGCGCAGGCACGGGAGAGGAAACGAAAAAATGAACTGAAACGGACGGAGGAAACGATTTCCCTGCTGGAAGCACGCAATCAGGAGATCGATGAGCTCATGACCCATGAGGATGTCTACTCCAATTCCGTCAAGTGCCAGGAGCTTGCCGAGGAAAAGGCTGCCAATGACGCCAGGCTGGAGGAGCTGTACGAGCTGTGGGCGGAGCTGGAAGAATAAAGAATTCCCTGCTGCTGTCATACGATACGAAGCCTGCATTGCAAAAAAGCACAAAACTGTCTACCGCGCAAACAGTTCTGTGCTTTTTTTCTATTTCTCCGTACATCCGCGTTTCTGTCGCGGACACTTCCTTGCCGCTCCTAATTCTGATTCCGGAACTGCACCGGTGTCAGGCCGTACATTTTCTTAAAGATCCGGTTAAAATGCTCCACATTCTGATAGCCTACGGATTCCGCGATGCTTTCCACCGTCGCGTTGCCGCTTTTCAGCATTGCCCGGGCTTTTTTCATCCGCACCTTTTTCAGGATATCCCCGAAGGTCTCCCCGGATTTTTCTTTGATATACTTGGAAAGATAGGGCTTGGAAAGATAAAATTCTTCCGCAAGGTCATCCAGCGTCACGGTCTTATAATTTGCGTAAATATAATTGGTGATCTGCAGGAGCCGCTCATCCTTACTCTCCTCCCTGCTTTTGATCTCCTCGATCTTATTGACCGCAACCTCCAGAGCCGCGATGGACGCTTTGATGATATCCGGGTCGATCCCGACGCCCCAATATTTTTTCCCGCTGCAGATGATCCCCACATAAGCCACCGCCTTGGAGGAAGACCCCTTTGTCATGGAATGCTCTTCATAGACCGACAGCTCGTAGCTGATATCAAAATAATGCTTGATCGCGTTGCTGACCGCATCCAGGCGTCCGTTTCCCACTCCGGTAATGACTTGCTGTTTCCCGCCGTGCAGAATGGTCGCGGAAGCCACAATACCGTCCTCCTGCTTGAAATGGCACTCCTCCAGGGTAAACACATTCTTCGCATTGATATAGTGGTCCTCGAATATCTGGTAGATCCATTCCGGGGACAGCTCCTTATGCGCTTTGTCGGAGACATCCTTCACCAGATACCCCACTTCCTCCCGCATCTTCTGCGGCAGGCTGATGCCGAAGTTCTGTTTTAATATGTAATTTACGCCGCCCTTTCCGGACTGGCTGTTGATCCGGATCACATCTGAATCGTATCTTCTGCCCACATCCTTCGGATCGATGGGAAGATAGGGGACGCACCACTGCTCCGTGTTTCCGTCCTCCCTCCATGCCATTCCCTTTGCAATGGCATCCTGGTGCGATCCGGAAAATGCAGTGAATACAAGCTCTCCCGCATAAGGCTGACGGGGAGAAACATGCATTCTTGTGAGCCGTTCATAGACCTCGCTGATCTCGCTCATATTGGAGAAATCCAGTCCCGGGTCTACTCCGTGGGAAAACATATTCATTGCCAGCGTGATGATATCCACGTTCCCGGTCCGCTCTCCGTTTCCAAAAAGAGTTCCCTCGATCCGGTCTGCCCCTGCCAGGATCCCAAGCTCCGCCGTCGCCACGCCGGTTCCCCGGTCATTGTGGGGGTGAAGGCTGATGATCGTATTTTCCCGGTATTTCATATACTTGTTGAAATATTCCACCTGGCTCGCAAATACATGGGGAAGGGCATTTTCCACGGTTGCCGGAAGGTTGATGATGGCCTTGTTCTCCGGGGTGGGCTGCCATACGTCCAGTACCGCGTTGCACACCTCCATGGCGTACTCCATCTCCGTACCGGAAAAGCTCTCCGGACTGTATTCAAAGGTAAAGTTTCCTTCCGTCTCCTCCGCCAGCTCCTTCAAAAGCTTCGCGCCGTCGATGGCGATCTGTTTGATCTGCTCCTTATCTTTTCGGAAAACCTGCTCCCGCTGCGCTACGGAAGTGGAATTGTATACATGTATCACTGCATGGGGAGCACCCTTGACCGCCTCAAAGGTCCGCTTGATGATATGCTCCCGGGCCTGGGTCAGCACCTGGACCGTCACATCCTCCGGGATCATATTGCGCTCGATCAATGTACGCATAAACTGGTACTCTGTCTTCGAGGCCGCCGGAAATCCGACTTCGATCTCTTTGAATCCCACATCCACAAGCAGCTGGAAAAACTCCACCTTTTCTTCCAGGCTCATGGGCTCGATCAATGCCTGGTTGCCGTCCCGCAGATCCACGCTGCACCAGGTCGGCGGATGGTCGATATAATCCTTTTTCACCCAGTCATAACAGTCTACCGGCGGCATAAAATAAGCCCGTGCGTACTTTTCATAATTCTTCATGGTAACATCTCCTTATATTTTATCAATCATTTTGTCTTATTTTATCTTCGCTTATACTATCACATCCAGGGTATATAATCCAGTGACATTTTTAATCATTTTTATTGATATATTTTATCGTCCCAGTTCACTCGTCAGACGCGGTCCTGATCCGTTTATGCTTGCATAAGAACGGGTCAGGGCCGCATCTGACGAAGAGAGCGCCTGTTTATGAGCAAAAATAGCCGCGAAGCGGCGGGGAAGCATCGGAGATGCGTTTTGCGAATGGCGCGGAGTGAACGTCCCACCTCGTCACACCTTCATGAAAAAAATCTCCCCCAGCTTTTCCAGACACCATCGGTAATCGCGCACCTCCACTGCTTCGTCCGCAACGATCTCCCGGGTGAAAAGCACCTCGTCTCCCAGCATATAGGAAATCTCACCGACCGGATCGCCTTCAAAGACAGGCGCGTCCAGCCCCTCCTCCTTTTCTATATGAACCGAGATCTCGTCATCGTCCCGAAGCAGGATCCTTTTCTCTGCTCCCTCAGGACTCCCATCCCCGTCCGTCTGCGTCCCGCTGCCTCCGCCCTGTCCGGCAATGGTATGTACCAAAGCGGTCCCGTTGAAACGGTTACCATCCGGGATGCCGCCCTGGACAGGCACCGTGCCGGTATCCACATCCCTGCATACCTCCTGATAATGAAAGAAATCGATTCCGTAGGTCATCAGCTTCTTGGTGTCCGCCCACTTATAGCCTTTATTGTTGGGCCACCCGCATGCCAGAAGACTGACGATAAAGGTGCGGTCATCCCTTTGAAGCGCCCCGATATAGCAGTAGCCCGCCTCCCCAGTAAAACCGGTCTTTCCGGAAAGAGCCCCCTCCATCATTTTCAGAAATGCATTGTGGTTATTGCAGGAAAAGCTGCGGCTGCCGTCCATGTTGGTAAACGCATAGCTTTCTGTCCGGGTAATCTCCAGAAACACGCTTTTCTGCGGGGAATCCATAATGCAGTATTTCATGATCCGGGCCAGGTCCTCTGCCGTCGTATGATGGGAGCCTTCCTCATCCGAGGCATCCAGTCCGTTGGGCGTAACAAAATGGGTCTGGGTGCATCCGGCCTGTCTGGCCTTTTCGTTCATCATGTCCGCGAAGCCCTCCACACTGGTCCCGATATGCTCCGCAATGACAACCGCCGCGTCATTATGAGATTCCAGCATCAGGGAATACAGAAGGTGCCTGAGCTGGAACTGCTCCCCTTCCCGGACGCCCAGATGGACCTCCGGCTGCGACGCCGCCCTGGCGCTGGCAGTCACCGTATCGTCCAGATTGCCGTTTTCCAGCGCAAGGATGCAGGTCATGATCTTGGTGGTGCTGGCCATGGCCCGCTCCTCCTGTCCATTTTTCGCAAACAAAATACGCCCGCTGTCCGCATCCATCAATACCGCTGACTGGGCGTATAATCCTTCTGGTTCTTTGATCTCCTTCTCAGGCTCTGCATGAACCTCCGCGGTCGTAGTTATCCACATTCCCGCGCATAAAATCAGACATATCCCGCACTTTTTCACCGTTTTTCGGAAGTTATCCACACTCTTTTCCGCTTTTTCCACAAGTTTTCCACATTCCAAATTTATTTTCATCCTGCACAAAACTCCGTGATACACGCTTTATCTTATATGTATGACTGTCTGTCTTTTCTTAGAACTTATGGAAACGGCATGCATCCATCTGTGATACATGCCCGGCATTTTTATGTATTTCAGATCCGTGATGTCTGCCTCAGCCCGCCTGCTGTCTGTCCATAATCGGATGTATAGATCACGATGCTTCCTCAGATGTCCAGCTGCAGCTGTGCCTCATCCTCCGCCTCTTCCTTAAAGTGCGCGATCTGCTCCTCATCCAGAGTCGGCAGCTCCTCCAGCGACTGCAGGCCGAACCTCCGGAAAAACTCCTGCGTGGTGCCGAACTGGATCGGCCGCCCCGGCGCATCCAGCCGGCCCACCTCTTCGATCAGCCCGTACTCGATCAGCTTATTGACCGCATGATCCGTCTTGACCCCCCGGATCTTGTCGATCTCCAGCCTGGTCACCGGCTGCTTATAGGCCACGATAGACAGGGCTTCCAGCATCACATCCGTCAGGACATAGCGTTTCGGCTGCTTTGCGATGCGGATCAGATACTCATAGGCATTCTTTTTGGTGCACATCTGAAAGGAGTCGTCCATCTCCAGAATCTGGATGCCCCGGTCTTCCTTTTTATATCGGTCCATCATATTGTGGATCAGCTTTCGGGTCGTTTCCTCATCATGCTCGATCGCAGACGCGATCCTGCTCAATTCCACAGAATCGCCCATCGTAAACAGAATCGCCTCAATGATCCCCTGCATCTTTTTTATTTCCATCGGCTTCAATTGTTCCTTTCTGCCTTCCGCCATCAGCCCACCCGCCTTTGCCTTCTGATATCCGTTCTGTAGCCTTAGAATCTGCCGTGAATACATTTTCTGCTGATTCTTTAGCAGATACGCCGGCAATTCTTTTTTATAACGTGGATTCGATCAGGATCTCTCCAAATGTATTTTCCTGGATTGCCCGGATCGCCCCGGTCTTCATCAATTCCAGGATCGCAAGAAATGTCACGACCAGATGCATGGTGCTCTTCTGCCCTTCCAGAAGCTGCCGGAAGCTGAACTTCCGGTGGTGTTTCGCATAGCCCTCCACAAATGCGATCTTGGACGGAAGGGGCACTTCCTCCTTTTCGATCCTGCCGAATTTGCTTCGGACCGGATCGATCTTGTTATTCTGCCGTTTCATGACATCCCGGAAGATCCTGCCGAGCCGGGAAACCGTCACATCTGCCAGCAGCGCATCCAGGTCAACCGGTTCTTCGTACTCCCGGACCTCTTCCGGAATCGTGGACTTCCGGAACAATACCAGATCCGCGTCAAGCTGCCTGTCCTTCAGTTCAAATGCGATATACTTGTACATCTTATATTGAAGGAGCTGTTCCACCAGTTCCTGCCTGGGGTCTTCCTCCTCCCCTTCCTCATTGACTTCCTTCGGAAGGAGCATGCGGCATTTGATATCCAGAAGCGTAGCCGCCATGACAAGAAATTCACTCATCACATTCAGGTCCGCGCGCTGCATCTGCCGGATGTAGTCCATATACTGGTTCGTGATCTCCACGATCGGTATATCGTAGATGTCTATTTTGTTCTTATCGATCAAATGCAGGAGCAGGTCCAAAGGACCTTCAAATACTTCCAGTTTTACAGGTATCCCCATGTAAATCTCCCCTTTTATCTATAACTTGCGCCTTTGTCGTTTCCGACGCAAACAGTTCTTTTCACCCGTGCGGTTGTATTTCAATGAAAATGGACTTTTGATGGTCGAATCATATATGGATCACCACGACCTCCGCCGGATTGAACACGCGCAGATTGACGGTATGAGTCCCCAGTCCTTTGCTGACCACCACCGTCGTATTGTCCTCTACCGTCATCTCCCCCGAATATTTCGGAAACAAAGCTGCCTGGGGGGTCACAACCCCGCGCCAGCCCGGAATCCGCAGGACGCCTCCGTGCAGATGCCCGCACAGCACCAGATCGGCGCCCCACTCCTTATAAGCCGGGACATAGGCCGGATTGTGGGCCAGAAGGATCTGATACCGGCTTTTGTCTGCCGGTCCGGCCAGTTTTCTGATATCCCTTCCTGTCACGGATGCCTTTCGGGTATCTCCTGCCGGACGAAATCCGCCCCTTTCGCAGGAACATACGCCTGTGGATGCCTTATGGGTATAAGTATCCAGCGGAAGCGCCAGACCGGTGATCCTGAGCTCTCTTCCGGACAGCGAAACATCGGCAGATTCATTTTCCAGAAAATGGATCCCTGCCGCTGTCAGTTTCTTCCTATAATAATACATCACATCCCCGTACTTTTCCACCTGGCTTTTCAGCCGCTGCTCATGATTGCCCAGGGCATAATATACCGGAGCAATCTCCGGAAGCCGGCGGATAAAATCCAGAGCCTGCTCCGGCGAAGCATTCTTTTTCCCGATCAGCATATCCCCGCCGATCAGGATCAGCCCCGGCCTGGCTTCGCGGATCTTTTCCAGCAAAATGTCATTTTGGCTGCCGTATACCCGGTTATGCAGGTCGCTCAAAAATACGATCCTGTTTCTGGAGTGTCCATCTGGCTGCTGACCGGAACGCTCCGGATGGTAATGTGTCATCCGAAAGCTGCGGCATTCCCTCGTGCCCTCTCCCAACACCAGGAAAAAAAGTCCGGCACCTGACATGGCTATTTTTTTCCACCATTTCATACAGATTCCTCATTTTTTGTTACTGCTGTATTCTGGCTGGGTGCTCACAGCAGCTGATTCCTTACAGCCAATCGTGCGATTGGCCTTTTTACTGTATTGTTCCGGCCTTTGATTCTGTTTATTCCTGCCCCTGCACGATGGCCGCGCCGGAGCTTGTACCCAGTCTGGTGGCACCGGCTTCCACCATGGCTCTGGCATCCTCCAGAGTACGGATCCCGCCGGAGGCCTTCACTCCCATGTCGGGCCCTACGTTCCTGCGCATCAGGGCCACATCCTCCGCCGTTGCCCCGCCCTTGGAAAATCCAGTGGACGTTTTCACAAAATCAGCTCCGCATTCTCTGCAGATCCGGCAGGCTTTGATTTTCTCTTCGTCTGTAAGCAGACAGGTCTCCAGGATCACTTTGACCTTCGCCCTGCCCTTTGCCGTTTCCACAACCGAAGAAATGTCCTGCTTTACATATTCCCAATCTCCGCTTTTGATCATTCCGATATGGATCACCATATCCAGTTCCCCGGCGCCATCCCGGATCGCCTGCTCTGCCTCCGCCGCCTTACCGGCCGTAGACATGGCGCCCAGCGGAAATCCGATCACCGTGCATACCGCCACATCACTGTCCTTCAAAAGCCGGGCACAATAATAAACAAAGCTGGAATTTACACAGACCGAATGGAAGCCGTACTGCATCGCTTCTTTACATAACTGCTCCACCTGTTCCTTTGTTGCCTGGGGAGCCAGTATCGTATGATCGATCAAAGGGCCGTAATTCATCTTCATTTTCCTCCGTATCTTTGTAATTTTGTCGTAATTATTCCTGCTGATATCGGGCAGAACCCCATCATTCTCAGACATTAGCTATGTAGACAACAGATCGTCCGCACAGCAGACAGGCGTGTAATCTACCGTTCCGAACGTTCCTTTTTATTTATCCTGCACAGATTGTATACACGCATACTTTATCGTACTTTTCCCATAATATAATCCCAATTCATGTCTTCTCACGTATTCAGTCCACAATCAGGCTGTAAACAGCAACGTGCGAATCAACTACTATATCCTACCATTTTTTCCCCATAAAGTAAAGAACCCTTTTATTTTTCCTGTTTTTCACTTCAAAAAGCAGAGCGTGCTCCTTTATTTACAGAGTGTGCTCTGCTTTTTTGGAACATATTTACTCTCCTATGCCCGGAACTGCCCCATCATTTTAATCAAATAATCGAGAAATCCCGCTTTTTCCACATTCCCGCTCACCAGGATGTCAATACTGCCGATCTCTTTCCCATTCAGGATATAAGAAACACAGCCCGCGCGGTCTCCTTTTTTCACAGGCGCCTGCACGGATTCTTCCATTTTATATTCTTTGGTGATGGCCGATAAATCCGCCCCTTCCGTATCCAGCCAGGTAAAGGTCCCTCCATATTCACAGGGCACGGTATCCTCCGCTCCCCCTGCCACCGCGACTTCTCCCAAAGGCTTCAGGTCTTCATCCCTGTAGATCTGACATTTCCCAAATCCATGATTCAGAAGCGCGGTAGCGTCTTTAAATCTGGTCTTGGAATCCTCCGCCGCCATGATGACAGCGATCAGTTCCACATCCCCTTTCTTCGCGGTGGCAGAAACACAGAATTTTGCCAGTCCGGTGGATCCTGTTTTCAGACCGGTCGTGTATTCATACTGGCGGACCAGCTTATTGGTATTGGCGAGGCCAAATTCACTGCTCCCCTTCCTGGTGGTATGGGTGATATTTTCCATCCAGATCATGCAGTAATCGTGGATCTGGGGATATTTTGTGATCAGCTCCCGGGACATCAGGGCGATATCCCGTGCGGTGGTCACATGTCCGTCCGTATCCAGGCCGTTGCAGTTGACAAACTGGGTATTTTTCATGCCCAGCCCCTTGGCCCGTTCATTCATCTGCCGGACAAACTCTTCCTCGCTGCCGGCGATGTATTCCGACATGGCCACACAGGCGTCGTTTAAAAATAGTAGACAAAAAAAGAGACTATCATATAGTCCCTTTCCTGTACATCGTGAGAAATTCTTTCGCCTGTTCCACAGGTATACTCAACTTATTCTGGAGCCTCTCTAAAATATCATTTTCAGGTATTTTATAATCATATCCTGTTTCAATGATGCCTCGTGCTTCACCACGTACCTCGCCCCGTGCTTCACCCCGTGCTTCACCACGTGCTTCACTTTCTTTTGCAATCTCATCGAATAAAGTACACATACTCACCTCTCCTTTTTCAAAAGCATTGTAGTCAATCCTGCTGTTCGTTGCTCCGGCAATCGTCATAACGACAGATTTATCCGTCTTGTGTTCCTCACTGTATTGTATGGCTTTTTTCTTTGCTTCATTCTTTGGTATGCTTTTATCTAAAATAATTTCCAACAGATTAAACAGATCCCTGTTATTCGCATTATGCAATACCAGATTATTTTTTCGTGCCTCTATCAATGGTATTTTATAATCATTTACACAATTTTTCATTTCCTCTGGTATATTCAGCATCTGATGAAGAGTTGTTGCACCATTCCATGGTTTGTCCCCATAGTAGACCACTACAGTAATGACAGGTACAAATTTATCTGTGCTTTTCATTTTTGAAAGATATTCGTCTTCTTCCAGCCCTTCCCTCTTCGTATATTTTTGAGCATTACTGTCATACTGTTTTTTGTATGTACCATAATCGTAGCCCATAATACGCATTGGCATCGCATAATGGATATGCTTTTGCGACTCATTTCCAAGCAATACAAATTCTATGCCGTGAACCGTAGATTTCTTGCTGATTTTCAGATTATCACGGGATGCCTGAAGGCTCTCTGCATACTCTTTATTTTCTAATATGGATGACTCCTCTGTGTCTGCATCTTCTAATTCTTCCGGGCGGATCACCTGCTTTCCTTCAAATAAGGCCGCATTAAAGAGATCCGCAAACCGTTCATTATTACGCCAGTAATTTTTCAATATGATATCTGGTTTTAACCGCTGTGTTTTTTTAGCCATATTTTCATCCTTCCTTCTATATTTTTAGTATACTTGTAAATCATAGAAAATTCAAGTTATTACTCATCAGCATGACAGATTTCCACATATGGATTCTGGAACTTATAGAATATGCTGATGGAGCCGTCATCGTTCACCTCGATCTTCTCAATCAATTCCAGAACCACATCTCTGGTCAGTTCATCTATATTGATATAATTTTTAAAACTCTCTTCCCATTTATGATATTCGGATTCCAAGTCTGACTGTTCCTCGATCTGCGTATTCACATGATCCAGCTTACTTTGCAGTTCGGAAATGTCCGCATCATACTCCTTTATATAGGAAAGATACTCTGCTTTGGAAATGACCTCATCCATATAATTCTGGTATGTCAACTTTTTATACTTTAATTTCTGCTCCATCTCTTTTTCTATCTGCAGGATCTGTACCATATAGTCCGCTTTCAGATTGCTGGCATATTCCACGCCATTGAATCCATTGATGTCCTCGGGAGTGAGTATCTGTCTTGCTTCCTTTTTTATCGCTTCCAGCACAACGTTTTTTAACTGTTCATAGTTGATTGCATGGCTTGTACAGGCCTTTTTTCCCTGTGTCTTATATGTTTTGCAACAGAATCCGATAAATTCATGTTTTCCCCGGCGTTCATACATCCGTACCATCGTATGTTTACAGTCCGCACATACAAGGATTCCAGAAAATATGGAATTGTCCCTTTGTTCATTGTTTACTGCTTTCGTGCGGATTTTCTGTCTCTCCTGAACCTGACGAAAGGTCTCGGCATCTATGATCGGATCATGCTGGTTTTCTACCTTGATCCACTTTTCCTTTGGCTGCAGAACATGTTTCTTATCTTTGTAAGACAGGTTGCTGTGCTTATTTTGTACCACATGCCCCAGATAGACTTCATTATTCAAAATGGTGTGTACCGTCTGATACGACCAGTTTTTGGTTGTCTCCAACTCGTGAGAATTATGATACCGGATGCCGAGAACCTCCCTTTTATAACGGCTGGGAATCAAAATTCCGTCTTCCGTAAGAATCCTCCCAATCTTTGCCTTTCCATTTCCCTGCAGATATAAATAGTATATCCTCCGCACTATGCTTGCCGCATAATCATCAATAATCAGATGATTGTGGTCTTTTGGGTCTTTTACATAACCATACGGGCATGAGGAACCTAAAAATTGTCCGGCCTTCATTTTCGCCTTAAATGCACTCCGGATATTATTGGACAAGTCCTCACAATACCATTCGTTCACAAGGCCATTGATCTGGCGCGATTTCTTGTTCCCATAATTTGCCGTATCTGCTCCATCAACTACTCCGATAAACCGGATCCCAAGATTCACAAAATCATGATGGAGATATTTCTCTATATGCTCCATGTTGCGTGAAAACCTTGACTGTGACTTTGCAAGAATAATATTAAATTTTCCAAGCTTTGCATCACGCAGCATCCGCTCAAAATCCGGACGGGTATCAAAAAGTCCGCTTTCATCATCATCAGAGTATACTTCTACGATCTCATAATCACGTTCCAAGGCGTAATCCGTCAACAGGAGCCTCTGATTCTGGATGCTGGCACTGTCGTCTCCTTTTTGCAGCTTATCCTGATCCTCTTTTGATAATCGAAGATACAGCGCTACTCTGTTTTTTTCTGTCATAAATCCTGATTCTCCATTCATTTGATGCAGGGCAGAAAACCATTGCCAGCGGCTTTTCTGCATTTTGGTGGGATAAAGCACGGGAAGCGCTAATAGCAGTGCTTCCCGTTATCCGATTCGTTTGTTTAGCTGATTTTATGTACTTTGATAACCGATGCCATACAGTCTGTCAGTTTTTTGGTACCGTAATGCACTTGTGCAACCGTTAACTGCTTCTTGGATGATTTATTCATTTTGTCCTCTCCTTTCCTGTGTATTCTTTTGTTTTCTTCCATATAATCTGCTGGCATAGTGACCCGGGACTCCCGTTTTTTATATACTATGCCCGCAAACCACTTTTTAATTGTAAATTCACAAATTTGGAAGGTGAATGTGAATCCAGATTCCAAGCTCAAGTCCCTTTTCCATCTACCATTCCCTCCTTCGTTAGATTCTTAAAAATTCATTGTCAACCCCCGATGTTATGAGGTAAGTTCGGTGGTTGCGCTGCTTTTTTTGATTGATAATCTGAATAGGTTACAATCGGCTGGCTTTTCGGGTGACCATTTATTTCCAGTTCACCTACTGTAATGGCCTGTCCGATTTTCAAATCCCGTAATTTCGCAAACCAGTTCTCTTTCTTTCCCGGCTCAATAAAATCCGCAATTTGGCGAATATCAACCACATTTGGCTGGAAAAACAACTTTACGGCGGCCTGATTGATGACTGCCAGCTGCTTTTTTGAGAACACAGTTAAAGTCTGTGTTGCCAAAATCAATTGCAATTTGTATTTCCGTGCTTCTGTGAGCATCTGAAACAAAACTGTGTTCGTTTCGAACGCTAAATTTTGGAATTCATCGATGACGAGTGTACACTTTTTCAAATTATTTTCGTTCGTTCGCAACATTTTCCAATACACTCCGAGAAAAATCTCTATAATCCGTTTCTGGGTTTTTGGATTAATACCCTTCAGCGAAATAATGTTTAAACGCCTCTCAATTATCTGTTTTTCGCTGCACCTGAAAATATTACCTTCTAGAATATCGCAAAGATGTCGATACGCCCCCTTCGCCTCTGTTGAATCTTGAACATTTAACCCCTCTGCAATGGCTTCCATTTCCGTTGAAAAATTTTTTTGATTTCGAATGGCAAATTTCAGTGCTTCACGTACAGCGTTCTGCTGTACGGCTCCCCGTAGCTGTCTCGGGCATAAAATCGTCATGACATATTCCAGCAAATTTGTCATTGTTTCCTGTCCATTTTGAACCAACGATGTATCTAGCAATTTAACATTTAATCCATCCCGCTGTGCAGAAATATAATTATAAATTTCCCCCTCAACTTTTTCATGTGTTCCATTTATATCAAATGCGATAACCGTTCCCCCCTCCCTAATTATGTTGCGCTCAATTTCAACGATTCTAATAGATTTTCCCGCTCCGCTAGTGCCTGAAATTATCATGTGTTGGTTCGGAGAATTTTTTCCTACATAAACGTTTTTTTCTCCAATTATCCGTAGTTCCCGCTACATAATTCCCTCTACACGCCCTCAAGACAATCTGATAACAGCATAAAGCCCTTTATTTATGGGATTTTCTTCCATTTTTATCTTGCAATTTATCTATGATGTGATACTATGTAGATAGAATATTTTTTATTTCT
>CAJTGD010000026.1 GCA_910575475.1 Lachnospiraceae bacterium | reverse complement strand
TCTCAGGTCGGCTACTGATCGTCGGCTTGGTAGGCTTCTACCCCACCAACTACCTAATCAGACGCGGGCCCATCTTACACCACCTCAGTTTTTACCCCTGTACCATGCGGTACTGGGGTCTTATGCGGTATTAGCAATCATTTCTAATTGTTATCCCCCTGTGTAAGGCAGGTTGCCCACGCGTTACTCACCCGTCCGCCGCTAAGTCACCCTCTCTTCCCTCCGAAGAGTTCTAAAAAAGTGCTTCGCTCGACTTGCATGTGTTAAGCACGCCGCCAGCGTTCATCCTGAGCCAGGATCAAACTCTCGTTATAAGTTCTTTCCCTCAGGACCAACTCTCTGGCTGATCCATCCTTTTTTACTGTTTTCCGCTTCTTCCGAAGCAGAGGCGCATCAAAAATCTTCTTAATGCTCGTTCTTTGAATTTCTCTCTTTTAAGAAATTTTCAAGGATCGTTGTCTATTGTTTAATTATCAAGGTTCGTCTTTTTTCTCTGTCAAGCGACAGCTCATATATATTATCACATCGCTTTTCGCTTGTCAAGAACTTTTTTTATTTTTTTTGAAGTTTCTTTCGAACTCCTTTTCCTTGGCTGTCTCTCACGAGTCAGCTTGCATATAATATCACTTGCCTTATCAGATGTCAATAGTTTTTTTACATTTTTTTACATTTTTTTCTCTTCCGCCGCTTTTATTTCTTTCTCTACCTATTATATGTGTTTCACCTGCTCCTGTTATATCCGCAATATTGTTACCTGAAAAACAGCTTGATTAATTGATGTATCTGTGGCAAAATGGGTATGGATGATTGCGTCACGCAATCTCGAATGAATGAGATTCATGGAATTTATAAAATATAGAATAGGAAAAGGAGGCTGTAGAAAATGAATAGAAAGATATTTTTCTGGTATATGCTTTTTTTCATTTTTGGAGCGGCCTTTTTTTTAACAGGATGCGGCAAGGATTCCAGGGAATCCGGCCAGAGTCGGAGTTCTTCCGGTTCAAATCAAAAGTCTGAACCGGAGGCAGTACGGCAAACGGTGAAGCAATCCCTGCTGCCACAGGCTTCAGGAGCCGTTGTATATGGAAGCGACACCATTTCCATTGATGCTTCCAATACCAACGAGGGCTATGTGATGGTACGTTATGCCGGTGCCTCGGAACAGGTACGTCTCCGGATCACCATACCGGGAGGAACCTTTTACATTTATGCGCTGGCAATCGGCCAGTATGAGACCTTTCCCCTGACAGGCGGCAGCGGCTCCTATCATATGGAGATACTGGAGCATGCCTATGATGATATGTATGCGTTGGCATTTTCACAGGATATTGAGGTTGCTTTAAATGATGAGTTCAAACCGTTTTTGTATCCCAACCAATACGCATGGTATACCCAGGAATCTCAGGCCGTCCAATACGGTATTCAATTATCGGAAAAATCATCGGATGACCTGTCCTATGTGGAGAATGTATATCATTACATTATAGAAAATGTAACCTACGATAAGGAAAAGGCAGAGAATGTCCAGCCCAACTATCTTCCGAATATCGACGAGACCATGTCCACCGGGAAGGGCATCTGCTTTGATTATGCGTCTTTGATGACAGCCATGCTCCGCTCCCAGGGAATCCCCACCAGACTGGAGATCGGCTATTCCGGCGAAGCCTATCATGCATGGATCAGTGTCTATCTGAAGGAAGCCGGCTGGGTGGACAACATCATCGAATTCGACGGTACGAACTGGACACTGATGGATCCGACGCTGGGCGCGTCAAACAATAAGAAGTCTGTGGAAAAATATATCGGCGACGGCAGCAATTATGTCGTTAAATATTCTTATTGAATTTTTGTGTTATTTTGAGAGGAAAACGGAGGGCGGTTATGGAGAATAAAGAAATACATGCAAAACCTTTTTCAAATATGGAGATTTCGGCTTTCTGCGGGCAGATTGCCCTGGTCCTGAAATCCGGCATTTCTTCGATAGAAGGGATCACGATCATGGTCGAGGATGCCCCGGAAGGGGAGGAACGGCAGATTTTGGAGCAGATCCTGGAGAAGATGCAGGAGACCGGAAGCCTGTATGATTCCCTGTCTGATACCGGGCTGTTTCCCTCCTATATGCTTCATATGGTCGAGATCGGGGAAGAGACTGGCACGCTGGATGAGGTCATGGAAGCCCTGAGCAGCCATTACGACCGGGAGGATGCCATCGGAAAAAGCATCAAAAGCGCCGTTACATATCCGCTGATCATGGCAGGCATGATGATCGCGGTCATTATTGTACTTCTCGTAAAGGTCATGCCGATCTTCAATCAGGTGTTTGTCCAGTTAGGCACGGAGATGACCGGATTTTCCCGGATGCTGATGGATCTCGGCAATGCCATCAACCGTTATTCTATTGCCCTGACCGGACTGCTGGTGGCAGTGGTGCTGCTGATCCTTTACTGTACCCGCACCAGAAGCGGACATGCTTTCACCCGAAGCCTTGGATATCATCTGGCCTTTATCCGTCCGATCTATGAGGAGATCGCAGCCTGCCGTTTTGCCAGCGGAATGGCTCTCACACTGAGCAGCGGGCTGAATCCGGAACGGAGTATGGAACTGGTCAGCGCCCTGAATGACGATCCGCTGTATCAGGAAAAGCTGGAAAGCTGCAGAAAAAAGATGGACGAAGGTCAGGATCTGTCCGAAGCCCTGCACGAGACCGGCATGTTCACCGGAATCTATGCCCGCATGGCTTCCATCGGTTCCAGGACAGGCTCCATGGATCAGGTGATGGACCGGATCGCCGGACTGTATCAGGATGAGATCGACAATCGGATGAATACGGCCCTTGCAGTATTAGAGCCCACGCTTGTGATTGCATTATCCCTGATCGTAGGCGTGATCCTGCTGTCTGTTATGTTGCCGCTGATGGGCATCATGTCCAGCCTGTAAGCGGATTTTCATAGGAGGAAGAAAATGGCTCGTTTTCAATATTGGAAAGCACCGCATACATATCGGAAAATCGTCCTTTCTGTCTGTGCGTTTACGCTGGTCACCGGGGTCTTCTACCAGGGGATCGAATCCCTGTCCTCGAGCACCCAGAAGCGGCAGAAGGAAAGTCTGGAAAATGCCCTGATCCGGAATATTACTTATTGCTATGCGGTCGAGGGCTCTTATCCGGAAAGTCTGGATTATCTGAAGGAGCATTACGGCCTGACCTATGATGAAGACCGTTTCTTTGTGGATTACCAGGTGATCGGCGCCAATATCCTGCCGGATATCACGATCATTGAGAAAGGAGAAAAGTGATGCGTTTTCGAACCCAGCAGAATCATATGATTGATTTTTTGTTTCCCGTGGCATTATTTTTTGTATTCGCAGTATCTGCTATGACCGTGATCCTGCTGGCTACCGGAATCTACCGCTCCACCACCGAGCATTCCTCTCTCAATTATACGGCCCGGACCTCCCTGGCCTATATCTGTGAGAAGATCCATCAAAATGATGCCGGCAGCGATGTGGCTCTCGGCACCTTTGACGGATGCGACGCGCTGATCCTGAGACAGACCCGGGGGGAGGATACATATCAGACCTACATCTATGTATACGAAAATGAACTGAAAGAGTTATTTATCAAGGATGGAGTGGAAGCCCCTGCAAAAAGCGGAAAAACCATCCTTGCCGTGGATGATTTTTCCATGGAGGCTGTGAGGGACGGCTTATTCCGCTTCACCTGTACGGATGCGGACGGGAACCGGGACAGCATGACCGCAGGGATACGGAGCCGCTAAGGAACTGTCGGAAAATAGCTTGTGCAGACTGCGCAGGATATTTTTTCGAGTGTACATTTCCAGATAGTTCCCGGACAATTTAAAAGCATTCTCAGCGCAGGGATGCTTCCAGTGCACTAAATCACAGAGGGAGTTATGACATGAAGCACAGAAATCGGGCAAAATCATCCAGTTTATTTCTCTTGGAGCTGATACTTGCCATTTTATTTTTCTCACTTGCAAGTGCTGTCTGCGTGCAGTTTTTTGTGAAATCACATATCCTGAGCCGGGATGCCCAGCGGCTGAATCATGCAGTCAACGAGTGCTCCGGAATCGCGGAGATCGTAAATACTTCCGGCGGGATTGCGGACGCCGTAGAGGTGATCACCGGGATCTATCCGGATGCTTCTCTTACCGACTCCGAAGAAAACGGGGATGTGCCTTCCGTATCTGCACTGATTTTTTATGATGAAGATTTTATTCCCTGCGCGGAAAAGGACAAAGCCTATGTACTCCAGGCGGTATTGTGGGAGCAGGGAGATATGCTGACTGCCGGAATGACGATCGGTGAGGCAGAAAAAGAGGATCCGATCTATGAGCTGACTGTAAAGCATTATCTGCAGAGGAGGGCTGACCATGCAAAGAGATAAAAAACAGGCTCCTTTTGTGAATATCGGTTCTTCCCTGCTGCTGGTGATCTTCCTTGTACTTTGTCTCGTCACGTTTGCTACCCTGTCCCTGTCCAGCGCACGGAGCGATTATTCCTTCAGCAGCCGTGCGGCCCAGCGCAGAACAGACTATTACCAGGCATGCAACGTGGCTGAGGATGCGCTGGCACAGGTCGATGCCATCCTGGTGAAAGCGGCAGACAGCTCGGACGGCTCCGGGAACTGGACGAAGGATCTGGACTTTACCCAGATCAACGGAGCGGAATTTGACGCGGTCGGACTTGAGATCATGTATGATCCTGAGGATGCCTCACTCTCCTATCAGATCCCTGTCAGCGAAAAGCAGGCGCTGGAAGTTGGGCTTGTATTGACTCCGGGCAGCGATACCGGCTATTATAAGATTGAAAAATGGCAGCTGATCAATACGGGAACCCGGGAGGGCAGTCAGCCGCTGCAGCTCATGCCCATGCCCGAATAACACAAATAAGACGATTCATGTCACATCTGGTTAAGATGCGGCATGTGAGAATAAGGATATAAATTGGGGAGGAATCAAAATAAGATGAACATTCAGACAATCCTGGAACAGGCCGTATCCGAAAATGCATCCGATGTATTTATTGTGGCCGGACTGCCTGTTTCGGTTCGTAAAAACGGAGTGATCCACCAGGTCAATGAGGAGAAGCTTCTGCCCTCGGATACGGAAATTCTCCTGAAAGAGATCTATGAGCTTGCCGACCATCGGGATATCCATGTCTTAGAAAAAAATGGAGATGATGATTTTGCGTTTGCCCTGACAGGCGTCTCCCGTTTTCGGGTCTGCGCCTATAAGCAGAGGGGCGCGCTGTCCGCAGTGATCCGGGTCATCACATTCCAGCTGCCCGATCCGGATGAGCTGGGGATCCCGGAGAACATCATCCAATACGGCAACAGCGGAAGCGGCATGGTCCTGGTCACCGGCCCTGCGGGAAGCGGAAAATCCACGACCCTTGCCTGCATCATCGACAGCATCAACCGAAACCGGGATGCCCACATCATTACCCTGGAGGATCCCCTGGAATACCTGCACCGTCACGGACGGAGCATCGTCAGCCAGCGGGAGATCAATGTGGATACGGAAAATTATGTGGTTGCCCTGCGCGCGGCGCTCCGGCAGAGTCCGGATGTGATCCTGCTTGGGGAGATGCGCGACTATGAGACCATCAATGTGGCCATGACCGCGGCCGAGACCGGACACCTGCTTTTGTCCACCCTGCATACCATCGGGGCGGCCAACACCATCGACCGGATCATCGACGTATTTCCGGCAAATCAGCAGCGGCAGATCGCCATTCAGCTTTCTACCGTGCTCAACGCCGTTGTCTCCCAGCAGCTTGTCCCCACCGTGGACGGACAAGTCGTTCCCGCATTTGAGATCATGACCGTGACGCCTGCGATCCGGAATATGATCCGGGATAACAAGGTGCATCAGATTGACGGGATCATTTACTCCTCCGCGAAGGACGACATGATCTCCATGGACAGCAGCCTGCAGAAGCTGTGCAAAAACGGAACGATCAGCAGGGACACTGCGCTGGCCTATGCTTCCAATCCGGAGATGCTTGCGAAAAAAATATAATTGATACGATCACATCATGGCTGGCCGGATAACAGGCCAGCCTTTATCATATGCCCAGCAGCTCCATGATCTCTTCTCTGCTCAGGCTACCGAGCTGTGCCGCTTCGCCGCCGATCACCTGCTCTGCCAGGTCTTTCTTCTTCTCCTGGAGCTTCTGGATCTTTTCCTCGATAGTGCCCTTCGCGATCAGCTTGTAGACCGTCACCTTTTTGGTCTGTCCAATCCGGTGGGCACGGTCCGTCGCCTGGTTCTGCACCGCCAGGTTCCACCAGGGATCATAATGAATGACCACATCCGCCCCGGTCAGGTTCAGTCCCACGCCTCCGGCCTTTAAGGAAATCAAAAATACCGGAACCTCCCCCTCGTTAAATTCCTTGACCATCTGGAGCCGCTTTTCCTTGGAGGTGTTTCCCGTGATCGTATAGTAGGCGATCCCCAGCCCGGACAGCTTTTCCTGCAGGATTTCCAGCATGGACGTAAACTGGGAAAATACCAGCATCCGGTGTCCGCCGTCGATGGCGCTCTGGATAAGCTGCAGACAGGCCTCCAGCTTGGCCGCCTCACCCTTGTAGTTTTCAAAGCACAGGGACGGATCGCAGCAGATCTGCCGCAGTCTTGTCAGCTCCGCCAGGATCAGCAGCTTGTTCTTATTGAACTCCGCCTCATTCTGCTGTGCCAGTGTTTCCTTCATATGAAGCACCTGGCCGTCATAGAGCTTCTGCTGCGTACTTCCGAACCGGATGTAACGGTGCTCCTCCAGCTTCTCCGGCAGATCCTTCAGGACGTCCCCTTTCAGCCTCCGCAGGATGAAGGGACCCACCATTTTCTGCAGCCGGGCCATGGCGGACTCGTCGCTGCTCTTCACGATCGGGCTTTCCAACTCCCGCTTAAATACATCGTAGCCATACAAGAAGCCGGGCATCAGATAGTCAAAAATGCTCCACAATTCGCTCAGACGGTTCTCGATCGGGGTTCCGGTCAGTGCATAGCGGATCTGACTGCGGATCACCTTCACAGCCTTTGCCGCGGCTGTGGTATGATTCTTGATATACTGTGCCTCGTCTATGATCTGGTACAGGAACTGCTTATCCTCATAGAACAGGATATCCCGTTTCAAAAGGTCGTAGGATGTGACGAGCACATCCGCCTCCTGCCAGGAAGCAATGATATTCTGGCGTTCCTCCTGATTTCCGGTGATCAGAGAAACCTTCAATTCCGGAGCGAACCGCTCAAATTCCTCTCCCCAATTGAAGATCAGAGAGGCCGGCGCCACCACCAGGGAGGTGCCTTCTGTTCCCTCCTGCTTTGCCGCAAGCAGCACCGCGATCACCTGCAGGGTCTTGCCCAGCCCCATATCGTCTGCCAGGATCCCGCCGAACTGCCATGCTTCCAGTGTCCGAAGCCATTTAAACCCGTTTTTCTGGTAATTACGCATGATCCTGGACAGGCTTTCCGGTTCTTCAAAATCCGCGTCCTTCACCGTCTTAAAGCCCTTGACCACCTTTCGGAAATGGCTGTCCCTCTTGCTGTACACGCTGTCGTTTTCCTCCAGCATCTTATCCAGATAAAGGGTGCGGTACATGGGCAGATGCATTTTTCCCTTCACAAATTCCTTCGGCTTGAGGTGCATGGCGTCCATCATCTCCGTCAGCATCTGCAGGGAGGAATCGTCCAGATTCATGAAGGAGCCGTCCTTGAGACGGTAATATTTTTTCTTTGCCCGGTAGCTTGCCAGGATATCCAGCAGCTCGGCCTGGGGGATATCGTCGGTCGTAATGTTCAGGTCCAAAAGTCCGGATGATACGGAAACTCCCACGGATACCTTCATACGGCGTACTACATGATTATTCAGGAAGCTCTTGGTGCAGCGCACCTCGCCCAGTTCCATCAGCTTCTCCGTGCCGCTCTCCATGACCTGATAGACCAGCTCCTCGTCGCCGCCGCAGTGCAGCGCTTCCTGCTCCCAGTCGATCCGCGGAAACCACTGCATGACATGGAACAGGATCTCCTCCTCCCTGGCCCCGTCCCGGAGCGCCTCGATCCCGCCGTGATCCTGCTTACTCAGAACATCCAGCGCCGAAAATTCCCTGCCGCCGTATTTTGCGCTGACCTGACAGGTCACATTCTGATCCGCGGCATCCAGATAAAAGACAAAGCGCACCTCCGGCGGAAGGTAGGAGCGGAATTTTTCCGGTTCCGTCTCCTCGATATTCACAATTTCCTCCAGCTGGGGCAGAATCCTGTAGTAAAATTCCGCCATATGGTTCCTTCCCACATGGAAGGAAAATCCTTCATCATTCGTCAGGCGGGACAGAGGTTCGATCTTTTCTTGGAAATCCTTTTCCACCCGGCAGAGCTGTCCGTCGCCGATATAATATCCCGTATCGATCCCCATATACAGCTCCGGCAGGCTGCCGTCCACCCGGATTCCGTGAAATGCCCTGCCGCCTCCCACCTTTTCCTCGGAAATATGCATAAAAACACTGGGATTGCGTTCCGCACGGGTCAGAATCTCCTTCCTTTTCTCCCATCCGTCTTTATCTTCAAATTCAATGGCTTCCTCCGCCATCTGATTATAGAATTCATCCAGCCTCCATCCGAACAGGTTCAGCGCCCCTCCTACCGTAGTTTTCCGGCTGCCGCAATAATCGTACCTGTTGGACTCCTGAAGGCGCTGCAGAAATTCCTCTTCCTCCCGCACGATCCGGTTGATGAAGCGGATCCAGCCCTTTCCGGATTCCGTAAAATACTCAAGATTATGGTTGATCTGGGTATTTGACCCATAGGTAGCGGTTGCCGAATTTTTTACATTTTCACAGAAATCATCCAGCTTTTTTACAATAAACAGCTTCTTTTCGCCAATCTTAAACGCTACGGACAGCTTTCCCTCCTTCCGGGTCAGCCGGGGAACTAACCGAAGGCTTTCCTTTTTCTCCTCCGTATCCGCGGCCGCAAGATTTGACCGCTTTTCCTGATAAAGCTTCAGCAGCGCCTTTCCGTAGCTGTCCGTGGCATCCCCAAAGCTGTGGGTATCCAGGTAATCCTCCAGGAGCCTCAGCGTCCCCGCCTTGTAGGGGCATTTTGTCTTCTCTATATCCCAGGAGGAATAAAACTCCCGTATGCACTGAGGGCATCGGCACTCCGTATAGGTCACAGCGGTACGTGAAAAAATGATCCTGACAGGAAATTCCATATTGCCGGACCTTCCCACCGCGTCGATCTGTCCCCGGATTTCCTCGCTGTACTGGTCAAAACCGGTCAGGATCTCTTTCATCTCGATATCCCCCTGTGCATACAGCTTTTCGCCCTTTGCCATGACCTCCGGCGGGATCTTTATAGAACGCTTGATCCGGGTTCCCTTAAAATATTTATAGCGTTCCAGTCTTTCGATATTTTTATTGTCCTGCTCTGCATCCGCGCTTTCGGATTCCTCCTCCCAGGAATCCCCGAGAAGCGAAAATTCCGCCCTTCTCCGTTCCTGCTGCTGGCGGCGGGCTTCTTCGGCTTTCTGCTTTTCCGCTTCTTCCTTCCGGCGTTTTCCTCTGTCTAAAGTATCCTGATCAAATTTTTTCTTCCGATTCTCCATTGTAGTTTCCTACTTTTTCTTTATATTTTGTATCATTCCATGATTTTTCACAGAAATTATTATATTCTGGATAGGTTGATAATTCAACTTCAAAATCTGTTTTTTTGCTGGTCAGATACAGGATTTCATTGCTGTACACTCCAAGCTGGCAGGATCGTGATAAATAGCGGCAGAAATCGGATATTTTTCCCCCATAACGCACTATAATAATGATACCTGTAAAAAGCAATCCTCCAACGGCAGCCATATATGTGCGCATGCTGTCTTGGAGTGCTCACAGGAAGGCGGCAATATGAAATACAAACATATCGTTTTTGACATTAACGATACTCTGATCGATACGGAATATGCGGTGCTGCATTCTCTGCAGGACACCATATTGAGTTTGACAGGGAAAGAGAAATCTCTTGATGAATTGATGTTTGCGCTTGGGATTACCGGGGAAGATGCCCTGAGGATCCTGGGAATACATGATATTCTCCCAACGCTTGATCTCTGGAATCATCAGATATGCCGATATGCGGATACTGTAACTGTTTTTGACGGAATCCCGGAATTGCTAAAAGATCTGCTGAGACAGGATTATGATATGGGCATCGTCACGTCCAAAACGAAGGAGGAATACGAACAGGATTTTTATCCCTATGGCATCAGTCATTATTTCCATACGATCATTTGCGCTGACGATACGGAAGCGCATAAGCCAAATGCGGACCCGCTTTTGAAATATATGGAATTGTCCGGGGCCGGCAGACGGCAGCTCCTTTATATCGGTGACAGCGAATATGACAGTATGTGCGCAGAGCATGCCGGGGTTGATTTTGCCCTTGCGGTGTGGGGCAACAGCAGCCAGAAGATCCGGCGGATTATTATTTAAAAAGCCCGGCGACCTGCTGCCGATTCTATCTACTGTCCGCTGATACATTGATGTCTGATCTGTCATCAAAAGGCTGTCGGAAACAGCAGAACCGACAGCCTCTTTGGCGGAGATGTTATCAGCACCCCAGGTATTTCTTTATCGTTCTTCTGACCGCTCCCGGTCCGGCGATCTCTTCCCGGAATATTTCCTCGATTTTCTCCCCAATCCCGGCCTTATACAGATCCACGGCAAAGATATTTTCATTGGACAGGATTGCCCGCAGCTGATCCGTCAGACTGTTAGGCTCTCCGAATACGATCCCCGCCATCTGCTCCTGCAATTCCGGCACCATGGGATCCGGCGCCAGCTCAAATGGCCTGCCTTCCTCGTCAATGGCAAGAAGATAACGGAACCACCCGGCAATCGCAACAGGAATACCGTTCAGGCGTGCTGCGTCCCCAAACTTCGCCATATAGGATTTGATCGTCTCTCCGAAGCGGATCCCGATTCCCTGAGACACATCCACCGAAAGTCTCTGGGTGGTATCACCCAGGTAAGGATTGGGAAACCGTTCGTTGATCACCTCGTCCAGAAATGCCTTCGGGGAAAGGATGCCCGGATCCGGAACCACTTCCATGCCTTCCACGTACCCGACCCGGCGCGCCAGCTCCAGCATGTCGGGATCTTTCATTTCATCGGAAAACAGTTCATAGCCCAGCACGCATCCATAAGGCCCCAATGCGGTATGGATGGGATTGAGGCAGGCCGTCACCTTCATTTTCTCGGATTTGTTGACTGTATCCCGGTCTGTCATATATACCCCTGCCTTCTCCAATGCCGGGCGGCCGTTTGGAAAGCTGTCCTCTACCACCAGATACTGGGGTCCCTCCGCATTGCCAAAGGGTGCGATATAGGTTTTTCCGGACGTGATCACCGGCTGCATAGCTTCCACTCCGGCCTCTTCCAGCTCCTTCGCGATCTTCTCGCTGGGCCGGGGCGTGATCTTGTCGATCATTGTCCACGGGAAAGAAACCTGGCTTTCGTCTTGAATATAATGGAGGAATCCATCCTCCACAAAACCGCGTTTCTTCCATTCCCCTGCGATTTCCAATACGGAATTTCGGAATTTCTGCCCGTTCTGGGAGCAGTTGTCCATGGATACCAGGGCAAGCGGGAACTTGCCGCCGCGGTAACGCTCCAGCAGCATGGCCGTTACAACAGCCATGGCGCTCGACGCTTTCTCCGGCCCGTTTTCAATGTCTGCTTTTATAAAGTCAAAATAGGTTCCGTCCGCTCTGGTCAGCGCATACCCCTTTTCCGTGATCGTAAATGAGATCATCTGCAGTCCCGGAGCGCGGAAAATTTCTTTTAACCGATTCCACTGTTCTGCATCGGAATACTGTGCTTTCACCGCTTCTGTCACAGATCCCAGCACCTTTCGGTCCGTTGTGCCGTCTCCGTGAAGAGTAATGGACAGGATCAGGTTATCAAAGGGTCTGTATATCTGCTCCACCACATCATAATCAAAGGTCTCCGCACCGATGATCCCCCGATCCATCAATCCTTCTGAGATCAGCTGATCCGCGATTCCGCCGATGAAGATCCTGAAAATATTTCCCACACCAAAATGTACCCATACCGGGGCTGTTCTGGTTCTGTCCGCAAGTGCCCCGGCGTCATAGGACGGCAGCCCGATTCCGGCATGTTCCCAATCCTGTCTGTCTTTTATACCATTCAAAGTCAGTTTCATGATCGTTCCTCCTGCTCTCTTTTTATCGGATAAAATTAGTCCTGCAGACCGGTTCCTTCTCCGGAAGGCCGTACCGTTCTTTTCCGAGGGCAATGCTCTTCATCAGAAATGCCATATTCACTGCCAGCGTCCGCATGATCTGCAGGCCCTCCGCGTCCTGCGCGGCCTCGTCCGCGTTATTTCCATGAATGCTGTTCCAATACTGGCCGGACGCCACCGGCATTCCGCAGATCGTAAAATACTTATTCAGTTCATCAAAGGTCGCGGACAGCCCGCCTCTTCTGGCAGATGCCACGGCTGCTCCCACCTTCATCGTTTTGTCAAAGTGCGTGCTGTAAAACAGACGGTCCAGAAACGCAACCAATGTGGCATTGGCAGACGCATAGTAGACCGGGCTTCCGACTACTAGTCCGTCGCAGGCTTCAAACTTTTGCGCGGCTTCATTTACTACATCGTTAAAGGCGCATCTGCCGTGTCCGCCGCAGAATCCGCAGGCAACGCAGCCTCTGATGTCCTGATTGCCGATGTGCAGAATCTCCGTCTCCATGCCTTCCCCGGCAAAAATCTGCTCCATCTCATGCAGAGCAGTATAGGTGCTTCCCTTTGCATGCGGGCTTCCGTTAATCAGTAATACCTTCATCCTTCTACCTCCATCAGTGGTTATTTGTATCTGCCTGATAAAAACTCACAGATACGATTATTTTCTATAAAAGAATCATACCACGATTTCAGGTGTACGGCAATTACTACTATATTGACCTTTCCACTACTTTTCTTAAGTACTCCTGTATCTCCTGATTCGGAGCGCTGCTGCAAAATTCTGAGAGCCATCGTTCCTGCCGGCATATCTCCTCTTCATATTCTGACAAATGCAGCGGAGCAGTCCTCGTTTCACATGACAGATCGAGACGTTCTAACTGGTTTTGAAACTGCACAGAATATTGATTCCACATTTTCAGATTATAATGGATCAGTCCCAAAAAGGCCGTAATATAAATCAGTCTGTCAAAATCAGCAAAGGTCATTTTCTCCCTTCCTGACAGCAGCCTTCTGTCTCTGGCCCCGCATAAATATAAAAAAGCATACTGCTCTATCTCTTCACGATGCATATGATCTCCTTCTTTCTATTGTCGGACGAAGTCCGTCCCACAGGGACATACGCTTTTGCGTGCCCTTGGGATCCAGGATTTTGCACTTACGAAACCTTATATTTATGCCCTTGATCTCGATATGTAAGTGTTTGTGTCACTTTTACAACCAATTTTACACACATCTCGGTAATAAATCAACAAAAAGTTGCAAAACATATGCAATTTGAAGCAAAAAATCTCACATAGTATATTTAACAGTATCCCATCATGGCCATTCAATTATAAATAAAATATACACTCTCAGATCATCCTATAATTCTTCTACATATTTTACAAAATCCCATTTCTGTATTTCATCAAT
This sequence comes from Lachnospiraceae bacterium, assembly GCA_910575475.1. Taxonomy (GTDB): domain Bacteria; phylum Bacillota; class Clostridia; order Lachnospirales; family Lachnospiraceae; genus Schaedlerella. The sequence continues at coordinate 73,240 of CAJTGD010000026.1, read as the reverse complement.
CAGATCAGGATGACCTTTCATTCGTTTTTTGACCTCTACACTGACGATCGCTGTCGTGATTTTCTCCGGTATCTTTTCCCTGGAAATATTTATCAATTCTACTTTTACTCCCTGTCTACGCATTTCTTCTAAAAACCGGCTTACATTCTTATTTGCCTCAAATTCTAAATACAATTCGAACACCTTTGAAAAATGCTGAACAAGCGTATCTAATTTTGCAAGTATACAGAACGTCCCCATAACAAAAAGCAGCGTGATCAGTGCACCCTCCACAAATCCTATGCCTGCCGCCAGCCCCATACACGCACAGACCCATAACCCAGCCGCTGTTGTCAGACCCCGAATTTGATTTTTTCCTGTCACAAGTATCGTGCCGACTCCCAAAAAACCAACTCCGCTGATCACCTGCGCACCAAGCCTTGCCATGTCTGCCCTTGCTTCAAAATGAACTGACATATATTCACTTGTGATCATGACCAGCGCAGAGCCAAGACATACCATCACATGAGTCTTTACTCCGGCCCCACGCCGCTTCAGTCCCCGGTCGATCCCCACAACGATTCCTATGATAAGCGAAAATAGAAGCCTCAATATAACCGCATATAGGCTCCATCCCTCCGCAATCTCTGTAAAAGCGTTCTCACACAGCACTTTTATTCTCCCCATTCAATATATTTGCAGCCGCCACCGCACAGCGCGGATCATCTGCGATCAAAAGCCTCGCGCCGCAATGCAGCGCATAGCGAACCTGCCTGGGAGTATCTGGACTTACTGCCGCAACTACTTTTCCTTCTGCCAGATAGCTATGTGCAGACTCCGGGGTCAGCTCTTCCAAAGGAATACACACACACCACAGATCCTGATATGTTTCCTCCGAATAATGAACCTTCTCTGCAAAGGAATGTGGCGCTCCCACTACAATGTGGCCCTGCCCGGCCAGAAGCGAAACAATGTCTCCATCACAGCTGTTGTAAATACAGCGGTCTTGCATATGAAATTCGCGGATCAGTTTCTGTACCGTTTCTAATGTTCTTCCAATCTGCGGACTGATTTTAAAATCTATGTCAAGCAATACTCTTGGATATTTCCTGAACAGTTCCAGCGACTCCCGAAACGTAGGAATCCGGATTCCCCGAAACGCTTCTCCATGGCGGATACCAAAATCAAATTCTTTCAGTTCTTCACACGTATGATCCGCGATCATCCCGCTTCCATCGCTGACGCGTTCCAGACAGTCATCATGAGAGATTACCGGTACTCCGTCTTTTGAAAGTGTCACATCCAATTCAATCATATCGCATCCGGCTTCTGCTGCCTCCCGAAACGCAAGAAGTGAATTTTCAGGGAATCTTCCGGAATAGCCTCGGTGTCCGGCAACAATAATCTTATCCGTCGTTTTTAATTCCTGCAGCGTAAACATCCTGCACCTCCTCTTTTTCATTTGTTTTTATGATCTTCTATGCGTAAAACCAGATATTCCGCAATCTCGCAGGCGCTCTTCAGTGCTGTTCTCTGTACAGCCTCCGGCATTCTCGAAACCGCATTCGATATTTCCAGAGTCAGATCACCCTGATATCTGATCTCCGCCAGAGCTTTGCAGACCGCTTCCCAATTGGCCGTTCCCTGATAAGGAAGCAAATGTTCATCGTTCCACCGGTCATTGTCATGTACATGCAGCGCCCAGAGATATGGCTGCAGAGCGTAGATATCCTTTTCCGGTGTTCCGCTCATATAGTGCCCATGACCGATGTCATAGCAGATGCCTACATTAGGCATGCCGATTTTATCCGCGAGTTCCAACAGTTCTTCCGTATTTGTACAATAACGATGATAGCTGGTTCCGTCAAAATAACGGTTTGACAGCATATTCTCCAACCCGATCTTCATGTTCCATCTTATTGCTGTCTCAGCCTTCCGTTTGAAATATTCACAGTTCTTTTCCAGACAGACCTTTCGTTCTTTTTCCATTCCCGGCGGAGCGATCGGATGAAACACCGTCAGCGGAATGTCAAGCATAGCGCTTGCTTCTATCACCCGGTCCGTCATCTCATCCAACAGGCGTGTCTGTTCATTTTCCTTAAAATATTGGTATGTCACATTATGGGACTGGTTGAATATCATACTATGCTGACGTGCAAACCCGTGAAGCTCCTCGATCCATCCTTTCCACTGTCCGCTGAAAAATGCATTGGAACCATATTGTTTTTCCTCTGCAATATAGCGAAACGCGCACAGATCTACAGCACGGAATCCGGCATCATAAAGCATCTGCATAATTTTTACAGCAGGATATCCGCCCTCCGTTTCCAACGGATTCAGCGTGTTCAGGGTTGTCGAAATGATCATTTTTTGTTTTCCTTTCTATGTATTTAAACGTCAATTTGTGCTTTCTGGGCGCACCTATCCTTTTACTGCACCTGCGGTCATCCCGGAAACCACATATTTCTGCATGATCAGGGACAATAATACAATGGGACCTGTAATGATCGTTGCCGCTGCCATCAATGGTCCCCAGGAGATTTTTGCATAGCCGATAAAATTATAAACAGCCATAGGGAGCGTCTTTGTCTGATACCCGGATAATGCGAGCGCAAATAAAAAGTTATTCCATGCATTGATAAAGCTCATCAATGCGGCTGTGATAATCCCCGGCACAGACAGCGGAAGCATGATCCGTACAAAGATCATATTCTGAGAACAACCGTCGATCATTGCCGCCTGTTCCAGATCCTGAGGCAGATTTTCAAAGTGCGGCACCATGATCCAGATGATAAACGGAACCGCCACCAGCATATACGATAAGATCAGAGAGGTATAGGTATCTGTAAGCCCCATGGCCGAAAAAATCTTGAACCATGGAAGAAGAAAGCAGATTCCGGGAATCATCCGAGTCACCAAAATCCCCGCGCTCATCCTATGCATTTTAAACTTTGAGATCGCATAAGCCGCAGGCAGTGCGATGACCAGTGAAATAACTGTCGTCATAAATGCCACATAAAAGCTGTTCCAGATTGGCTTTGCAAAGCTGAAGCGCTCAAATACCTCTGTATAGTTGCTTGTTATAAATGTAAAATTTAAAAACCTCGACGGGTTTTGAATTTCTACCGTGGTTTTAAAAGAAGCCAGGATCATAAATACAAACGGAAAAACCGTAACTATGACCACTCCGGCCAATAAAAGATAGAATAAAAATGTACTGCCTGCCCTTTTCCCTTTACAGGCTGTACCTGAATGCAGCTTTGTCTGCCTGCTCATCGATCGACCACCACCTTTGTCCGGATATACATTACAATGCCGGTAACTACCAATACTAACATCAGAAACAGAATCATGGATGCGGAAGCATAACCATATTTATAATATTGGAACCCATATAAATACGAATAAATATTGATCGTCTGTGATTGAAATGCCGGGCCGCCCTGTGTCGTAGAATAAATGATATCAAAGGTCTTCAATGCATCGATCAGCCTGAGGAGCGCTGCGACCAGAATTACATTGAGCGAGAGCGGAAGTGTGATCCGGAATGTTTTCTGCAGATAACCAGCCCCGTCCATCGTTGCCGCCTCATAGATATCTTCATCAATTCCGCTCAGCCCTGCCAGAACGATCAAAGCCACCATGGGAGACCATTCCCATACATCGATCATAATGAGAGAGCGGATCACCGTTGTGGATCCAAAGATCCATTCGCTGGCCGGCAGCCCCATCAATTTCAATCCATAATTAAACAGTCCGATCGAAGGATCCATCAGCAGCTTCCATATCATCCCTACTGCAACAGGAGTCATGCTCATGGGGATCAGCATCACTGTCTTAAATACATTTCTCATAAATAATTTTCTGCGGTTCAGCATCAAAGCCAGAATAATGCCTATCAGTACTTCCAGTATCACAGAGATCAAGCTATACTTCAGCGTGATCCAGATTGAGGAAATAAAATACTGGTCATGAAGCAGCTCCGAGTAATTTTTCAAACCGATAAATTCAGGTTCCGTGACCGTAGACATCCCCCAGTCAAAAAAACTCAGCCGGAAGGTATAAAGCAGCGGAAACACCACCATAACGATCAAAAACAGAATGCACGGCGTCATATAGATGATCTTCATATGCCGGTCCATAAACCGTGTTATCTTACTTGTCTTCATAAGTCCGCCTTTCTATGCAGAGTCAGTAAATAATCTGTACAGTAAGTAAATAACCTGTACAATAAGTAAATAACCTGTACAATAAGTAAAGACGGGCTGCGCTCCATCAGAATCAGCCACTGACAGAGCCAGCCCTATTTTTTCTGCTTTCTACTGATGATCCAGAATATCCTGGAAATCCTCTTTTATATCTTCAGCCGCTTTCATAACCGTATCATAGTCGCCGCCGCTCTCAATGGAGGCAGTTACCACAGAACCGACGAGATTGCGCGCTTCCTGCACATTTTGTCCAAATGCGACAAAATTATAGCCCCGTCCGATGTCATTACAGGATGCGACCAGATCCAGCAGCTCCTGAGGGAACAGATCTGTAGCTTCCGCATTTGCCCACGAAGAGCTCCGCGCTGTTGATACTCCCTCGTCCTGAGCCTTTGCCTGGGCCTCTTTTCCTGCAAGCCTGGAGATCAATGCCCACGCCGCTTCTTTATTTTTAGAGTTGGAGTTCATCCCCAATGCCCATGCCGAAATATTGTATGGAACCGGATCCTCACCTTCCGCTGCACTCGGAAACATTGTAAATCCCACGTTTTCATACACAGAAGAGGATTCCGGATCTGTTACTACGGAAGCAGTTGCCGAGGCTTCCGTCGCAAAGACTGCATTCCCTTGAGCAAATAATGTCATCACTTCGGACCAGCTCATATTTGTGATACCGGGAGGGCCGTATTTTCCCAACAGCTCACCGTACAGGCAGATTGCATCGATGACTTTTTCATCTGTAACAGTACAGGTTTTTAAGTCCTCACTCACCCAGTCCGCACCGTTTGAGAATACAAAGCCTGCACACTGCGTTACTGATGGCGAAAGCGCTCCGCGTGCCACAAAGCCATATTGCTCTTTCTCTTTATCCGTCACCTTCTCCACAGCTGCAAGTAATTCATCAAATGTTGCCGGTACATCAATTTCATATTCCTCCAGAATATCTTTTCGATAATAAAGTATCTCAACCTCCGTTACAACCGGGATTCCATAAACACTCTCCTCTTTGATACAAGGCTCTGACGCTGATGCGTTGACATCTGCATATTCAAATTCTGTATCTTCCTCAATAAAACGATCCAGCGGTTCCAGCCATCCATTGCCGATAAATGTCCCTGCATCCAGGGGCGGACGGAACATCACCACATCCATGCTCTCTGAATTGCCTGCAAATTCCACATTCAATTTACTCAGCAGATTATCTTCGGAATAGCTTTCAATCTCAACCTTTGCCCCTGTTTCTTCTTCAAATTCTGCTATCACCTCTTCCATGGATGTCGTCCAGGAATGGTTATCTGCAACAAACCGCAGTGTGATTCCCTTATAATCCTCCGCAATAGAATTTTCAGTTCCTGCTGTATCAGTTCCTGAACTGTCCTGCTCTTTACCTGCGCATGCCGTCAGTGCAGCCAGCATGGCCGCTGCCAATGCCCCGCTCAGTATCTGCTTTTTCAGCTTCACATTCTTCATCTTCGTTCCTCCTTTTCGTTCAATTATCCTGTCTCGTTTCGTTATTGTAATTTTAGCATCCCGCAGCCGCCTTTACCATTCGATAACTGAACGCAAAGTTACAGAAAATGAACTTTCAAATATGTTACCAGACATTATTCCTCTTCTTTAAACTGCTTTGGCGAACAGCCATAATACTTTTTGAATGTGGACGAAAAATGAGGATAGCTTGGATATCCCACCTTCAGCGCTACCATATTAGCCGTTAGAGCATCCTCTTTCAGAAGCTTTGCCGCCAATAGCATCTTTTCCCGTATTATATACTGGCTGATACTGATACCGTTTTCTTTTTTGAATATCCTGTTCAGGTAAATAGGGCTCAGATGACAGTATGCTGCCGCTTCATTTACGGACAAGTTTATATTTTCCAGATTTTTCAGGATATATTCCTCACATTCTTTTACCATCTGTTTCGCACTTTTTTTCTCACCCTGTTCCTCTATGACCTCCTGTTTCTTTTGATTCACCCACTGCTCGCCATATCTGCTCAGCTGCTCTTTTTCCTGCTTTTTTGCTCTGCGGCATGCCACCTTTCGGACAGATTCTGCGATTTCCTCATACCGGACCGGGATCAGGACATAATCCATACAGTCCAGCTTTACCGCATCCTGGGCATAGCTGAAATTTGCATGACAGGTCAGAAAAATACATTCCACATCCATATGCTCCTGCCGTACCCATCTCAGCAGTTCAATTCCATTTTCTCCAGGCATCTCGATATCACACAGCATGATATCCACATCATGTAACATGAGCTGCTCCCTGGCTTCAAGTGCATCATAGGCAAGGTAAACCTCTGTGATCCCGCAGCTCTCCCATGATATTTCCTTCCACATTGTCTGTGCCGTTACTTTTTCATCATTTACAATTAAGAGAATCATCGTTATTCCTCCTCCAGATCATAGGGAAATGCAACCGTAAATACTGTCCCATAATTCAGTTCTGACTCCACCCGGATGTAGGCGGTTTCTCCGTAAAAATACCGGAGACGCATAGCCGCATTTCTAAGTCCTACAAAAATCCTTTCTTCATTCTCCATAAACTTTCCTTCATTGATCATCCTCACCTTTTCCTCTTCCATCCCGGCTCCGTTATCACTGACCACAAAATTCACTTCACCGTTGGTATACTCTGCCGTCAGCATGATATGGATAACGCGGTCTTTTATCAGGGCATGCTTCACCACATTTTCTATAAAATTATGGATCAAAAGAGGCGGAACCCGCACCAGGCACACTTCCGGATCAATCTGATAGCTGATGTCTAGCATCCCCGGATATCGGAGCTTCGCTGCCTTCATATATCCTTCGATCAGTGTCAGTTCCTTTTGAAATAGTTCCAGTTCCTTCCCGCTGTGAAAAATATGACGGAAGTATCCTGATAAATAAAGCACCAGCTCCTTGATATTTTCCATATCCTTTTCCGATGCCAGATTAAACATCAGATTAAATGTATTGAGCAGAAAATGAGGGCGTATCTGCAGCTGCAGATTATTCAGGGCAAGCTGCTTGGCCGCAAGCTTTTTCTCCATGTTCTCCAGCTTTAAGCTGTATATATTATCCGCCATCTCATTAAAAGAACGATATGCCTCGAAAAATTCAAGGGAATTTCCCTCTTTCTCGATCCGATAACCCTCATTTCCAATCTCCAGTTCATGGTGTGCGTAGTTTAATTCTTTCAGAGGCGAAAGTACCCATTTCTTCAGAACCATGTATAAAAGGGGGATCATGCCGATTGACAAAATGGCCATAACCGCCATCCCCCACTCCCATACCGAAAGCATCTTGACGATTTCTTTTGTCGTGACCTTCACACAGAGTCTGGCATCTGCACGTATGCTTTCCTGAGAAGCTATGATCGCCTTTTCCCGTCCTCCTTCTTCCTGCTTCTTTGTCATAGAAACGGATACGCTTTCATAATTCACAGATGATGATACCCTCTGTACAAAATCTTCAATATTAATAAATGCACCGTAATATACGTTTCCAACCTTCGTAATGCGTACAAGATAATCTTTTTCCTTTACCTGCGCAATGATCCATTCCGGTTTATTCTCCATGTTCTCTTTCAGGAAACTGCAGAATTTTTCTTTTTTAGCGCCTTCTCCGCAGCTCATGATATACTCGTCTCTCTTCCCATGATAGTAAAACAGCAGTTCACAGTTAAGTGATAGTGAAATCTCATCCTGCATATCCCGGATACATCGGTATTTCGCATTCTGATACTGCAACTCATCCTTCGTATTCAACAATGTAACAAAATCTGTATTACTGATATAAGATGAATATAAATAGTAGTCCACCCGCTCCATATCTTTATCCAGTGCATCCATATATACATCTGCGGCATTCTGCAGAGAAAGCCGGATCTGCTGTTCCACCTTCCCGATGCTTCTCTGCACTGTAAGGAAAAAAATCAGATTTAAAGGTAAGATAAATACAATAATAAGAATCAGTATTTTAGAGGTCAGATGCCTCCGCACTCTTTTTTCCGCTCGTCTTTTCCTATCTTTTCCGTACATTTCCATATACTCCTCCGCTCAGTCCACCGTCAGCTTCATCGCCCACCCAGGCACATCCGCATCTCTGTAATCCTCCTGCATGAATACAAATGCCGTCTGATATCCCGGCGCCTTACTCGGATAGATCCCATATCCATCCGTAAAATAGATCAGCCCCCGGAGCTCTGTGAACTCCCCCTGCCTGATCTTCTCATCCACATATTCGAATGCCGGACGGAAGTCTGTCCCGCCCTCTCCGTACAATGTCAGATCGTCCATATACGCTTTCAGCTCCTTCTCGCTGCTGATCTTTACATCAGATCTCACCTCCTCATCACACTGGAGGATATGCACATTGATCTTGCGGAAAAAGCTTTCATTTTGGCTCAGTACATCATAGGTTTCTTCCAGGAATCTGCGCACCAACTCCCCGGAGCATGACATGGAGGTGTCCACCACCACTGCAAATTCTTCCACTTTTTTGACTTCCCTTGTCTCCTGCGGCTCGATCAGCGGCATATTTCCATATAAGGACAGTCCATAGCTGTAAAATGTGTAATCAAAGGTGTCTGTATCGACTCCCAGTTCTTCTCTCAATACGGAAAACTTTCTCAGGAAAGAGCGGTAATCGTGTCTCTCCCTGTTCTCGATCTTCATCTGGCCCAACAGGTCTCCATTTTGTTCCGATGCCTCTTTGGAAAAGGTCTCCAGATCTGTTTCCATCTGCTCATCGATATCCTGCCACTTCTTCTGCATACAGGAATCCGCATCAGGCTTCCTGTCCGGCTGGTGAGCCGCCCAGTATTGATGGTCGTCTACGTAAAATTCCTGTTCCAGCTTTGCCAGCCTCTTTTCGTCCAGTTCCCAATCCAGCAGCAGCTTAAAAATACGTTCGGCATGCAGTGTTTTCCCTTCCTGTTCCAGTTTCCGATAGGTTTCCCTTCTAAGGATGCTTCTGGAATATCGGACCGATCGGTGATAATTTCCATCGATCAGATGTTCCGCAGCAATGTCGCAGCTCAGGTTCCACAGCCTGACGACGTGAGCTGCCTCCCGGCGCTTCGCTTCCGGGATATCCCCCTCTGATCCTGCCGGATATTCCTTCCACATATGCCGGAAAATACAGTGATACACCATATGCAGATACCCTCGGTTCACCAGGACCCGGTTCTGCCGGTACAATCCGCCGAGCTGCTGAGGATGAAAATACAGCACGGCCCCATCGGTCCCGAATGGACTGACTTTGGTATCCATCTGATACGCAAAGCTGTTCAATGCAACATCCAGAAAACGCATTCCCAGATATAATTCATCTCTCGACGCATTCCATATCTTCTCCCCGAGTGCTTCCAGACGCCCGGCTGCTTCTTTATAATCCATACCGCAATTCCCCTCTTCCTGTGATCTCATCGTTTTTTGTTTATTCAATTACTGTGGTCAGAACTATGACTTCCTATTCCGAACAGGTCTATCTTATCATACTTTAGCCGCAAATTATGACAGTTTTCTACATTCTAAACTTTTTCTTTATAATTTTTCTACTTCTTTTATAAAATGAAAACACTTTGGACACATTTTTCTTTTATACTAAATGTCAGATAGTTGATAAAACAACTATCTCCCCCCTCATAAAGTTAAGACATCCGGGGAGAGATTCCTGGATGTCACACTTTACTCTCATTCCTTTTTAGATAACTATAACAAGAAATCCGCTAACCGTGAGGTTAGCGGATTTCTTTGTCTTTTTTATTATTACGGTTCTACCGTAAAAACCTCCTCGATCGTAACCTGAAATACCTTTGCGATATTCCATGCCAGAACCAGCGAAGGATTGTATTTTCCTTTTTCCAGATTCCCGATCGTTTCCCTCCGCACGCCGACCAGCTTTGCCAGTTCCTCCTGCTTCATATCATATCTGGCCCGGTATTCTTTTATTCTGTTTTTAATCATTCCTTCGCTCCTCTTCGCTCTCTCCACTCCAATCCTGTCAGCACAAATGTAAACGCAAGTGTTGATACCACAAAGCTCAGTGCAAACGCCATAGGGATTGCCGCAGAGATATTGTAGAATACAGAGCAGGAAAACATAAGCGGAACAAGGGAAACCATGCTCAGCATAAATGCGATGGTCGCGGATTTCTGCACATTCAATAGAAACATTTCATCCGGAATCATCCAAAAATAGCGGAGAAAATAGATAAATCCAAAAAATCCATACAGTCCTGTGTTGCCGCTCTTCCATCCCAATATGGAAATCAGGGAGAGCAGAGATAAAAATCCCAGATAATTAATCTTTTTCATTCGTAATCCTCCTTTTTGTATGTGGTATTTTTCGCTCTTTATGTTATAAATATACCGCATTCCAAGATGAATGTCAAGAATATATTGTGTTTTTTGAAGCACCGGGGTTACTATTCACAGTCAGATAAAAAATGGCAGTCAGATTCGTCAAGCGAAGCTTGTAAGAAGCTGATTGACAGTTTTTATCTGGCTGGTAGAAAATTTAGTTTTTTCATAATAGAATTTCATTTTCATCCTACACGCCTGTAAATTGTATTGCCAAATCACATAATATATGTAAAAATAGATTACATCATGCCGTGTCTTTACTGCACGGCTGCATAAAATCAGAAAGGAACAACACTATGATTCTAAAAAACGGCTTGATTATGGATCCAGGTACCAACGCATCGTACAAAGCTGATCTTCACATCCGAGACGGCGTCATTGCCAAGATCGGCCCGGACCTGAGTGCCGCTCCCAGTGAGGAATGTCTGGACGCGGAAGGCTTCGTCATTGCTCCGGGGCTGATCGACACCCATACACATTTCCGGGATCCCGGCTTTCCCCACAAGGAGACACTCCACACCGGCGCGCTCGCGGCGGCAAGAGGCGGATTCACCGCTGTGATCTGCATGGCAAATACGTCCCCTGCGGTGGATTCGGTTCCCGTACTGCAGGATATCCTGGAGCGGGCAAAGCAGGAAGATATCCGCGTCTTCCAGGCCGGAACCGTATCTCAGGGGCTGAAAGGCCAGGTGATGACAGACATGCCGGCGCTTAAGGAAGCGGGCGCCTGCGGGTTTACGGATGACGGGATTCCCATCACCAATGCCGCATTCTGCTATGAGGCCATGAAGGCCGCAGAGGCGCTTGGCGTTCCTATCAGCCTTCACGAAGAGGATCCTGCCTTGATCCGGAATAATGGAATCAATCACGGAGAGGTCTCCCGACAGATGGGGCTCTATGGCTCTCCGTCCATCGCCGAGGAGTCTCTTGTGGCGAGGGATTGTATGCTGGCGCTGCGCTCCGGCGCCCATGTGGTCATTCAGCATATCAGCTCTGGATATTCCGTGGAGCTTGTACGGTCCTTCCGGGCGATGGGCGCGAAACTCCATGCCGAGGCGACTCCGCATCATTTTACCCTGACGGAGGATGCTGTACTCACCCATGGCACCCTGGCAAAAATGAACCCTCCTCTGCGCACAGAAAAAGACCGGCAGGCCATCATCCGGGGACTGTCCGACGGCACCATCGACATCATTGCAACGGATCACGCCCCCCACAGCGCGGCGGAAAAGGAGAAGCCGTTCCCGGATGCCCCCAGCGGCATCATCGGACTGGAGACAGCCCTTGCTCTTGGGATCACGTCGCTTGTCCGCCCCGGCCATCTCACACTGATGCAGCTATTGGAAAAAATGACCATAAACCCGGCCCGGCTCTACCGCCTGCCTTATGGAATTATAAAACAGGACAGTCCGGCGGATCTTATAATTTTTAATCCGGAGGAACCATGGATCCCGGACAGCTATCATTCCCTGTCCTCCAATTCCCCGTTTACAGGCAGTAAATTATATGGAAAGGTGAAATATACTCTGTGCAGCGGCCGGATCGTATATGCAGATTCCGCAGAGTGAAAAGATAAGTCTCCCTGAAGTCTTTTGAATTCCTTTTTGATTTGTTTATAATTTTTCGAGTTCTTTTATGAAATGAAAACACTTTGGACACATTTTTCTATTATACTAAATGTCAGATAGTTGAAAAACAACTATCTCCCCCCTCATAAAGTTTTGGACATCCGGGGCGGTAACCCCGGATTCCGCACTTTTACTCTCATTCCTTTTTAGATAACTATACGGAAGAAGCTCCTGACGGAGCTTCTTTCTGTGTGTATAAGAAAATTTCATCTTCTATTGATATACCTGCACTCTGAACATACTCCATCCAGTAGACATCACGAAGTAAAAATTGCCGTTAACAGATTTCCTGAGCCTTTACTTCAATCCTGTATTGAGCAGTTCTTCCACATCATCCATCTCCCGCACGATCGACTGATAGCGTTCTTGGAAGAGAAGTCCCTTGTTATAACGGTAATACTGCTCGCATCCATATTCGTTGATAAACCAGACACTATAATAATTGGCATTCAGCTCCGTGATCAGTGCCACCATTTCCTGGCTCTCCCCGAACGCATCCTCCATAAAGTCAAAGACATGAGTCAACGTTTCCGAAGTCCGTGTGATCAATGCCTCCCGGGCATCCGCTTCTTTTTGGAATAAAGCCTTTACCGCTTCAAATTCTGTATTATCCGCAGTCAGTGTCCCCTTGACGCTTATTGTAAATCGTTCCAATGCGGCGATCACCCTTTTCAGAATGATCTCCTCCTGCCGGGTCAGCAGTTCCTTTTGTTCCAGCTCTTCCAGGTCCTTCTCCGCACGGTGAAGCTCATCTCCAATCGATACCGGAATCCTAACACTACCGCTTACTTCGGGAACCTGCCTATTCCCGGTTCCTTCCGTTGCCTGCCCGTCTCCGGCCTCCAGCTCCTGCCCCTCCCGGTAATGGAGCAGATATTCATACATCCTGGTTACATAGGCATCGGACAGGAAGCATTCCGTAAAGAGCTCGCTCAGCTTCCCGTTAAACAGGCTGACGATCTTCAAATGCTCGTCAAACGCTGCTGCCTTCACCTTCTGCAGAACCGCCGTATTCCACTTTCCATGCAGGATCTCCTCCACGCCGTAATCTGCTTTATATTTATGGTAGAGCTCCAGATAATTCGCAAAATCCCTGGCAATCTTCTGATGCTGGATATACTGGGATATGACCTCCCGGTCCGCCTTTTTTCCCAGGCTTTCATAAACCTGGATGAGCTGGGACAGATCCTCCCAGCCCCTGGCCGTGGCAAAGCATTTTCCATCTACCGTTGTCTCCACCTTATAAAAATTCTGCTTCCGCAGTTCCAGGTAAGAAATGACTGCCGGGTGAATCCCCTGCCTGTATGCATACTCCTTCCACACGCCGAAGTTCTCCTCCACATCAATCTTTTTCAGCCTGTCCAGCGTCACCACGTCAAAGTCCCGCACAGACCTGTTGTATTCCGGAGGGTTTCCCGCAGCAACAATGATCCAGCCTTCCGGCACCTGCTGATTGCCGAAAGTCTTTCCCTGGAGGAACTGCAGCATGGTGGGTGCCAGCGTTTCCGACACACAGTTGATCTCGTCAATAAACAAAATCCCCTCCCGGATGCCGGTCTGCTCGATCTTGTCATACACGGAGGCGATGATCTCGCTCATCGTATATTCTGTGATGGAAAATGTCTTTCCGCCATAATTTTTTTCCCGAATAAACGGAAGCCCCACCGCGCTCTGTCTGGTATGGTGAGTGATCGTATATGCCACCAGGCCGATGCGGCATTCCTTCGCAATCTGATCCATGACCTGCGTTTTACCGATTCCCGGCGGTCCCATCAGAAGGATCGGCCTCTGACGAATAGCCGGGATCCGGTACGCGCCGAACTCATCCTTAGCCAGATATGCCTCTATAGAATCCTTGATCTCCTGCTTAGCCCTTTTAATATCCATCTGTCTCAGCTCCTTTATCCTCTATTGCCGGTAGTCCGAATTGCAGATCTCATCGACCGTGAGTATATTATATGTGAATCTTCAAAAAATAGCAAACCCGATAAAATGATTGACTCTACCTTTTATTTCCTGTTATAATATCAAAGGTTAAAGTATCTTTAATATATTATATCAACTTTAAAGAGGTTTTGTCTATGTATTATACGATCGGAGAAATGGCGAAAAAGCTGCATGCAGCGCCTTCCAAGCTGCGCTATTATGACAAGGAGGGGCTTCTCCCCTTTGTGGAGCGTTCCAAGGGCGGAATCCGCATGTTCAGTGATAATGATTTTGAATGGCTGTCCATCATCGAATGCCTGAAAAAGACAGGCATGTCGATCAAGGATATCCGGACCTTCATCGGCTGGTGTATGGAAGGGGATACGACCATTGAACAGCGGCTGGAGCTGATCGAACGCCAGAGAGACGCGGTGATTCTGCAGATGAAGCAGGTTCAGGAGACACTGGATACACTGAATTATAAAAAATGGTATTATGAGACCGCCCGGGATGTCGGCACCTGCTCCGTACACGATACGCTCACAATGGAGGAGATTCCAGAAGAATACCGGGCGATCAAGGAACGGCTGGATGGATAGTCCCTTCCAGCCTGGGCCGTCTACAGTTCAAACCGCTTTTTCCTTTTTTCCGGAAAACGCTGATGCTTCTCATTCATCAGGAGGCTGAGCACTTCCGCTTTTCCTTTTTCCGCAGCCTCCCTGATCGCTTCCTCCAGCCCTTCCCGGCTCCAAAGTCCCCGCTCGGACATGCATTGAAAATATTGCAGATTTTCCCGGCTTACCAGGTACCGCGCCGCGTCCCTGGGATGATTCCGCGCATAGGCTTCGTATATCGCCCGATGCTCCGCCGTCAGACCGCATGGACCTGTCAAGCGTGAGAACACCATGTCCGCCAGCACCTCCGGCTTCTCCTGGGCCACTGCCAGCGAAAATAAGCTGTCATATTTCCGGAAATCCATCTCCCGGCCGTAAAAGCACTGGCGATAATTGTTCCCGGTCCCATGATGCTGGGTAAATAAGATCCGGGCAGGCGTATTTTCCACAGCCTCCTCATAATGCTCGGGAAAAACCAGTCTTACCGCCTGTACTTCTTCCTGCGCATTGGAGCCTTCGTGAAAAAAAAGCACATCCATCCGCTGCCACAGATCACCCAGGATCTCCTTCACACAGGATTTCCTTCCGCGCTTCAAATGAACCTTCAAGGTGTCAAGATTCCCGCATCCGGTAAACGCGCCGCTCCCAAGATATACCAGAGAATCCGTAAATTCCAGCTTTTTCAGCATTTTGCAGTTATAAAAAATGTAGTTTCCAATCTCTTCTACCGTGTCAGGAAAAACAACTTCCTCAACCGCGTCCCCCGCTAAAAGCCTTTCATTTTCTTCAAACAAAACCTCCTTCGGACTCTCATAGACAAGTACGTCCGGATCCTCCTCCCCCTTTTTTGCGGAAAATGCATAGGCAGCGATCTTTTTCACGGGATATCCGGCGATCTGCTCCGGCAGTACGATCTTTGAGACCGTCCCGCGGCAGCGGATGATCTCCGCAGAATTATCCCGGATCCTATAATCTATTTTCATAATAAGGATTCCTTTCTCACGAAAACTGTTTTTTATCTGCTGGGCAGTGTCACTTATATCAGTTTACCAGCAAATGTTTATTTTGTCACCTTCCTGTCACTTTCATTTGTTACCATACCATAGTCACAAGTCACATCCTCTTACAGAAAGGAGAGTTACATTTTATGGAAATATTGCGCTGCAGCCATTTAACAAAAACATACAAAACCGGTTCGAATCAGGTCGTCGCATTAGACAATGTAGACCTGGCGCTGGAAAAGGGGAGCTTTACCGCCATTGTCGGCGCGTCCGGCTCCGGGAAATCCACACTGCTCCACCTGCTGGGCGGGGTGGACCGTCCCACCAGCGGAAATATTTATATTGAGGATACCGATATTTCCACGCTGAATATGGAAGAGCTGGCGGTCTTCCGCCGGCGCAAGGTGGGTCTGGTGTATCAGTTCTACAACCTGATCCCCACCCTGAATGTCCGGAAAAATATCCTTCTTCCCATACTCCTGGACGGACGGAAACCGGACGAGGCCCGTTTTGAACAGATCGTAAACACCTTAGGGCTCTCGGACCGCCTGTCCCATCTTCCAAGGGAGCTCTCCGGCGGTCAGCAGCAGAGGGTGGCCATTGCCCGCAGCCTCATTTACCAGCCTGCCATCCTTCTGGCCGATGAGCCCACGGGTAATCTGGACCGCCGCAATTCCGAGGAGACCATCGAGCTTTTAAAGCTGTCCAACCAGAGATACGGCCAGACCGTGCTCCTGATTACCCATGACGAAAAGACGGCGCTTATGGCGGAACGGATCCTGACTTTGGAGGACGGGAAAATTGTCAGAGATGAGGTGATGTCCTGATGCAGGTGATACGTGAATATGCTTTCGAAAGTCTCCGCAGAAATAAATACACCAGCGCTGCCATCCTGGTGGCTCTGTTTTTGATGACCACCCTGATGTCCTGCTTCTGCGGCATGGTCTATACGATGTGGGCGGACGATGTATTTCTGAATCAATGGTATGACGGAAACTGGCACGGCGAGCTGTTTGATAACAGCTATGGAAGGGATCTGGAAAAGATTGAAAACTACGCTTCTGTTTCCGCCGTTATGATCAAGGGCTCCTGGGAGGTGGCAAAGATCAGCGACAGCGGACGGCGCAGGTACATCATCCAGCGGCCCGCCACACAAGAATACTGGGATTCCATGCCGGAGAAGCACAGCATTCTGGAAGGTCGTCTGCCAGAAAAAGATTCGGAGCTGGTTCTGTCCAAACAATATTTTGAAGATCATCCTGATGTCAACGTCGGGGATACACTGACGCTTCCTGTCGGGGAACGCATTTATAACGGAGAGGTCTGTATGGAAACGGATACCTGGCGGGAAGGGGAAACCTTCCGTCCGACCGGCACCAAAACCTATACGCTGGTGGGGATCATGGATGTCACCACTTCCTCCGCGGTTCCGGCTTATACCGGCATGAGCTATATGAGCCGGGAATCCATCGCACCGGAGGATTCCATCACCGTCTATCTGCGGTTTGATCCGATGCGCGGCACTTACCGGGAGCTTCCCGCGCTGGCCGAATCCATAGGTTATAAAAAGGATGAATACGGAAATTATCTTCTGCGGTACAATAGCAGGCTTTTGGCCGACTATATGATCCTGCCGCCGGATCAGTCCTTTTCCCTGGAAATGCTGGCGGTTCCGCTGATGATTCTGGTGTTAGCCTTGCTGATCGTAGGGGTATTCGTCCTGATCATCCACAATGCTTTTGCCCTGTCGCTGAATGAAAAAATGGCCCAGTTCGGCACCCTGTCCTGTGTCGGGGCGTCGCCTGGGCAGATCCTGACAGCTGCCGTCTCGGAGGCTCTGATCCTAGTGATCCCGGTTCTGCCCTTCGGTCTGGCCGCGGGGTGGTTTGTCAATATCCAGTTGTTTGCAAATATCAATGCCCACAATGACATCGGACGGGCCGCGCCGGATATCATACCGGTATTCGGGCTGCCCGCCGTTCTTCCCGCCCTCCTGCTCTCTCTGCTCACAGCCTGCCTGTCAGCGAGGATTCCGGCAAAGAAGCTTGCCAAGGCGCTGCCCATCGAGATCATAAAGCAGGAGGAAGGGCTTCGAAGCTCCGGGAAGAAAAAGGAACGGAAGCATAAAGGGGAAGCTATGAGCATATCCCGCTCCCGGAGGTTTTTTTGCCGTCTGAAAGCAACGGTTCCCAAGCCTTCGCGTACCTCATCCGCATCGCCGTTTGGAGGGATCATCGGGGAGCTGTCGGCGCTTTCTCTGGCCCAGAGAAAGCGCTCCTACCGGACTGCTGTCATTTCCCTCTGCCTGTCCTTTCTTTTGCTGACCACCTTCCTGTATGGTTTTTCCATCAATGACGCATCCAGTACCATGCTGCGGGATCAGTCCATGCAGGAGGAACACATCCAGTTGTCCGTCAGTGACGGACGGGAACCGGATCCGGAATTTCTGGAAGCGCTGGTTGAGGTTCCAGATCTCGGGCAGGCTGCGGTTTATAACACTCTGACCTGTGCGGTCTGGGTTTCGGTCAAGGATGCCTCCCCGGATATCCAGGAGCGTTTCGGTGGCTTTGACGGAGTGGTCAGCCGAAATAAATATTCCCTCATTGAGCGGGACGGACGCTACCGGATGCAGACCGAACTGATCGGTCTGGAAGCGCACTGCTTCCGTGAATACTGCGAGAGACTTGGCATTGACCCGGAGCCCTATTTTGAAGATCCGGGCCAGGCGCTGATCTACAATTTTGCCCGGGATCCGGACGCAAGCACACGGAGGCATCCGGTAGACTGCGGACTTTTGGATCTAAAGCAGGGGCAGACACTGGAATTTACGGAGCATGCCTACGACGAAGATACCGGAGATTATACGTTTTCCCTGCGGGCCGGGGATCTGGTGGATACCCTTCCCTGCACAGGCCTTTATGACAAATCACATTTTACGCTGACTGCCGTCATGCCCATGCGGCATGTCCTAGATCTCAGCACACACTGCAGTGAGAGGCGGCATAACAGCACGCAGAATCTCAACGGAAGATTTCAGGTCAGCAGTGAGGGCGGCCTGTCGGATTCCCGGATCGAGAAGGTCTCCCGGCAGATGAAGGAGATTGTTTCCTACTATTACGGAAGCGGAGATTATGTGTTTACAGATGTCATCGACTACAAAAAAATGACTGCGGATATGAAGGAATCCTGGAATCTGATCATCGCCTTCCTGACCGCGTTTCTGGCGGTGATCGGCCTGTCCAATGTGTGGGCGGCCATTTCCGGAAATCTGAGGCAGCGCAGCCGGGAGTTCGCCATGCTGAAATCCGTCGGGCTGTCCAGCCGGCAGCTTAAGAGTCTGCTCTTCCTGGAAGGGGTAACACTGGGACTCAAGCCGCTGCTGTTAAGCCTCCCTTTCCAGATCGTATTCGTGGCCGTATTCCTGCGGCTCAGTGAAGTGACGCTGCTGGAATACCTGCCCTTTGCGCCGCTGGGAATCATCCTGGGATATACGGCACTGATCCTTCTGGCGGTCCTTGGGGCGTACCTGGTCGGGGGACGGAGAATCCGAAAGGAGAATATCATCACCGCAATCAAAAATGATACCTTGTGAAACAGCCGTATGGCCATAACGGGATGCCTTTGGGTATACCTTGCGAAATGGCCGCATGGCCATGATGGGATAGAAAATCGAAGGAATCCGTGCGTCTGCGATTTTTACCGCGGCGTCCGAATTCCTTCTGTTTCCTGTCATAATTACCAAAAGAAGCGCAGGATAAAGCAGGCATGTCCATCCCTTGTATTTTCCGCATAGATATGCCCCTCCTGCTGTTCCACCACCAGCTTTGCAAGGGCAAGCCCGATCCCTGCACTGTCCTTTTGAGCGTTTTCTCCCCGGTAGAAGCGTTCAAAAAGATGGGGCAGGTCTTTTTTGCTGAATCCCTTTCCGCTGTCTGTGAAACGGATTTCCGTGTAAAGGGGATTTTTCTCCCACCGGATCTGAATCTGCCCGCCCTCCGGCGTATGCTCCGCACAGTTTTTAATTACATTGAGTATGGCTTCCTCCGTCCACTGCCTGTCCGCCCTGACCGACACCGGATCTCCGGAATATTCCAGCCAAATCTGCCGATTCTGCAGCAGTTCCCGAAGAGGCTCTGCCGCACTCTCTATCAGATCCTCCAGATCCAGGGTTTCCCTTTCGTACCGGATCGTATGGGATTCCAGCTTTGCCAGGGACAGCAGGGCATGGACCAGATTCTGCAGCCGATGGATCTGCAGAGTCAGACGCCGCAGGCATTCTTTTCCCTCCTTCGTCTCCTGCTCCCCCAGAAGCTCTGTCATCAGAGACATGGAGGTGATAGGAGTTTTGAGCTGATGGGCCACATCCGCAATCCTCTGAGAAAGAACCTCATGGCTGCGTACTGCCTCTTCCTTCGTGCCTTTCAGCTCCATGACCGCTTTGTAGACCGCATCCTCCAGATGGGAGAAGGCATCCTCCCTGCGCAGCAGTACCGCAGCTTCGCCGCGTTCTGCCGCCAGGAGATAACGGGTCAGCTCTTCCATACGCTGCTCCTGCTTTTTCCGCTCCCGTTCCTCTTTTCGGAATACACACCAGCCGGCAATCTCTGACAGCAGGATACAGATCCCCAGCGTAAAGGGAAGAAGTGTCCCCAGACGCCCCCATGTGTGATAACCGTATTCATGAAGAAATGCTTCTCCGGATTCCCTGTTCCCGCGGCTGCGGCTCTTTGCCGCGGCCGCAAGGATTTTTTTCGCTGTACGTTTCTGAGCGTCTCCCTCCTGTTTTTCCCGCGAAGATATCTCCGCGTCCCGGTCCCCCTGGTCCGTCTGTTCCCATACGCTCACATCCTGGTCCAGAACCGCGCCTGTAAATTCCGCGAAACAATGGTACTCCTGATATGTCACAGCCAGCGCAATGAAAAAACCGGCTGCCAGTCCGGGCAGAAGCCAGCATATCCATGTCCTGTGTCCCCATATTCCGCCGACAGCCGCATGCTGACCGTCCCCTGCGGCAGCCGTCACGCCTGAATAGTCCGGATTCCGGTCCGCCGCCTTAAGGGAATCGCTTTCTCTGTCATCATATCCCATCTCCCGCCTCCTCCATCCGGTAGCCGATCCCGCGGACTGTTGTGATGCAGCGGGTATGATCCAGCTTTTCCCGAAGACGCTTGACCGTCACGGTCAGCGTATTGTCATTGACAAAATTCCCTTCCGAGTCCCACAGCTTTTCCAGGATCAGACTGCGGGGCAGAGTGCGTCCTTTATTTTCCATCAGGATCAGCAGCATGCGGTATTCCAGGGCAGTAAGCGTGATCTCCCGGCCATCCAGAAGAACCTGCATTTTTTCTTTGTTCAGGCGGATATTTCCGCAGGCAGCAGATCCGTCCGGCTCTTCCGGCACCCTCCGGAGCACTGCCGCGATCCGTGACTCCAGGACCGCAATGTGGAAGGGCTTTGTCACATAATCATCAGCGCCCATATCCAGTCCTCTCGTAATGTCACTCACTTCGTCGCGTACTGTCAGAAAGATAATGGGCGTATCACATCTGGCTTTTACC
The DNA here is from genome assembly GCA_910575475.1 of Lachnospiraceae bacterium. Classification (GTDB taxonomy): domain Bacteria; phylum Bacillota; class Clostridia; order Lachnospirales; family Lachnospiraceae; genus Schaedlerella. The sequence goes on along the minus strand of CAJTGD010000026.1, from coordinate 51,969 downwards.
CAGGTACACAATTCATATCCCGTTCCGTCCGGCAGATTCAGGTCCAGAAGTACCAGCGCAAATGCATCTGAAAACAATTTTTTTGCACCTGCGAGACAGGTGCAGGCCGTGATCTCATATCCTTTTTTCTCCAATGAGGCACGGATCCCAAATGAGATCGTATCGTCATCCTCTACCAATAATATTTTTGCCATCTGCTTTTCCTCCTGACTTTCACTATAGCACGCAGCCGAAAATTACACAAGGAAAAGCTGCCTTTGGTGCTTTCACCGCAAGCCCAAAAATATATTATAAAATCTTTCCAATTTTCCTGCAAAAAAAATCAACATATGTTATAATGAATTGCGCTGAGCGCAAGCAGGTCATCAATTTTCGTTGAAAGTTGGTGACAAATTATAATAAATTGCATTTAAAGAGAAAAGGAGTGTATTGCAAATGGATATTACGAACGATATCAGATACGTAGGTGTCAATGACCATGAGGTGGATCTGTTTGAAGGCCAGTATGTTGTAAAAAACGGCATGGCTTATAATTCTTATGTGATCCTGGATGAGAAGACAGCGGTCATGGACACCGTGGATGCCCGTTTCACCCATGAATGGCTGGACAACGTCGGGGCGGCTCTGGGCTCCCGCAAGCCGGATTACCTGATCATCCAGCATATGGAACCGGACCACTCTGCAAATATTGCCAATTTTATGCAGGTATATAAGGACACCAAGATCGTTTCCTCCGCAAAAGCCTTTGTCATGATGAAGCAGTTTTTCGGTACCGATTTTGAGGACAGGCAGATCGTTGTAAAGGAAGGAGATACTCTTTCTCTCGGAAAGCATGAGCTTTCTTTTGTTGCAGCGCCCATGGTACACTGGCCGGAGGTGATCGTGACCTACGACAGTTATGACAAGGTACTGTTCTCAGCAGACGGCTTCGGTAAGTTCGGCGCCCTGGATGTGGAAGAAGACTGGGCATGTGAAGCACGCCGTTATTACATCGGAATCGTCGGAAAATACGGCGCGCAGGTGCAGAATCTGCTGAAAAAGGCATCCGGACTGGATATTCAGACCATCTGTCCGCTGCACGGCCCCGTCCTGAAGGAAAACCTGGGCTATTATCTGGGACTGTACCAGACCTGGTCCTCCTACTCCGCGGAGACCGAAGGCATCATGATCGCCTATACTTCCATTTATGGAAATACAAAGAAGGCTGTAGAAGCTCTGGCTGCAAAGCTTACCGCAAAAGGCTGTCCAAAGGTGGTCGTTACTGATCTCGCCCGGGAAGACATGGCGGAGGCTGTAGAGGACGCGTTCCGTTACGGCAAGCTGGTGCTCGCTACTACAACCTACAACGCGGGAATCTTCCCATTCATGCGTGAATTTATCAATCATTTGACCGAACGGAATTTCCAGAACCGGATCGTCGGACTGATCGAGAATGGATCCTGGGCTCCGCTGGCTGCAAAGACCATGAAGTCCATGCTGGAAGGCTGCAAAAAGCTGACCTTTACTAAAACAACCGTACAGATCAAGTCTGCATTGAATGATGACAGCAATGCACAGCTGGAAGCTCTGGCAGAGGAGCTTTGCCAGGACTATCTGGCACAGCAGGACGAGACTGCGGATAAGAACGACCTGACCGCTCTGTTCAAGATCGGATACGGCTTATATGTGGTCACCTCCAACGACGGCAAGAAGGATAACGGCCTGATCGTGAATACGGTTTCCCAAGTGACCAACACACCGAACCGGGTTGCTGTGACGATCAATAAGGATAACTACTCCCACCATGTGATCAAGCAGACCGGCATCATGAACCTGAACTGCCTGTCTACGGACGCGCCGTTCAAGGTGTTTGAGACCTTTGGATTCCAGAGCGGTAGAACCGCGGATAAATTCGCGAACCTGAAACCGCTGCACTCCGACAATGGACTTGCATTCCTGCCGAGATACATCAACTCCTTCATGTCGCTGAAGGTCGAGCAGTATGTGGATCTGGATACACACGGAATGTTCATCTGCACCATTACAGAGGCACGCGTGATTTCAAATGTTGATACGATGACTTATACCTATTATCAGAATAATGTGAAGCCAAAGCCGCAGACCGAAGGCAAGAAAGGCTTTGTGTGCGTTGTATGCGGTTACATCTACGAAGGCGACGAGCTGCCTGAGGATTTCGTATGCCCGCTCTGCAAACATGGAGCTGCGGATTTTGAACCTATTGAATAATGTTGTTGTGTGAAAGCATTGAATTTTAAATAGGGCAGGAACTTTGCATTTTTTGAGCAGGTTCCTGCCCTCATTTTATCCTGCGGTTTGAGGTATACCTATGAAAAAAGAAACGCAACTCGCGAATCAGATTACGGAGGGGATCATCTGGAAACAGCTTCTGATCTTTTTCTTTCCGATCGTATTCGGTACTTTCTTTCAGCAATTATACAATACGATCGATACGATCATAGTAGGTCATTTTATCGGAAAGAGTGCCCTCGCCAGCGTGGGCGGCTCCTCTACTCAGATCGTGAATCTGGTAGTCGGATTTTTTACCGGGCTTTCCTCCGGTGCTTCCGTCATCATTGCACAGTTTTACGGTGCCCGGGATGAACGCTCGGTGCAGGAAAGCCTGCACACGGCCTATGCATTTTCCATTTTAGGAAGCATTGCCATCTCAATTCCCGGCATCCTGCTGGCTCCCCATCTGCTGAGATGGATGAACACGCCGGCTGAACTGGTTCGGGATTCGGCTTTGTATCTGCGGATCTATTTTGCTGGAATCCTGTTTGTCTTTATTTTTAACGTTGGATCGAGTATCCTGCGTGCCATCGGTGACTCCAAGCACCCGCTGTATTACCTGATGGTCTGCTGTCTGCTGAATATCATCCTGGATATCCTGTGTGTCGTCTGGCTTGATATGGGGGTTGCAGGTGCTGCCATCGCCACATTTTTTTCACAGGCGGCCAGCGCGGCGCTGGTGACGAGAAAGCTGATGGTATCCGGGGGGATCTTGAAATTATCCCTGAAACAGCTCCGTTTTCATGCAAATGTACTGAGATCGCTGCTGCGCATCGGGATGCCTGCCGGATTTCAGTCCATCATGTACAGCCTTTCCAACGTCATCATCCAATCCGCATTGAACAGTTTCGGAACGGATACCGTCGCCGCATGGTCTGTATATGGTAAACTGGACGCGGTGTTCTGGATGATCAGCGGCGCGATCGGGATCTCCATCACCACATTTGTCGGGCAGAACTTCGGCGCCCGCAAATATGGCCGGGTGAAGAAAAGCGTCCGGGTCTGCCTGGGGATCGATGCTCTGATATCGGGTGTTTTAGTGATCTTCTTTTTGCTGCTGCGCAATCCACTGTTCCGAATCTTTACGAATGACGCCGACGTCATCCGGATCGGATGTGAAATGATGGCATTGATCACGCCCTGCTATATGTTCTTCATTTGTATTGAAGTGCTGTCCGGTGCGCTGCGCGGGATCGGCGATGTGATCATTCCTACACTGATCACACTGGGCGGGGTCTGCCTTTTCCGGATCCTGTGGCTGTTCGGCGCGCTTCAGATCCGGCCGACAGTGAATGCGATCATTCTCAGCTATCCGGTGACCTGGCTGACCACCTCCATATTATTTATTCTTTATTATCTGTACCGTAAGAGGAGAACGCTGGCCAGTTAGATAAAAATCCCATTTCACTGACACACGACTTAAATGATTGCCTGTTTCATGGAATTTTTCTTTTCGAGTTTTATTCGAGTGATTTTCAAATCTTTGATTTTTTCATTCGAATAAAACTCAATCATCAGCAAAATCCTCATCGTAAATTCTCTTATATCTATCATTACCCTAAACAATCGCTTCAATCACTGTTTTACCATCAATCACAATTTCCTGTATGCCGACCTGTTTTTTCTTATTAAAACAAAAACTCAGCATGTATCCCTTATTTTTGTGGTAATCGTTCAGATAGCCGATAATTTGCTGCTCCCCTCTGTTATGGTATTCCTTGCCCCTCCATATTTTTAACTCTATAAGGTATTGCTCTCCCCTATAATCAACAATCACATCTATGCGTCCCATGTTTCTTGTCCGAGACTCTATATAATAATTTCCGCTCCCGTTTATAATTGGGCGAAGATATAGCAGAAATAATTTTCGGCCGGATTCTTCCACAAATTTTTCATCGCTGTCCCCATAAACATCAGTAAAATGCTGTACAAATCGTTTTAGTATCAGCCGCATATCTAGATGCCCGCCGACAATAAATTGATTCCTGTCCCAGAGAGACGCTTTATAAATATCATTTTCCTACAGATCTTCCACTGAAAGGAATCGATTGTAAAGACGTGTTTCGAATATACGGTTGGAAATTGCGACATTTCCATCTCTATTTTTCACAAAGCCAAACATTGAGGCAAGACTAATGACTTCGGAATCTGCATTGTACGGAACCTCTTTTCCTACAAACAACAGTGTGTGGAGGATGCGTTCCAATTCTGGGTAGTTGTCCAGCTTTTCTGTCAAAGATTCAAACAGCGAGTTGCGTTCCGCAATCAGCATACGGACGGCGAGCAGAACCCCATCTTTCGTCCACGCCGCGGTTTTTCCCTCAAACTCCCTGCCTAATGAGATTTCTTCATCAACCAGCTTACAGATACGTGAAATCAGAAATGGATATCCTGATGTATAATCATAGATCAGCCGGGCAATAGCCTGTACATTCATACCTGTATGATAATCCTTTTCATAGTCCGTGAGCATTTGTCCGATTCCCTCAGCAGACAGGCTCATATCAATATTAAAATCTGCCGCAATATTCCATGAACTGTTGAATCTGTGCTCGCTTTCCGGTCGGAGTTTCATTTTCAATCTCCTGATATCATATACTCCGGCAAGAATTACAGAGTGAAATGTCGGCATATTCCTCTTTTCTCTTTCCAAATAATAGTATCTCAATTGAGCAAGAAAATCCAAAAAAACCTGATTGTTCGAAGCTCCGTCTATCTCATCGATCATCAATACGATCGGTCTTGGCGCAGTCCGGCAAATCGCAGTAAGATGTCCAAACAACTGAAATAAGACAAATTTATCATCTTTGCTCTGTATGGCAGAGTTTAATAAATCGCACTGCGCTTTTAGCTGCGGGGGATTCCCACAATCTGCCAACTGCAGTTCCCTGAAAAAATATTCTGCAAATGTAAGCGAAAAAATATTTTCATTTTGGAAGGACGCATTTCCCAATGCCTGAAAATCAAGGCTGATCACCAGATACTCTTTCTCCAGATGACGGGACAGCGCATGTAATGTGGTGGTTTTGCCATACTGCCTTGCACAGTAAATGGAAAAATAATTTCCTTCATTCACATATTCTTTTATCTTATGAAGGTGTTCGGATATGTCTGCCATATAATGCTTTTCCGGCATACATAAGCCGGTAGTATTAAATTTTTTCCTCATCTTGCTCCACTGTCCTTTCCTTACTTTTCATGTTCAATTATAAACCATATAGGAGGAAGGTGTCCAGATGAAACGGCACATTCGTAAATGTCCGGATGAAAAAAAGACTTCGGGTAAAGTACCCGAAGCCCTTATAAAATCCAATTTTTTTATCTCATCTTGAAGATTGGACGGATCTTCTTATAAATAATAAATACGATCAAGGATACCAGTGCCCCTTTCAGCAGGTTAAACGGAGCAACCGCAAATATCACGAATGTTGTCAGGCTGGTGATGTTGGGGTTTACAGCCGTTCCCATCCCGACCAGGGCATCGATCGGCATTCCGAATGCCGCGCCGTAAGCCGGAAGCAGGATGAATGCATTGATAAAGCAGCCTGCCACTGTCATGATGATCGTTCCCGTGATCATTCCGATCAGAGCGCCCTTTCTTGTATGGTTCCTCTTATAGATGATCCCTGCCGGAACGCACAGCGCACATCCGATCACAAAGTTAGCCGCCTCGCCGACTCCTGCAGTTGCAGTTCCGTTGATGACCAGGTTCAGCAGGATCTTGACAAGCTCGATCACAGCCCCCGCCAGCGGTCCCATCACAAAGCATCCGACCATGACCGGCACTTCGCTGAAATCAATCTCATAAAATGAGGGAGCGAATGGGAGCGGAATCTCAAAGAGCATCAATACGATCGCAATTGCGGAAAGCATACCGATCTGAACAATAGTACGGATATCTGTCTTTGATTCTTTTCTTACTGCTACGTTTGTCTGTGTACTCATATTACTTCTCTCCTTATAAAATAATGATAGTCTGCGGTTATTCGGCCGGCCGTACCGATTGCCGCGATATTTTAAAAAGAAAGAACCTCTTCACGGAAATCCTGTCACGTTTTGCGGCATATAAAAACCCCGGAAAACAATCCGGGGTCTGATTCTATCCACACTTTTATGGCATAAATTTCTTCTCTCATCCAGACTTTACTGTCGGTACTGGAATTCTCTGTTGATAAGAGTCACCAGTTCAGCCGCCTAGGCGGGTCGCGGACTATACCGCCGGTTGGGAATTACACCCGACCCCGAAGAATTCATTCTTTTTACAGAAAATATTATAACGCATTGGGAGATTGATTTCAAGACCTATTCACTTAAAAAATCCCGAATATTTTCTCCCGGAATGATTCATACAGCGAATCATAATCCGTATATCCGATTGCGCTGTCCTTAAACCTGCTCTTCCATTCAGCGCAGATCCGGTCTGCGAGCAGCCGGCAGTCTGCATGCTCTGTCTTAAGAATTGCTGGGAAGATATAATAGATCATAAAAAAATTGATATCCGCCTGCATCCGGGAAGAGATCTTTTTCTTTTCTCCCTTTGCAAACCGACCTTCCACACAATCCGCCAATACCGCCGCAATCTCATCGGCCGCCTTTTCTTTATCCTGCGCCGCCTCCATATGATCCGTCATTTCCCGAAAATAGTGCTGGTTTTTTCCAAGGAATTGACGCATATTCTCTTCATACGATTTTTTCTTTAATTTTTTCAACATCAGATCCATATTATCAAACATTGTTTCCGCATTATCAAGCATATGATCCCTCCCACTGCCCTGATCCTGAAAAACTGCCGTAGCTACAGATCAGCAGATGGTCCACAGCATACATAAGCTTCTCGGCGCAGCCAGTCTTTTTATTTTTTCTCACAGCCGATATCTTCCGGCGTTCCATATAACTATACAACAAAAGGCCTGCTGCTGACAAGCTTTCTTTAAAAAAAGGAATCGGAGTAGATCCGATTCCTTTTTTGCGCCTGCACACTTGCAGTCACCTTTACTAGCTGATCATAATCTGATCCTTTTACTTTTTGCGCCAGATATTCATGCCGACATATCTGCCCCATTCGAATCACAATTAATCGTAAAGGTTAGGAGCGATGTTATCGTCTTCCATGTTATCCTTGCTGTACCAGTAACCATCCATCGGGATATCAGCTACTTCTTCGCCGTCACAGATCTTGGTCAGAGTCACAACAGCTTCATAACCCATCATCAGCGGAGACTGTGTTACGGAACCGATGAGCTGATCGTTCAGGATCGCTTCCTTCTGCGGTGTACCAGCGTCAAATCCAGCGCCGATGATACCCTTTTCCGGATCTGTTGACAGCTTGTTCAGTGTCTGGTTCGCTGTTACAACACCCTCAGCTGTTGTCTGATTGGAGCCGAAGATTGCGATCGTGTCGTCCTTGGACATGATCTTCTGAGCCTCTGTGGAAGCCAGATCTACAGTTGTCTGTGCAGGAACGCCAACTTCGATGATTACTTCAGCTTCTGCCTCTGCAACCGCGCCTTCTGTTGCGTTTACGTAGAATTCGTTACCAACTACTGCAACCTTCTTGTCAGCGCCGTTGCAAAGCTCGATCATCTTGTCGATGAAGCCCTGTCCACGCTGCTGGATATTCAGTGCGGTTGCATCCTGGTTTACTTCACCGATACGAACCTTCGCGTCGGTTGTTGCAGCCTTGATCTTTTCCTCAATCACCGGGAAGATATTCTCTGCTGCTACAGCGCCTGCTGCTGCGTTGTCGGTTGCTACCGTTGCGTATACGGAACCTTCCGGAGCCTCATCAACGCCGGTATCGAAACATACAACCGGGATTCCTGCTTCCAGAGCCTTTGCAAGCGAATCAACTACAGACTTTGTATCACATGCTGCCAAAGCGATTCCGTCAGGTTTCTTCTCGATTGCACTGTCCAGCATCTGAACCTGGTCAGCGATATCGGACTCATTCGCCGGTCCGTTTGCTTCTACTTCCACGCCCAGTTCTGCTTTAGCCTGCTCAACGCCCTGGATTGCTGCCTGCCAGTATGTAGACTGGAAGCTCTTAACGATCATCTGGAAAGAATATCCTTTGCTTCCGCCTTCGGAACTTCCTGCGTCATCTGCTGCATCCCCAGCATCTTCCGTAGCTGCACCGCTGTCCGCGCTTCCGCTGTCGCCGCTGTCATTTCCACCGCCGCCGCATGCCGCCATGGAGATCACCATTGCTGCGCTGAGTAAAATAGCTAAAACCTTCTTTTTCATTTTTTTTCCTCCTTTTAATGAGATTTTTTTATATATGAAGTTCTTGCTCGAACAACATATTCTTGCTGTTTTAAAACAGATTCTTTTTCGTTTACCGTTTCTTATAAACTACAGTTTTGGTTTCTTCTCAGTCTTTTTTCTTCTTCAATACATCTACCAATACTGCCGCGATCAGCACGATACCGGTAAAGATCTGCTGCCAGTTTGCCTGCAGGCCGATAAACGGAAGTCCGACCTTCATCAGACAGATGACGATAACTCCGAGGAAGGAACCCAGGATCGTTCCTACACCGCCGGATGCAGATACGCCGCCGACGATCGCTCCGCCGATGGCATCCAGCTCAAATCCTGCGCCGGCGCCCGGATAGATCGTTGCATAAGTCGCAGCGTATGCAACCCCTGCCATACCTGCAAATAATCCGGAGATCACATATGCCAGTACATGATAGAACTTGATGTTTACACCTGCAAGTCTTGTTGCCTCTTTATTACTTCCAATGGCAATCGTATAACGCCCTACCCTGGTATGATCTAATACAAAGGACATGATCGCTACCAGGATGATCATAAACACGATCCCGATCGGTATGACCGTTCCCTCCGCAGTCACGAACTTGAAGATCTTCCGGAAGCCTCCGTCTGCTGATATGGATGACGGCCAGGATACGCCGAAACCGCCGCAGAGCGCAGGTCCGAGTCCACGCGTGATCATGCAGGTACACAGTGTCGCCAGGAACGGCGGCAGGTCCATGATCGCAACCAGTACACCGTTAAATACACCGATCAATACTCCAAAGCCGATACATACCGCAATCGCAACCCCAACCGGCATTCCCTTCTGGAAGATCAGGAATCCGCCGATCAGCGCGTAAGAAACCAGTCCTGTACCTATGGAAAGGTCTACACCGCCTGTGATCAGAGGGAACGTAACTCCCAGTGCCATCAGCGTGATATAATAGGAATTGTCCAAAACACTCACCAGAGTCGGATAGGTTCTGAACGTGGGGCTGAGAATACTGAACAGAACGATCATCGCAACAATGATTGCCAATACCATGGCCTCTCGCCCTTTTAATTTACCAAAAGCTTTCTTGTTTGCCATTCTCCCGCCCTCCTCTATTCAATCTCTCTTGTCGCAAGATTCATAATTGTTTCCTGTTTTGCTTCGGAAATATCCAACTCGCCTGTCTTTTTTCCTTCGCACATTACCACGATCCGGTCGCTCATACGCAGGATCTCCGTCATCTCCGAGGAGATCATGATAATGGATTTGCCTTCTGCCACCAGCCTGTTCATCAGCTTGTAAATCTCGTTCTTCGCTCCGACGTCAATACCTCTCGTTGGCTCGTCGAAAATGAGGATGTCACTGTTTCGTGTCAGCCATTTTGCGATAACGACCTTCTGCTGGTTACCACCGGAGAGGTTTACAACCAGTTCGTCCACACCCGGAGTCTTGGTTGCAAGCGCTTCTACATACTGGTTGGCAACATCAGTCTCTTTCTTCTTATCAATAAAGATCCCACTCATGAAGTCCTTCATGGAAGCCATCGTTGTATTTTCCGCAATGGTCTTCTGTACAACGATACCATACCGCTTTCTGTCTTCGGACAGATATCCGATCCCGCAGTTAACCGCGTCCTGCGGATTGTTGATGGTAACCTTCTGTCCGTTGATATAGATGTCTCCGCTTTCCTTCGGGTCCGCTCCAAACAGGGCTCTCGCCGTCTCGGTACGTCCCGCGCCCATCAAGCCTGAAAATCCGAGGATCTCGCCCTTGCGCAGTTCAAAGCTGACATCCTGTACCATCCTGCCTGCATTCAGATGTTCTACCTTTAATACAACCGGCGCATCCTTCGGAACCGCGCTTTCGGTCTTCGGATCCTCATAAATGACACGGCCTACCATCATGTTGATGATGTCTTCCTTTGTACACTCTTCTGTGATCAGTGTTCCTACATAGGTACCGTCACGCATGACTGTAACGCGATCCGTGATTACCTTGATCTCATCCATACGGTGAGAGATATAGACCATGGCAATGTCTTTTTTCTTCAGGTCACGGATGATCTTGAACATCTCTTCGATCTCAGACTCCGTGAGGGCTGCGGACGGCTCGTCAAAGATGATGACCTTGGCGTCAAAGGAAACGGCCTTGGCGATCTCGCACATCTGCTGTTTTCCTACCGTCAGGTTGGACATGGTCTCTGTCGGATCGATATGCACGTTCAGTCTTTCAAAAAGCTTCGCCGCTTCTTCATTCATCTTCTTGTCGTCGATCCGGATGCCCTTTTTGAACTCTCTACCGATGAACAGGTTCTGCGCAACGGTCAGATGGCCGAGCATGTTCAGCTCCTGATGCACGATTACGATACCGGCGTCCTGAGCTTCTCTTGTATTTTTAAATTCGACTTCTTTTCCTTCATATGTGATCGTACCGGAATCCTTTTTATAGATTCCCGTCAATACCTTCATCAGAGTTGACTTTCCCGCTCCATTTTCGCCCATGAGCGCGAGGACTTCTCCCTTTCTCACCTCTAAATCAACATGATCCAGTGCATGAACACCAGGGAAAGACTTGTCAATACCCTTCATTGTCAAAATAATTTCGCCCATTTTCTCACCTCTCCTTTCTTTTATACTATCACTAATTCCTTCTGCGTCTTGCGGAAACGTCCGAGTAAACTGCCGCAATAACGATCAAACCGGTGATAATATACTGATATTCTTTTGTAAATCCCAGCGCAAGAATACCTTGCTGTAAAAGAGAAATGATAAATACACCAATTACAGTACCACTGATGGATGCAAGCCCGCCGGCCATGGATGTACCGCCCATCACGCATCCTGCGATCGCTTCATTGTTATACTGGTCTCCATATCCGGGCTGTACGGTCGTGTATGCGGCTACGAAGAAGATCGATGCCACGCCGACCAGAGTTCCACAGATGATGTAAGCCAGCATTTTCCACTTTTTCACATTCACGCCTGAAAGCCTGACAGCCTCTTCATTGCTTCCAAGGCAGAGTATGTAACGTCCCCATTTTGTCTTATTCAATACGATCGCGCAGATGACTGAAATCCCCAAAAAGATAAACAGGCCGACCGGAATGCCGTTCATGTTGATAAAATTCCTGTACCATCCGTCATCTGTCGTTGACTGCGGCCAGCTTACGGACTGAGTCTTTGTAAATACGGCCGCGATTCCTTTTGCAATGTTCATGCTTGCCATAGACACGATAAACGGAGGTACCTTCCAGTATGCTACCAGATATCCATTGAAAACGCCGAACAAAACACCAATCAGGATACTCATGATCAGGCTGGGCGCCATGGGCACACCGTAGGTAGTCAGGCAATACCCTGACACCAGTGAACAGCAGAACATCACCGGCCCGATAGAGAAATCAATTCCTCCTGTTGCAATCACGAATGTTACCCCCAGCGAAAGAAATCCCAGAAAGTAAACGTAGTTCAGGGTGTTCATGATACGCGAAAAGCCGAAAAAGCTTCCGCCGGTCAATGCCCCGAATGCCAGGTACATTAAAAGCAGTACAAAGATCAGGACAATTCTGTTAAACCCCACCTTCTTTACAAATGCATTTTGTTTGATTTTTTCCACTTTCATTCCTCCTCCATGAATGGTTCCTCCGGAATGCGTCCGTTTTTCCGCACAACATACCGCTCTCGCGAACGCATCCGACTCGCCACGCGTAACGCTTCGCTCTCATTCACCCCAAACGCTTTTGAAATGTTTTGAACATATTTCATGATACCCCGCGACGTTTTCTCGTTTCTATAGGGCATATTATACTATCTATCCTCCCTTAAGTCAACAAGTTTTTATATTATTTTTACAAACAGAATCCCGTTTCAACTTTCTCTTTTCCCGAAGCGTTTTATCGAAAGCGAAACGCTTCGCTTCTCATGTCCGCACGCTTTCCCCTGCAGTGTTTCCGTGTCCCTTCATATACTGCCGCACAAATCCATACGTCCTCGTTCAGGACGGGATGCCTTCCTCCAGTCTGCGGATGGATTCTCCTTTCTGTATCTTTGTTCCCAGGCAGATTTTTACAGGCGCATCTTCCTCTTCCTTTTTTTCCATCCGGTTCCACAGCAATTCTACTGCTTTCATGCACATCCTTTCCATCGGCTGCTCCACCATGTACCAGCTTGGATTGATCAGTCCGGAAAGCATCAGGTTGTCAAACCCGATCAGGGAGATGTCCTCCGGGCAGGAAAATTCAGACTGGTTGACTGCCAGCACTCCGCCCAGCATCGTATCATAATTCCCCATCAGGACCGCTGTCGGGCGATCCGGTTCCGCCAGCAGCTCCTTCATCTTCTCATAACCGACCTCCATAGAATGGCGCCCCCGCTTGATATACTCCTCCCGGATCTCCAGCCCCGCCTGGCGCATGGCGTCTTCATAGCCCTTGATCCGTTCGATCCCGGTATACTCCACATCAGAAGCGATCACTGCGATCTTTTTATGATTATGCTTCAGCAGCAGGTCCACCGCCCGGTAGGCCGCAATTTTATTATCGATCCCCACACAGTCGAACTCTTCGTCCTGAAACGCCCGGTCCACCAGAACGATGGGGATCTTATTCTGCTTCGCAGGCTTCAAAAAGGTTCCTCTCATGCTGACAGGAAGCGCAATGATCCCGTCCACCTTCCTGCTGACCAGGAACTTCAGATTCTGCGCCTCAATCTCTTCATCATTGCAGGAGTCGCAGCTCATCATCCCATAGCCCCGCTTTCTCAGCTCCTGTCCTATGTAATGCAGCAGCATCCCCGAAAAATAGCATGCAATATCATGGACCATGACGCCTACGATCTTTGTCTTATTTTTCACAAGTCCTCTTGCAATCTCATTGACCTCATAGTGCAGCTCATGGATTGCCTCTTCGATCAAAATCTTATTCTCCGGCAGTACGTTTCCTCCATTCAAGTACTTGGAAATCGTCGCCATTGATAAACCTGTCCTGTTTTTGACATCGCGCATTGTTGCCGGCACGACTCTCACCTTCCTTTCTGTCAAACGAACCGCTTAGTTACAATACTTTTTCTAGTAAAGCACATTTTTCTCGGTCAAGTCAATAGAAAATCCCAAATTTTCTAATAATTCCTATATTTTGACGGAAAATTCAACATTTTATTTATATTTCATCTGTTGTATAATAGGAATAGGAATTGCGCTGATGCGTAAATACGTCATCAGTTTTTTTCGAAACGAAACGATTATGGAGGTTCTTTTTTACTATGAAAAAACTGCGCAAACTTTTCACTCTGCTTTTCGCTCTGGTTTTTTGCATTTTATTTACTTGGGGATGCGGGAAGAAGGCGGCGGAGTGTCCGTTCACAACGATCACATGGGAGCATACGCTGGAGGATATTCAGGAATTGGAGGGCAGTGACGGTGAGACCTATGATTCCACCGTATACGGCGGCCCGGTTTATTCTTATCCGAAGGAATATGATGGTTTGAAGGGAACGATCAAGTATTCTTTTGATGAAAATGACAGGCTTGTCAATATGGCCTGGATGTACGAGACCGACGATTCCGACGATCTCCTGGAGGTTTATGATCAGATCCACAGGGAGTCGGAGGATATGCTTGGCAAAAGCGGGTTCAAGTACAATTCGGACCGATTTTCCGATCTGGCATCCCCCGGCGACGTCTGGTATCTGGAGACCGGCAATGTGATCTTAAATACCGTTGACGCCGAGGATATCAAAATTCTTCAATACAGCTTCCTGCACCCGGATGTCTCCGAAGGGAATCCGCAGGACAGTAAGAAATAAATTTCATTCATGATATTCGAGTAGAGTTTTTCATCCGGGCGGATCCCGCAGATTTCTTCCAGGATCTGCCCGCTGCTTTTTTCTGCCTGCTGCTTCGTCCATGGATCCTCCGGCGGTGCGATGTAAAGGATTGCGGCTGCGGCGGTTTTTTCCAACACGGAAGCATCCTCCCCATATTGATGGAGCAGCCGGATGGGTCCTATGATCCGTTCGCCTGCCGCAAGCTTCCTCTGGGGATCTCTGGCATTTCTGGAAACCGTATCCTCGATCGTGCGGTCGCAGAATTTTTTTCTGGACAGCAGGGCAAATTCTTCCTGATCCTTTTCATCGTAGCCGTATTCCCGGCAGAGCACCCGGTTCGTGGCCTCATAATTCCGGTCCAAAAGCGCCAGGATCTCCTCGTCATTTGCCGCGTCTCCGTAATTCTCATAGCCTTTCGCCCATCCCAGATAGGCAATGACGCAGCTGGCCGCATTGTAGGTATAGAGCTTTCTCGTCAAGAAATTTGAAAAGTGCTTCAACGGCCTTATCTGCGCGATTCCCGGCTCATAGCCTTCCAGCAGATCCGCATCGCACTGCAGATACGGATAATTTTCCGAACGGATATCCAGCCCCTCCCCTTCGATGGTTGTACAGAATACGGTTGCTTCGCTCACAGAAACATTCTTCTTTCCGATGGCTTTTCTCAGGGTTTCGGAAGGGTGGGAGGCATTTTCACAGGTGATGACCGCGTAATGCCGATTTTCCTCCAGACATTCTGACAGGCAGCGCCCCGCTTCCTGCAGATTCTGCCCTCCCACGGAGACCAGGATCAGCTCCGCATCCTGGATATCAGCGTCTTTCCAGGTATACGCCTGAAAACGATCGATCACCAGAGATTCTCTTTCCTTTCCAAAAAAATGCACGGAAAATGCTCCTGCTTCATTGAGCGCCCGAACCAGATCTTTATCCTTGTCAATCAGTATCATTTCCTGATCTGCTTCCCTAAGAAGCCTTCCGATAAACCCGCGCCCTGTTTTTCCGGCACCCACTATGGCAATCTTACTCATGAATCCATCCCCATTCCTTTAATAAATCAATCTTGCTCCTGATCAGTCCCGCCAGCCGTCCCGCCGGATCCAGACCGCAGACCTGTTCCAGCACGGCGTCAATGCCCTCTTCCTCCCGCATATAGCGCAGTCTCACAGCGGATTCATCGTCCTCATTTTCATAATAAATGGCTGCCGCGGCGGCGATGCCGAGATTGTGAGGTTCTATTCCGTATTCCTCCGCCAGCCGGGCCGATCCCACCAGCCGGTCGTCCTTTCCCAGCTTCCGCAGAGGATCCCTGGCGTTTCTCTCAATGAAATCCACGATCGTATAGTCCTGCAGCTTCCGCTTGGACGTCCGTGTAAATGCAAGCTGCTCATCCAGCGGAAAATGATGCTTTTTCGACAGGGCCTCCGCCGTCTCCTGGTACACCCCTTCCAGAATCCGGATGATCCGCTCATCGTGGGCGGCGTCCGCCAGCTTTTCATATCCCAGGAGAGCGCCCAGATAGGAGACGGTCCCGTTGGCGGCATTGTAGGTATAGAATTTCCTTTCCAAAAATCCGGTAAATTCCGGAATCAATTTCAAGCCCCGGATATCCGGAAGGCTTCCTACGATCCGGGACGCATCCACCGGAAGCTCCCAGAAATCCTGCACATTGACGATCAGCGGATCTTTCCTGAGCAGCTCCGCATCCGGCTCGATGGCTGAACGCATGATGACCGCCTCCGTGATTCCCACATGCGACTGAAAATAAGCTTTTGTTTCTTCTCCCAGCCGTTCTTCGATCCCGTTTTTTAAGACCGACGCCGGGAGCTTCCAGTTCTCACAGGTCACGATATTCAGATTCCCGCCTGCTTTTGACTTCTTTTCAATCCCTTTTAACAGAATGGGAACCAAGGACGGAAGATTCTTTCCCCCTACCGCGGTAAACACGGTGTCCGCCTGGGAAATGGCTTCTGCCGCCTGCTCTTCTTCCTCAAAACTCCACGCATGGATGCCGGTAACCTGGCAGTTTTTTTCACTGTGCCCCAGAATGTTGACTGTATAGCGCCCGCGTGTGTTGAGCAGGTCTGCAAGAGTTTTTTCCCGTTCAATAAAGGTAAACGTAATCCCGCTCAGATACAGTAAATGTCCGATAAATCCTCTGGCGATCTTTCCGGCGCCGAATATTACACAGCTCATAAGCTGTCCCTCCTTATATGTTTTATGGCAGGATAGAGCTCCTTATAAATGGAAAAGCGCTGCTTCAAACGCTCCTGGTACAGGCCCCCGGGCCTGATGCACTCTCTGCTCCTGCAGTTGTGTTCTATTGCTTCCTCAAAATCCGCATACCGGCCCGCGCCCACCGCTGCGGTCATATAAGCTCCCAAGGCCGAGGTGTCGGTTTCCTCCGGCACGATCACCGGGACACCGAAAAGCTCCGCCTTCATCTCGCAGAGCACCCGGTTCGCTGCCGCGCCGCCGGACACCCGCATTACCGTTCCCCTGGGCCTTCCCATGCATTCATAGATGTGATACAGGCTGAATACCACGCCTTCCATCACCGCGTAGGCCATATCCCTTTTCTCACAGGCCCCGTCAATGCCGAAGAACATCCCCCGCGCGTCGGCGTCCCAGACAGGCGCGCGTTCCCCATTAAGATAAGGAAGAAATACCGGCGGTTTTCTGCTCAGGCTCTCCATCGGCTCCATATCCCCGAAGCCGAACAGACGCATCCCATAGTTCAGGGAGGCTCCGGCCGAGGCAGTCACGCCATAATGCACATTTCCGCAGAAATACGGGCTGCTGACCAGCTCCGTATCCGGATCCGGATCAGATTCCACTACACCCAGATGCTCGCTGGTCCCTGTAATGTCAAAAAAATCCCCGATCCCATATACGCCCATCCCCAAAAGGGACGCGTAAAAATCATTCATACCGATAAAAACCGGAACTCCGGCCGGGAGCAGATTTCCTTCCAGAGAAATCTCCTGTGTCTCTCCTGCCCTGCCGGTCACGGGAATCATCCCCGGCAGCTTTTGCACAGGAAACCCGATCCGGTCTAAAAGAGCCTGGCTATACCGGCCTTCCGAAAGCTTTGCCAGCCCCCGCCAGGAGTAAGGATCTGTAAGCCGTCTCCCTGTCAGCATTTCACAGAGAAAATCCTTGGGCTGACAGACGCTTTCCACCTGCGGATAGTGCCTTTTGATATACAGCAGGCGGGGAACCGGATAGGAAATGATGTTGGGGTGAGGCATATCGATCTCACGGAAAAACAGCTCTCTGCCAAAGGTTTCTCTGATCTCCGAAAGCTCCTCCGCACCTTCCCTGCCGCTCCATGGGATGACCACCTCCCCGTTCACCAGATAGGTCCCCACCTGGGAGGACAGGCCGATCGCCGCCAGTTTCCGGAGATCCAGGCGTGACAGTGCCTTTTTGACCGCGTTCCACCAGCCGGAGGGCGCAGGCTCCCGATACGTCTCCTTCACCTTGACGGTTCCTCCGCTGCGGGATTTCAGGAGCATTTTCACGGAGGAGGTTCCCAGATCGATTCCCAGGATACCGCCCTTTCTATGGATGCCGCCCTCCCTATTCATCTACAAACACCGCCTTCAAAAAGCCTTCCGGGCGCTTTCTTGCCAACTCCAGACCGTGGGCGAATTCCTCCAGCCGGATCCGGTCAGTCGCAAAATGCTCGATATCCACCAGTCCGCCGGCCATCATGGCGACTGCCTTTCCATGCTGGTTCCAGTTGTTGCCGGCCCCGATCAGGCGCAGGTTGTTGATATGGATGTCGTCCATGCGGATATGCATGACCTTTCCCCTGCCATAACCTGCAAGCGCCACCGTTCCGCCTTTTCTCGCCAGCTTCAGGCTCTGCTGGATACAGCTTTCGATCCCGGTGGCGTCGATTACCACATCGGTTCCGGCAGGCCGCAGCTTTTTCATCTCCTCCAGCAGATTCTGTTCCGCTGTCGCGACCGTGTATGCCGCCCCCATCTGCTCCGCAATGGCAAGCCGTCTCCGGGTAGCGGCCGCAACAACGATCTCCCGCATCCCCATAGCCTTCGCGGCCGCAAGGATGCACAGACCGATGGAGCCGGCCCCGATGATCGTAAGCGTATCTCCCAGCCTGGCTCCCGCCTTTTCCAGAGTACCCAGGGCAACTCCCAGGGGTTCGCACAGCGCCCCGTGGACAAAAGAAACCTGCTCCGGCAGTTCGCAGAGACCATAAGCCGGAACGATCACGTATTCCGCATAGGCCCCGTCCCGGCGGAAGCCGATCTCCTCAAATTCACTGCAGTACCGCCAATTGCCGCTTCTGCAGGCGTCGCATTTCAGGCAGACCACGTCGTTGCTTCCCACCACTCTTTTTCCGATCCAGGACTCATCCTCCCTGCTTCCGGCGGCATCCACAATGCCGCTCCACTCATGTCCCGGCGTAATGGGATAATTGGCCGGAATGTTCCCGTCGATCACCTCCAGATCCGTGGCACAGATTGCCGCCGCCTTCACCCGGACCCGCACAAATCCGGGCTGGGGTTCGGGAATGGCTTTTTCCTCCAGAGCGACACATCCAGGTTCCCTGATCACGATTGCTTTCATCTTTTTCACATCCTTTTTCTTTTACTTATTGCCGATTTTATCACGCTGTAATATAATAAGCAACAAACAATTTAAGATACATTCAGGAGGTTTCCATATGACAAAAGAACAGATTTTGAACACCCGTCTGACGGAAGAGCAGATCGCAATGTTTTATCTGGGGCAGGAAGGATTTTTGATCCGATACCGTGACCACTTTTATCTCATCGACCCTTATCTGTCGGATTCCATCGACCGCCATCACGGAATGCAGGACGCAGATTGGACGCGCAGGTATGACATCCCCATCCTGCCGGAGGAGCTGGATTTTGTAGACTATGTATTTTGTACCCATGACCATACGGACCATGCGGATCCGGACACGCTGCGCGCTCTTGCCGCGCACAACACCAAAGCGGTATTCATTGTTCCGGCGCCGATCCGTGAAAATATCTGCTCCTACGGGGTAGACGATTCCCGTATCATGAGCGCTGCCGCCGGGCAGAAACTGTCTCTCGGCCCCTGCAGTGTCACACCTGTCGCGGCGGCCCACGAAGAGCTGCATACCGATGAATCTGGAAATTATAAAGAACTGGGGTATCGGATGACCTTCGGCAGCACCACCCTGTTCCACTCCGGGGACTGCTGCATCTACGACGGCCTTGCAGAGCAGATCGACGGGGTGGATATCCTGATGGTTCCGGTCAACGGAAGAGACTACTATAAACTGCAAAATGACATTATCGGAAATATGAACGCGGAAGAGGCCGTACTGCTGGCACAGGAAATCCATGCACGGCTGCTTGTGCCCATGCATTTTGACCTGTATGCGGGCAACGGACTCAGCCCGGCCTACTTCGTGGACTGCTTATACCGGTTCAGCCCCGGACAGGCTTTCCACATGTTTGCTCCCGGTGAGAGATATATCTTTTAAGCAGAAGGCGGGCAGTTCCTTATTCCACATTCCTCAGAAATCCTACATAGGTCGCCGTAAAGTAGATCGCATAGATCCCGAAGAACAGCAGAAATGCCGTCATGAAATACTGCAGTACAAAGGTATGCACCCCGGTGGAAGCGACAAACATCGCACTGGCAAAGATGATGACGACTCCGCTGAGCACCGCGGCAAACAGCGCCGGACACAGGAAATACATGAACAGCTGCTTCCATACCACGGCCGCAAGCTTCTTTTTCTTGATCCCGATCTTCTGCAGCACCCCGTACCGGAACCGGTATTTTGCGGAGTCGCTGAGCTGCTGTACGGACAGCACGGTCAGGGCCACGCACAGGAACACCAGACCGATATAAAACAGCGGGAAGATGATAGAGGAAAGCATATACTTCACCTCCGGGATCAGGTTGTCGCGGACCAGATATTTCGTATAGTAGACCACCATCGTATCCGTTCCGCATCCCATACTTGTTTCGTCCAGGTACATATGCCCCATCATGTCCTGAATCTCATCCTCCGACAATTCTGCCAGATCATCCAGACGTTTTCCCAGATCCTTCGGAGCCTCCCCCTCAATATCCACGGCAAGCTCTCTGTAAAATACGTCCATTGCCTCCGTCTCGCTGTCCGGGATCACGATCAGGTAATCCGCCCCATTGTGCCCGTCCTGGGAAAATGGTTCCGTCCGGTATCCGGCGCAGAAAAGCTCCCCATCCTTCCCTCTGACAGAGAGCTCCCCGGAAAAATCTCCTGTCTCCTGATAAATCCGTTCCTTGAGGTGGATCAGGTATTCCCCTTCTTTTAATGAGACCGCAGGATAGCCCAGCATCCCGCGCAGATGGTTGTATGTCGAAAGACCTATATAGGTATCATAGGTTCCGTAACAGCCGCCAGCCTCTTCCTTGATCTTTTTCAGATCCGGCGTTCCGTCGGCCTTGCGGAAGGAATCATCAAAGATACGCAGATGCGTACTCAGCCATATATTCATCTCCATGGTACCGTTCTGGTAGATCGGATATGGGTATGCGTCATGGATCTGTGTTTCCTGCTCCAGCACTTCCAGCTCCTTTGCAAAATCCTCATCCGTCCTCTCACTGAATACCTGCACATCAAAAGGAAATTTCTGCTCCAGCATCTGGTTCTGGTAATCCGAAAACATCATGGCAAACGCACAGCCAAGAAGCGCGATGGCAAACAATGCGGTCAGCGTCCCCATCGTAAACTGCATGGTCTTTACCTTGGAGGAAAACTGCCGCAGGAGAAACAGGTTTTCCCCTTTGTAAACGGCACTGCCTTTTTTTCTCACATAGCAGACGATCCAGGAGGACAGTCCCATATAAAACAGGTAGATCGCGAAAACCAGAGACACCAGGAACAGCAGAATATCTCCCGTACTCCACGTTTCTCCGAAAAACAGCTTGTATCCCAGGAGAAACAACAGCAGGATGGATGCCGGAAACAGCCATTTTTTCAGCGCTTCATGGGATTCCCTGATCTCTTCATTCTGCTGCCCCGCGTACATCAGCTCCCGGATGTTCATTTTCCGGAATTTCCGGGAGCAGCGGAGCAATGCCAGGATATAGCAGCCCCCATAGCAGGATGCCGTCATCAGAAGGCACCGGAGATCCAGAACGATCTGCAGGTGATACGTTTCCTGGAGCATGCCGTACAGGATGGACAATAAAATCTGCTGCAGAAGGATTCCCAGCACCAGGCCGCAGAAAAATGCCCCCATGCCGAGAGCCGCATTTTCCCGCATGTACAGGCGGGCGATCGTTTTTTTGCGCATGCCCAGCAGCAGATAGGTTCCAAACTCCCGGCTTCTTTTGCCGAGCATGAACCGCACCATATAGTTGATCAGCCAGGCAATGATGATCACCACGAATACGGTTGCCAGGATGATCAGCATCTGCATCATATCCACATCGCTGACTCTGCCCTGCAGGTCTTTGGAAAAAATGACGGTGTTGAAGGCAAACATCAGCGCGGTCACAAAGGTCATGGTCAGAAAATAGACCAGGTAGTCCCTGGCGGATCGTTTGACATTGCGGAAGGCGAGCTTAGCGAGCATCGGAGACTTCACCTCCTGTCAGGGACAGTACATCCAGGATCTGGTTCAGGAAGCCGCGCCGATCCTGCTCCCCCCGGACCAGTTCATGGAAAATGCGTCCGTCCTTCAAAAATAAGATCCGGGAACAATAACTGGCGGAAAACGCGTCATGAGTCACCATGAAAATAGTGGCCGAAAGCGCCCGGTTCATCTTCGTAAAGGTCTCCAAAAGGGTCTGGGACGACCTGGAATCCAGGGCCCCGGTAGGCTCATCCGCCAACAGGAGCCGGGGATGGTTGATCAGCGCCCTGGCGCAGGCGCACCGCTGCTTCTGCCCGCCGGATACCTGATAGGGGAACTGTCCGCGGACGTCCGCAATGCCCAGGAGGTTCAGCATGTTCTCACACTCTTCCTGGATCTCCCGGCGGCCTTTATGCTGGAGCGTCATGGCCAGCATGATATTTTCCTCAATGGTCAGCGTATCCAGGAGGTTGTAGTCCTGGAATACAAAGCCCAGATTCTCCTTGCGGAAATCCGCCAGCTGATCCTCTTTGAGTTCTGTAATGTCGGTGTCACCGTAGTAGATATGCCCGGCTGTTACGCTGTCAATGGTGGACAGCATGTTGAGCAGGGTTGTTTTCCCGCTGCCGGAAGCCCCCATCACACCGACAAATTCGCCTTTTTCCACCGTAAAGCTGACACGGTCCACCGCCTTTGTCACATTTGCGCCGTTTCCATAATACTTCTCCACATCACAGATCCGGATGTAGTCTTTCATTGTCTGTCACTCTCCCTTCGAAACCATATGGTATACTGAGCGCCAGATAAATCTGCAGCTCAGTATCATATGATGCGCACAGCCGTATGAGGAAATATATTGCTTTGCAGCTACGGCTGGCGCGATACTCACAGCAGATTTCGTCAGCCGTGAGTATAACTTGATCGTAACAGATTCTGGTGATGGATTGTATCAGGTTCGCTTACAATTATCTTACATTTTCGAAAGATTTCCAAACGTACAGGTGGGAAGTTTTCTGTGACATGGCGGTCAGTCTTTCAATTCCTCCATCTTAAATGTGGTATACCCTTCATAGTAATAGCTGGTATCGATCCCCTTCATATAGATATCCCTGTCATGGATCTCTGATGTCAGAGCGACCTTCAATACATGCTTGATCTCGATATCCCGGATCGGGCTCCGTTCCATGGCGAGAAGGTAGTCCTCCTTGTCCACCCTGCTCCAGTCGATCACCTGGCGCAGCTCTTTTTTCAAGATCTGGTCCAGCCAGATCCTGGCGCTCCGTCCATTTCCTTCCCGGAAAGGATGCGCGATATTCATCTCCACATATTTTTCGATGATCTCGTCAAACGTGGACTGTGGCATTTTATCTATATTTTCCAATGCCATCGTTATCATCCCTTCTAAACAGGCTCATAATTCAATCGTCAAGCATCCATTCTCACTGCCAAATAAGTTTATGAAAATTTCGTGCCGTTATGCCGAAGCAATGCGGCATGTTCTTTTCTTCTATGCTTCGTTTATGACATAGCTGCTAATCGGAAATTCCAGCACAATGCATGTGCCGTTTCCGTACTCTGAGCGTGCGTCAATCTCTATCCCTAATTTCCCGCACAGCTTCCGGCAGAGGTACAGTCCCATCCCCGTAGCCCGGTCATTCTTACGCCCATTGGTCCCGGTAAAACCTTTTTCAAAGATACGCGGCAGTTCTTCCTTTTTGATCCCTGCGCCGTTATCCTCTACAAGCAGATGAACACCATTCGGAAGGGCTTTCGCAGTGATCCGGATGCGGGCGTTTTCCTTTGCTCTATATTTTGTACAGTTCAGGATCAGCTGATTCAGAATGAACAGGATCCATTTCCGGTCTGTATATACCTTTTCTTCTCCGCACCGGACTTCTACCTGGATCTGATTCTGGATCAGGTAATATTTATTTTTCAGCACTGCCTCCTCCGCAGTTGTCTGCAGATCAGTCTCCCGAATCACATAATCCTTGTATACCTCATCCGAACGGGCATAGTACAGCGCCATATCTACATAATTCTCTACCTTCTGATTTTCCAGCGCGATCTGCCGGATTGCCGCGTTCTGGTTTTCCGGCGCGCCCGTCTCCGGGCAGTCCGCCTGTGCCCAGCCTGCATCGTTTTCATTCATTCTGTCAGCCCTGCCCGCCTTTTCGCTGAGGGACTCCGGATATCTCCGTTCCGCTCTTCGGTTCTCGCACATCAGGGATATACTGGTGATCGGGGCCTTGATCTCATGGACCCAGCTTTCGATGTACTCCCGGTATTCCCGCTGTTCCTCCTCCACCCGGCGGATCCGTTCGATGACGGACTTATTGGACCGGCGGATCATCTCCCGGTACAGCCTGTCCTCGATACGCGGAGATCCCGGCATCAGTTCACCCAGCAGGAATCTCTGATCCACCTTGTCCAGCACATGCCCTATCTTCGAGAAATATGTTTTTCGGTCATGATAATCATACAGTGTCCAGGCGGTCAGGATCAGAAGCCAGCAGATCAGAATGAGGGCGCAGGAATCCCATGGGTATCCTGTGAGAAGGAGGTAGCCGGTGAGCACCAGCATGCAGGTGATATGCAGGAGAAAAAGAAGGAGCCTATCCTTCAGGAAAGCGCCGAAAGGCAGAGAACCCTCTTCCCTATGCAGTTCCTTTTTCATTGCCCCGCGGATCATATCGAATACCCCATCCCTCTCTTGGTCCTGATAAAATCATGCATCCCGGCCTGCTCCAGTTTTGCGCGGATCCGGGTCATATTGACGCTCAGGGTATTATCATCAATAAAGACCTGATTATCCCAGAGGTACTCGATCAGGTTCGCCCGGGAAACGATTTTTTCCTTGTTCAGGAACAGATAATGCATGATCTTTAATTCATTTTTGGTCAATTCTACCACCTGCCCGCAGAAAGAAAGGCTACCCCGCGCGATATCCAGCTCTGCCCCTTTGTGGGTAAGCTTTGTCACTTCTGTACCCTCCCGCGCAGCGCGCTTCAGGACCGCCGCGATATGCGCCAGCAGGATCGGCGCCTGGAAGGGCTTGGTGATATAGTCGTCCCCGCCCTTCATCAGGCCGGTCAGTTCATCCATGGAATCGGTCCTGCTGGTCACAAAGATGATCGGAACCTCCGATGAAGCGCGGATCCTGGTGCAGATGTCAAATCCGGATTCTCCCGGCAGGTTCAGATCCAGCAGCACCAGGTCCGGGCCGCAGGACAGCACCTGTTCCGGCACGTCTGTAAAATCATCCAGGGCAGTCACCCGGTACAGGGCATTTTCAAGAAGGAGCCTCAGCTCCTGACGGATAGCAGATTCATCTTCTACGATTAAAATGTGCATGGCATGTTCACCTCTGCTTCTATTATGACATAACGGCGGGCTTTATACAATCATAATAATGGCGTCATGTAAACCGACAGATATACGACGTCCTTTCAAGGCCGCGAAGTCTAAGCATATTATTGACATTATAAATAATATTTGATACAATGTGCACACAAACCCCTGCAGTAAATAACTATAATATTTATTTCCTGGAGTCAATTGTTCGTTTTAGAAAAAGTGAGGTAAAAATTATGGCTCAGACAAATGTAAATATAAGAATGGATGAAACATTGAAGCATCAATTTGACCGGCTTTGCAATGAATTAGGATTGAATATGTCAACAGCTTTCAATATTTTTGCTAAGACAATGGTCCGCCAGCAGAAAATCCCTTTTGAAATAGCCCTTGATGTACCTAATGCAGAAACCCGCGCAGCCATTGACGATGTAAACCACGGAAGAAATCTCAGCAAGTCATTTCACAGTGTGGATGAATTGATGGAGGACTTAAATGCTTGACATACGGTATTCTACTAAATTTAAAAAAGATTATAAGACAATCATCAAACGCGGATATAATCCGCAATTACTGCAAGATGTACTGAGTATTTTAAGCAGCGAGCAGCCACTCCCGTTAAGGTATAAGGATCACAGTCTATCCGGCTGTTATGAGGGACACAGGGAATGCCACATCACTCCTGACTGGCTGCTCATATATAAAATTGAACAGAATATATTAACTTTGACATTAACCAGAACCGGAACACACAGCGATTTGTTTTAGTCTGCTTTCCGAAATCTGAACAACTTCCCCTGATGAAAAATAAGAGGTAACACAGATGCAGGAAAGCAGATTATTTAAGATCCTATACCATTTACTTGATAAGGGCCAGGCTACCGCCCCGGAATTGGCGGAAAAATTCGAGGTATCGGTCCGAACGATCTACAGAGATATCGACGCCCTGAGCGGAGCAGGCATTCCCGTTTATACGGAAACAGGCAGAAACGGCGGGATTCATTTACTGAATGACTTTGTCCTGGACAAGACCATTCTGTCCGAGACTGAAAAGCAGGAAATCCTTGCGGCATTGCAGAGCATCCATATCACCCGGAATATGGACGGCAGCCGGACCTTACAAAAGCTGTCCGCATTGTTTCAGCTCCATTCGGAGAATTGGCTTGAAGTGGATTTTTCCAGATGGGGAAATCCCGGATATGACAATGAAACCTTCGAGCTTCTAAGATCAGCCGTGATCCGCCGCAGAAATGTGAAGCTCCGTTACGCAGGCTCTTACGAAGAGATCCGCGAAAGAACCGTACAGCCCTATAAGCTTGTCTACAAAGCAAAGGCATGGTATCTGCAGGCATTTTGCACGGAAAAGCAGGACTGGCGCGTCTTCAAATTAAACCGTATTTTAGAACTGGAGGTGTTGGAGGAAGGGTTTTCGCAGCTGAATCCTCCGGGACCGATCGAGACCTTCGAAGGGGAATATCCGAAGGTCACGCTTCGTTTTCCGAAAGAAATGTCATACCGCGTCTATGATGAGTTCGATAAAACACAGATCCAGCGGCAGGAGAATGGGGATTTGATCGTCTCCGCGAACATGCCGGAGGATTCGTGGCTGATCGGGTTTCTGCTGTCCTTCGGAACCCGGGTAGATATCCTTTCACCTGCCCATCTGAAAGAATCGGTAGCGGAACAGGCAAAGTTAATCTACGAAAAAAACAGGACATGATTTTTTATTTGCCGTTTTGCCGGCTGGCAAGTATTTTTCGTTTTTCTTCGAGCATAGGCGCCAGACTTTCACGTATAATGGCTCTGGCTTTTTCATTTTTTTCTTTTTTTTGCTCCCTGCCCCATTCTGCTGCTTCTTGATACAATTCAGGTGATTCCCCCAGCACTGCATGACCATATTTCATAACACACACCTCCTATCTGTCTTCATAAACTATACCTGCTTTAGAACAGTTTTTCAAAAAATGTTCTGAAGCTTTTTGCAAAGCCTTTAAATCTGTAGCTTCGTTGTTCATAGATACCGCTTCATTAAAAATCTCAATCGCTTTTCCCCAATTGAATTTATTGGTCTTAACTAAATAGTATATATTGCCCAGATTTGTAACAACCGTCAACAGCTTAATGGCCGGATGCTCAAGAAAAAAGCGAACATCTACCAAAGATATTTTAGATAATGACGGATGATTGTGTAATGAAATAACAGCACATTTTTTACTTCCGCATATCAGATGAAATAAATAACTATCACGCATTGGATCGGCAGAATGGTCATCTCCGAAATCTGCACCAAAACATTGCTCTGCCTCTCTTTCATCTTCTGTATTGTCCATACTATACGTAATAGCTACTTCATTAGATTCATTTTCATCCTTTGACAGTTGCAATACTTTTTTTGCAAGCATTTGGATAATTGGATATTCTTCTTCCGGAATCTCTTTATATCAAATAAATGGAACCTTTTCAATTGCCTCATCCGTGATCATAACTTTATGATTACGTTTATTAGACATTTCCAATGTTTCCAAATCCATCAATTTTTCAGAAAACGCCATTAATTCACCTCCTCATGCGAAAATTCTCTCGTCCCTATTGTCTGCTGTGAATAAGAACACATCGACTATTTCCAACCTCATAATAATTTCACAGCTCGCGTCTTATACATATTATATCGTTAAAATTTTATTCTTACAACCTAAATCTTCAACGCTTTTTCCCGGATTGCTCTCATACAAATCTTACGATATCTTCAAAGCTTCTTTTAGGAACATAATAATTTTTTGCCTCATCGAGATAGTATTTTAAACCTCCATTTTCTCTCGGCCCGACAAGGGTGCTCTTATGTCCTGGTTTACCAAAAGCGACAACCAGGCGTATGGTCTCCTCCTCCGGAACAGAAAGCAGCCTCCCAATCTCCGGTATATTGATCGCACCCAGGAGACAGCTTCCGATCCCCGACTCCCATGCCGTCATTACCATTGCGTCCACCGCAAGCCCGATATCCATGTCACAGAAGGAGCCTGCATCGGCAGTTTTTGATACCACAACAAATGCCGTTGGCTGCTCTCCTTCCTTCGGCGTTCCAAGTTCTCTTGGGAGAGAGCTTGCGAAAGTCACAAGCGGCTGCATTGCCGAAACCATTTCCTTGCTGTCAACTACCACATACCGGATCGACTGTGCATTATGTGCGCTGCTTGATATTCTTGCATTTTCAAGCATCTGGCAAAGCAGTTCCCTTGGCACCGGGTCCTGCAGAAAACGCCGGTATGAACGGCACCCTTTATAAAGATCACTCAAGTTCATCCTTATCACCCCCATAGTCAATTTACATTTACTGCATACAGATCATTGCTTTATTTTTAAACTGTCTGTCTCACATCTGCTCCAATATCAGTGTGGTCAGTTCGTCAAAATTATCTACTAAATAATCCGGTTCCAGTGCTTCTAATGCCTCTCTGCTTCGGAAGCCCCAGCTTACAAGGATCACAGGGATCCCTGCGTTTCTGGCTGTTAACACATCCACTTCACTGTCACCGACATATACGGCGCAGACAGCATCGCTGCCGAAAAAATGCAGCGCTTCTTTGATCAGATCCGGAGCAGGTTTTCTGCGCACCCCATCCTTTTCCCCGGAAATATACGTAATGTGATCACCAAAAAAGTGGCGTACTACCTTCTGTGCGGCCTCATCCGGCTTATTCGATATGACAGCCATTTTGAGCCCCCGCTCATCAAGACGTTCCAGATGTCCGCAGGCGCCCTCATAAGGGAAAGTCTTATCCTGAGAATGGAGAAAATAATATTGCCTGAATATCTGAAGCGCCTGCTCTAATATTTCTTCATCTGCCTTCTGCTCCTGCGGGATACAGCTTGTAAGCAGGTGTCTCACTCCATTGCCGACCGCCCCTTTGATTTCTTCACGATCCTTTTCAGAAAATCCCATCTTCCGCATCGTATAATTTGCACTGTCCCTGATATCCTCCAGAGAATTTAATAATGTTCCGTCCAGGTCAAAAATAATCGTATTCCAGCTCATAGTCTTCCCCTTATAAAAATTTACGAGCAAGTTCGCATGTTGCACAAACCAGAGTTGGACATTTTTTCTTTATCAATTCACGTTCATCGATCATTTTACGCTCCTCAGAATCCGTCGGGTTTAAATTTTCAAGAAATTCTATGCATTCTATATGCCCAAACTGTTTTTTAAATTCCTTTTGAAAAGCTTCTCTCTGTTTCTTAACAGCTTCTTTTTGGTCAAATTGCCCGGATCCATAATTTCCATACTTATATCCCAAGGCCATCAAAGCGCCTGTAACACAGCCACATGTACTGCCATACCCTATTCCCGAACCAAATCCGGATGCAATTTTATATGCGACTTCTCTTTCCAAACCGATATCCTGCGCAAGTTCACCAAACACAGCCATTGCACAACAGATTCCATCTTCAAAACTTTGAAGCACCTCTTTCTCACTCAGCATTTTTCTCTCCTTATAATATGAACCAAAATGAGAGCATGTCTGAACCGCACATAAGTTACTTCCAGACATGCCCTCATCTATATGCGGATTATCATCCACCTAAACTCATGCCTCTTCCGCTTCCGCGATCCCCATAAACTGATCCACATATTCGTCAGAAGCGCCAAAGAATTTATACCAGCCCTTCCGATGCTTTTTGAAATGTACAAGCGCCAGTGCATATGCAGCAAATAAGACTGCGATCAGGATATATTTTATCACTCCGTTTGCAGAGAAGCATTTATAGAAAAGCCACAACGGCGGCTGTGCGGATACAAGCCAGCTTCCTACATATGCCTGCCCTTCGGACAGTGCAAAGCCAGCCTGTGTTGCGGCATTTGTAAACAGCTCCGCCATATCTGTTGCGATCAGATGTGCAAAGGATCCCCATATGGTTCCGCATATCGTTGACTTCAGAATGTCCCCCTGGAATACCGCCGTCAGTCCAATGACCATAAACGGGATCGCCGGAATGTCAGCTAACGGTACAAGCCTGTTGCCAGGAAGGATGATCGCCATCAGGATCAGGATCGGCATCAGAAGGATACCGGCCGTAATATTTGCGGTCTCGCCAAAATAAACCGCAGGGTCAATACCGATCAGGAAATACTTACGCTTAATTTCTCCGGTCCGCATTCTTGCATTCATGGTATTGCTGATCGGAATCAGGCCGCGGACAAACAGTCCGGAAACCGTAGGATAAATGACAAGCATCACTGAAAGCGTAAATGCAAAGGTCAGGATCGTAGCCCATGTGGCCGGATTTCCCAGTTCATGTATATAAGCCACAGCTCCCATCAGAAGTCCGAGTATGGCGCCGATCATGGCCGGTTCTCCGAAGAAACCCAGCTTCTTGTTGATAGAATCCGGATCCACCTTCACTCTTCCGAATCCGATCTTCTTGAAGAGAATATTAAGGAGTCCGCCGAAAATTGCAATGTTGGTACAGCTGATACAGGTACAGGTCAGCCCGTCATACCCATAATATTCCTGCAGAGCCGGAGCGATCGCATCCGAAACCAGCAGAACAAACAGGTTGCAGAATAATGCGCAGATCAGGCCCAGAATAAAGCTTCCGGTTACAAACTGAACACAGATTGCATAAGTTACAAAGAAATAATAATTCCAGATATCTGTCGGCTCAAACGTATCGGTAACCTTTAAGAAAAACAGGACAAAATTCCATATCAGTCCGACGACGAGATAGATCATACCCATGGAATTATTATATACGATCGTTGCAGCCGCAGGCCATCCCACATCTACAACGTCAAATACTTTTCCGGTATTTGCGCTCATAAGTGACATTACACTTTCCATCTGCCCCATCAGGATTCCCAGAATGATATTAAATGCAGTCAGACCGATCGCCATGTAGATCGCCGCCCGAAATGCCTGCATCGGTTTTACCTTCAGGACAAGGCTCAATAAAAATACAACGATAGGCACCAGGATCGTAGCGCCGAAAATATCCATAAACGACTTAAAAGCAACACCTACGGAATATAACATAATAACCCCTCCTTCTCTACTTCACTTCCCTGATCACTCGCCAACTACTTCATGGATCGTCTTCAAAAGCAATTCGGAAAACTCTTCTTTTCCGACGCCCGTAAACATGGGCAGTCCGATCAGTACCGGAGCCCCGGCATCGTTTTTAGCTGAGGTCTTACCCGTAGCCACGATCACATCCACTCCGGAAAGAGACGGAATCTCTACCAGCTTCTGAGGTGAGATTTTATAGGGGATCTTTTCTTTTTTCAAAAGAATCTCTATCTGCTCCGTAACTACTGAAGTCGTAAAGATCCCTCCTCCGCAACACACTGCCAACCTTACTGTTCTCATACTGCTACCTCCTTTTTTATTAATATAATTTTCAAATTATATTTCCTCGATCACAAGCATTTCATCCAATAACTCATTCAAAATGCTGATCAGCTCAGATTCTTTTTCCGCGTCAAGAAGCGGCTGAATCTTTTCTTTATCGGCGAACGATGCCGCAAACTTCCGTAAAATAGCAAGTTGGTCCTTTGGATCCATGATTCCAAATACAAATACGATCCTTGCTTTCACCTGTGTTCCGGAACCGTCCATGTTATAAAACGAAACCGGATTTTCCAATGTTGCAATACTGACGAATGATCTGTTTACTCCCGTATCAATATGAGGAATCGCAATACAGATCGGAAGCTCCAGACCCGTCGGAAATTTTTCTTCCCGCTCTAATATCGCCGGAAGGTACGCGTCATTCACAAGTCCCTGCTCTTTTGCAAGCCCGCTCATAGCAGAGATCACTTCTGCAGAATTTTTAAAATCCTGTCTGAGAAGAATCAGTTTCGTATTTGTAGTCATTTTCTGAAAGCTCATATCATTCTTTTCCCTTCTTGTAATCCCCTAAGATCACATGGTCGATCAGATAGGCAACCCCGTTATGATCATGATCCAATGTGATATAATCTGCTGCGTCGATCATTTCCTGTGTCGCGTTTTCCATTGCAACCCCAAGTCCGCCAAACCTGATCATTTCCAGATCATTATTGCTGTCCCCGACCGTGACCAGCTCTTCCCGTCCGATCCGCATCTGATGAAGGATATCAACCAGAGCCTTCTTTTTATTCCGGGCGCACACATCGACTCCGTCTTTATAGGAAAAGCCCCAGCTGCTCTCAATATTCATCTGTTTCATATCCTCTTCCATCCGCAGGAGTACACTGTTCTCACAGACAAGCGCGATCTTCCCTACCGGGTTGGACATAGCATGATCCATCAGGTCATCCACATATACGATCTTGCGGCTCATCATCTCTTCATATACCGGAAAAGCCGGATTTTCCTGCCTTTCCGTACACATCTCATCGTTCACGCACACCAGCGGCGGGAAACCGTATCTGCGTCCTACGGAGATCAGCTTTTCCTTATCACTGCTGCTGATCAGCATCAGGTCAGTCGTCATTTTCTTCTCTCTGTACCGGACGATCTGGCTTCCGGCCTGAAAAACAATGGTATCGCGGGTAATGTCCAAAAACGGTCTGACGACATGCGCTGCTTCATACATCGTGCGCCCGGTAATGATGATCACTTCAATCCCCGCATGCCTCAGCCGATCCAGGGCATCCAGAGATTCCTGCTCCACATAATGATCAGAATTCAACAATGTCCCGTCCAGATCGATCGCCACTGCTTTATATAAAGAACTGCTGCCCATGTTCTAACACCTTTCTGACACTGCACTTCAGATCGTTGACACGATATAAAATCAAAGGCTTTCTGACTGGAATATCTGAACCGGATCAACCAGAAAACATGTATTCCAGTCAAAAAACCTTTTCATGTCTATTTCTTCAGATCAAATATCTTATTATCCGTTGAAGCTCCTTCTCCCCAAATATCCAAAGCGATCTTCAGGTCTTCACAGTCTTTTGCCGCTTCCCGAAGCGGAATTCCCTGTGCAACCGCCTCTGCTGCTGCGATCAGGCTGCGTGTTCCCGCACCGCTCCCGTTCGGATGAGCGTGCATTGCAGCACCTGCGCTGATGGAGAAGTCGAGTCCCATATCCTCTACGATATCCGGGATCAATCCGTGATAGATGCCTGCTGCCGGTCCCGGGAATGTACGCTTCATATTGCCGAGCTTGGAGGTTAAGGTCTGTGCGATCCGAATATAACCCTCCCGCTTGATATCCACCTTGCCATATGCACATGGATAGATCACCAGATCCGCCCCGCACATACGCATGAATTTGCCAAGTACCAGATGGCTTGCAAGCCCCGAATAATGCGATTCATACATTGCTCCTGAGAAGCACGGATGTGCAAGGATCGGAAGATCAATATCCTTATTTTCCGCAAGCATCTGCATACTGGTCCATCCGATAGGAAGTGAATTTACCATCAGCGCGCCTGCTCCCAGTTCCTGTACTCTTTTTGCCTTTTCAAGCATCAGATCCGGCCGGTCAGTGATATTCGGTGAGTAGATCACTTTCTTTCCTGTTTTCTCATATACGTCTTTTAATGCCTCCACTGCCTTTTTACAGCGGTCTTCAATATGGCAGTAATCGGTATCGCTGAAAAGTTCGTCGTCCTTGATCCAATCAATCCCGGCCATTCCAAGCTCATGCACCAGCTTATAAACATCGTCCGGAGAAGCGCCCGTACATGGCTTGATCATGCTGACGATGATCGGGCGTTTCGGTACGTTCATCATTTCACGGAGCCCCTCGATACCAAACTGCGGTCCCTGAAAGCCGTTTACAAATTTCTTGGGAAGATGAACATCCAACAGCTTACATTTTCCTGCGAAAGAGATATTTCCGATCACTGAGGAAAGGAGCTGGCCCAGATTACAGCCAAAATTTTCAAACGGGAATGCAATTTGCAGAACAGCATGTCTCTCCTGTCCCTGAAGATCCGCCATGTCAAATTCATAGTTCGGAATCTCATACACCCCGATCACTTTTCCGCCATGAAGACGGCGTACCTCCGGTGTCTCTAACGGAACCGGACGCCATGTTCCCGTTGTCTGTTCAATTGCCATCGCTCCCGCTTTATTCAACAGATCAGAACTATAACCCGCAACATAATAGGTTGCAACGATCACATCCTCCGCATCCAATGATTCATAAAGCTGATAAATATTTTCATCATATTTCATAGTTTTTACTCCTCCAATTTCATAATACTTTCTACAATGTTCAATGCTTCAAAATTGCTGTCTGTATGTCTGATCTCATGCAGTCTGCATTCGGATAGGCCATTACAGCGCAGCTATGATCCAAAAAACTGACTGCTTCTCATCAGAATGCAGCGAGATAGCATAACAGGGATTCTGCTTCCTCTGCACCGCCGTCCTCAAGCCCTGCTTTTTCCGCCGCACACGCCGAAAGAATCACGTCGGCTTTCAATGCGCGAAGATCCTTTGCACGCCGTCCGGCAACTGCTTTCATCACATCCTCATCCGCCATTCCAAGACCTCCGGCTATCCCGGAATCGCTCACGTCGTATCCGCTCCTTCCAGGATATACAAGCTTTGCTCCTTCCAGAAGCTCTGAGTATTCCACTTTTCTCGCAGGATACAGCCGGTTGATGATGCCGCTTTCATGGATCGCAATGGTTTTTCCCCTAAAAGATGCCTTCCATTTTGCTCTGTTTTCATAAAGAAATTCATCTGCAAAACGAATCTTGTCCGCTTGCTCTCCAAACTGAACGAGAAGCGCATCCAGTACGAACTGGTCATCTGTTACGATCTCATCATAACGCTCCAGTACCGTCTTAAGAGATGCACAGATTTCTTCCAGCTCATCAAACAACTCTAGCTGAAGCCTTAGATAACCGCAGTCTCCATATTCATTGGTCGCAAATACACTTTTTCCTGCTTTTTCTGCAAGCCTTGAAAAAGCAGCCGCGCTGCAGTCCGGCGTCTTGTCGGCAGGGCTGATCAGATAAAGCACGGAAGCATCCTTTTCCCCGGATCGATATGCTTTATAGTCTTTAAACACGCTCCTTCCTTCCCTGACTTTTTTTACGAACTCACTGTACTTCTCCGGAACCGCATCTTCACGGATCGTCTGCCCGCGGGTATAACGCATTACCTCTGCTACCGGCACTTTATCAATACTTCTGGTATCTGTCTCATAGCTGTCGGTTGTCAAAAAGCCTTCCTCTGCAACATACCGCATATCATAGCGGGCCCCAAGCGCTGTAAAGACTGTACCCATTCCATCCGTTACATCCACGCCGAGCGTTCGGCTCACCGGATTGAAATCAGAAATAATATCGCTGGTCAGACAGAACGCAGCTTTGAAATAGAGGGCTTCAAAATCTTGTTTTACTGCCATTTCATATATCCTCCTTCATGTTCTTTACTCTTTGGGCCGCATTCATTCCTGCGAGCCATCCGGTGGAAGCAGCCACCCCAGCGCCGCTGCGTTCGCTGGCGGAATTATGTCCTGCAAGGAAATCTCCGCAGGCAAATACACGCCCTTCGAACTTCTCATTTTTTACAGAAAGGTCTTCATGAACAGATGCCCCAAGGCGCAATGCATCTTGCCCTGCCCCATAAACAGGATTTCTGTTCAGCTGCTCCGCTGTCACTTCACCCAGATTTTCTTCCAGAAGATTCAGCCAAATGTCTCTGCGCCTTGCTTCCATACCGCCTCCGAGGAATCCGCCGGTCGCAAGAACAAGAGCGGAGCTTTGCAGCTTTACCTTCATTCCTGAATGGAGCTGATCCGTAAGGCCAAGTGTACAGTCTGCGGTTACCTGTCCGTCACTGACAGAAACCGAGTCTACTCGTCCTCCCCTTAGAAGTGTGATACCGCTGTCCTCCAGCCCGCGATAGATCGCCCTCGTCATTCGATATCCCACGACCGGATTGCCGAATGTCATGACTTCTCCAATACCACACCCCAAATCTGCTTTTAATTTTTCTACTGCGGCATGATAATTCACAAATCCAAGAACAGGCGGGAGCAGGATCTTATCAAACTTCTGACGGTTGTTTGCGCAGAACTCTGCCAGCTTCTCACTCAGCTCCTGCACCCCCTCCGGAGTGTCCAGATAGTCTGCCAGCTCTGAATCACTGAGTTTGTGACGTCCTTTCAGACCATCCAGATGCATCACAACGGAGTAATAGGTTTCTTTGAATCCCAGCTGTTTTTGATATTTGTTGTAAGACTGCGCCGCAGCTTCCGCATTAAAATCCACATTTCCTTCCAGACCCACAACCAATGCCGTACCTTCCTGAGGACTGCAGACAGCATCTTTTGACGTGAAAGGTACGAAGGCGGTGATTGAAAAAGTTCCCATCATATTCGGCAGCCACACATTCTTTCCTTCAAAGCCCTGCAGCTGATATCCTCCCCTTGAGGCCAGGGCTGCGACAGCGGCAGCACCTTCTGCCGCTTTGTCTTTGCTATACTGATATGGATGTCCGGGATATGCCTGGATGATCTGCCTGATC
The DNA here is from genome assembly GCA_910575475.1 of Lachnospiraceae bacterium. Taxonomy (GTDB): domain Bacteria; phylum Bacillota; class Clostridia; order Lachnospirales; family Lachnospiraceae; genus Schaedlerella. The sequence continues at coordinate 15,185 of CAJTGD010000026.1, read as the reverse complement.
CCTTCTTCATAGCAATCTACCGCTTTAGCCTTTACCCCCGGAACCACACCGCAGATATCCATTGTCCCGGATGAAATTTCTGATGCCCCGCCATTCGGAAATATAGCCGCAACAGACCTTCCCTCGTCAGCCGCCGCTTTTGCGGCTGCGCATCCTGCGATTCCTCCTCCTGCTATCAGAACATCATATTTCGTATTTTTCATAATCATACATCCTCCTAACCGACATTTAATACATCGAAGCTGCCAAGGCCAACATACATATCCTGCATCAATTGCGTAAGCGGGAGCTGATCTCCATATTGATTAGAAAAATAAACACCCTTCCAGCGCTCCGTCAGATAATCCATCATGTATCCTTCCACCTCTTCCACGGTCTTCCCATGCTCCTGCATGATCCCTCCCGCCTTATAAATGGAAAATACACCCTGATCCTGTCCCATGCCCAGGCGCGTTCTTCTTCGAACATCACACAGGTCCTTTACATCCTCTTTTTCAAAGCAGTCCGGAACCTCTGAACCAATCGTCTGCACTCCATCGATGATCACCGCATGCTCCGGATAGTCCTCCAGGATCTCCTTCGCGCGTTTTCCATAACGGGCCGTGAACTTATGTGCAGCATAGAGAGAGATATGATATTTTTCATGGATCTCCCTTGCGTCTTTCTCAGCCTCTTCTTTGGAGGAAGCGCCATAGATCATCTGTTTATCCGATGTACATGGAATCACTTTTCCTACAAGCTTTTCACAGGCGATGTCCACTGCCAGCTCTGCCATCAGACGGGCTGTTGCATACTTGCCGCCTGTGATCGTGATCAGGCCCTCTACTCCTTCCATCTCCTGATGGTCCAGAAGGGTGATCCCGCGGCTGACTGCACGTCCCGTTTCATTTCCTTCCGAATAAAGCGGCCGCACACCGGCGCACATCCGGATCGCTCTCGCATCCAGGATACCCGGAACCACTTCTTTCAGGCTGTCCTCCATGATCTTAATCTCATCCATGCCCGGCTCGTTGTCATCCGGATCCTCTACATCAACAGAAGAGGTTCCTAAAAGTGCCGTATTCTGATACCCCTGACTCACCAGGCCGTCACCGTCAGAAGGATAACGCAAGATACAGAACATATGCTTCGTAGGACGCATACTGTAGATCGCGGTACTGCCTCTGTTCGGTTTCATCGGAATCGTAAAGCCTGCCATTTCCGTAATCTGCGAACTCCACGGCCCTGCCGCATTGATGACCAGCTTTGTTTTAATTTCATAGATCCGATTCTCTTCCCGATCAAGAACCTTCAGTCCCACTACTTTCTTTCCGTCCATCAGTACGCCCAGAACTTCATGGTGTGTTCTGATCTCCGCACCGTTGATCTTGGCATCATAGGCCTGCGCGATGCAGAGGCGGAATGGATCGAATCCCGTATCATCTGCTTTTAATACAAGCTTCAGATCCTTGGTAAAAAGCGGCTCTTCCTCCAGTATCTTCTCTACAGGCATGATCTCATAGTGAAGGCCGATCTCATCGGCCACCTTCATCCATTCATGCGCAAACTCAACCTGCTCGTCTGTTTTGCAGACCCATAAAGAATCCGTAGGATCAATGACCTGAGGAACGATAGCCCGATAGATTCTATTTTCCTGAACACACTCTTTTGCAGTCTCTATATCAGATATGACATACCGAGATCCTGCATGAAGAGCAGAATGGCACCCTCCGGATGTTCCTGCCGCAAGATCCTCCCGCTCAAGCAGCAGAGAATTTTTAAATCCCCGTAAGACAAGATCACGGATCACCCCTGTTCCAGTTGTTCCGCCACCAATTACAACTACGTCAAACTCTTTCTTCATTATTAGTACCTCCGGTTTACTGGTTTTGACATTTCGCGTGTCAATTCTTGGTGTTTGTTGTCGTTCTTTACATGTTATATATTATCATTTGTTGGTGATTATTGCAAGAATTATCTAATGCTGTTATTGTCAAAATTTGTCTCTCATATTTGTATAAGTTGCACAATTTTTCCTTTATCTATCAATTTTCTTAATATTTTTGTCCATTTTTACTCTTTATGTAGATAATCTCAATTATTTTGCGGGATCTAATATTTTGTTTTTACCATATTTTCTTCACATCCGTACTGTTTTTAAGATTTCCATACAGATTAATCTCCATTTCGTATTTCATTGTACCACAAAATAAGAGTATATTTTCTTCCAAAATATTACAATTAACCAACAATCAACAACTCTTTTTTTGTTTTTTTCATCGTTTTTAGCAAAAATCAGTACATAAAAAAGCTGCTGTATTCCGAAAGCCAGATACAGCAGCTCCATAGATTTTTATAATTAAAATATCCTTCCGGATTTTTATCCTTTCAGGTCAAAGATCCCTCCCTGGGTCTCGGAATAAATCCCCCATAATTCCAATGCTTTCCCCAGCTCTTCATGCTCTTTCCCCGCATCTGCAAGACGTTCTCCCCTGCAGACGGCATCGATTCCCTGGCGGAATGCTTTTGCTCCTGCCGCCGGTCCCATCGGATGTCCATGGATCGCTCCTCCGGCAGCGATCATAATATCTTTTCCAAATTTATGGATCACATCCTCAATGTGCCCCTGGGTTGTACCGCCGCCCGGCATCGGGAAGGCCGGCTTAATATTTCCAAGAGGCTGCAGCATCTGAAATCCCGCATTCACGAATGGTATCCATCAGCATCGGAAATTTTCCATACGGCGAAAGGCTGATGATCATATCCAGCCCCGCCAGACGGGGCAGCTTCGCGCCGATTAATGATGCGGACACACCGGACCATTCACTTTCATACTGTGCCCCCGTATAATCGCTGTGCGCCAGAACAGGTACCTGAATATTCGGATCCTCTGTGATCATACGGGTCGTATCCAATCCGCACGCCGCATAATTGATCATCAGCGCATTGGCGCCCGCTTTGATCGCCCGATATGCATTTTCCCGCATCTGCATTGCCGGGGCCGTAATATTAAAAGCATATAAAGTCCTTTCTCCTTTTTCCTCATCCGCCTTTCTGATCGCTTCCATGACCGATTTTACCCGCTCCTCCAGGCGGCAGAACGGAGGATCGCATACCAGCTCATCGTCTTTGATAATATCTACTCCCCCCACAGCCGCTTCATAGGCTAATTCAGCCGTCTTTTCCGGAGTCAGGCCGATGCATGGCTTGATCATGTTATTTAAAAGCGGCCTGTCATATACTCCAAGCAGTTCTCTGATACCCTGAACCCCAAATTTCGGCCCTTGGAATTGATCCAAGAAACTTTTCGGAAATTCCAGATCGATCAATTTCACCTTTCCGGAAGAAGAGATGTTCCCGATCACCGTCGAGAGCATCATAGAAAACTGAGTGCCAAAATTCTGCCATGGATAGGCAATTCTTATAATAAACTGTCTCTCGGTTACATATTCAGGAATCCCGATCTGATAGGAGGGCGCTTCATAAACCCCAACCACTCGCCCGATCGCCCGCTCTCTCACTTCCGGCGTTTCTCCCGGAACTTTCAGCCAGGTACCGCAGGTCTGTTCTATCGCAAGCGCTGCGGCGAATTTCAGCATATTGGTGGTCGGTTTTGCCGCGCAATAATACGTAGCAATAATAAAGCGTTCTCTATCCAGATTTTCGGGGAATTGAACTATAATAGGATCTACAAACATCATTGATTCCTCCTCCATGAATTTTTTGTCATGCACAACCGTATACATTTTGTTAAATTATGTAAGTATTTTATGACAGCCTTATTAGAACTGCAATAAAGAAAATAATTTCAATAAAATCCTGTTTACAAACCATTTTATAAACAAGTATAATAGAAAATAATAGTTTTTAACACAAATCAACAATTTATAAAAGCAAACGAAAGGATCTGCCGCCTTGAAAAGCGAAGTATACTCTCAATCTACCTGGATGGCAATGAAAGCTGCCAGACTATACTATATGGAAGGACTTTCCGGCAAAGAAATCGCCGGCATTTTAAATATTTCCCCCTCCACCGTTTCCAGACTTTTGACAAAATCAAGAGATCAGGGGATCATTTCCTTTGTCCTGAATGAACCCTTTGCAGATTGCCTGCAGATTGCAGACCAGATCACCAGGCACTATGATCTCAAGGAAACCATTGTGATACCTGTATACGGGCAGCCCGATGCATCCGCCGCACGGCGCGCCGTTGCCTTAGAAGGGGCCCGTTATCTGCAGAGGATCATAAACGATAACGATATTTTTGGAATTGCCTGGGGAAGAACTATGAATCATCTGATCCAGATGCTGAATCCATGCCTGAAGATCAACAATTCTTTTGTCACACTTCATGGCAGTGTTTCACATTGCCAGTATTCCTATGATGTAAAAAATCTCGTCTCAAGAATCGCCATGGCATGCGGCGGGAAGAAATTTTATTTTACATCAGATGCGCTGACATCCTCTCCGGATGAGCTTCAGTATATATTGTCGCAGAAGCAGAACCAGATTGTAAATAAATTATTTTCTAAGATCACAGTTTCCATGTCCGGATGCGGCTCTCTGTATCCTGACGCGGACTCCCCTCTTTTGGCACGGGAATATCACTATCTGAATGCTGATGAACTTATGGAATTAAAAAGGGAAGGTGTATACGGAGATATGCTTCTGCGTTTTTTTGACGAGAACGGCCGCGAATGTGACACATCCATGAAAGACCGTACCCTGTCGATCGGATTTGAGGAATACAAAAAAATCCCGACCAAGATCGTTGTAGCTGCTGATGCCAAAAAGGCGTACACCATCCGTGCCATTCTGCGGGGAGGTCTGGCCGATGTCATCATCATAGATCATCTTCTGGCCAGAGAACTCCTCAGAATTACGAATACAGCCGACTAAATATTCTCTTTATTTCTGCCTTTGATCAAAACGGAGCCGTCACGGTTTTTTCGGATCTCCTCCCTGCCGACCGCAAGCTCCTTTGAAAGGATCTCCATCACCCTCGGGGTGCAGAAGCCTGCCTGGCATCGGCCCATACCCGCCCTGGTTCTTCGCTTGATCCCATCCATTGTCACTGCTCCAAGGGGTCTTCGGATTGCATCGAGTATCTCCCCTTCTGTCACTTTTTCACAGCGGCAGACGATTCTTCCGTAAGCCGGATCATCCCGGATCAGCGCTTTTTGTTCCTGTACAGAAAGCTCCGCAAACCGGACGATCCCTTTTCGTTTTGTGACATAGGTTTTCTTTTCCTTCAATTCACAGAGATTACTCAAAATATCTCTGACATAAAGCGCAACCATGGGAGAGCTGGCGAGTCCCGGCGACTTGATCCCGGCAACATCAATAAACCCTTTCGCATCAGGAACTTCTTCAATGATAAAATCATCCCCGTCCTCATGCGCCCGCAGCCCTGCAAAGGATGTAATGATCGTACTGTAAGGAATATTTTTTACAGAAAGCGCAGACAGCTTGATGACTCTGGCAAGTCCTTCCGCTGTTGTAGAAGTATCCTCCCTGTCCTGCACGTCCACTGCCGTCGGCCCGATCAGCATATTACCGTGTACTGTAGGCGAGACGATCACCCCCTTCCCCATTACAGAGGGCACCGGAAATATCGTGTGATGCAGATAGTCCTTCGGGATTTTATCCATCAGGCAATATTCCCCTTTTCTCGGCACGATATGTATTTTATCTTCACTGACCATATTATGAAAAAGATCAGCGTATACGCCGGCAGCATTGATCACATATTTTGTTTCCAGCTGCCCCCGCGATGTCGTCAGGCGATAACCCTTTTCTCCTTTTTGAATATCTGTAACTGCTTCGCCAAGCCGAAATTCGACTCCATTCAAGGCTGCCACCTCGGCAAACGCAAGCGTCAGCGTAAAGGGGCAGATAATCCCGCCTGTCGGAGCAAGAAGAGCTCCGCATACGCCGTCTGCAAGATTGGGTTCCATTTGAAACGCTTCTTCCCGATTCAAAATCCTCAGTCCTCTGACCCCATTCGTATTGCCTCTGTCATAGAGTACCTTGAGCATCGGAAGATCATCCGGATTGCTGCAGACCACCATAGTACCATTACGCTTATATGGTATGTCCAGATCCTCCGCTATCTGCTGCAGCATCTCGGCTCCACGCGCATTCAGCTTCGCACACAGCTTTCCCGGTTCCGGATCAAATCCTGCATTTACAATGCCGCTGTTGGCTTTGCTGGTTCCCTCACAGATATCTGTTTCTTTCTCAATCACACAGATCCGCATCTGATATTTCGACAGTTCCTTCGCCACTGCACAGCCGCTGACCCCTGCACCAATGATCACAATATCATACACTGTTTTTTCCTCCAAAATCCAAATTGATAAGCTCTAAAATAATAGTAAGCTCTATCCTAGAACAACACAATAGTGAAAATAATTTCCAGCTGTGCGGTTTTTGCGAATGAATAAGTGGGTTAACCGCACAGCTGGAATATTTTTAAGAAGCAACGATCAATTCGAGCTGTTCGATCGCTCCCAGTGTGTCTCTGTGGAATTTTGATATATCGCTGTCTGTGATCACCACATCTATATCTTCTACTCCTACGATCTTGATAAATGAAACCTCTCCAAACTTGGAGCTGTCGCAGAGCAGGACGATACTCCCTGCCCGCTTCAATACGCTCCTTTCCGTCGTTGCCAGATCCAGATCCGGCACCATGGCGCCCTTTTCAGCGCTAAAAGCAGTACAGGAGAAAAAGGCTTTGTCGATATTGATAAAATCTACTGCCGAAGTATCAAAATTCATACAGTTAAACTTATTTCGCACAAATCCTCCTATGATAAAAAGCCTGTGGTCTGTATGCTCATTCAGCCAATATGCGATCTGCAGGTCATTCAAAACAATTGTCAGATTCTTTTTGTTTACAAGATACTTGGCAAGCGAGAAAATCGTTGTACCGGCAAGAAGCGCGATCGTATCTCCATCGTCAATCTGTTCGCTCGCCACCTTTGCAATGCTTTCCTTTTCAGACTTGTTATTGGAGAGCCGGACAACCGTGTTCGTCTCCAGTCCTACTTTCATAATAGATAAGGCCATTGCACCGCCATGGGTCCTCTGGATCTGACCATTCTTTTTTAATACTGCGAGATCATTTCGTATTGTTGAATGGCTTACCTGAAAATAATCCGCCAGATCATTCACGCTTACTCGTTTTGCTTCATTAATATAGTCTAAAATACAACTCTGCCGCTCTATCGCATAATAAGTATGATTCCGATCTTTATTCTGCTGCTCTTCCATATCGTCTCTCCAATTTATATCTGATTTTTTTGGTGTAAATTCGCATGTACCACATAGCCGCTACATACTTTATAACTTTTTGTCCTGATTTTTTTCTGCCTTTTTTTGTGTGCTGATCCTTCGGTTCACAAGCGCCTCTCGTCCTTTTTGGATCTTCTCATCCATCAGCGATCGTGCATATTTTTCGTCATAATCTTCCACCAGCCCGATCGATTCCAGATCTATGACCAGCCTGACGCCATCCGGGAAACAGCTTAAATACACCCTGTCCTTTTCCACTGCATCCACTTTCGCCCTCACCCCGTCGGCAGTGTAGATCACCAGTCCGGGGCGGACACTGTTCAGCATTACCGCCCGTTTATTAAATGCCTTTCTGTGCGGCCGGATGATCGCCAGATTCATAACCAGCATCAATATTAAAAAAAATAACAATGTGTATATCATAATAGCCCCCTGCATTTATACCTGCCGGACATTTTCGCCGGTAAAACGGTAAGGGATCATTGTTTACCCCGTATCCCCCACTGCGCGATCTGCAGTCGTGTACCGTCAGGTTCACAGGCAATGACAAAAAGCCCTTGTTCTACAGACTGCACGGTTCCACAGATTCCGTGTTTTGTAACGACCCGGTCCCCTGACACAATAGAGTCTATTTCTTTGGCCTTCTTTCTCTTTTGAATCTGTTCCGGAACCAGAAATCCGAAAATCAGAAGGCCGATCAATAACACCAGCGCAATAACCTGGTATTGTATCTGCATCGGCATATACCTGACTCACCACCTTTGATCATTCTTCTAAAGCTTCAATAAATTCCGCCAGCGTATCCACTGCTTCTACCTCGTCATCCCCCTGGGCCGACAGCATGGCTTCCTCCCCCTGGGCAAGTCCCAGAGCCAACAGCATAATAATCGATTTTACGTTATACTCCCCCTCTTCTCCGATCCTCTGCAGAGTGATCGCAGAGTGGAAATTATTTGCTTTCGCCGTAAGCTGAGAAGCCGGTCTTGCGTGAAGCCCCGTTGGATTCACCACCTTGATCTTTTTCGAATACATGATATCAATCTCCTCCTATTCTCTGTTTTTTTCCTGAAATTCCCGCAGCAATTTTTCAATCTCCCAATTGCTCTTCCTGTCCAATGCCTCTTCCGCCAGCGCTTTTGCCTCCTCCATCCTCATATTGCAGATGACTCTTTTCGCCCTTGCGATAGATGTCTCATTCATACTTAATGTACGGATTCCGATCCCTGCAAGAAGCGGGATCGCAAGCGGATCACCGGCCAGCTCGCCGCAAATGCTCAGGCACTTTCCAGATGCTTCAAATACAGAAGCCAGATCGCGCAGTACGCGGAACACTGCCGGATGATAATCCTGATAATAATCTTTTACCGCATGGTTCATACGGTCTGCCGCACAGAGATATTGGCAGAGGTCGTTTGTTCCGACACTGGCAAAATCAATTTCATCTATGATCTGATCTGCGATCAACGCGACCGACGGCACCTCGATCATAATCCCCACTTTTATATTGTGATCGTAAGCGATCTCCTGCTCATCCAATTCTTTTTCAATGTCTTTGACAATTTTTTTCGCAGCATAAAATTCATTGATAGACGTAACCATCGGAAACATGATCATAAGGTTTCCATATGCAGACGCCCGAAGCGCTGCCCGCAGCTGTGTACGAAAAATATCTTCCCTGTTCAGACAGAGACGCAGCCCACGGATGCCCAGAAATGGATTGTCTTCTTTCGGCAGCTCCATATACGGAACCTGTTTGTCTCCGCCGATATCCAGAGTGCGCAATACAACCGGCTTTTCTTTAAAAATCCCGGCAATCTTCCGATATGCCAAAAACTGCTCTTCCTCCGATGGGAGATTTTTCCGGGAAAGATATAGAAATTCGCTTCGGAATAAACCAACTCCATCGAGATAAGGGACTTTATCTGTCCGGTCAAATTCCGGAGAGGCAATGTTGACGCGCAGATCTATTTTTACATCATCAGCTGTCAGCGGTTCTTTTTTGTAATAAAGGCGGGTAATCTCCATGTCCTTTTCTATATTGCCTGCTTTTTCCAGATATCTGTCAACCGCTTTGGCATCCGCTCCAACAACCGCTTCCTGGGCAGTTCCATCCAGGATCACTCTGTCGCCGTCCTGCACTGCTCCCATTATCCCCTCTGCTCCTAGAAGCGCCGGGATATCCAGCGTCCTTGCAATGATCGCCGTATGGGATGTCAGGCTGCCTTTTTCTGTAATGATCCCTTTGATATTTTCCTCGTCCAGACACAGCGTATCTGACGGGAACAGCTCTTCAGCCGCTATAATGCACGGTTTTGAGATCTTTGACAGATTTTTCTCCGGCTCCCCATAATAACAGCGGAGCAGGCGCATTTTCACATCCTGCAGATCTGAAGCCCTCTCCTGTATCAAAGCATTTTTATTTGCTGCAAACAATTCCCGATACCGGTCAAAAACCGAAGTCACGGCAAAGTCTGCATAATATGGACCTCCTTCGATCATCTGCCGTATCTCCTGATCCATAACCGGATCGTTCAGTATCTCCTGATGAGCCGCGACAAAGTCAGTATTAGAAGACTCTTTTTTTTCGAGGATCTCTCCCAATACACTCAGTTCCAGGAAAGCCGCCTCTTTTGCCCTCTGGTATAAGCCGACTTCTTCCGCTGCTTTATGATCCTCCAATTGACGGGGTTCGACTTCGCAGGTAAAGGGAACATATTGCATGACCTCTCCAATAACGATCTGAGGAGAAGTAGATACACCTTTTAATTTCATTCACACACCTCCCTGTATATGTTCTAAAATTTATATCATTGTAATGAACTAACAAAACACCATTCTCACTTTCTATTGAATTTTATCATTTTCTATTGTTTTTAGCAAGTATTTCTATATTAAATAGGTATAAAAAAAGAACTCTCTTTTTTGTGAAATATATACAAAATTTTCAGAAAACTGATATTAGTATATTTCTATGATAGGAAACAGGAAATCCCGGAATTTTAAGATTTCCGGGATTTTTATTCAAAAAAAACCACCGTCCCCACAGCCTCTATTGTCTGCAAAAACAGTGATTTCTAATGCGCGATCAGGGGCTCGAACCCTGGACACCCTGATTAAGAGACATTCAGGGATACAGTTTGGCGGCAAAAATTATTCATATATTCTCACCAAGTCAATCTCCAGATTTTTCTAATTTTCATCCCAAAAAACGGCGACCAAATCGGCGACCAAGAGTTTAACTTAATCATTAAGCATACAATATAAGCCTTGATTTTAAACAATCTTAAACTACAGCACCCCCAACTGCCCACCAAAAATTCCCGAAATCCCGAAATCCCGTTACAAGAAATGCAGTTATACAAACAAACCTGGCAGTTTTTTTAATATGATTCAAAAAAGCTGCATTTCTTCAACGGGAAAACGGGATTTCGGGATTTTTTGATTCCCAGCCTGGGGGCAGAATCACATTTGCCGCCGATTCTGCTTATCCCCCAGTATAGGAATCAGGTTGTCAAGTTATTGATTTACTGCCGGAAACAGTACATCAGACAGCTTATCTGCAACAAGATTTTGGTCATCTTGTGCGACATGTGAATATACGGAAAGAGTTATCTTCGGGTCTTTGTGTCCAGCCCTCTTCTGAACTATGTGCAATGGAATCCCCTGTGTAAGCAAAAGTGAAATTGCACTGTGTCTTGTTCCATGTAACTTGATGTGGCGCAATCCATATTTCTTTAATGTACGCATCCATTTATATGTAAAGCTCTTCGGAAGAAAAGGTTTCCCATTCTCCTGGCAAATCACTCTGTTACTGTTTTCAAACTCTTTTCCATACTTCATTCGGTTTGTTTTATACAAAAGTCTCTGTTTCTTCAACAGCTTTATTGTATAATCGCTAACTACCAGCTTTCTGTATGAACCATCTGTCTTACAGTCTTTCAAAACCGGGCATTTACTATCTGCAGATTCTACAAAGCTATGTCGAATTGTCACAGTCTTATTTTCAAAATCAATATCCGAGAAGGAAAGTCCCAGAAGTTCTCCCCTTCGCATAATACAGTCGAAAAGTAAAGCCACCGGAAGCTCCATGTCTGTTCCCTTCACTGCCTTCTGCAGTTCCTTGATTTCTTCTACAGTATAGACATCTAAATCATGGTCGTCTAAATCTTTTCCGATTTTGATATGGTTGGTAGGATTTTTCTTGATATATTCCAACTCAACCGCTACATTTAATGCCGCCTTGAAAATCCTGTTAATGTGCTTCACTGTACTGGCTTTCAGCGGATTATCACTGGCATTCGATTTTTGCCGCCATTGATTGTATACCTGCTGAACATGTGATTTCTGCAATTTCTGTAGCTTTATTTTTCCAAACATAGGTTTTAGATATCTTTCAATTACAGATTCATAATCCCTAACCGTTGCTGGACTACTCTGTATTTTTACATAATCCCGCAGATATTCATCTAAAAATCCAGCAACCGTCTTTTCAGAAGGCATTAGCATTTCGCCTTGAAGATATTCTGCCTTCTTCATTATAAGCATTGCCTCCGCTTCTTCCCGATTCGTAGTATCTGCACGAAAGCTAACTCTTTTTCGCTTGCCAGTTAGTGGATCTCTGCCCAGTTCTATAGTAATATCGTAATGTGTTACATGATCTTTGTTCGGGCGTGGCCGAACTGAACCTGTTACTTTTTTTGTACTTGTCATAATTCTCTGCTTCCTTTCTTTTTATTATTTGTACTACTTGAATTTGAATCAGACTCCGCCTGTTCACAATTTCTGATTCTCAATCTATAGCCTTTTATCAATATTGAGTCCTGCCCTAAACGTGCTTTGCTCTTGAATCGATCATTATCACTAACAAGTAATCCTAATTCCCTTAGTTTGCGCAAGATTACTTTACTATCACGAAATCCCTTAGATTCAAGAATTTTATCAAATGTTTCTTCCTTAATAAATAATATCTCATTAGAAAGACTTCCATCATATAGTTTCTTCTGCTTCGACGGTTTTATCTTGCCGCTTCTATAATAATACTCAACGTCTGCTCGAGGATCATTGCTGTATATTGCTTCGCCAAATTCTTTTGGCCTTTCAGCTACATATGACATTACTGCCTCATATGCTTTGATTCCAATGTCATAGTCTTCTGGATTCATTTTGAGATTTTCGCAGAAAAACTTCTCTATCATATCCAAATCAAATACCAAGCCTAATGCCTTTTCTGCAATTTGCGCTGTAGCCAATATAATCCCTATCTTTTTTGACATGCGGGTGGCTAATGCATTTTTATTCTCTAAAGAATTTAAAAAGTCATCGCTCCATTCTTCGCACAGTTGGATTAAACTTTCTTTTTCCATACCAAGCAAATATTTTGCCAACTTTGGTACTGCCCACCCATAGTTAGACAAACATGCCTTTTTTATCCTATCTGCGGAATCTCCAGATGTTGTCCACTTGATATTTTCAAATTCCAATACCCGAACCCTTAAACCTTCGTATTTATGAGAGGAAGAAAGAATGCTGCATTCACTACTCATTAATACAGATGTGTGAAATTCGTTTGTTTCTACCATATCCATCTTTTGATTCATACGGCTTCTTTCACTTCCATTTGCAATCGTATAGAGTAATCTAGTCATATCTCGATTTCCTAATGCGGTAAATTCGTCTATCGCTACAGGGAATCCACTGGACATTTTATGTATAATACTTAGTTCTGTATCAATAAATGATAGCATCAAAGATTTCCCAGATATCGCTGGAAGCGACCCGGTTGACACTGCTAAATTTAAAGCTGTTGTTTTTCCAGAACTGCTATTCCCAACCAAGCTTAGTAAAACATTGTCAACTTGATAGTCTGGATGAATAAAATCTATCACTGTTGCACTTAACGCACTGGCCAAAATAATTTCCATTGAAGTACCCAGTACTTCCTTTTTGACCATATCTTTCCACTTTTTGTAACTTCCGTGAGGTTCTACTGATAATTCCCCCACATATTTGCTTTCCATACCTATAGCCTTAAATCCTTTAAAAAAATATTCTTCACCATACAAGCCAAACCCAAGGCCTTTATGCTGATAGGTCATAGGGGCTTTATTTTCCTGATTCTCTAAACATTTTATAAGAACATCTGCTGTACGCTTGTTAACTTGTACGCCAAATTTAGTTAGATTAAGTATATTTTGCTCTGTCATATCACTGCGTGGCATATCTAATACCATACCATTGCCTACGCAGTCATAGAACTTTAACTTTAAAGTGCGTTCCATTGTTTCAATATTAATACATATTTCTTCAACCCATACTGCACTGCCGCAAGCAATAAATTTTGATTCTTCGTCTTTCTTTGGAACATTCCAATATCCATATCGTCCATTATGAATTCCATACCCCTTATGCAAAAGGTATGCCTGACCTTTCTTTTCATTAAAATCAATTAATTCAGCTTTCATTTTATCAGCCTCCGATCCATATTATTGAAATTACTGTTTTGGGGATACTTTAAAAAATCTTCAAAACAAATTCACATTACAATCCCTCCTTTGTTTTTGTACTAATTTCACCCAAAGGAGTAAAGTCAGTGACCGGATGCTTTATACAACAAAAAAGGCATCACTAATAGACACATAGATAGGATATATGCAAACCAGACGTTTAAAAAACGTCTAATTACCTTCCTAACTTATGTATTTATTAGTCATGCCTTATTACTCTTAATCCCTCTACTAATGCTTATCCATAAGCATACTATTTCAAGGTGCCACTTCTTGTGACTCTTCGTACTTTCAGACATCCCCTATGCAGTGTTCATTTCATCTTCTCTTCGTGTTTTATTCATCACGAAACTGCAAATAGCAGGGAAAGACTCTACATACCTTTATGAAATTGTAGATAATATTATACTGCTTTTCATTTTGTATGTCAAGCATTTTTTCATCAAATTGAAAATTAAAGCTGTTAAATCATATCATGCCCTTCTACTTATCATGAATAGATATAGGGGCGGAAAACTATCCGTTTTCCGCCCGGCTTTAATTTTATTTCCTTTGTCTTTTTAGCTGTACTATTATTTTTAAAGTACTGACTACTAAAGCAATTCCTTCTAATATCATCTTCGTACTATCTACCATCTCTTAGCCCTCCATTTCTTCCCACAGCAACGTGTTAACATAAATGACATTTATTACAACCACTCCAATCAATATCCCCAAGACATAATATTGTACCATTATATTATTTTCTCCTTCCTGTCTTTCAAATAAAAAAGACCTGCTATATACACGCAGGCCATATCATTTTTGAGTAATCTCATTTATTGATTGTATTTTCCCATCTTTCCACAGAATCGTATAACTATTGCATCCATTTACTATTACATCTACTGTCATGCGCCCCGTGAAACCCAGATGGCAAAAGTTCAAAATATCGATCTCCTGATCTCCATAATATTTTTCAATCGCTTTTTGGGCATCCTCCTCTGCACTCTTAAACTCTTCCGTTACATCCATTCCCTGATCATTTGCATAAATTGTTCTGTTATTAACTTTTATAGAAGAACTCCTGCCATCACCACCCGCATCTATTGTATGATTCCAGAATATAAATATTGGGATTATAAGTGTGATAATGAAATATATTCGCTTCTTAATATTTCTACCCTCCAATCACATACTATCTTTTTACTGATTATATCATATTTAGGTATTAATTGATACCTCTTTTATATACTAATCATTTCCTATGTTTTTAGGTAAAATATAGGTATTAACTCAGACGAGGTATATAGTGTGAAAGAAAGTAGAGGAAAGCCAAAAACTGGCGCACTTAAACAAGCTATTAGATAATAGCCTTTTGAAACAGAGTTGATATATTGAAAAATGCTATGAGACTAACAGGGG
>CAJTGD010000025.1 GCA_910575475.1 Lachnospiraceae bacterium | reverse complement strand
AAGTAAAGGAGCCGCTTTTTAGCGGCAGCAAGTAATATATGCTTGCGACACCCGCCTTTGAGGCGAGCAGTAACAGAGCCCTTGGGGGCGTTTTTCAAACCCCCACTTGAAGTGGGGGTTGGTGATTATACCGCTTCCTTTTATCATTTTCATATTATGTACGGCGGTGCTGGCGTTCATAATGGGACAGACAAAGTTCGGAATGAGAGTCTACCTAGTCGGGACAAGTGATAAGGCAGCCAGGTTTGCGGGAATCCATGTGAATGCTACTATTATAAAATGTTATATGATGTCAGGACTTCTGGCAGGGATCGCCGGGCTGATCAGTTTGTCACGGCTCAATTCCGCAAAAGCGGATTTTGGAACCAGCTATACAATGCAGACAATTTTAGTTGCGGTCCTTGGTGGCATCAATCCCAACGGAGGAGCCGGCAAAATGTCCAGGATTGCGTTTGCGGTTATTATATTGTAGCTGCTTTCCTCCTACCTGAATCAGTTTCCGGCTATCAGCAATTATTACAGAGATTTGATCTGGGGGGACCTTTCATATGAATATTGAGGAAGAAAGCATCAGTAATGCAATCCGTACGGCAGGTGAACTGCTGGGACATTTTCACACAGGAGAATGCAACCGTATGGTACCCAGGGTAGGACGTATGCCATGGAAAGTGATCGGTGATGCCCTTAAGGAAATCCATTATGACGGCACAGTCGTTATGGAACCATTTGTAATGCCGGGCGGCCAGGTTGGAAAGGACATTAAGGTATGGCGGGAGATCGTGCCGGACATCAGTGAGAATGCCCTGGATGAAGATGCGAAAAAGGCCCTGGAATTTCAGAGAAAGATTTTTGAAATATAGAAATGCGGCAATGCATCTAAAATAGAATGATTGAAAGCAGAAATTCAATGGTTAAATCCGGAGGATCAAGCCGTAACGTATGCCTGCCAATCTATAGATTGGCAGGTAATTTTGCTGTTTTTTGCTGCATCCTTTGCAAGTCCATTGACAAGCAATCATTCTACGCCCTGTAATGATACAAGCTTGTCCCCTTTAGAATATTGCAGATCTGGCGGTTCACAACCTGTTCCAGCATGAGCATCCGTTCCTCCGGAAGATCAAATTCCCCATCCCGCCGAAAATGAAATCCTTTCAGGTTCAGCAATTCCTGTCTAAGCTGCGGGGTCAGCAGGCTGTGAGCCGCGGTATTAAAGTCCGTCCCAATTCTTGGAAGCTGCTGCTTTAGATACTCCGGTACTTCCTCCAGCGATCTGCAGCCGTACAAAAGACTGCGGTTGTGATCAAACATCGGCGCCATACCAAGAATTTCCTGTGTACGGTTGTCCACCGTGAAGCCATAATTTCCCGCATGGCGGTCTTCATTTATGACCAGTGCGTCCAGCACGATCATTCTGCGGAACGCATCCTCAAGCCCTAATTCAGAAAAATATTCCATCAGATAGGAGATTTTATTATGTTTCCGCCCATCTAACATTTTTATTGCCGGAACATATCCTTTTGCTTCGGATGTAAACAATGGACAAAAGGAAACAATCTTTCCATGCCATTCTCCGATCTCATAATGTACCGCCTCCGGACAGATCACCTCCGCGAGCTGCGAAGCATAAAAATCGGAAAAGGGCTCGATCCCGCAGGTGTCGGATCCGGTTTTCAGCAAGTATATGTTACTGGCCGCAGATGGACTTGGCGCGCTCTGTGACGAATCCGGCCCATTCTGTGGCTCTTTCCGGCGAATCCAGCATTTTGCATAGAATCCGTCTGTCCCGTATTCCGGCGATGTGGAGGAAAAATCGGTTTCATAATCTCCGCCGTCAAACGCAATCTGCGCGATCACTTCATTGAAATCATTTTGGTAAAGCGATACTTCTTTCCAGCACAATCGGCTCTTGGCGGGTTTGACCCAGAAAGTATCATTCAGGCTTAACGCCTTTGACACCCGGAGAAATCCTTCCAGATCCTCGCATCCAGCCCGGCGCAGAAGCTTCAGGATGTGCTTCCTGTGCTTCGGAGCCTGCCGATGCGCGATAAAACTCTGGATATCCTCGAATCCCGGCGGGAGCAAAATGTCGAAAACCTCCTGCTCTTCCAGCAATACCTCTCCATATTCATTTTTCTCAGATGTAAACAGCATTACTTTTTCATCTCTGTTCATCAGGAAATATTCCTGCCGTTTTTCCATAAGCTCCGACTCCTTTCCAGCCCTATCATCTGAAATAGTTCGGATGTTCATTTTTCTGTTTATTATATTATACTTCCGAAAGAAACACAACAGGACGCACTTTTTTTACACAAGCTCCATGGCAGCAGTCCGGTTAAGTACAGGGAGCGTGAGCTTAAACTGGCTCGCCATCGGACGTGGGGAACCGTGCGGTTTTTTGCTGCCATATTGACTTCCCCTTTCTGCTGCTGTAAAATTTAGAAATACTGCAAACACAGTTTTTAAGTAGATATAGAGTTACAGGTCATGCTTGGTCAGGGTGTGGCCTGTAACGAGATAGAACAGCAGCAATATGAAAAATACAGAGGCAGAAACAAAAGGAGGTCAGGCAGCATGACGATCAAAAAGAAAAACAAAATGATCCTTTTTATAATATTGACAATGACCCTGTCTGTAACGACCGGATGTAGTGATGCTCATAAAGCGGATCCGGCGCAGGGTAAGAAAATGCAATCTATAGTAACGAACGCTCAGGAAGATATCAATGTAGCTGAAGATTTTACAGAAGCATTCATGGAGCGGGAGCAGCCCGGAATGGAAGAAGCGCTGGAAAAGGGCTACAACCTCCCGCTCTCGCAATCCGCAGAGGAAGAAGCGGAAGTTGACTGTAAAAAAGCCATGGAGATGATCCGCAGTATTTATGCGGGATCAGACAAAGGGGACTCGCTCAATCCCACACCGGACAGGGAATCCATTTCTAAAATGTATGAAGCCCTGCAGGAGATCGGCTGTCCCGTGACTGCCGCGGGCTTTCACTACACCATGGGAAATTATGAAAAAATGGAACAGTTCCTGGAAGAATGCCTGGATGGAAAAGAAGGTGAACTGACGCTCTACTATATCACTGCAGGCGGAGGAATCAACAGGAGCCGGTTTCTTTTTGACGGTACGGATCTGTATGTGATCGACACGATATCCACATGGAACGCAAAAGACGATCCAGCGATCGCAGACAGCTCGCTCAACAGGATCAAAGACTGGAAATACACGGAGAAAGGCTGGTTTGCTTATGAATACTGTATGCCCGAATACCCGGATGTGACTGAGCTTGCGAATGGAAACAACCTGCTCCGGGTAAAGCCCATGGAGGAAGAGTACATAAGAATCGCGGAAGAATACCTGCTTCCCATCGGGTATCTGGGCAACAACCTGCTTCGTTCGAACTGGGATGCCGGGCATCTGGAAGAACTGGACTACAACGGCCTGTATGAGTATTTGTTCGCTTTAAAATATCAAAAGTCAATGGGGCTGGGAACCTACTCGGACGGGATCCCGAAAGAAGAATTTGAAACGCTGATGACAGAATATCTGCCTGTAACCGCAGAAGAGCTTACCAGGTATGCGGTATATGACGGGGAAAAACAGACCTATGGATGGAAGCGGTTAGGGCCGCTGACTTATATGGCCAATCGGTTCAGCAATTCCATCCCAGAGGTGAGAGAGATTCAGGAAAATCCGGACGGAACAACGTCGTATACGATCGACGCGGTCTGCGAAGCCATGGGGGAAGACTGCGTGATGAGCCATGTGCTGACGATGCAGATCCGTGAAGATGGGAGCATCCGCTATCTGGGCAACCAGGTGCTTGAGGACGGTCTGGAAAAAATTACCGAATATCAGTACCGGCTGCCGCAGACAGATACGGGGCTTTGACTCTCACAGCGGCCGTCAAATATCCATGTAAGTTCGTTACTTCGCAGAAATAGATACGGAGCGGCAGATCGATCTGCTGCTCCGTATTATACAAATTAAGCTTCAGGGGCACTGATATTGATGGTAATGTTATCCTGGGCCAGACCATCCATGCTGCCGGCTATCGTCCTTACAATTCCATCCCGCTGCTCCTGGGAGATGTCATTTCCCTGTTCGGTATATAAGGTAACGGAAACAGCAGAAGCGGAAAAGTCAGCACTGTTGAAGTCCTGGATACTGACTAGCGAATCGCTGCCTTCAACGATGGACTGGATCACTTCCTGCAAACTCCTTTCTAAGTCGGCCTGTTTCACTTTTTCCTTGTCTGCCTCATTCATTGCTTCCTGCTGTCCTTCTTTAAATTGTGCATATGTAATATTATCGGTATTGCGCTCATCGGCCAATTTACGGCTTTCAGTCAATTTACCTGAAATCATAAAATAAGCACACAGAACAATGACGATCAGAAAAAAGAAGATGACAATGTACCGTTTTTTTCGTGTCTCATTCATCCTTAATGACACCTCCATGTAAAATATAATTTTAAATTCATGATACACTATTCTATTTAAAAGGTCAATAAGCAGAAATCTGTTTTTCATTATGGTTACTATTCACAGCTGCTTTACACACATGCGCAAAAATACAAGAATAGTTTCTTGACTTTTTTACTATAATATACCATAATAAGGTTAAATGTAATTTACTTATTTATGATTAAGTTAATCGTAACACAGCTAATTTTAAGCTGAGTCATATAAAAAGTGAGGTGGCAGGATGTTTATCGGAAGAGAACGGGAAATGGGGACGCTGGAGAGGCTGTATCAGAGTGATGCATTTGAGTTTGTTGTGATCTATGGAAGAAGGCGGGTAGGCAAGACGACCCTGATCAGTGAGTTTATCAAGGACAAGAAGGCTGTTTTTTACCCGGGGATTGATTCTAACGAGAAGCAGAACCTGGAGATCCTGAGCGCCAGTATCATGTCTGTCTTTACGGGAGTGGAGATAGGAACCGTGTTCCGGGATTTTAATGAGGCGCTGGAGCTGATCTACCGGATGTCGAAGGAGGAGCGGGTCATACTTGTGATCGACGAATATCCGTATCTGGCAAATTGCTACGGCGGGATTTCCTCTCTTCTGGCCTCCTTTATCGACCATAAGTTTTTAAAATCCAAATTGATGATCATTCTGTGCGGTTCCTCCCTTTCTTTTATGGAGAACCAGGTGCTGGGTTACCAGAGCCCGCTGTACGGGAGAAGGACGGCGCAGATGAAGATCCGGCCCTTTACATTTGCCGAGTGCAGCAGATACTACCAGCATTTTAATAAGCAGGAGCTCGCCCTGGCTTATGGGATTACAGGGGGGATTCCGCTGTATATGTCGAAGCTGGATGACAGAAGGTCGATGGAGGATAATATCAAAAGTAACTTTTTCGAAATGTCGGCGTATTTGTTTGAGGAGCCGGGGAACCTGATCAAGCAGGAATGCCGGGAGCCGATGCAGTATAACGCGATCATCAAAGCCATTGCCACCGGATCCAGCAAGATCAGCGAGATATCCGGGGCTTCCGGACTGAATGACACGGGGGCGACCAGCAATTATATTTCCAAGCTGATGTCGATCGGTATCATCGAGAAGGAATTTCCCTATAAGGCCGAGCGCTCCAGAAAAACGATCTATAAGCTGTCGGACAGCATGTTTCAGTTCTGGTATCGTTTTGTTCCGGCGAACCTGTCCCTGATCGGACAGGGGGCCGGGGACAGGGTGTACCAGCGGGTAGAGAAGCAGATCCCGGCATACATGGGCTTCGTGTTTGAGGAGATCTGCAAGCAGTACCTGTGGCAGGAGAATCTCAAAGGAAACCTGCCGGTTGACTTTCAGGATATGGGCCGATGGTGGGGCAATGATCCGGTGGAGAAGCGGCAGACAGAGATTGATATTCTTGCAGACAATGAGGAAGGCGAAGCCATCTTTGCAGAGTGCAAGTGGAGAAATGAGCTGACCTCGGAAGCGGAGCTGAAAGAACTGCAGCACCAGAGCACATTGTTCCATTATAAGAAAAATGTGCTGATCCTGTTTTCGAAAAGCGGATTTACAGACAGCTGCCGGGAGCTGGCAGAGAAGTGGGGGGATGTGCTTCTCATCCGGTTTGAGGATATGGAGTGGGATAACGCATCCGGCCGGTAAGGCAGCATTTGATATAAAATATCCTTGACAAAAACGGTCGGTATCAGGTATAGTAAGAATAGTTAGCGGTCACTAACGAAATGTGACCGCCTCTTTTTTGAATATAAGTTAGATAGAACTAATATAAATTAGCCATAACATCTCGAGGCGATGGAAAATGAAACAAAAAAAGACCGTAGAAGATTATCTGAAAGCAATCTATACGATTTCAAAACGAAAGAACGTACACGGCGCCGACATCGCCGCGCAGCTCAAGGTCTCCCGCCCAACGGTTTCGGTTGCGCTGAGGGCGCTGTCAGAAGAAGGCTACCTGTTTCTGGATGATAAAACGCGAGAGGTGCACCTGACAGACAGGGGAAGAGAGATTGCCGGGGAAATCTATGAACGGCACGATACTGTCCGGAAGCTTTTGACCGGGCTCGGTGTAGATGAGGAGACTGCAAGCGCGGATGCCTGTGAGATTGAGCACCTGATCAGCGCGCAAAGCTATGAGGCCTTTAAGGCGCTGATCAGGGATAAAAAGTAAGAAAGCTACGGTCTGTTTTCCGCCAGCAGGTTCTGCATGCTCCGCAGACTGATCCCCAGGGTGGACAGATTATGCAGGGTCGCGGAAACTGCGGGCTGCAGGGTTCCGCTGACTCCCAGCAGGATCAACACGGTATTGATCCCTACGATCTGACGGTAATTGTGCCGGATGCGCCGAACCAGAGCATTGCTGAGCAGCTTTAAGGTCACCAGATCATCCAGTTTATCGGCGGATATGGTAATGTCCGCGATCTCCCGCGCGATTTCCGCGCCGTCGCTGACAGCAATCCCTACGTCCGCCGCAGAAAGCGCGGGGGAATCGTTGATACCGTCACCGACCATGACCACTTTTCTCCCGGCGGCTTTTTCCGCTTCAATAAAGCGTGCCTTATCCTCCGGAAGCACCTCAGAGTCATAGGCATCGACACCCACCTTTTCCGCTGCCGCTGATGCCGTCCGTTCGCTGTCTCCGGTCATCATGACGGCTTTTTTAAAGCCGGCCTTTTTCAGGGCCTGTATGACCGATGGGGCTTCTTCCCGTAGCGGATCTTCGATGCAGAGGACTGCGGCCAGCCGATTCTCAACGGCGAGATACAGATGAGAATACTCCTTCGGCAGATCTGCAAAAGACTTTTCATATCCTTCGGGGATCCGGCATTTTTCATCTTCAAATACAAAATGCGCGCTGCCGATGACCACCTTCTTCCCTTCAATCTGTGACGAGATCCCGTGTGCTACGATATACTCCACACGGGAATGCATTTCCTCGTGATCCAGTCCGCGCTCCTGCGCAGCCCGGATCACCGCCTTCGCCATGGAATGCGGAAAATGCTCTTCCAGGCAGGCCGCAGTCCGCAGCAGTTCATTTTCCTCTGCGCCGCAGAAGGGAACCACCATTTTCAAGGTGGGCCGGGCC
The DNA here is from genome assembly GCA_910575475.1 of Lachnospiraceae bacterium. Taxonomy (GTDB): domain Bacteria; phylum Bacillota; class Clostridia; order Lachnospirales; family Lachnospiraceae; genus Schaedlerella. The sequence goes on along the minus strand of CAJTGD010000025.1, from coordinate 86,221 downwards.
TTTGTCAGGGTTCCGGTTTTATCAAATACAATGGTCTCGGCCTCCGCGATGGCTTCCAGGTATTTGCCGCCTTTTACGGTGATCCGATGGGTTCCGGCTTCCCGGATGGCGGACAATACGGCGATGGGGATGGCAAGCTTCAGCGCGCAGGAAAAATCGACCATCAATACAGCCAACGCCTTCGTTGTATTTCCTGTGACGAGCCAGGTAAGCCCGGTTCCGGCAAGGGTATAAGGAACCAGCCGGTCGGCCAGCCGGGCCGCCTTGCCTTCGAGGGAGGACTTCAGCTTTTCCGATTCTTCGATCATGGCGATGATCTTCTCATACCGGGTCGCGCCCGAGGTATGGCGGACCTCGATGGTAAATTCGCCTTCCTCCAAAACCGTGCCCGCGTACACATAGCTGGAAATCCCTTTGCGCACCGGCAGGGCTTCCCCGGTCAGAGAGGACTGGTTGACCATTCCCTCCCCTTCCGTCACATTTCCGTCAAATGGGATCACATTTCCCATATGTACCACGACCTGACAGCCTGCGGAAACCTCTTTCGAATCGACCAGTACCTCCCGGCCATCAGTTTTCAGCCAGACCTTCCGGACGTTGAGGGACATGCTCCGGGCCAGGTCGTTCACGGACTTTTTGCGGGTCCACTCTTCCAGAATCTCACCGATGCCCAGCAGGAACATGACAGATCCGGCGGTCTCGGTATCCCGGCGCAGCAATGAGACCGAGATAGCCGCGGCATCCAGCACGGACACCTCCAGGCTGCCTCTGAAAAGGCTGCGGATTCCCTTCCGGATATACCGCCAGGCCCTGACGGCAGTCCATACCGCGCGTATCGGGGCGGGCAGGAACAGCTTCGTACACATCCGAAGGAGTACATGGCTGACCAGCTTTTCCTGATAGGCCGCGTTCAGCTCCCGGCCGGAATGGATGGGAGCTGTTCCGGATGCTTCGGCTTCCTCCTTTTGATAGAGGCGAAGGATATGGAGCAGCGCGTCCCGGTCTCCGGTATAACAGATTGCCGCGTCCGCCGTGCGCTCATAGACCTTTACACGGGTGACGGACGGGACGGCTTCCAGACAGGCCACCAGACAGTCCGCCTCACGGCAGGTCAGCCGGGCGGCAGGGAGATGGATGCGGAGCCTTCCGGAGATTTCATGCTTGATTATGAATTTCACTTATTCCGCCTCTTCCTTATAATTCATTGCCGCTTCTGCCGCCTTGACAACACTTTTTGCGGAACCGGCTTCTTCCATCTGTTCATCGTCTACGACACAGGACGCTTCCTCATCAGCGCGCTCCTCGTTGATCTGCTTCGCCTCGGCCAGGATATCCTCCGCATTCTCCTGTACCGCTGTCACCGTATCCAGGATGCAGTCTTTCGCCCGCAGTACGGCCGCGGTACAGCTTGTATATACCTTTTTCGCGTCTCTCCCGGAGAGCACCTTGATCCCTGCCGTTCCAAATAAAACTCCGCCTGCAAATAAAATCACATTTTTCATTTTCAAAATATCGCTCATAATTTTCCTCCTGCTGTAAGTTGTTTATACTGTCTTTGGGATTTCGTCGTATGCGGAAAGGGAGCCGGGGGCAAGCTTCCCGCAGCATTTCATTTACTTATGCTCATAGCCGGTATAAAATACCATGACCATACAGAAAACGGCTGCCCATGCCCAGAATCTGTGCTGCTTCATGCGATTCACCTCATTTCTTTTGTCAGATTTGATTCTTTCACATTATAGGTGGCGGGGCTGCGGTTAGTCAAACGTAATAGTAGCAGGCGGCATATGACATTATTGAGAAAGACGTCAGGATAATACGAAAAAGGAGTGCAGACCACCTTTAGTCCACACTCCTTTTTGGCATTATGCTACGGTTTTCCCGAACATTTCCTTATATTAAAAATTCATACACAAATTGTACATACATTCCCATGCAGACCGGCAGGCAAGCCTCATCAATATCAAACTCTCCGTGGTGGTGCGGCGCGGTGATCCCAAGCGCTTCATTGCGGGAACCGATGTTCATATAGGTGACAGGCGATACCGCAAGATATTCTGCGAAGTCTTCCGCACCCAGACTCAGCTCCTGTTCGCCGACCTGCTCACGGCCCAGAAGCTTTTCCGCCGCCGTGACCGCCAGGTCTGTCAATGCCTCATCATTATATACGACTTTTGCGGTACAGGTGAAAGCCACCTTGACAGTGCAGGAATAAGCTGCAGCGGTAGATTCCGCCATGCGCCGGATGATGTCACGGTTCTTCTCGCGCTGTGCTTCTTCCAGGACCCGGATGCTCCCTTCCATATAAGCATGCTCCGGCAGGATATTAAATGCAGTCCCGCTTTTTAAGATCCCAATAGTCATGACCGTTGGCTTCAATGGATCACTCTCCCTGCTGATGACGCTCTGCAGTGTCTGGGCCAGGGAAGCAGCCGCCAGAAGAGCATCCGCTCCCTTCTGGGGGGTGGAGCCGTGACAGCCCTTTCCGGTGATCCAGATCTGGAACCGGTCATTTGCCGAGGACATGACGCCCTTGCGGATGGTCACCTGTCCTGTGGGCAGGGAGCTGGACACATGGAGACCAAAGATGCCCTGCACATCATCGATCTCTCCGCTTTTTACGATGGAGGCAGCGCCCTCACCGTTTTCCTCTCCGGGCTGGAAGATCAGCTTTACAGTTCCGGGAAGTTCTTCTCTGTGCGCATACAGATATTCCGCCGCACACAGCAGAGCAGCCGTATGTCCGTCGTGCCCGCAGGCATGCATCACCCCGGGGTGACGGGAACAATGGGGGAAGTCATTGAGTTCTTCCATCTCCAGGGCGTCAATGTCGCCCCGCAGTCCGATAACCGGTCCGCCCTCCCGGCCCGTCACGACCGCTACGGTGCCGGTGGCTCCGGCTTCCCTCCAGGGGATGCCCTGGCGGTCCAGGTATTCCCGGATATATGCCGCAGTCTGATACTCCTTCATGCTGGCTTCCGGGTGCTGGTGTAGATACCGCCGGATATCCGTCAATTTTTTCTGCCATTCCTTAAAATTATGATATACATTCATTTCTGCTGCTACCTCTGTCTTTATATTTTTGTAGTTCCGCTGATTTTTTATTTTCAAAAAATGTACGTTCCTATTTGCGCCTGAAGATCCTCAGCCCTTGATCCCCTGCCGTACATTTTCTACCCAGCTGTCATAGGTCTCAAATATATGAGTCTTATGCTTCTGATAGATCTCATTCAGATGCCTTACCGCTTCCGGATGATCATCTACCCGAAAGTCAATATAAGGAAATCCCTGGATCTTGTCCACCCGGAGAACGGCGGCCATTTTTCCACGACGGTCGCCGCCCCTGCTGTCAGCAGCCAGAAGAGCCGCCATAAGACGGTCGGAGAGGCAGCCCTCTGCCGATAAAAATGCCCGTTCCATTTCCTGAACAACGTCTTTGCCGGTCAGGATATTTCCGGCAATGACGTAACCGTCTCCGCGCAGATGAAGTTTTACCGGATCATTTTCACTTCCGGTATAGGCTGCGGTATTTCCCAGGTAATCTACAACAGAGATCTGGCGCAGTTCCTTCCCTTTGTCCTCCTGCAGTGCCTGATGCAGTGCGCTTTCGGCGGTTTCACCGCGCTCGATCCTACCCATGACTTCCTCATTCAGAAAGGGATTCACCCATCCCTGAGACGCGATCACGCCGTGGGAAAGGCGGATATACGGTGAAAATGCTCCCAGTCCGGGGAAATAAGAGGCGGCGGCGCCGCCCATGCATCCGGTTTCTTTGCAGACCGCAATGATCGAATATGTATTAAGCTTCATGATTCCGTAGTTCCTTCCCGATTATAGTTGTTCTCAGCAGAACCCTCGTCTTTGGCCGGCTGAGCGATGTCCTGGCTGTATTTATGGCATGCGGCAAAATGTCCCGGCCTGTGTTCCTTCATTTCCGGAACCGCTTTTCGGCATTGCTCCGATGCATAAGGACAGCGCAGATGAAATGCGCAGCCCTCCGGAAGATGGATGGGGCTGGGAACCTCGCCGGACAGACGCCGGCGCTTCCTGCCTTCCCCGGGAACCGGGATGGGAATGGTCTCGATCAGAGCCTGTGTATAAGGGTGCAGAGGATGCTCATACAAGGCATCGCTGTCTGCGATCTCAACGATCCTTCCCAGATACATGACCGCAACTCTGTGGCTGATATACTGTACAGACGCCAGATTATGAGAAATAAAGATCATGGACATCTGCATTTTTTCCTGCAGCTCCCTCATCAGGTTCAGGATCTGCGCCTGGATCGAGACATCCAGCGCAGAGACCGGTTCATCCGCGACCACCAGTCCGGGATTCAGAAGGAGCGCTCTTGCAATGCTGATCCGCTGCCGCTGCCCTCCGGAAAATTCATGGGGATACCGTTTCAGCGCATCCTGCGGAAGCCCCGTCAATTCCAGGATCCGCTCGATCCTTCCCTGCCATTCCTCTTTTGGGATGCGGCTGGTCCTCAAGGGTTCCTCCAGGATGGCACGGACGGTCATCCTGGGATTGAAGGCCGCATAAGGGTCCTGAAAGATCATTTGAAATTCGCTTCTTTTCTGCCGCAGCTTTTCACCGGAAAGCCCGGTCATATTGATGCCGTTCAGACAGATCTCCCCGGCCGTAGGTTCGATGAGCCGCATGATGAGCCTTCCCAGGGTGGACTTTCCGCAGCCGGACTCGCCTACGATTCCCAGGGTCTCCCCTTTCCTGACCGTCAGAGAGACATCCTGGATCGCTTTGAGCCGGTTTGTTTTATAAGGAAATTTTTTCTCTTTTATCTCAAATTCCTTGGATAAACCTGTTATTTCTAAAATGGTCTGTTCCTTCATGCCTGACACCTCCTGCAGGAGACAAAATGGTGCGGCCGGACTTCCGTAAGCACAGCCGGTTCTTCGCATTCCTTCCGGCAATGGGGACACCGGGGAGCAAACTGGCATCCGCTTCGTTCTTCATAGAGCTTAGGCGGCTGTCCCGGAATCGGCACCAGCTTTTCCTTCCTGCCGGGTATGGGGATACATTTCAAAAGTCCCTGTGTATAAGGGTGCATCGGCGAATCAAATAACTCTTTTACCGGAGCCTTTTCCACGATCTCTCCTGCATACATCACCGCCACCGAATCACAGACCTCAGCCACCACGCCCAGATCATGGGTGATCAGCAGGATCGCAACGCCGTAATCCTCACGCAATTCCAGAAGCAGGTCCAGGATCTGGGCCTGGATCGTCACGTCAAGGGCAGTGGTGGGTTCATCGGCGATCAGGATTTCCGGACGGCACATCAGAGACGATGCGATAATGGCCCTCTGCCGCATTCCGCCGGAGAACTGAAACGGATAGTTTTCAGCCCGTTCTTCCGGGGAAGGGATCCCTACTTTTCCAAGCTGCAGCACGGCCTGCTTCCAGGCTTCCCTTTCCGGAGTCCTCTGATGGATCCGCAGGACCTCGCCGACCTGCTTTCCAACCTTGATCACAGGGTTTAAGGACGTCATGGGATCCTGAAAGATCATGGAAATGCGGTCGCCGCGCAGCTTTTTTTGCTCCTTCTCTGGCTTTGCCAGAATATTTTCTTCATGAAACAGGATTTCTCCGTGAAGCTTTTCATGCCTTTTTTTCCCGATCAGGCCGAGGATCGTATTGGCGGTGACAGATTTTCCGCAGCCGGATTCCCCGACCAGTCCGAGCACCTCGCCCTTATGAAGTGTAAAATCCACCCCGCGGACGGCGTGCATGACACCCTGCCGTGTCAGAAATTCCACCCGGAGGTCTCTCACGTCCAGAAGTGTTTCAGAATGTTCTCTCTGCATCATGTCATCTCCTTAATTTTCTACATTGCGCAGACGGGGATCCAGTACGTCCCGGAGTCCGTCGCCCAGGATATTGAAGCCCAGCACTGCCAGCGCAATGGCGATTCCCGGAAATACGCCTACCCACCAGGCAATCTCAATCCAGGCTTTGCCGTTGTTCAGCATGATACCCCAGGACGGGATATCCGGTTCCACACCAATGCCCAGAAAACTGAGGGCGGCTTCCGACAAAATTGCAAATGCAAGCGAAAGCGTGACCTGTACCAGCACCGGGGAAAGGATGTTGGGCAGAACGTGACGCACGATGATGGTCACGTCCCTGACACCGATGGATCTTGCGGCCTCTACATAGAGGGAATCCTTTACGGAAAGGACGGCGCCTCTTGCGATCCTTGCGAAGATCGGGGTGTATACGATCCCGATCGCCAGCATGATGTTATTCAGGCTGGAACCCAGGATAGACATGATCAGCAGTGCAAGCAGCACCTCCGGAAAGGAAAGCATCACTTCCAGGATCCTGGAGATCACGGCGTCCGTGATGCCTCCGAAATATCCTGCCGCTACACCCAGGAGCACTCCGGCGGCTGTTGCGATGGCTACGGAAGCCAGGGAAACCTTCAGAGAGATCTGGGAGCCATATATGATCCTGGATAAAATGTCACGCCCCATGTTGTCCGTCCCGAGGAGATGCTCCGGGGAAGGCCCTGTAAGAGCCGCCGCAGGATCCATATAGAATGGATCGTAGGGAGCAAGAACCGGTGCAAAGGCGGCCATCAGAACAAAAAGAAGCAGGATGATGCTTCCGGAAACCGCCAGCTTATTATGAAAAAAACGGTATAAAAAATCTTTCATGGGATTCTTCCCCTCCTTAATACCGGATCTGCGGATTTACGATACAGTACAGCAGATCCACGATCAGATTGATCAGTACAAACATGACTGCGATAAACAGTACGGTGCCCTGGAGTACCAGGTAATCGCGGTTATTGATGGACTGCAGCGCCAGCGAACCGATTCCGGGCAGGGAAAAGATCTGTTCGATCACCACAGAACCGCCCAGTAGCGAACCGGCCTGCAGGCCGAGAATGGTCAGTACATTTACCAGTGTATTTTTTACCCCATGCCTTGTGATCAGCGGAATGCCGGACAGGCCTTTTGCCTTTGCCATCTTCATATATTCCTGGTCAGTGACTTCGATCATGGCGGAACGGGAAGAACGCATCACGACTGCGCTGACGGCCATTCCCAGTGCGACAGCCGGGAGGGCCATGCTTCTCAGGTTTGCGCCCAGGCCGTCGCTCAATGGTGTGAAGCCCCCGGAAGGGAACCATTTCCATTTTAAAGAAAATAACAGGATCATCATGGTACCCAGCCAGAAATTGGGAATCGATATGCCCAGAAGCCCGGTTACTGTCACCAGGGAATCCGGCAGCTTATTTCTCTTGCAGGCCGCCCAGTATCCCATGGGAACTCCCACAAGTACGGCCATGAGCAGGCTTAAGACCGTCAGCTCCAGGGTGACCGGCAGGCGGGATATCAGCAGGGAGAGCACCGGCTGGTTGGAGATATAGGAGAATCCGAAATCACCGGTCAGGATCCCTTTCAGCCATAGAAGGTACTGATATACGAGAGGCTGGTCCAGCCCGTACTTTTCACGCAGCAGCGCCGCCGCTTCCTCCGTGTACTGAGTTCCGAGGGTGATGGTCGCATAATCTCCCGGGATCAGACGCACGGCAAAGAATACGACGATCGATATGCCCAGCAGAACCGGAAGGATTCCCAGGATACGTTTTATGATATAACGGATCATACTCTGCTCCCTTCTTTATATAGAAGTTGTTTCGAGATCCACAGCCCCTTTCCCGCATGCGCGGGATCAGCCGGCAAAGCGCTCTGCAGGGGCTGCAGATCATAGCATTTGTTATTCAAAATATACATCTTTCATGAAAATGGTTGCAGCGGTGGGATGTACCGTATATCCTTTTACATTGTCTCTCATGGCAACGGTAAAACCATTCATATACAGAAATGCCATGGGAGCGTCCTCTGCGATCATTTTCTGCGCGTCCTTATAGATGGCTTTCCTTGCGTCCTCATCCATGGTAACACGGCCTTCTGCAAGAAGCTCATCCACCTCGGGATTGGAATAGTTCTGCTGGTTGTAAGCGCCCTCGGAGGTAAACAGGTCGTACAGATATTCATCTACATCTACAAATCCGGACCAGCCGCAGACAGTCAGGTCAAATTCACCTGCATTAAGCCCGTCAAAATAAACACCGGATTCCAGAGCAGAGATCTCGCACTTGATGCCGACCTCTTCGAGCTGCTGTTTTACCATCTGCGCGGCATCCACCTGATACTGCCAGTCAGAGCCTACTGTAAAGTTCAAAATCATACTGCCCTCTGCAACACCGGCTTCCTTCAGCAGTGACTTTGCCTTTTCTGTGTCACGTGCGGCATAGATCTCATCACCGCCGTAGTACTCATGGGTATCGGGAACATTTGCCTCTTTCAGGACAGTCGCATTGCCCATCTTTACCGCCGTGTTGATGGCATCCCGGTCAATGGCATATGCGATGGCCTGCCGTACCTTCGGGTCCTGAAGCTGCTCCGATTCACAGTTCATGCCCACATACTCCCAGAAGGTTCCCGGTATGGTTTCCAGGACAACTCCTTCCGCGTTATTCAGGACCATGGTTTCCTGATCGATGGCATCAATGATCATGTCGATCTCACCGTTTCTCAGAGCAGTCGCCCTTGCCGTGGCATCGGTGATCGTCTTAAGCTGCAGGGTGCTGACCTGTGGCTTTCCGTCTTCCCAGTAGTCGCCGAATGCCTCCATATCTACGCTGGAGCCTTCGTTCCATTTTACCAGCTTGAAGGGGCCTGTGCCTGCATCTGCATTGGTCAGGTTTCCGTCATTTTCCTCCGCTACCGCTTTTTCTACGATCGCGTTGAGCGGGTTGGCCAGATAGGTCAGAAACGGTGCATACTCAGATTCCAGCTGGATCACGACCGTATTTTCATCCGGAGTCTCAATGGAACTGATCTTTTCAACCTGGGATGCCCTTGCACCGGAATCCTTGATCCGTTCCAGAGAATACTTCACATCCTCGGAAGTCATCGGATTTCCGCTGTGGAACAGCACGCCCTCCTGGAGCTGCAGGGTGTAGGTCAGCCCGTCTTCTGAGACCTCATAGGACTTGGCCAGGGAAGGCACGGCTTCTCCATATTTGTCCGTGTAGGTGAAAAGGGTATTATACAGGTTCTCGATCGCGATTCCAGCGGCCCGGTCAGTGACCATATGCGGGTCCAGGCCGCTTGGATCGGACTGGATCGCAACGGTCAGACTGTCTTTTGTCCCGGCAGGAGCGGAAGCCTCCGGCTGTGTGTCATTGCTGCTTTCAGGAGCGGTGCTTTCTCCGCCGCCTGAACAGGCAGTCAGCAGCATAGATGCTGCAAGCATGGCTGCAGTGATCATGTTTCGTTTTTTGTTCATAAAATAATCTCCCTTCATTTAGATATATGAAGAAAAGGACTCCTGCCAGCGGAGCCCCTTTGCTCATATTTACACTTTTGAATGCCTATTACTTTACAAAATTAAGTTTTAAGTGTATAAAACTATTTTTATTTATCCGACAAGGGTATGATAACAGATAAAGAAAAACTTGTCAATCTTTTTTGAAAATGAATTGGTTTATTTCAGAATCTTGTGATATAATATATTGAATTACGCTGAAGTGCAAGCAGGTCATCAATTTCCTGCGAAAATTGGTGACAAATTATACCAAAAGGAATCTGATTGTAAAAATATTTTTTAAAAATGAGGGTATTATGGATAAACTGGATTATGAAATTTTAAAGCGGCTGAACAGCAACGCGAGAACGTCTTTAAAGCAGATCGCAGCAGATGTCGGGATCACGTCCCCGGCTGTCAGGACCAGGATTGAAAAGCTGGAAAAGGACGGGATCATCCGGGGCTACAGCCTGAATCTGGATACACGTGCCATAGGATTTATGGTAACAGCCTTTATCAGCGTAGCCGTAGAATCTCCGTATAAAGAGGAATTTTACTCCTTTGTTCAGAACTGCCAGAACGTGATAGAATGTCACGGCATTACCGGCAACTATTTTGCTCTTCTGAAGGTATTGTTTAAAAGTACCATGGAGCTGGATAATTTTCTGAACCGGATCCAGAAGTACGGTGAGACCAGTACGAACATCGTACTCTCTACATATAAAGAGACGCCGCACTGTATTGAAGCGCCGCCGGATACGTTTTCGGGGAAATAGAAAGGACATCAGCAATACCAGATCTGTGCGGCAGAGAATTTCCTGATGGCACATTGTCATGATCTATACGATTATAATTATTAAACCAGTGAGAGGAAGGAAACCTGCAATATGAAAAAAATGATCTACGGTGTAGACCTGGGCTGGGCGAGCCAGTTAGAATCCATGGGCTATCGGTGGCTGAATGAATCCGGAAAGGAGACGGATATCCTGGAAGCCTCTAAGGAGCTTGGCGCAAACGTGGTCCGGCTGCGCATCTTTGTCAATCCTCCCAGGGAAGCCTTCTGGCAGAAGCAGGAGGATGAGACCTGCATGCTGGGATTCTGCGATGCAGCGCATGTCGTTGAGATGGCAGAACGGATTAAGAAGAGCGGCATGAAGCTGATGGTGGGCTTTCACTACAGCGACCACTTTGCCGACCCGGAGCATCAGGATATCCCGGAGGAATGGCTGGATGACAGTGACCCGCAGTTGGAAAAGCGGATCTATGAGCACACGAAGGAAGTGATGCGCCTGCTCGCGGAGCACGATGCTGCTCCGGACTGGGTTCAGGTGGGAAATGAGATCAACAACGGGATCCTGTGGCCCAGGGGAAGCCTGAAAGAAGCGCCAGGGCAGCTGGTACGTTTCCTGAACGCTGGTTATGACGCGGTTAAGGAAGTGTGTCCGGACAGCCAGGTGATCACCCATCTGGCATCTGTATTGAATGACGATCTGTGCGTGCCCTTTCTGGAAAATTTCTTCGCGGAAAAGGGAAAGACAGACATCCTGGGATTCTCTTATTATCCATACTGGGAGAAGTTTGAGAGTGACAAGGACGTGCTGTCGGCTAAGCTGAAAGAGTATACGCGGAAATATCACAAACCAGTGATGATCGCAGAGGTCGGCGGCCTGGATCATGATGAGGAGGGAACTTATAAGATCGTGTCGGACTGCATCGGGGCAATGCGGGATCAGGACGGACAGGAGGAGTGCGGCGTCTTTTACTGGGAGCCGGAGGTGACTGCGGCGATCCTGCCGGACGCCTATCCGCTGGGCGCGGCGAAACTGGCGGGAGAGAAAACGCTGCGGTATACGAAGGCGCTGCAGGTGTATCGGGACTGTTGACAGGTGCACGGCGCTTCTGCATAGGATCTGCACAGAAGAAGAGGGGATTGGAAAATGACTGCATACCTGCAATATGCTGCTGTGATTCACCAGATGACACAACAATCTATTGCGGACAAACAGCATTTTCCGATACTCAATACATCATTGTCCAATTTCAGATTATCCAGAGAGAATCTTACGCGCAGCTTCACCTGATCGCCAAACAATTCTTTAAATTTTCTAAGGCTTCTGCTTGTAGTATTTGCTTCAGATTTGACTTCCACAGGAAAGATGTCATTTTTTCTCTGAATCCAACAGGCTTATCACATTATTATATGTATTTTCTGCTGTTTTATCACATTATTAAAAAAAGAAGGAAACGCTATTTGTTCTCATTTAATGTTCAACCCGATAGACGGACTGTCAATGACCATGATCTTCGGATGGAACTTGTAAAATCCTCCTGATTACGGTATATTATCGGTAGATATACCCAAGGGCATCCCATTATGGCCATGCGGCCGTTTCACAAGGTATACCCAAGGGCATCCCATTATGGCCATGCGGCCGTTTCACAAGGTATAGAATATTCAGGAGGCGCTTACAATGCAGGATACCGGAAAAAGTCCACGCATTTTGATCGTGGAAGACGATGCGGACATCAACCGTCTGCTCTATAAAATCTTAAAGAAAAACGGCTATGCCCCGGAGCAGGCATTTTCCGGGACAGAGGCCAGGCTGCTGCTCCAGGCCGGAGCCTATGACCTTCTTCTCCTGGATTTAATGCTTCCGGGATTGACCGGGGAGGAACTGCTGGATTATATCCGCAGGGAGCGCGGGCTTTCCACTCCGGTCATGATCTTATCTGCCAAAGGAAGCCTTCATGACCGGGTGGAGCTGCTCATGGACGGAGCGGATGATTACCTTACCAAGCCTTTCGAACCGGAAGAGGTTCTGGCACGGGTCTGTGCGGTTCTGCGCAGATGCGGGAGGGAAGAGCCGGATACAGCGCCAGAGAAGAAAACAAAAGCTTATACCTTCAAGAGCCTGACTGTATATCCGGAGGCGCGTCAGGCTTTGATAAAGGATACGGAGATTCCTCTGACTGCCCATGAATTTGACATACTGCTTCTGCTCATCCAGAATCCGGACAAAGTCTATTCCCGGGAAAATCTGTACGAGCAGGTGTGGAAGGGCGGATACTACGGGGAAGACAATACGGTCAATGTCCACGTCAGCAACATCCGTAAAAAGCTGGCCAAGGCGGATCCGGATGAGGAATATATCCAGACTGTCTGGGGGATTGGGTTCAAGATGAAGCGCAGCGTATGAGGGAAATAATTATTGTTCATGGCCTGACCGGCCGTTCGTAGCAACGGGAAAAAGTTCCTTTACGATTTCTTTAATCTTTCTTGAGGACAAATTAATCCCCCGGCTGTTATGATTCCATATGTAGACGGAAGCTGTTGAGGAAAACAGCTGTACAAATAAAAAAACAGTTTCAGAAAGGAATCGAGAGCCATGAATGAAGCAGTCATTGAAGCCAGAGATATTACCAAGCGATACAGAGACCTGGCAGCCCTGGATCATGTGGACCTTACCGTCCGCCGGGGCGATATTTACGGATTGATCGGGGATAACGGCGCCGGAAAATCCACATTTTTAAAGCTGGTCACAGGACAGATCTTTCCCACAGGCGGCTACATCCGCCTCTTTGGAAATGAGGATGAAAAAGCAGTACAAAAAAGCCGTTCCCGTATGGGAGCGCTTGTGGAAAATGCCGGATTTTTCCCGAAAATGAGCGTGGAAAAGAATCTGGAATACTACCGGATCCAGCGCGGGATCCCCGGAAAGGACAGGGTGGAGTCGGTGCTTCACACCGTCAATCTTCTGGAAAAAAGAAAGGTAAAATGCGAAAAGCTGTCCATGGGGATGAAGCAGCGCTTCGGCCTTGCGCTTGCCCTCTTAGGGGAACCGGAGCTGCTGGTGTTGGACGAACCCATCAACGGGCTGGATCCAAGCGGCATCATTGAGATACGCGCGCTCCTGCAGAGGCTGAACCAGGAAAAACGGATCACCATCATCCTGTCCAGCCACATTCTGTCGGAGCTGGAGCAGATCGCGACAGTATACGGATTCATGAGCCATGGCTTTATGCTGGAAGAGATTTCCGCAGATGCGCTCTATGAAAAGTGTGCCAGCTACATTGACCTTCGCCTGTCAGAATCCGATAAATATGCAGCCCTTCTGGAAAAGGAATTTCCGGATACCACATACCGGATCCTGCAGGATGCGGCCGTCCGGATCATCAATCCCGCGGAGGAGCCAGCCCGGTACGGCCGCCTGGCATATGAGCACGGGATCGGCGTGCAGGGGCTGGATGCGCATCACATGTCGTTGGAGGATTATTACGTCAATATCAAGAACAGGGGGAAACTATAATGGCGAATTATATAAAAAGTGAATTTTACCGGATCCTGCATGGAAGGACGATCTACTTACTGACCCTGGCTTTGACATCGCTCCTGGTTCTCATGAATGTGGTGCTGTTTCTGTTTATGACCTATGCGCCCGGATTTTATTATGGAACCGTGCGTTTTTCCTTTATCTGGCCGATCTCAGATATGCAGGTATTTTTTATCGGCGGTTTTCTGGTCGTGATGCTTTTGTCCTCCGATGAATATAAAAACGGAGTCATGAAAAATGCGGTTGCAGGCGGAATGAACCGGATCCACATTTTTATCGGGAAATGCATCGTATACGGGATCGTTGCCATGATCAGCGCGGCCGTGATCCTTGCAGTCTATATTTTGACCACGTATGCTCTTCTGGAAGCGGATTTTTCCGTGCCTCTGGAATCCACGCTTCCATTGAAAGTACTGCTCACGGGTGCGGCGGCGAATTTACCGTTTTCACTGGCCTCGATCGTTCTGACCGTGGCGCTGAACCAGATCTTTCAGAAGGAAATCCAGGTGAGCATCGGCTGGGCCTCCGTGACGTACCTGATCCCGCTGGCCGTTCGCCTGCTTGGAATGCAGATTCCGCTGTGCGCCCGGATTGCCCGCTGGCTGCCATGGAATTTTCTGAGTACAGAAGTGAGCGTGGCATTTGGCAGCATGCAGATGGATGCCCTCTGGATGCATCCGGAAGGATTTCTGAAGGAAATGATCGTAGGCGCGGTTGGGATCTTTTTGTTCGGCGCATTGGGAATCTGGGGGATTCACAAGAAAGATATTTCCTGATTGAAAAGGAACGCGGCGTCTGCAGGTGCAAATGTTTTGTTCAAATGGTGCTGCCGCCGGAATATGTAAAATCGCTTTGATATGAGGTGAATGCAAAAAATGTTTGGAATTGTTCTGGCAATTGCGGTCTGCACCGCGTTTTACTGTGGCATACGTTATAAACGGTTGAAACGGAGCATACGGGAACTCAATCAAGACCTTGCGGATATTACGCGGCAGATCGAAGAAAACCGGATCCTGAAGCTGCATGCTCCTCAGTATGAAATGGAAGCGCTGCTGGTCACGCTCAACCGGACTCTGGAACAGATCCGGGCGGAACGCATTTCCTATGAAAAGCGGGAGCGGGAATTTCAAAGGCAGCTGGAGGATATCAGCCATGACCTGCGTACCCCGCTAACCGCCATTCAGGGTTATTTAAAGCTCATCGACCGGGATGGCCTGGACAGCGAAGAGCAGGAATACCTGGAAGTGGTTCAGCGCAGGTCGGCGCACCTCCAGCATTTGCTCAACCAGTTTTACGAATTTTCCACACTGGTTTCCGGAAACTATAAAATGGAACTGCAGCAGGTGGACCTGGCCCGCATGTGCCGGGAGCAGGTGCTGGGATATTATCAGCAGTTTGAGGCTGCGGGCATTGAGGTGCAGGTTCATATCCCGGAAAAGCCGGTGCTCATCCGGGCAGATGAAGATGCGCTGTCCCGGATCATCGGCAACCTGCTGCAGAATGCGGTCCGCTATGCAAAGCAACGGCTGGAAGTAGAGATCCGGGAAGCGGAAAATCCTGTGCTGATCTGTAGGAATGACGCAGAGAAGCTGACCGGGGAAGATGTACGCCGGATGTTCGACCGGTTTTACACTGGTGACCGCGCCAGAAGCCAGGGCGGAACCGGACTGGGGCTGGCGATCTCCCGTCAGCTGGCAGAGCAGATGGGCGGCAGCATGACGGCGGAATGCGGGGAGATAGACCGTGGCATGCCAATGCAATGCATGTGGCTGACGATAAAAACCGTGTTCCAAAGCAGAGAACTATATAATTTCAAAAAGGTGTAAAGTTCCATCTGATTCGTGGAAAACTTTACACCTTGTTATATTTACTTTGTATCTTTTTGCTTGGCTTCTGCGATTACTTCATTGATAAGCTCTAAAGCCTTATCCTTGTTGTCGCTTTCCAACAGTGCTTTTATGGAAAGCAATACCGTTAAAAGTTCTGATCGTGCCATATGACCACCGCCTTTTCATTAAAAATCTGTTCACATTGCAGGATGCCTTTGCTGTATTATATCAAAAGGATATTTGAGTGTAAATTCTATATTCGATCAATAATAAAGCTGCTAAAATACAACATTAGAAGTTGATATTTTTAGTGGTATTCCCCGAATATGTAAGCTATAATAGAAAGTGCTAGTGTACTGTACCGTTCATTTTGCGAAATATGAACAGTACAGTACACTAGATGCTTAGAGAAAAGAGGTGCCGTCATGGGAATCTATCTGAATCCGGGAAATGAAAATTTCAAAAGTGCATTACGCTCTGAGATTTATGTGGATAAATCACTTTTACTGGAATATACAAACTCGGTAATGGACACGGAGCAGCGATGTCTCTGTGTCAGCCGTCCGAGAAGATTTGGAAAGTCGATCACTGCTGATATGCTTGCGGCGTACTATGGAAGAGGCTGTGATTCATTCGATCTATTTGCAGATTTAAAGATTGCTCCAAAGGAATGCTTTCGAAAACATTTGAATCAGTACCATGTGATCCATATCGATATGAATACATTCTGCCACAAGCGGGATGCGGACACCCGGCTTGAGATTACGGCTTTACAGGCTGTGGATCTATTCCATATGGAAGTCATAGAGGAGCTTCGGAAGCAGTTTGGGACATGCGTAAAAAATGATATCGCAGATCTGCCGACTGCTTTGGCACATGTGAATGATGCGCTGGGAGAGAAATTTATCATTATCATTGATGAGTGGGATACGATTTTCAGGGAGAGTAAGTCAGATACAAAAGCGCAGGATGCGTACATTGACCTGCTGAGAGGACTATTTAAAAATGCGCCCTCAAAAAAATTTCTGAAGCTTGCGTATATTACAGGAATACTTCCTGTCAAAAAATACGGTACGGAATCTGCGTTAAATAATTTCGATGAGTTTACAATGATCCAGGCGGAACCGTTGGAAGAATACGTGGGTTTTACAGAGTGGGAGGTTCAGACTCTGTATCAGAAGTACCAGATTGATTTTGAGGAGGCAAAAAGCTGGTATGATGGATATGTTTTAGGGAATCACCTGCATATCTACAATCCAAAATCCGTTGTAGATTCTCTTAGAAGAAGGCGCATATCTAATTATTGGACAAGTACAGAAACCTATGAGTCGTTGAAAACATATATCGGCATGAACTACGAAGGCCTGAAGGATGCGGTGATCGCTATGATCTCCGGCGGAAGAATCAGGATTGATACAGGCACCTTTGAAAATGATATGATCCATTTTTCAAGCAGGGATGATGTATTGACAGTATTGATCCATCTGGGGTATCTGGCATATGATGTGGATACAGAAGAAGTGTATGTTCCGAATGAGGAGGTTCGGTCCGCCTTCGTCAGGGCTGTCAAGAAGAATAAATGGAAGAAAGTCATACAGGCAATTGAGGCTTCGGACTTTCTATTAAAAGCAACATGGAGCCAGGACGAGCAGGCAGTTGCCGAAGCGGTTGAGAAGATCCACATGGATCATACGTCAATTCTGCAGTATAACGACGAAAATGCGCTGAGCTGTGTGATTTCGCTGGCGTATTATAATGCGGTAGATGAATATACCTTGATACGTGAACTGCCTGCCGGAAAAGGATATGCGGATGTTGTGTTTTTGCCGCGGCGCAGTTCGGATAAACCGGCTATGATAGTTGAGTTGAAATGTGGAAAGAGTACAAAGGCGGCTCTGGATCAGATCAAAGAACGAAGGTATGCAGAAGCATTAGAAGAGTATAAAGGTAATTTGCTGTTAGTTGGAATCAATTATGAAAAGGAAAGCAAAAAGCACCAGTGCGAGATAGAAAAACTGGTATGGTAAAAAGACTAATTGCCCTAATGGTTGCAAATCCGCCTCCCATTTCCTGACAGGTTATTATACAGATACGGTCGAGATTGCCGCGATGGCGACTATGATGTTTGTGGCACGGATATTTGACGGAACCAGTGATCTAATCATGGGGGCTTTGATCGATAAGACAAAATCCAGATATGGAAATAGCCGCCACTACTTCCAATAGTGACGGCTATACATTGTAAAATATTTTCTTTAATCCTGTTTGAATGGTACTGAGCAGCCATTTCTGTCCATCCTTTATTAATATCATCCTCAGAAGTTGTTTTCCCATAGCCACCGAGAAATTTTTCCATAAACTCAATATTTTTGGGATCATTTAAGGTACATTTATCATCAATAAAGAAGTTGGTTATTCCGGAATAAGAATACATCAGCATTTCCATCGCATTTGCTCCGCCCGCACCTCCACGGATGATATAACCATATATTCCATTATCCTTATCTGTCGTTGCCTCAGCGGCTTCAAAAAATTCAGATGTTCTTCTTCAGGGGGAGTTTTGATCACGATACGAATACCTTTCATACCACGCTTAGATGCACATGCTATTTCTATGAAGGAGGAAAAATCTTTATGAAAAAAGTCCTGCTTGCAGACGATGAAGAAATTATACGTATGGGGATCTCAACTCTGATTCCATGGGATAAACTGGATCTTGAGCTGGTCTGTATCGCCGAAAACGGTCAAAAAGCTTTGAACTATATATTAACCCATACTGTAGACATCATTATTACAGATATCCGAATGCCCGTCATGGACGGGCTTGAATTAGTTCAGACCTGTTATGAGAGAGAACTTTGCAGCCATTTTATTCTTTTAACTGGCTACAGCGAATTTGAATATGCACAGTCTGCAATGAAATATGGAGTACGCCATTATCTTGTAAAGCCAACAGATGAGTCTGAGATCATTCAGTCACTGAAGGAGCTGTCTGCCGAAATTGACGAAAGATCCAGTCATAATCATTTGTTCACGCAACTGGTTAAAACTGCTCCTTCTAACCTTTTTCGTGATCTTCTGATACAGGCTGAAACTGATTCGGCGGCCATTTATCAAAAGAGGATCTCTTTCTTTTCGGAGATGTTAAAATATAGGGAGGGATTATGTGCGCTGGCGTTCCTTCAATTGGAAGAATTTCCTCATGAGGACTCTTACGATGCTCTTTCTTTGTTCATTTTGGAGAATATCAGCCATGATATCTTTCCCCAGGGAACCGGATATTCCAATAATCCGGCTTATTTTAGTACACTCTTTAAAAATTATTTTGGATGCACATTGACACAATATAAGCAAAAAATTCAAAAGCTGCCCGATAAAAAAGCAAACAATGACGGGACAGCATAAAAAATAAAGTGTATATTCTCGGTAAAGGTATCAAAAAAAGAACAGAAAAAGAACGGAAAAGGACTACCTATTCCCCGAAATTTGTGCTACAATTTATTTACAATATTGTAACGATCCGGAACAGCAGACACGTCTGGGCCTGCTGTCCCGGGCCGCTGCATAATATAAAAAAAGAATAGGGGAAAAGATATGGCAAAAGAAATGATTGCAATGCTTCTTGCCGGCGGTCAGGGTTCACGCTTGTATGCCCTGACGCAGAATCTGGCAAAACCTGCAGTTCCTTTCGGCGGAAAATATCGTATCATCGACTTTCCGCTGTCGAACTGTGTAAACTCCGGCATTGATACTGTCGGGATCCTTACCCAGTATCAGCCGCTTGTTCTGAATGAGTATATCGGCAACGGCCAGCCGTGGGATCTGGACCGTCTGCACGGAGGAGTCCATGTGCTTCCGCCGTATCAGCAGGCATCCGGCTCTGACTGGTACAAGGGAACCGCCAACGCGATATACCAGAACATTTCCTTCATCGAGCGTTACGATCCGAAGTACGTCATCATCCTGTCAGGAGACCAGATCTGTAAGCAGGATTACAGCGATTTCCTGAAGTTCCACAAGGAAAAAGGCGCGGAATTCAGTGTCGCCGTTATGGAAGTGCCGTGGGAGGAGGCGCCTCGTTTCGGCCTGATGGTAACGGACGAGAACGACAAGATCACGGAGTTCCAGGAGAAGCCCAAGAATCCGAAGTCCAACCTGGCTTCCATGGGGATCTATATTTTCAACTGGGATGTACTTAAAAAGTATCTGGTAGAGGATGAAGCAGATCCCGATTCGGAAAATGACTTTGGAAACAACATCATTCCGAATCTTCTGCGCGACGAGCGTACCATGTATGCATATCGTTTCAGCGGATACTGGAAGGATGTAGGAACTATTTCCTCACTGTGGGAGGCCAATATGGAGGTTCTGGATCCGGAGCACAGCGGCATCGACCTGTTTGACGAGAACTGGAAGATCTACAGCCGGAACAGCGGTATGACCGGCCACAAGATCGGCGCGGACGCGGTGGTGGAAGATTCCATGATCACCGACGGATGCCGGGTTGCGGGAGATGTGAAGCACTCCATCCTGTTCGCAGGCGTTAAGGTAGAGCCGGGCGCGAAGGTAGAAGACGCCGTGATCATGGGCGGCAGTGTGATCAAATCCGGCGCGGTGGTAGAGCACTGTATCGTAGCGGAGAACGTCGTGATCGGCGAGAACGCCAGAGTCGGAGCTATGCCGAGCGGCGGTGAGAACGGAGTAGCGACCGTTGGCTCCGGCGTAGTGATCGGGGACAACGCGAAGATCGGCCCCAATGCCATGGTCAATAATAATGTAAAGGACGGTGAAGAGCAATGGTAAATTCAAATGCAGATGCATTGGGCATCATTTTCCCAAATAGTTATGACGCTTTAGTACCGGAGCTGGTGACGGACCGTCTGATGGCTTCCATTCCGTTTGCAGGACGTTACCGCATGATCGACTTCATCTTATCCAGTATGGTGAACAGCGGGATCGACAATGTTTCCATCATTGTACGCCAGAATTATCATTCACTCATGGACCACCTGGGTTCCGGGCGTGAGTGGGATCTGACCCGCAAGAACGGCGGTCTCAATATCGTACCTCCGTTTGCTGAGAAGAATGTAAAGATCTACAACGGACGCGTGGAAGCGCTGGCAAGCGTGTTAAGCTTCCTGCAGCACCAGAAGGAAAAATACGTGGTCATGTCAGATGCCAATATCGCGGTGAACTTTGATTTCTCCGCATTTCTGGATGCCCATATCCAGAGCGGCGCGGACGTGACGGTTGCCTATACGGAGGAGGAGCTTCCGGAAAGCGCGCTGAAGGCTGAGACGGATAACAAGGCTTTGTATTATACATTGGATCTGGAAAAGAACCGTGTCAACAATATCAAGATCAATTCCCGGTCCAGCGGTATCCAGAATTTCTCGATGAACATTTACGCGATCGAGAGAGAATTGCTGATCGACCAGATCAGACAGGCTTCTGTGCGCGGATATGTATATTATGAGCGGGATATCCTGTCGCCCCACCTTGTCACCCTGAACGTACAGGGCTACAAGTACGAAGGCTACACCGCGCGTATCAGCGATATGGGAAGCTATTTCAAAGAGAATATGAAGATGCTGGATGACGCAAATGTGGACGCGCTGTTTATAGATCCGATCTACACGAAGATCCGTGACGACAACCCGACCAGATACATACCGGGTTCAAAGGTGAAGAATATCATGGCGGCTGACGGCTGTGTGATCGAGGGTGAAGTGGAGAACAGCATCCTGTTCAGAGGCGTGAAGGTCGGCAAGGGAGCGAAGGTGAAGAACTGCGTGCTCATGCAGGATACCGTCGTAGAGTCAGGAGCAGATATCCAGTACGTGATCTCCGATAAAAATGTAGTGATCTCCGAAGGGAAGGAACTCAAAGGGACAGACACATTCCAGGTATTTGTAGAAAAAGGAAAGACCGTATAAGAGAACTGAAATAAGATAAGCCTGTCTGTGGGAAATCCCGCAGGCAGGCTTGAAATCTTTTTATCTGCTTTTACATATAGCCGGTCTGAAAATTTTCAGCATCTGGCAGGAATAAAGTATCCCAAAGGGGCAAAAGTATTTTATGAGTTGTAAAATAGGAATAAGCTGATTAAAATAAAATCACCGGATAATAAAAAGACTATCCATCTGTTAAGCAATACTATATAAATCAGCAGGAGGACATAAAAAATGCAGCAATTATTACAGGAATTTAAAAATGATCTCACAGACTTCCGTGAGATGACGAAAAAGTTCTACGCAGGCGAAGTCAGCCAGAAGGATTACAAGGGATTTTCCGGCGGCTTCGGAAGCTATGCCCAGAGGGGCGGGAAGGTGAGCATGCTCCGTCTCCGTCTGCCGGGCGGGAGGCTCCCAAAGGAAAAGTTAAAATTCGTGGCGGATATCATCGCGCAATATCAGGTGAAACGGGTGCATTTTACCACATGCCAGACCATCCAGCTCCACGATCTGAGCGAGCAGGAGGTCTGTGAGATCATGGAAAAAGCATTTGACGCAGGGATCATCACAAGAGGCGGAGGAGGGGACTTCCCGCGAAATGTCATGGCCTCTCCGCTGTCCGGTGTGGAGAAGGGAGAGTGCTTCGACGTGATGCCCTATGCCATGGCGGCATCCGATTTTCTGCTGGGCTTCATCAAGAAGGTGAAACTGCCCCGGAAGCTGAAAGTGGGATTTTCCAATTCCCCGGCCAATGAAACCCATGTGACCTTCCGCGATCTGGGCTTTGCGGCCCGAGAGGACGGCACATTTGACGTATACAGCGCAGGCGGCCTTGGAAATAACCCGCTGATGGGAGTAAAAGTGGCGGAGCAGGTACAGCCGTCAGACATTTTGTACTATATCAAAGCAATGGTAGATACCTTCCTTGCGCACGGCAATTATGAAAGCAGAGCCAAGTCCCGGACCCGTTACATGCAGGCGGAGCTGGGGGCGGAGGGTTATAAGGCGGCCTTTCTGGAAATGCTGGAAAAAGCCAGGGAGGAGGACTTAAAGCTCACCGTACAGGAAACCCCGGTGGAGAAATCCGCGGACGGCACGCGGGTTTCCGGAAACCGGATCATCGCCCAGAAGCAGAACGGCCTGTATGCGGTCCGCTATCATCCGGTGGGCGGCGTACCCTGTCCGGAAAAATTTGCGGAATTGTATGCCGCAGTGGAACCGATGGAGGATGTGGAGCTGCGGATCGGACCGGATGAGGAGATCTACATCATCAACCTGACCGGAGAGGAAGCGGAGAAGCTTCTGGCAGTCACCTCCGACAGCGCGCGGAACCTGTTCGAGACTTCTGTAGCCTGCATCGGAAGTACCGTCTGCCAGATCGGACTGCGGGATTCCCAGGGGGCGTTAAAGGCAGTTCTGGACGAAGTGGAAAAATACCATTTCAGGGACGGCGTACTGCCCCGGATCCATATTTCCGGCTGTACCTCCTCCTGCGGCACCCATCAGATCGGAACCCTGGGATTCCACGGCGGTGTCAAACGGATCGACGGCGCGGCGGAACCGGCGTTTACCTTCCATGTCAACGGTTCAGATACAGAAGGAAAGGAACGGTTCGGAGAGCAGTGGGGAATGATGCTGCAGAAGGACATGCCTGCATTTTTCGCAGAGCTTGGACAGGCGGTAGAGGCAGAGCAGACCACCTATGAAAAATGGTTTGCCTCCGACCCGGAGAAGCTGCGGAAGATCGCAGAAAAATACCTGCATTAAATAGGAAAAAACGCAGCATTCAGGTGCATGTGAAAATCAGGCCGAAAACAGATGCGGCAGGGTACGCCTGGTCAAGATGAGACCTGTAACAAACAGGCGAAAAATATGGAAAGAACTGTCAGAATCCAGTTGACAAACCGATAGAAGAATCCATATAATATCATTGGTGATATGATTTGTAGTTCACTAAGGAACAGTCCCGAAATAATATGCAAATTTATCCTGCGCGGTCTGCACATATTATTTCGTGCCAGTTCCTAAGCAAAAACAGGAGGTAAAAAAGAAATGAAAAGCATTCGGACAAAAATCACCCTCTGCCTGATGGTGACGGTCCTGGCTACACAGCTCGTTGTGGGCGCGTTCAGCATTACCCTCAATTACAACAGCACCCTCTCGACTGTGGAACAAATGATGAGTGAGACTGCAACTCTGGCAGCAGAGCGTATTGAACAGGAACTGACTGCCTACAAGAATGTCGCTATGGACACAGGCTGCATCGCGCAGCTACTTGACGAAGAGGTTCCATTGGATGAAAAGCGCTCCATCATTGATGAAAGAGCCAGCATGCACAATTTTCAGAGGGGGAATATTGTAGGCGCGGACGGCATCAGTATCTTCGATGGAAATGACTATTCCGACCGCGAATATGTCAGGCAAGCCATGCAGGGCAATGTCTACGTATCCGAGCCGCTGATCAGCAAGGTGACGGGAGAACTGTCGATCATGGTGGCGGCGCCGATCTATGAAGGCGGAGAAAAGAGCGCCGGGATCGCAGGTGTTGTTTACTTCGTGCCGAAAGAAACATTTCTGAACGATATTGTTTCTTCGATCAGTGTCAGTGAGAACAGCCGGGCTTATATGATCAACAGCACCGGAGATACGATTGCGGACACCACGCTGGAAACGATCACGGTCCAGAATATTGAAAATGAGGCGCAGAGCGATTCTTCCTTAAAAGAATTGGCAGAGATCCACACATCCATGCGTGAGGGCAAGAATGGCTTCGGAAGCTACAAGAGCGGAAAGAAAGGGATGTTTGCGGCCTATGCTCCGGTAAACGATACGTCTGGGTGGAGCGTGGCAGTGGTTGCCCCGAAGTCCGATTATCTTTCTTCCATGTATTTTGACATTGCGGTCAATCTGGTGATGATGGTGCTTGCTATCCTGGCTTCGATTTTCGTGGCCCTGCGGCTGGCGAACAGCATCGGACGTCCCATGAAAGCATGCGCGGAGCGTATGCGCCTGCTGGTAGAAGGAGATTTGGAATCTCCGGTTCCGGAAGTGGTCAGCAGGGACGAGACCGGCTTGCTGACGGAATCCACGGCAGAGCTGGTAAACGGCTTATCTGTCATTATCCATGACATAGGCTATCTGCTGAAAGAGATGGCAAATCAGAATCTGAATATCCAATCCCGGAACAGGGAGGCATACGTGGGGGATTTCCAGAGTATTCTGGTTTCCATGCGTAACCTGAAGGTAGAGCTGAGCGATATTCTGCGGCAGATCAATGAGTCCGCAGACGAGGTATCCAATGCCAGCGGTCAGGTGTCCTCCAGCGCTCAGAATCTGAGCCAGGGGTCCGTGGAGCAGGCTAGCTCGGTACAGCAGCTGGCGGCGCAGATGAGTGAGATATCCGGTCAGGTGAAGAACACAGCGGCGGGCGCGCTGGATGTCCGTCAGCAGACCCATCATGTGGGAGAGGCTGTATCTACCTGCAACAGTCAGATGCAGGAACTGATGAATGCCATGACGCGGATTCACTCCAGTTCGGATGAGATCGGAAAGATTATTAAGACGATCGAGGACATTGCATTCCAGACTAATATCTTGGCTCTGAACGCAGCAGTGGAGGCGGCCAGGGCAGGAGAAGCGGGCAAGGGCTTTGCGGTTGTGGCAGACGAGGTGCGCAACCTGGCGAGCAAATCCGCAGAGGCATCCAAGAATACTTCCGTGCTGATCGCCCATTCTACGGAAGCAGTGCAGACGGGGGCAGAGATCGCGAAGAATACGGCGGATGCCCTTGGAGAGGTTGTAGCAAGCATCCAGTCCATGGTAGAATCCATTGACCAGATCGCGTCCGTGTCCAACGACCAGTCAGACGCGGTTCAGCAGGTCAACGACGGGATCAACCAGATCGCTACGGTCGTACAGAGCAACAGCGCTACGGCGGAGGAGAGCGCGGCGGCCAGCGAAGAGCTTTCGGCAGAGGCTGTGGGCTTGAAGCAGCTGGTAGACCGGTTTACATTTGCAAAAAATTAAAGCCGAATACATAGTCAAGGCGGACTGCCGGGAAATGTGAGATAAAAACAGCATTTCCCGGCAGTTTTTTGCGCCGTGTGCGAAGCGGCTGCGAATCGCATTGGTCACATGCCGATTTCGAAAAAAAGTATTGACAAATGATCTTGAAGTGGTAAAATATGTTTTGTGAGCTAATTGTTTTATATACGAACAATATGCATAGCGAACATTCAGCTAAACAAACAGTTCTGCCAATGAACATAAACAGGTTTTATAGGATTTTTGAGGACAGGAGGTGAATACACATGAAGGAAAGACACAGTATCAATGAACAGGTGGGGTTTGAGATACACAGGACAGAGCATATGATGTCCCGGAGGCTGGAGGCAGGAGTCAAGGCGGAGGGCATTGACGAGATCACGCTGAGCCACGGATGGATCATCCGCTTCCTCTATGAGAACAGGGAGAGGGATATCTATCAGAAGGACATCGAGAAATATTTCCTGGTGGGAAGGTCTACCGTGACCAACAGCATCCAGCTGATGGAAAAGAAAGGACTGGTCCGCCGGGAATTTGTGGAATGCGATGCAAGGCTGAAAAAGGTGCTCTTGACAGAGAAAGGGATCCAGTCCCATGAGACCATTGAGAATATGATCACCGAGATGAATTCCGGTATATTGGAGGGGATTGACGAACAGGATGCGCAGGTTTTCCTGAAAGTCATCCGCCGGATCCGGGAGAATATTGAAAAGAGCTGATCCGGATTCAGGCATCAGGGAAAGCAGCAGGAAGGAGGAAGCCCTATGATCAGGACTTTATTAAAGGAAGTAAAGGAATACAAGCGAGCGTCCATCGCGACTCCCATGTTTATGCTCCTGGAGGTTTTGATGGAGACTCTGATCCCGTTTCTGATGGCGTCGATCATCGACGACGGCGTCAACGCGGGGGACATCGGACACATTTACAGGGTAGGAGGGCTGATGGTGGCAGCCGCGGCCATCGGTCTTTTTGCCGGGATGGCGGGAGGACGGTATGGCGCGAAGGCATCCGCCGGATTCGCGAAGAATCTGCGGGAATCCATGTTCAACCACATCCAGACATTTTCATTTGCCAATATAGACAAATACAGCACCGCCGGTCTGGTCACCCGTCTGACCACCGACGTGACGAACCTGCAGAACGCATATCAGATGATCCTGCGGATGTTCACCCGTGCGCCCGCCAGCATGCTCTGCGCCATGATCATGGCATTCAGCATCAACGCAAGACTGTCCAGCATTTATCTGGCGGCGGTCATCATCCTGGGCGTGATCCTATTTTTTATCATCCGCCATGCCACCGGATTTTTCCAGCAGGCATTTCCCAAGTACGATGAGTTAAATGCCTCTGTCCAGGAAAATGTATCTGCGGTCCGGGTGGTGAAGGCGTATGTACGGGAGGAGCAGGAGACCAGCAAGTTTCAGCGGGCCAGCCAGAACATTTACAACATCTTTGTAAAGGCGGAATGCAACGTGATTGTCAATGCGCCGCTGATGATGTTCACGGTCTATACCTGCATCATCCTGATCAGCTGGCTGGGGGCAAAGATGATCGTCAGCTCCGAGCTAACAACCGGAGAGCTGATGAGCCTTCTGGCGTACTGTATGAATATCCTGATGAGCCTGATGATGCTGTCTATGGTATTTGTCATGATCTCCATGAGCATGGCCAGCATCCGGCGTATTTCCGAGGTGCTCAGCGAGACCAGCGATCTGCACAATCCGGAGCATCCGGTTCATGAGGTGGCGGACGGGAGCATTGCCTTCCGCCATGTGGATTTTTCCTATAAAAAGGACAGCGCCGAGCCGGTGCTCAAGGACATTAATCTGGAGATCCGCTCCGGCGAGACCATCGGTATCATCGGAGGCACCGGAAGCGCCAAGACCAGCCTGGTCAACCTGGTGAGCCGCCTTTACGATGTGTCGGAGGGGGAAGTGCTGGTGGGCGGAAGAAATGTCAAGGAATACGATATGGAAATGCTGCGGAATCAGGTGTCCGTGGTGCTGCAGAACAATGTGCTCTTCTCGGGAAGCATTCTGGAGAATCTCCGCTGGGGAAATCCGGACGCCACGGATGCGGAATGCGAGGAAGCCTGCCGCCTGGCCTGCGCGGATGAATTTATCCAGAGGTTCCCGGACGGATACCGGACCCACATTGAACAGGGCGGGAGCAACGTGTCCGGAGGTCAGAAGCAGCGGCTCTGTATTGCCCGCGCCCTGCTGAAAAAGCCGAAGATCCTGATCCTGGACGACAGCACCAGCGCGGTGGATACGGCCACAGACGGACGGATCCGGCGGGCCTTCCGGGAGGAGATCCCGGATACCACCAAGCTGATCATTGCCCAGAGGATCTCCAGTGTGCAGGACGCGGACCGGATCATTGTCATGGAGGAAGGCCGGATCGACGGCTTCGGGACCCACGAGGAGCTGCTTGCGGGAAATGAGATCTACCGTGAGGTTTATGAGTCCCAGACTCAGGGCGGCGGGGATTTTGATGAAGGCAGAAAGGAAGGTGAAGCATCATGCCAGGACCGATGAACAGAGGACCGAGAGGAATGAAGCCCCAGGTAAAAAACCCGGGGAAGCTGCTGGCGCGGCTGATGAATTATGTGTTCCGGGATTATAAGATCCATTGTATTTTGGTATTTATCTTCATATTCCTGGGAGTCATTGCGAATGTCCAGGGAACCATGTTTACCAAAAATCTGATCGACGATTATATCACACCGTTCCTTTTGACGGATTCGCCGGATTTCACGCCGCTGGCCCGCGCCATCGGAAGGGTGGCCGTATTTTACGCGGTGGGGATCCTTTCGGCCTATGCGTACAACCGGATCATGGTAACGGTGACCCAGGGCACGCTGCGGGATATGAGAAATGAACTGTTCGCGCATATGCAGAAGCTGCCCATCAAATATTTTGACACCCATGCGCACGGCGATATCATGTCCGTCTACACCAATGATATCGATACTCTGCGCCAGATGATCAGCCAGAGCATCCCGCAGATCATCAACAGCGCGTTTACCGTGGTCAGCGTTTTCGTCAGCATGGTGATCCTGAATATCCCGCTGACCATTGTCACCCTGATCATGGTGGCGGTGATGCTGTTCTGCTCCCAGAAGTCCGCCGCAAACAGTGGAAAATATTTCCTGGAGCAGCAGCGTAATTTGGGCGCGGTAAACGGATATATCGAGGAAATGATGAATGGTCAGAAGGTGGTCAAGGTGTTTTGCCATGAGGAGGAGAGCAAAAAGGAATTTAAGGAACTGAACGACAAACTCTTTGTCAGCGCGGACCGGGCCAATACATTTGCCAATTTCCTCGGCCCCATCAACGCCCAGCTTGGAAATATCAGCTACGTGATCTGCGCCATGGTGGGCGGTGTCCTTGCCCTGAACAAGGTAGGCGGCTTCACCCTGGGCGGGCTTGCCAGCTTCCTGACCTTCAACAAAAGCTTCAGCATGCCAATCAACCAGGTCAGCCAGCAGCTGAACGCCATTGTCATGGCTATGGCGGGCGCGGAGCGGATCTTCCAGCTGATGGATGAACCGGAGGAGACCGACGCGGGCTATGTGACCCTGGTCAATGTGACCGAGGAGAACGGAGAACTGAAGGAAAGCCGGGAGCGTACCGGAAGATGGGCGTGGAAGCATGTCCACCAGGCGGACAAATCGGTGGACTACGTGGAGCTTAAGGGAAAAGTGGTATTTGACGGCGTGGATTTTGGATATAACGATGACAAGATCGTGCTCCACGATGTGAAGCTGTTTGCGGAGCCGGGGCAGAAGATCGCCTTCGTAGGTTCTACCGGGGCAGGAAAGACCACGATCACCAACCTGATCAACCGTTTCTATGACATTCAAGACGGGAAGATCCGGTATGACGACATCAATGTCAATAAGATCCAAAAAGCGGATCTGCGCCGTTCCCTGGGGATCGTGCTGCAGGACACCCACCTGTTTACCGGGACGGTAAAGGAAAATATCCGCTTCGGCAAGCTGGACGCTACGGAGGAAGAGATCGTGGCAGCGGCAAAGCTGGCCAATGCGGACGGATTTATCCGAAGGCTTCCCAACGGGTATGATACCATGCTCACCGGGGACGGGGCCAACTTAAGCCAGGGCCAGCGCCAGCTCCTTGCTATCGCCCGGGCGGCAGTGGCGGATCCTCCGGTACTGATCCTGGATGAAGCTACCAGCTCCATTGATACGAGGACAGAGCGGATCATTCAGGAGGGCATGGACCGGCTGATGAGCGGAAGGACCACATTTGTGATTGCCCACCGGCTGTCCACGGTACGCAATTCGGACTGCATCATGGTACTGGAGCAGGGCCGGATCATCGAACGGGGAACCCACGACCAGCTGATCGAGGAACAGGGGAAATATTATCAGCTGTATACGGGGAATGCGATTACGGCGTAAGAATGCATAGCAACTTTTCCATGCATAAGATATAAGGAGAAAGAGCACATGGAATATATTCCCGCGAAAACAATCGTGACAAAAACGAAAGCGCCGTCCCAGTGGTTTGGGATTGATTATAATATGAATATTTACAAAGGCTGCTGCCACGGCTGTATTTATTGCGACAGCCGCTCCGACTGTTATCAGATCGAGGAGTTTGACCGGGTGCGGGCCAAGGAGCATGCGCTGCAGATCATCCGGGACGACCTCCGCCGGAAAACAAAAAGCGGTGTGGTCGGCACAGGCGCCATGAGCGATCCCTACAATCCCTTTGAGAAAAAGCTGGAGCTGACACGCCACGCCCTGGAGCTGTGCGACGCGTTTGAGTTCGGCGCGGCGGTTGCAACAAAAAGCACGCTGCTGGAGCGGGATATTGACATCCTGCAAAGCATTGCGGAGCACTCCCCGGTGCTGCTGAAGGTCACGGTAACGACGGCAGATGACAATCTGGCAAAAAAGCTGGAGCCCCACGTATCCCTCACGAGTGAGCGGCTGCGGATGATCGGGCAATTAAGCCGAAGCGGGCTGTATACCGGAATCCTGCTGATGCCGGTACTGCCCTTTCTGGAGGACAGCGTGGAGAATATCGGGGAGATCATCCGCCGGGCGGAAGCGGCCGGGGCCAGGTTTATCTATCCGGCCTTCGGCATGACGCTGCGGGGGAATCAGCGGGACTGGTATTTTTGTAAGCTGGAGGAATTATTTCCGGGGGAAGGGCTCTCGGACAAGTATCGAAAACGTTATGGGAATGATTATGAGTGCCGCAGCCCGCGGGCGAAAAGGCTGTGGGAATATTTTGCGGGGGAGTGTGAAAAGCGGGGGATCGTGTACCGGATGAAGGATATCATCAGCCAGTATAAGAAGGCTTATCGGGTGGAACAGCTGAGTCTGTTTTGAGAAATTTTCACCTGTACGGTTGGAAAAAATTCCAGCTGTGCGGTTGGGAAAAATTTCCCTTGATATTGATGCTCAATTCCCTTATGATATAAGAAAAAGAGTATCCTTATTTATTGTATGAGCGGAAAATCAGCTGGATAGAAAGTTCTGGAAAAGGAGGGAATACAGCATGAATATGACAGAGGTTGCAAGATTGCTTTTGGGTTTGAGAGCTGCCGGATGGTCGGAAAAAGAGATTAATGATTTTGTGCTTTATATTGAATCAGGCGAAGAACAGTATAAACCAAAGCCAAGAGAAAAAGGGACAGAATAATCAGACAGGGAAGAACATACTTAAAAAGGTTCTTCCCTGATTTTTGCTGCTAAATTTGATTTCCAGTTTTTGCTTTATGAACACCATGAAGGAATAAGATTTTTCCCTGGAACCATACGCGCCGGGGAAGTGCATCGGCGGGAGCAGATTTGGCAATTACGAAGGGCTGTTGCCGGAGAAGGAAGGCCGTGTTTATACGGAGTGCGATATTGATACCCTGGGGGCAGACAGGCGCGGTGCCAAGCGTATTGTAGGATGCCCTGTATGACTGCCTGACGGATATGACAGAGGAGACAGAGATCCGGATCCGCAACGAAAATGCTCTGACAGAGCATCTGGGAAATTATGCCGCGGCATTGAAAAAAGTGTTCAGCGCGGCGGCGGAAGAAAATCACAGGATACGATGGGGGAACGAGAATAGAGATGAAAGCCAATAGGCCAGGAGTATAAAATTATAAGACGGGAAAAAGAGCAGCCGTACCAGGATCATAAACTGGTGCGGCTGTTTTTGCATACCATCGTATGCAGAAAGGCGGCCAGTGGCAGTCTTTCTGTATTCAGAAATCTGAAATGTTCTCTTTGTCTCCTGCCGTATGGTCAGATTAAAATAAGATGATGACTATATTATACGAAAGAGGTGGCAGAAATGGGAGCGGTATATGGATATGTTCGTGTAAGCACCAGAGAACAGAACGAAGACAGGCAGATCATGGCGTTGAATGAAAGGAAGGTTCCGAAAAAGAATATCTACATTGATAAACAATCCGGAAAAGATTTTGAACGTCCCATGTATCATCGGATGCTGAAAAAGTTAAGGAGGGACGATCTGATCTATGTGAAAAGCATTGACCGTCTGGGAAGAAATTATGAGGAGATCCTGGAACAGTGGAGAATCCTGACAAAAGAGAAAAAAGTAGACATTGTCGTACTTGACATGGAGCTTCTGGACACCCGCCGGGGCAAGGATCTGATGGGAACATTTTTGAGCGATATCGTCCTGCAGGTACTCTCCTTTGTGGCGCAGAATGAACGGGAGAACATCAGACAGCGGCAGAGAGAAGGAATCGAAGCCGCGAAGCTGCGGGGCGTCCGCTTCGGGAGACCGAAGCGGACGGTTCCGGATGATTTTGAACAGATCTGCTGCCGGTGGAAAAACGGAGAAATCATCGGGAAAGAAGCGGCACAGCTGTGCGATATGCCATTGACCACATTCTATGGAAAGGCAAGGAAATTCCGGGATTAATAAAAGAAAGCAAAAATAAAAAATACCTATTACCAAAAAGTGTACTTTTTGGTAATGATATTTTTTTGATAAATCTTAATCATTCTATAATACTATCGGCACGAAGTCAATAAAATTAACCCTATTTTTCATTTAAATTTTGTATATTGCCGCAAATGTAAAACTTTACCAAAAAGTACACGTTTTAATAATGATTTCCCTGTACTACGAGGGGAAAATGTGTATTCCAAGAGAAAAAAGGATGCTGCCAGAGAAGATATGTAAGACAGTCCAACAGTACAACAGAGAACCCATTCCAGAGGAGGATTTGGATAAGCTTCTTGAGATCGCCAGGGATTACCGGGATGTGAAGAACCATATCTATACACGATATGGCGGGATTTCCGGCCTGTCCAAGATTTATCCTGGCTATACGGTGCAGAATGAGATGACAGGAAGCGGTCTCAGGGAACGTCTGAACATGCCTTCCGTATATTTCTACCTTGCGGTATTTGACGCGTTGGGAGATATCAAAAGTCAGTGGACCAGGACAAAATCAAAGCTTTTGAAGCTGCTCAATCAGAATGAAGGGTTTACCTCAGAAGATAAACATTATATCCGTTTTTTGATGAAGGTGAACAATGCATTTGAAGCAGTTCTGAACCAGAAGCCGATTGAGCTGACAGCGAAGCTGACCAGGCAGTACGAAGGACTGGCAGAGCAGGTGGATGCTGAAAAGCTTCACCGTTACCTGTGCAGGCAGGTGAGAAAATATCACGTAAAGCTCCACACAGACAGGGCAGACGGCTTTTCTATCGCTGAACGGGCATACCGTTACGCGGATCATGGAATCTACATTTCCATCAAGGAAAAGCGGAAGCGGGTTTTTATTCCGCTGACAGACAGCAAGCAGTATAAGTGCCAGTCCTATGTGAAGCTGTATCCGGCAGAACACAAGCTGGAGTTAAAGGTTCCGGTCTATGTGGCCGTCCGCAGCCACAGCGATTATCAAAATCAGGTTGGGATCGCAGTGGGTTTTTATACCATGCTGACGACGGATGAGGGCCGTCAATACGGAACGGAACTGGGCAGATATCAGACCGCATTTTCCGATTGGCTGCGCTGGCAGACAGGAAATTATAACCGCAACAGGAGCAGCAATCCAGGGCGCAAAAAATATCAGGCAAAAAAAAGACGTCTGGAGGAACAACTGCACAGCTATATCAATCAGGAATTAAACCGTTTTCTGCAGACAGAGAAGCCTCAGACGGTCTATATGGTAAAGCTGCCCAGGCCGAAGGCAGGAGGAGCCAACAAGAAGATCAATCATTCCATGGCTCAGTGGCAGCGGGGATATATCCGGAGAAGACTGATGCAGAAATGCAGAGAGCAGTCAGTGGAATTGATCGAAGTGCTTGGCAAAGACATCAGTAGGGAGTGCAGCAGCTGCGGCGCGGCAGGAAAAAAGTCGGAGGGGATATTTACCTGTCCGGCATGCGGTTACGAAGCTGAAGAAAAGACCAACACTGCCCGCAATGTAAAAAAGCGGGGACAGGGGGATGGAGTCTTAGGGGCTTTGAAAAAATGAGGTCATTCGAACGGCCATTTAGATAAATTCCGGTGATGAGCCGGGGTTTTACCGCAAGGACTAAGCGGCATGTTCATGATAAGCAGGCATGTACAAGCGTGTTGATGCGCGCAGGTCATTACCTTTCGGATGGTGACAAAGCAAATGTCTGTGATATAAAAATGATGTAACTGGTCAGAACGGCAGAGCCGTCTGCTATGCAGATCATTTGCCGCTGCTCTGAAGCATTACAAACGGTGTGTTGACACATTGGTATCTCGATATCTATGATGCGGCGGCTGCCGGATCAGGTATGAAACCGCTGCTGTATTGGCTGGATGCTATGCAGCGGGTATGGCTCCGTGAATACAGTAAGGTAAAACCGGAGTATCCATGTGTCAGTACATTCTTACGGCATTAGAAGACGGATGGAGGGGTGACCCGAAAGTCTGTGTATTGGGTATGCCAGGACCCTGTGAACATGAGAAATGTGGCAAGATAAAAGGAAGTGCGCTGATGTGCACGTAGGTCATCACCCTTCGGGTGGTGACAAGTCACAAGGAAGCGCACTGATGTGCGCGCAGGTCATCACCCTTCGGGTGGTGACAAGTCACAAGGAAGCGCACTGATGTGCGCGCAGGTCATCACCCTTACGGGTGGTGACAAATCATGACGTAGCAGGGAGCGAAGCGGTTTGCCGCATCATTTATCAATACGATAGATGACCAATATGCCTTATTTAATATAGAAAATGTATCGGTAATGATTTTCTGATTAAGAATTATAAAATGGAAGAGTTAGTATATGTATTATATTTTATTTGTAGTAATGTAGACAATCCAACCAATAAAGTATGATAGAAATAAAAGAATAATTATTAAGGTATGGATAATCAATTGCATCGATGACAA
The DNA here is from genome assembly GCA_910575475.1 of Lachnospiraceae bacterium. GTDB lineage: Bacteria > Bacillota > Clostridia > Lachnospirales > Lachnospiraceae > Schaedlerella. The sequence continues at coordinate 51,344 of CAJTGD010000025.1, read as the reverse complement.
ATGCGATGGTTATGAATAATACAATACTATTCAGAACTGGGAGGAAAAAATGGCAAAAAAAGTAGAAAAAAAACCACAAAGAAAAGCACCGACAAAGGTGCCCAAAAAGGAAGAGAAGAAATCGAAAGGAAAGATAATCATTATAGTGTTATTGCTCCTTGTAATTGTTGCGCTAGGTGTTGTTATTTATTTTCTTTTAAATAAGCCAAAGCCGGAAAGAAGTACCTCAGAAGGGCTTGTTGTTGACGGAAATATTGATGAGAAGGCTGCTAATGCAAGATTTACAACAGATATGAATATGGTGTGGACTTTCCCATCTGGAAGTGCTGTTTCCAATAATGCCCAGATAGGAAACTCAGCGAGCAATGTTTACGAATGCTATTTTGAAGTGTATTTTGACGATGAAGAACAGACATTGCTTTATAGTTCCCCTGTTCTTCCAGTTGGGAAAAGACTTGATAAGCTGGAATTAAATCAAGTCTTGCCGGATGGGTCACACGATGCGTTGTGTACTTATCATATATTAGATGATGAAGATCCAGATAAAGAATTGGGAACAGTAACATTTGCCGTAAGTTTGATGGTTGTTAAAGAGTAAGATACAGTAATTTCTCTGAAAGTATTCGCTGGGTATGTCCATGAGTGATCGCGATAAGAAGGCAGATATTATCAGATGACTTATGATATACATAGACAAAAAAATAATTAACAGGAGGTTTTATTATGAAATCTAAATTCACAAAGGCTACTGCGGCGGCTTTGGCATTGACAATGTGCATTCCGGTATCTGCCTTTGCTGCAGACACTCCGACTAGTGGAAGTTTTGAGACATCATTTGATGTATACTCACCAGCACTTACAATTCAGGTTCCAGTAAACGCAGATATTCAGGTAAATCCATTTGCAGACAGTACTGCCACAGATGTTAATAAATTTTCAGTGGCATCGAACAGCATTGATATCTGGAACGCATCCGTAGATGTGGAGGAAGATATAGGTATTCCGATCAATGCTACGGTTACAGCAACGATTACATCAAAAGCTGATGATGTAATAACAGAATATAATACTTTTACAGAGGACTCTACTTCTACGAAAAAGAGAATCCATTTAGAACTTTCAGAAGCTAATACTGCAGCAACGATAAAAGCAAAAACAGGTGAAACATTGGCTTTCACAACAGAAAAGAAGTTGAATTTCGGGCAGTTTGAAACAAATGCGGCAGCACAGTATAACAGTGTGGTAAGAAGTACCCCTGTTACAAAGCATGGCTCATTGCTGTCAGTAGATATTGCAAAACCAACGACCACTGCTGCTGCTTCAGCGGCGGGGGTAAAAGACACATATTCAAATGATGCGACGAAAGTAACAGCAGGTGTAGGTTCTTTTGCAATCACAGGTGTGGCGAACGCAAATGCAGGCTGGAAAGCTGATGATGTTGCAGTAAATATTACATACGATATTAAAGCAAGTAAAGCTCGGAATATCACAACACCTACATTGGCAACAGCACCGACCTTTACGTCTGGAAGCAGTGCAGCGGATGTAAATATTGTAATTCCAAATGTTGGAGAATCAACAGTGATTGCTATAGCAGTTCATAAAGACGGCAAGGATCTTTATGGAGACTATGTTATGGAAGGATATACAGTAGCCTATGCTCCGAATACTACCACTACAACGCAGACTGACGCTACGATCACGATTCCTAAGGATAATGCTACATTAACATTCCTTGCAGGAGATGACTACAAAGGAAAAGCGCAGGATCTTATTATTGCATTATCTGATGGACGTAGGATAGTATCCACTTTGACTGTAAACTAATTCATGTCTGACTAATGTTTTACAATGCAGTCGATTAAGGGTGTTTCTGCCGCACCCGATTTTGACTCAGCCAAAAAGAGAGTAGGATTTAAATATTATAGTATCCAAAGGGCTGCAGATGCAGTCTTTTTGGATACTATGGAGATTTTTTATGGAGGTATGATTTTATAAAATATCTATAACAGGGGCTGTTTCCTCTGCGATAGGAAATCCAGAATAGTCGGAAAGCAGTATAGAAGGAGAATATTATTATGCAGAGAAAAATGTCTTTTTTTTTAATAGTGGCCATGTTGAATTGTTGTATAAATGGAATGAAAGAAATAGTTCCGGATAATGAATATGTAATAGCTTATAAAGCTGCCGGATGTATTGTTGTAGAAGCAGCAGATATTGAAAATATCACAGAGACTACCGAAGATATAGAAGGTGATAAAGCGGAGGAGGATAAAAATCCGATTGAACACACAGAGACAGATTTAAAGAATACGAATGCTGACGATATCGAACACACAGAATTGATAGATAGCGAACCTAAAAAGGCAGAGACACCAGAGAGTACACAAAAAGAAAAGAGCGGCCTTGAGAAAATGGTAGAAGAGGTTACATCGAATGACTCAGAAGAAAGTAAGGAAAATGATTGTATATATAATGTTTCGTTTCCTACAAATTCCAGGGCTTATTTAGACCCTGAAAATTTAAGTGGCAAAGGACAGATTTTTTCGGAAGAATTTAAAGTTGAAAATTATGGAAATACAGATGTTACCATTAAGATAAAAAGTATTGAAGTCTATTACAGACTGAGAGAAGAACTATATGAACTTTCCGAAGGGGAAGTTATGAATAATAATTCTTATATTAAAAAGTTAAATGTGGATGTTGTATGGAAAAATAAAAATACACAAAATGTATTAAATGTAGTAGAAGGAACCACAGATGAAGAGGTCTTGTTTTTAGAGTCCGCTGAATTTGATGAGAATGGCAGTTTTGTCAGCCTTAAGGAAGGCAGTATGGGTTCTTTCTATTTTACAGGGACATTGAACTCTAATCCGGAATTGGTTTGGGAGGATGGGGAGATAACCCTTTCTTTTGACTATGAAATAGTAAGTGCGGAAGAGGAAGAAAACGAGAAAAAAGAAGAAAATCCGGAAGAAGAACAGAGAAGTGGAGAGAATGTGAAGCAGGAAGAGGGGATAAAACATGAGCAGGTAAGCGAAGAGAATGTGAAGCCGGAAGAAGAAATAAAAGAAGAGCAGATAAATGAAGAAAATGTGAAGCCGGAAGAAGAAAAGAAACAAGAGCAGGTAAGTGGAGAGAATGTAAAGCAGGAAGAGAAGGGAATAGAAGAAGAGGAATCAAAGCCGGAAAATCAAGATCAACCCAGTGTTTTGGAAAGCACGGAAGAGACGGATGTGAATGCTCAAAAGGAAAATCTGAAAGCGGCTGATGTTCTTAGCGCATTCGAGAAAGCTGAATAATAAAATATCGTTTTCTATATGCGGATAACAAAAGGTGATTACAGGAATGGATAATCAAAAAATATATGTAACGCAATCTTCAATGCCCCCCTATGAGGAATACATAGAAGCGATAAAACCATTATGGAATAGTCATTGGCTTACGAATATGGGAGTTTATCACCAAAAGTTAGAGACCAGGCTAAAAGAATATCTGGATGTACCAGAATTATCTTTGATGGTAAATGGACATATGGCATTGGAATTGGCTATTCAGGCAATGGGATTTCCAAAAGGGGGAGAGGTCATCACAACACCATTTACATTTATATCGACTACTCATGCCATTATCCGCAATGGGCTGAATCCTGTGTTTTGCGATGTGAAGCCGGAAGATGGAACGATTGACGAGACGAAGATAGAAAGCCTGGTTACAGACAGGACTGTTGCGATTCTTCCGGTTCATGTATATGGAAATGTATGTAATGTAGAGGTAATCCAAAAAATCGCAGGGAAATATGGTTTAAAAGTTATTTATGATGCGGCGCATGCGTTTGGCGTTACGTATAAAGGAAGAGGCATTGGAAGTTATGGCGATATTTCAATATTTAGTTTCCATGCCACAAAAGTTTTTAATACGATAGAGGGAGGCGCAGTTGCCTTCTTAACCCCAGAACTTTATGGTAAACTATACAATTTAAAAAATTTTGGGATTCGTGGCGAAGAATTAGTTACTGAGGTAGGCGCCAATGCAAAAATGAATGAATTTTGCGCAATCATGGGTCTTTGCAATTTGGAGTATGTGGAGCAGGTAATTGACAGTAGAAAAAAAATTTATGAAGAATATGAAAATCAATTGAAAAATATTCAGGGAATTCGAATGTTTGAAAAAAAGCCAGATGTAAAGCAAAATTACGGATATTTTCCGATTTTGGTGGAAGCGGAGTATCCACTGAACAGAAATGAATTGTATGAGTTACTGAAGCTGAATGGAATATATGCAAGAAAATATTTTTATCCATTGACTTCAGACCAGGCTTGCTTTAAGGGCAAATATTGTAATGTAGGATTAGACTGTTCTCGAAAGCTGGCGGAGAAGGTATTGGTACTGCCAATATATGAAAAGTTGAAGTGGGAAGAGATGGAAAGAATTATGAAAATAATATGTAAAGTATAACTGATATTCAATAAATAATAATATCTTTTTGTATCGGTTAAGGGGGCTGGAATTGTGGGATGGTTCGAAAGAAAAGATCAGTTTACAGAATTACAGAAAAGGGCTGAGCTGGCTGGCGGAATTGAGAGAATTGAAAAGGAACATAAAAAAGGAAAATATACTGCAAGAGAGAGGATACGATTTCTATTTGATAATCATGATTTTCATGAGATTGGAATGCTTGCTAAATCGAGAATTGAATTTAGTGAAGCCAATAAAAAGCATTATTTAGGTGATGGCGTGATTACGGCCTATGGAACGATTCATGGGGTTACAGTATATGTAGCTGCGCAGGATGCTACGATAAGCGGCGGTGCTGGTGGAGAAGAACATATTAAAAAAGTTTGCCATGTATTAGAGCTGGCTATCAAAACTCAAAGTCCCTTCATATGGTTATGTGATAGCGGCGGTGCAAGGATTGAAGAAGGAATTTTGTCACTTGCGGCATATAGTCGTTTGTTTTACCTGAATACGCTGGCTTCCGGGAGAATTCCTCAGATTGCGGCAATTATGGGAAATTGCGCGGGAGGATCCAGTTATTCGCCTGCATTATGTGATTTTACTTTTATGGTTGAAAAAACCAGTCAATTTTTTCTCACAGGACCCAAAGTAATTAAAGCATTGACCGGAGAAGAAGTAACAATGAATGATTTGGGCGGTGCTGGTATTCATGAGCAGACAAGTGGACAGATTCATTTAGTATGTCAGTCAGATGAAGAGTGTCTCATGAATATTAGAAAACTAATATTTTATATAAAAGTCAGGCAAGTAGAGACAACCGATAATGCTAAGAAAAAATCTGATACAAAGAAAATAGAAAACATTGTCCCAGAGAATCCCAGATATAGCTATGATGTAAAAGAAGTAATTGATTGTATCATAGACGAGAACAGTTTTTTCGAAATGGCACCAAAGTTTGCGGCAAATATTATCACAGGATTTGGGCGTCTGGAAGGAAAGACAATAGGCATTGTCGCGAATCAGCCTTGCATATATGGAGGCGCATTAAACTGTGACGCAGCAGATAAAGCTTCAAGATTCGTAAGATTTTGCGATTGTTTTGATATTCCGCTATTGGTTTTGGTTGATGTTCCAGGATTTTATCCTGGGCTGCAGGAAGAGAAAAAAGGAGTACTACGCCATGGGAGTAAGCTTCTATATGCTTTTGCCGAAGCAGAGGTACCACGGATTACGGTTCTTATGCGAAAAGCTTATGGAGGAGCATATTGCGCAATGAACAGCAAGGATTTAGGGGCTGATTTTGTATTTGCATGGCCGATTTGTGAAGTTGCGGTTATGGGAGCTGATGGTGCGGTAGATGTAATATTTCATAAAGAAATATCAAAATCGGATGATCCGGATGAAGCGAGAAATGACTGGATCAGACAATATGAAGAAAAATATCTCAATCCCTATTATGCGGCATCTTATTCCATAATAGATGAGGTTATTTTACCTGAAGATACACGTGAAAGATTAATCACGGCATTTAAAGCATTGGAGAATAAGCAGATAAAACAACCTGAGAAAAAGCATGGAAATATTCCTTTGTAGTTGGAGAAAAACATATGAAAATGAACGAGATGGGAAATTATTTTGAAGATTTTACTATAGGAGAAGAGATTACACATTGCTTTTCTAAAACGATTTTTGAAAGTGATAATAATCTTTTTTGTTTATTAACAATGAATCCGCACCCGGTTCATATAAATATGGATTATGCACAAAAGCAGCAGCATGGCAAGATTTTAGTTCCGGGTACTTTGGTGTTTAGTTTAGCTGTTGGACTTACGGTTTCTGATATAAGTGGAAAGGCGATAGTCAATTTAGATTATGACAATATCAAACATTTAGCTCCGGTTTTTGTAGGAGATACCTTATATGTCAAAAGCAGAGTAATTGATAAAAGAGAGTCGGTCAAAAAAAGGGATAGAGGTATTGTTTATATAGAGACTGTAGGGTTTAATCAAAATGATGTTGAAGTATTATTGTTTAGAAGACATGTATTGATAAAAAAGTCCAATGCGGATAAGGGAGCTGAATCAGTATGAGAGGAAATATGCTATTAAGGAGTTTTATGTTTTTACCTGCATATAATCGAAAATTTATAGAAAAAGCATTACAAAGTGATGCAGATGCATTGATTTTAGATTTAGAGGATGCTGTACCTCCTGTATATCGCCAAGAAGCGAGAAATAACATTATAGAATATAGCCGAAATGGAAAATTTGTGGGAAAGAAAATATTTATTCGTATTAATGAAATAGGAACAAAAGACTTTGCGAAAGATATTGATCAAATGATATTAGAGGGAATAACAGGATTTATGCCATCTAAAATATCAGATGCAGGTGATATATATTTTCTGGACAGACTGTTATCTATGCAGGAAGTAAAGTGTGATTTGGAAAAAGGAACTTTTTTACTGGCACCTTTAATTGAAACGGCAAAGGCCGTTTTAAATGCATATGAAATAGCAAAAGCAAGTAGTAGGATGGTGGCGATTTGTTTGGGTGGGGAAGACTATCTAAATGATTTGGGCAGCACTTATACTTACCACACCCCGGCATTTTCTTACCCAAGAGCTACAATTGTAAATGCGGCACGGGCGGCGCAAATATTGCCGATAGATACCCCGTATTTGAATATTAATGATTTAGAGGGCTTTCGCACAGCAGAGAAGGAAGCATATAAGAATGGATTCTCCGGATGCCTGTTGCTGAATCCTAAACAAATCGAAGTGGCAAATACTGTATTTTCACCAGACGAGGATGAAATAGAATATTCCCAAAATTTAATTAAGGTGTTCGAAGATACTATGGGAAAACAAGATATCGGGATTGCGATGTACCGAGGAGTCATGATAGGTCCTCCAATGCTTAAACGTGCCCGTTATGTTGTAAATCAACGGAAGTTAATTGAAGATGAAAATAAAAAATCGCAGAGAGAAGGAACGTTTTGAAAAAGATTATTGTTTTAGGGGGTAGTGGTATCGGGATGTCAGTGGCCTCAATTGTGGAACAGGACAATAATGCGAGGATGCTTGGTTTTCTTAATGATGTAGAACCTGTTGGCAGTTGTATAGGTCGTTATACCCAAATACCTGTAATAGGAAGAACAGAGGATATTACAAAATATTTGGAGGATAAAGATATTTATTTTTTTATTGCATACGTGGGGATGCTTCATGAGAGAGAAGTCTATGAAAAAATAATGTCTCTGCCAATTCCTTTAAGCAGATACTATTCGGCAATACATTCTACGGCGGTATATCCTTCCGGATTCTGTAAAATAGGGAAAGGGGTCTTATTAACTGCATTTTCGCAGGTTGGTGTGGATACTGAAATTTCAGATAATTGTATGCTTTTGGCTAACTCATATGTTGGTCATGACAGTTTTTTGGACAGGTTTGCCCACATTGCTACAAATGCGGTAGTAGGCGCCAATGTTCATGTTGGTAAGGCAGTACATATAGGAAGCAATGCAACGGTTAAAGAAAAAGTATATATTGGCGATTTCTCTTTAATCGGAGCGGGAGCAGTTGTATTAAAAGACGTTCCCGCAGGTAGTGTGGTCGTGGGAAATCCGGCAAGAGTTTTACGGATAAATTAGGGAGCCTGGATGTAGATGAAAAAGTTGGTTGTATTTTTTACTGGAAAGTGGACAGAAAAGCTTTTATCAATCGATAGTTTGGCAAAAGTAAATTATTTTGTTGATAATAGAGTGCCTGATAACGAGCTTGATGTGTGGCATGGCAAGCCCGTATATTCACCATTAAAGTTGTTAGAAGAAAGAAAAGAAGATGTTCTCATTATTATTGCGGATTCTAAATATTATCAGGAAATATCGAGACAATTAAGCAAAATGGGATTTCTGGAAAATATTCATTATTATAATGGCTGGAATATTCCGGAAGAATATTTCTTAAATATGAAGAAAAATGATTGGAAATATTTTGAAGAAGAAATTACTTTGGGCAGAGCAAGCTGGGATGAGAGAGCGGCTGTTATGTCAAGTATGATTCCGGAAGATGTACGTTCTATTATTGATTTTGGCTGCGGAAATCAAAGGCTAAAAAAATATTTAAAGGAAGATATACAATACATAGGATTGGATTATATATATAGAGGAGAAAATACGATTGTCTGTGATGTTAACCAAGATACATTACCATCAATTAATGCCGATTGTGCTTACATGGCAGGTTTTTTGATGTATGTAAAAAGGATGGATAGATTTTTTAATCAAATATCTACAAAGTATATCCTGTTATCATATGAAGGGCATGAGGTATGTTCTATGTTTGGTGTATATGAAGATAGGGGGAAACCTTTATGCTATGAGAACTACAAGAATTTGTGGGAAGTGATACAGCTAGTTTTGGATAATCAGTATAGATTAATTAAAATATCAGGAAGAATTTGCGAAACTTTTTGTTTATTCCAGAGATGCTCTGATGTAGGGTAAGAGGTGGAAGGAGAATGATGGTAAGGGTAATTACATATGGAACATTCGATCTCTTTCACGAAGGACATTATCGCTTGTTGCAGAGGGCAAAAGCATTAGGAGATTATCTGATCGTTGGAGTGACTACAGAAACCTATGACAAGGCAAGAGGGAAGTTGGGGGTTGTGGACTCAATAATCACTCGAATTGAGAATGTAAAGAAGACAGGGTTTGCGGATGAGGTTATCATTGAGGAAGCTGCTGGACAGAAATTTAATGATATCAAGAAATATCATATTGATATTTTTACCGTAGGTTCCGACTGGACAGGTTGTTTTGATTACTTGAAAGATTGTTGTAAAGTAGTATATCTGGAGCGTACAAGAAATATTTCTAGTACAATGCTTCGGGAACAGAGACAGCATATTATGAGGATTGGAATTATTGGAAATGGGAGGATTGCCAATCGATTTGTACCGGAGGCAAAGTTGGTCAGCGGAATTAGTGTGCAAGGTGTTTACAATCCACATGCTCATAGTGCGGAACAGTTCGCTGACAAATGGGAAATTAATGCCTATGAAGATATAGAGCGATTTTATGATGCGGTTGATGCGGTATATATTGCTTCGCCTCATAATTCACATTATGACTATATCAGAGGTGCATTGGGGCATGGAAAACATGTATTGTGTGAAAAACCTATGGTCCTACAAAAACATCAGGCAGAGGAAACATTTGTGTATGCGAAAGAATTGGGACTGGTTCTTTTTGAAGGGATAAAGACAGCTTATTGCCCAGGGTTTCAAAAACTGTTAGGTATTGCCTGCAGTGGAGTGATTGGGACGATTCGAAATATTGAAGCATGTTTTACAAAACTGGAGCGGGAGGATAGTAGAGAATTAACAGATTCAATATACGGAGGCAGCTTTATTGAATTGGGAAGTTATGTTATGCTTCCAATTTTGAAACTGATGGGAGCTGATTATGAGAATATTTTTTTTGACTCAATTAAAGGAGAGAATGGTCTGGATCTATTTACAAGAGTGACGTTAAAATATCGGAATGGCCTTGCTACAGCTACCTGCGGACTGGGAGTAAAATCGGAGGGTAGGCTTTTGATTGCCGGGACGAAGGGATACATTCTGGTGGAAGCTCCATGGTGGAAGACCACATATTTTGAAGTGCATTACGAAGATGCCGGCAGAGTGGATAAATATTCGGAAGTATTTCTTGGAGATGGGCTGAGATATGAGATTAGTGAATTTTTGTTTCGGATCAACCATGGTGGGAAAGAGGATTTTAAGCTGACAAGAGGGGAATCCATTGCTTTAGCAGGGATTATGGATCAATTTGTGAGAGTGCGCTTGGGGTAGATATATATTCTTAAAGATAGGATAATCCAGAAGTTGTGTCAGCGTTATCCATAGATTGCAATATGTGAAGAGCTGAACAGAGAGGACTGACATGAGAAAAACAGAAAAAAAAGAAATATTGGCTTTTATTAATAGTTTTTATCAAGCCCATGAAGAAATTAAGGAAGCATTGAATCATAAGAAGATGATGTCCGTACAAAATATGCTCAGCGAATGTCAGGAATTTGCAATTCAATTAGGAGAGACGATTGAAAAACTGGAGGGCGAGGGACATATTACAGTTACTTATGTAGAAGAGTACTGTGAAGCTTTATTTTGTTTGTTTGAGTCAATAAAAAAGGATGATATAAATGTAAATACTATATACAAACTTCTTATGAAGTTGTTGGTCAAGATAGAAAACAGTGTGAGAAACGATATTACAGTTAGAAAAGAAATAGTTTTTTTCCCATATAAGGTTGCAATGTGGGACAGCCTTGAGAGTGTGTATCTTGCTGCAAGCAAAGATCCGGACTGCGATGTTTATTGTGTGCCAATACCGTATTACGATGTAAGACCGGATCGTACGCTGGGGCAGATGCACTACGAAGGGTGTAAATATCCAGAAGAGATAGAAGTGATAGACTGGCAGTCCTATCACTTTGAAGAACGAAAGCCGGATGTAATCTATATCCACAACCCTTATGACAGTTGGAATCTGGTAACAAGCGTTCATCCAAGATTTTATTCTGAAAATCTCAAAAAATATACAGATACATTAGTATATGTTCCTTATTATTCTACGACAGGAGGGATGTCAGAAGGGCAAAAGTTATGTCCTGCATATATCTATGCAGACTATATTATCATACAGGCACCAGGATTTAGGGAATATTTTGATGAAAGAATACCAGATGAGAAGTTCCTTCCATTTGGTTCACCAAAGTTTGATAAGATTATAAACAAATGCCAGAATCCGCCAGAGCCTCCTTTGGAGTGGAAAGTGAAGATGGAAGGCCGAAAAGTATATTTTTATAATACCAGTATCGGTGGGATGCTTGGTGAAACGGAAGATTTCTTGAAAAAAATGAGATATGTATTTTCTTGTTTTGAGGGTAGGAAAGATTCGTGTCTTTTATGGCGTCCGCATCCATTGCTGGAATCTACATTTGATTCCATGCGACCGATATATAAGCAGGAATATCTGGCATTGAAGAGGGAGTTTTTGGATAAAGAGTTGGGGATTTATGATGCCACTCCTGACATGGAGAATACGATAGCACTATGCGATGCATATATTGGAGACGCTGGAACATCAGTTACTTCTTTGTTTGGGATTGTAGGGAAACCCATGTTTATATTGAATAACCGGCTGCATAGTGAACCAGAAGAGGGGAGTTGGCGTGGAGAAATCTATGTAGGACTTTGCTATCTTGAGAAAAATAAATTTACTATAGCCCAGGGAAATAGGCTGTATGTGTCAGAGCCGTTTAAGCATAATTATAAGTATTTATGTGAATTGTCAGATTATGTGCATGGTGGAGATTATAATAAGGTTTACGAGATTAATAAGAAGTTGTATGTATGCCCTCAAAATGCTCAAAACATTCTAATGATTGACGAAACAGGGAAGCAAAAGAAAATAGAGTTAGAACAGGTAGAGTTAAAAGCTGATGTTTTCATATGGGCAGTTGCAGTAAAAAATCATCTTATTTTGTTGCCGCATAAATACCCGGCGATAGTGATGTATGATACCAAAACAGGTAAAATTGTGTATGTAAGAGAGGATATAGATGTATTTGTTAAAGAGAGGAATGGAATAGTAATATCCGGAGGAGCCGGGTATAAAAATGGGAAGATTTTTCTGACCTCTCCAACTGATAGACAAATATATGTGTTGGAAATAGAAACGGGAGAGCATATGGTTGTTGAACTGCCAGTTGAATCTGAGGGTGGATATAGAAATATTCTACCTTATAAAGAAGATCTTTGGTTGTTACCTTATGAAGGGATGAATATTGTCCGATGGAATCCAGATACGAATGAAGTAAGGGAATATGATCAATTCCCACAGGGAATTCAATGTAGAGATTCTCTCTCTGACAGTAAATGTATGGAGCGGCTATTTAGCAGTGGAGCATTTTGTGGAGATTATCTATATCTGACCCCAGAATGTGCAAATATGTATGTTAGACTTCATATAGCCACAGGGGAAATGGCTGAATGGAGACCACCATTTGTGGATGGGGAAGGGGAAGAATATTTTTATACAACTGCGAAGAGCTATTTCCTTTGGGGCGAATGTGATGAAAAAGGAAGAGTTATGATTTTTTCATATCCAAGGAGAAAATTATATGAAATCAATCTTAGGACTAATGATTGCTTTGAGCTAGAGGTGTGTTTTGATATGGATGAACTAAAAGCGCATGAACCTGGATTTTGCCTTTCGTCAAAAGGACTGAGATATTGCTGCCATGAAAATTCTTTTAATAGTATCCGAAATTTTTTGGATAATAATATTACGGGAAATCTGTTTGAAAGAAACAAACAGATTGAGGCATATAAAGAAATTGTATCTAATTATGATGGTACTTGTGGAAAAAGGATACACGAATTTATGCGTAAACTATAATGTTTATTTGGGGAAAAATGATGATACATATTGACAAGGATATTCTTCGGCAACTGCAGATGATTCAATTGGAAATGTTAGTTGAAGTAGACAGGATATGTAGGAAATGTGATATTAAATATAATATTATCGCCGGAACCCTGTTGGGAGCAGTGCGGCATGGTGGATATATTCCATGGGATGATGATGCGGATGTGGCATTTTTAAGACCTGAATATGAAAAATTCAGACAGGCTATAAGAACAGAATTGGATACATCACGTTTTTATTTTCAGGATAACCGGAGAACAAAAGGTTATCGATGGGGATATGGAAAACTACGAAGGAAACACACTCTGTTTTTACGGGAGCATCAAGAACACATGCCTTATAAACAGGGAATATTTATAGACATTTTTCCGCTTGATGGTGTACCGGATAATTATCTGCTAAGAAGTATAAAAAATTTTGAATGTTTTTGTGTTAGAAAAATTTTTTGGTCAAAGGTGGGACAAGTGGCAGAACAGAAAATACTGAAACGACAATGGTATAAACTTTTGGCTAAGATACCGGAGAAGTGGATTTGGAACTATTATTACAAGATGGTCATTTATGCTAATAAAAAGAAAACCAGAATGGTTAGGATTCTGACATTTCCGACGCCTAACAGTGAATATGGATATTATAGAAGCTGGTATGAAAATAGTGCTGATATTATGTTCGAGGGGAAATTATTTCAGGGTATTAAAGACTATGATAGTTATCTGAGTTTTAAATTTGGAGAATATAGAGAATTACCTCCGTTAGAAAAAAGAAAAATCCACCCGGTTACGGCAATACAATTGCTGGATCGTGTTGAGCAAGGGGAAAAGAAGTTTAATGAAGCATAAATTCTGTGGAGAGACTGAATAATGGATATTTCAATACTTTGTATCACCTATAATCATGAGAAATATATTAGAAAAGCTTTGGACGGGTTTCTTATGCAAAAAGGAAATTTTGAATATGAAATCTTAATTCATGATGACGCTTCTACAGATGGAACAATAGAAATTCTAAAAGAATATAAGGAAAAATATCCAGATAAGATAACCCTGATCCTTCAGAAAGAAAATCAATTCTCGAAGGGGATAAACATTTTGAAAACATATATTTACCCATTGGTAAAGGGAAAATATATAGCTTGTTGTGAAGGAGACGATTTTTGGATTTATAATTATAAATTGCAAAAACAATATGATTTGATGGAGTCTAATCCGAATATTTCTTTATGTTATCATAACGCATTGATATATCAAGAAGAACAAGATCTGCTAAGGCTTAATGTATACGACCACCCATCGGGTTATATAGAAGATAGAGATATCATTAATGTTACAAAAGGATGGTATCCAACGGCTTCGATTTTTTGCAGAGCGGATTATATAAAACAACAACCAGAGTTTTGCATATCTACAGGTGATGAAACATGTCGGACATATATGGCATGCAGAGGAGATTTATATTATCTTAATAGGGTTTGGAGCGTGTATAGAGAGTTTACGAATGGAGGATGGAATACAAGATATTATCAAGATAAAGAGTTAGCGCAAAAGCATTTCAAGGATACAGTTGAGTATTTTAGGGAATTCAATATATATTCAAAAGGGCGGTTTGAAAAATATATAAAGGAAAGATTATTTCTTGCTATTCATAAATATAGGGATGCGCACTGTGGGCTGGAATGTTCTGTGAGTGAATTACGTAATTGTTTAAGTGATCTTAAAAATATAACAGACCATTTGACGAGTGCTGTATTGGATGATTACTTTTCAATCTATGCAATAAGATGCAGGGATTATTATAAACTAACGATTGAGGAACAACAGTTGTGTAAAAAAGCAGGACTATATCTATATGGTGCAGGGAATGAGGCGATGAAAGCTCTTATAGAACTAGATAAATATGGTGTGTCTCCCAAAGGTTTTCTGGTATCGGACATACGGGGGAATCGTACAACACTACTTGGAATCCCAGTATATGAAGTAGATGAATTTATATTTAATGAAAATACATGGATATGGCCTTGTTTAATAGATGGAAGGGAAGATGTTTTGAAAATTTTATATAGTAAAGGATGTAAAAACATTGTGATATAGATAGAATATTACAAATTATGAAAAGACAACGTGAGAAGTGAGAGTAATTTAATATTATGGAGGCTGTAGATGTATGGGTAAACTATGTAAAAGAGGAAGAGATTTTATCCAGATTTATAATGTGGATGGAGATGTAAGAATATGTGGTTGGAAAAGCGATGGGTTTATTGGAAATCTTAAAGAAAATACACTTCCGGAATTGTATCACGGAAAGGCAGCGAGAAAAGTACGGGAGCGGCTCATCAAGCAGGACTATTCTAAATGTTTAGTTGATGGGTGCCCGTATTTAATGACTGATGAAATAAATGATTTCCAAACAGAATTAGGAGAACTTCCAGAATATCCGGAAGAACTGTATCTGGCATTTGAAAATGATTGTAATTATCGTTGTAAAAGCTGTACAGTCCATAATTTATTGAAGGGAAAGACAAAAGAAGAATTAGAGCGCAATTATGACATTATAGAAGAGAGAATACGTGAAGCAATGCCATATGTTAAAAGGATTAGTGCAAATGGGCATGGCGAATTATTTACGAGCAAAAGGACTCTTAAATTATTATCTGAATGGAGTCCTAAAGCACCGGTAGAAGAATGTTCGGTTGTTCTGGAGACAAATGGTTCTTTGTTTGATGAAGAGCATTGGAGACAGATTGAAAATTTGGGGCAATATGATCTATGGGTCGGTTTTACAGTTATGAGTTTTGATGAACTAATATATCAATATCTTTCAGGGGTAAAATATCCGATTGAGAAAATAGAAAGTAATCTTAGATTTGTTAAAAGTCTTCGCGAAAAGGGGATTGTCAATACATTTGAAATTGCGACCGTTGTAATGGCAGATAATTTCAGAACCCTTCCGGAATTTGCCCATAGATGTATTGAGGAATTTGGAGCGGATTATGTGAGGCTTCGTCCTTATGATAATTGGGGCGGTCAAAATGAAATGGAAGAATTTTTTATGAATATAAGAAATCCAAAGCATCCATATCATTCTGAATTTAAAGAAGTTATGAAACATCCTTCCCTATCCCATCCAAAAGTTCATGATCATAGCGGTGGAAGCGACCAATATAAAAGAACAGCCGTGCCATATGAATTATCAGATATAAAATGGAAGATATTGACAAAAATACTAGATGAGCCAGAACAGGTAATGGAAGTAGTTGCGAAGATTAGTAATCCTATAATTTATGGAATGGGAAATCTGACTTCCGTACTTGTCAGGGAGATGAATTATAGAAATCTTTCACCGCTGTGTATTATAGACAAATATAAGAAAAGCGGATGCTTTGAAGGAATTCCTGTATACAATATTAAGGAAGTAAAAGGATTAGAAAATAAAGAGATTTCTATTATAGTTACCCCGGTTAATGGCTTATCCGATGTGTACGCAAAGTTAAAGGAGCACTGTATACAAGGGAAGATTATACCAATATGGGAACTTATTGGAGACAAAGAAATAGCAGATAGATTGACATATTTGAATAAATTGTGATTAAGGTAATTCTATATGAAAAAAATCATACATTTTTCTTTGGCAAATGCAAAGGGCGGCATTACGCAGTATGTTTTGAACAACTGGAAATATATTGATAAAACAAAATTCCGTTTTGATATAGTTACATTTGGTGAAAAGCTGGACTTTCAGAAGGATTTAGAGGCAGAGGGATGTAGAGTTTTTTATGTAAAGAATCGGGCAGAGAATAATTTAAAACTTTTTCAGAATGAGATACAGCAGATATTTTCCAATGGTTATGATGTTGTCCATTTACATACCAGCTATTGGAAAAGCTTTGAATTAGAAAAACTAGCTAAACAAGCGGGAATACCTAAAATCATTGTTCATGCTCATAATACGGCGGTGTTTGATGATAACGGAAGAGAAGAAAAAGAGAAGCAGCATTACAAGCTTCGGGAAGAATTAACAACAGATATCGCGACAGATTTTTGGGCATGTTCCAGACTTGCGGCCGAATGGTTATATTCAGATAAGATTCCACAGGAAAAGATTCATATTATGAATAATGCCATAGATGTGCATTCGTTTATGTTTAACGGGCAGAAGAGAAAAGAAATCAGACAACGTCTGGGGTGGGATGATAAACTTATCATCGGTCATGTCGGTCGGTTTTCCTATCAAAAGAATCATGAATTTTTAATAGAATTGATGAAAGAGACTGTAAAGATAAAAGAAGACGTTAGATTAGTATTGATCGGTAGAGGGCCATTAGTTGATAAGATACAGCTATTGATAAAACAGTATCATCTGGTAGACAAGGTATTTTTAGCAGGTGCCTGTGATGATGTAAATTGTTGGCTTCAGGCGGTAGATATATTCGCACTGCCTTCTCATTTCGAAGGGCTGCCGATTGTTGCGATAGAGGCTCAGGCTTCAGGGGCAAAATGTCTGGTCAGCGATACGGTAACAAAGGAGACAGCGGTCACAGATAACATTTCTTTTTTGCCTTTAGATGTGTCTGTCTGGCAGGACAGGATTTTATCGGATAAGATTGAGACGGAAAATAGAAGGAAGTATGCGGATCAGGTAATACAGGCAGGATACGATATTACACAATATATGAAAACGCTGGAAAATATGTATAACAGCGATGATGAGGCGGCAGGATGTTGATAAGTGTGATAGTACCACTCTACAGAGGAGAAAAATATATAAGCAGGATTATTGACAGTATAGAAAGTAATATAAATATTGACTGTTCAAACATAGAAATTATTTTCGTAAATGATTATCCGCAGGAATTTTTCAAAGTTACAGATTATACAAGCCGGGTAAGGATAGAATTTCTTAACCATAAGCAAAATAAAGGAATTCATCAGACGAAAATAGACGGATTTATGAAGTCCAAAGGACAATATATATTATTTTTGGATCAGGACGATTCCATTGCGAGAGATTATTTTGATAGTCAATTACAGAAGATAAGAAATTTTGATGCGGTATTTTGTAATGGATATCGCAGGCAAAAAGAGTCTATATATAGCTCGGAAAAAATGAAATCAATCAGTTTCGATCTGAATGAATATCTGTCATCAGGATATCCTTTAATTTCTCTTGGACAGATGTTGATCAGAAAGGAAGCGGTTCCCAGGGGATGGCTCAATCATCCTATGAAAAACAACGGATGGGATGATCATCTTTTCTGGGTGTGCATGATGCATGAAAAAAGTGCTGTTGTGTACAATGACAAATATCTGTATGTTCATGAAGAAGATGGAAATAATGCGTCTTTTAATTGGATGGCAATGACAAATTCCGGGATTGAGTTTAAAGACAAGGTTGTTGGATTAGAGATATTTGATGAAGTTAATAAAAGAGAATTTATCAATACAATAGAAAAGAGAGTTGCAAAATATGAAAAGTATATGGCTTTGGATGAATTGATCAATCATACAAAAGCGCAATGGATAAATGATTATCTATGCAGGAATTTGATACAGAGCATTGCAATATATGGAATTGGTCTATATGGAAGAAAACTTTGCCAGCTGATTGACTCACAAAGAATCTGTATCAAATATGGAATCGACAAAAATGCTTCAAATAAGAATGCGGAATTCCCGATTTATGAAGAAATAAAAGAAGATGTTTCAGTTGATTGTATTGTATGTGCAACTGGTTTTGAGGATGAAGAGATTAAGACAAGGATACCGGGCAAGGGGTTGACATTTAAAGAAATCTTGGAAAAAAGTAATATGACAAAAGGACAGAACTCCTCTGGAAGAGTGTTGATTTGGGGCATTGGAACAAAGTTTGAAATAGTGAAGAACAGCATAAACTATCAAAACTGCACGGTGGTAGGTTTGGTTGATACCATAAAACAAGGGATCAGGGATAATTATGAAATTATTTCTCCAGGGGAAATAAAAGAGAAAGACTATGATTTGATTGTTATTTCGCCGTTATGTTATGAGTCAATCGTCGAGAATTGTAAGAGTCTGGAAATACCAACTGAGAAGTTATATATTTTTTGGGATGAGACACAGAAGAAAAACCCATTTATCGATGAAGCTAAACGTCAAAAAGCATTCTTGGAAGCCAGAAGGGCAATGTACGAGCAAAAGCGTTCCAATATGCCGTTTGAACATGGAAAAGGAATATTTCCCAAGATACATTCAGCAGAAGCAGCATTACATGAAATCATAATAGAAAACAAATCACTTTGCCGTTTTGGAGACGGTGAATTCGAAATAATCCGGGGGAAGGACAGGCCATGGTTTCAAAAAGCAGATAAAAGGCTGGCAGATCGTCTTTTGGAGGTTTTACGCTCGGATGAACCGCAGATTTTAATTGCGATTGCAGATAATTTTGGAAATCTTGATAAGTATACGCAGGATGCGGCTGATGCGATTCGTGCCTATATGACAGCAGGAACAACGAGGGATGATATTATAGGGATGTTAGATATAAAGAAGGACTATTTTGACGCATATGTATCGCGCCCGTATATGATGTATCAGGATAAAACGCAGGCTAGGGTAACCTTCGGACTGATGAAACAATTATGGAAAAAAAGGAATCTGTTTATTGTGGAGGGAGAGCATTCCTATATGGGCGTAAACAATGATTTGTTTGAAGCAGCAGGGAATGTCCGACGTATGGAATGCCCTGCAAAGAATGCATTTCAGAAATATGACGATATTTTAGAACAGGCATGTGCATTGGTGCGGCCAGATGAATTGGTACTCATTACATTAGGACCCACAGCCACTGTACTCGCATATGATATGGCAAAAAGAGGAATTCAGGCAATCGATATTGGACAAGTGGATAATGAGTATGACTGGTATAAAAAAGGAAGTATAGAAAAAGAAGAAATTTCAGGAAAATGCGTGGCGGAGTTATCTCATTGGCATGAGCCGCCAATGAGATTTTTAGATGAAAGGCATCAGAATGAAATTATTGC
The DNA here is from genome assembly GCA_910575475.1 of Lachnospiraceae bacterium. Classification (GTDB taxonomy): domain Bacteria; phylum Bacillota; class Clostridia; order Lachnospirales; family Lachnospiraceae; genus Schaedlerella. Next base: position 31,375 of record CAJTGD010000025.1, on the reverse strand, counting down.
CAGAATACTGTAAATGCAGAGAGGGGTTCGGGGAATTCTGCAAATTCAAGCACAAAGCGGTTTGGGGAGATTATGGAGTGCCGAGGGAGGAAAAACGTTATGGGCGAGGCAAAAGTCATTACAATGTATTTACCGCAGTTTCACCGGGTAAAGGAAAATGATGAGTGGTGGGGGAAAGGATTTACAGAGTGGACAGCCGTGCGTAAAGCGCAACCACTATTCGAAGGACATTACCAGCCAAGGAAGCCGCAAAAAAATAATTATTATGACTTAATGGATAAATCTGTAATGAAATGGCAGGCCGATCTGATGCATCTCTATGGGGTTGATGCTCAGTGTATTTATCATTATTGGTTTAAAGATGGACGTAGGATTTTGGAAAAGCCTGCGGAAAACCTGTTGACCTGGAAAGAAATCGATATGCCCTTTTGTTTTTGCTGGGCCAATGAGACCTGGGCCAGGTCGTGGAGTCATATCGTAAATAAAAATACCTGGGCGGACTCTTTTGAAGAAAATGATAAGAAGAAGGATAAAGGGATTTTACTAGAGCAGCAATATGGGCACGAACAACAATGGAGAGAACATTTTGAATATTTATGTGAGTTTTTCCACGATAAAAGGTATTTGAAGAAAGATGAAAAACCTGTCTTTGTGGTATACAAGGCAAAACTCATGCCATGCTTTAATAAAATGATGCAGAGGTGGAAGGAATGGGCGGCAGAAGAAGGTTTTCCAGGGATATATGTTGTCGCTGCGGATAGCGGGGAAACGCAGAGACAATATATGGATCTTGCACTGTACCATGAACCTGGGCACGCAATGAGTTCTTTTATGATGGAACACAGGAATAAGACACATTCTTTTTTGAACTACCATACTATCTGGAAAGAAATTTTAGAGCATGCTGGTGATAAAAATCAGGCCTATGGAGGATTTGTCGGTTATGATGATACTCCACGCCGGGGAAACCAGGGAAACGTAGTATATGATGCCTCACCGGAAGCTTTCAGGGAGTATCTGTCAGAATTGATCGCAAAAAATATGGCAGATGGTAATGAACTCATATTCCTTAATGCTTGGAACGAATGGGGGGAAGGGATGTATCTGGAACCTGATTGCCGTTTTGGGGATCAGTATTTGCAGGCAATCTATTATGCTAAAGAGCATTATAAAGGATATTTGGAGAAATATGTCCATTTGGATTACTGCAAGTCTTTGATTCAGGAGCAAAAAAGATTGCAGGCAAAAGCTTTCCGTTATGAGAAATATTGGAGAGTGCTTGATAAATGGCTTTATCTGAAAGAACAAGATATCCATATTGAGGACGGACTAGAGGAGCAGGGGATCCATTCGGTGGCTGTATATGGAATGGGAATGCTGGGAAAACATCTTGTAGAAGAACTTCGAAAAGGCTGTGTCCAGGTTCGCTATGGTATAGATGTAAGGGGAGGCCAGATAAAGGCGGATATTCCGGTATATTCTCTCTGTGATAAACTGCCGGAGGCAGACGCAGCCATTGTGACGGTTGACTATGATTTTGACACGATAAAAGAAGAATTGGAGAAAAGGGTTCCATACAAAATTTTATCATTGGCTCAAATCATAGAAGAATTATAGGGCGCAGAGGGAAACGTTCACAGCAGGTCATGTACCACGCTGCATTGGAATAGGCAGAGACAGGGACTCAAAGGAGATATATGGAAAGAAACTTGATTTTGGAGCAGCGCAATGCTAAGCAGGATGATTTTGTTTTAATATCAATTATTATGCCTACGTTTAACAGAGGGCATTTAGTAAAGAAAGCAATTTCCAGTGTCTTTAGCCAGACATATAAAAATTGGGAACTTATCATTGTGGATGACGCCTCTTCTGACGAAACATCGATTCTATTAAACGGATATGAGGATCCCCGGATAAAGTACATACGCAACCAGAAAAACAGAGGGGCAAATTACTGCAGGAATTTAGGCGTAAAAATTGCGAAAGGAAAATACCTTACTTTCTTAGACAGCGATAATTACTGGGAAAACAATAAGCTAGAAATACAGCTAAAAAGAATCGCTGCAACGCAAGAAGATGTAGGATTTGTTTTTTGTAAACAAATGGTTTATGAGGATGGAAAAGCGAAGCTGATTCCCCAAGAGGATGATTTAGAAAATGATTTGAATCATATCATGTATTGGAGAAATATTGTAGATACAAATACGGTCTTGATGAAACGGGAATGCTTTGAAAAGGCAGGAGGCTTTGATGAAAAAATGCCAAGAATCCAGGATTGGGAATTTTTTTTCCGAGTTCTGAATATCTGCCATTATAAAGCCTTATATACTCCGTTCTGTTTAAACCATAATGTAATCCAGAATGACAGCATTTCTAAAAACAATAAAAAATTTGTTGATGCTATTTTTTATTTTATAGATAAATATCGAAAGCACTTTTATGATGCGGGCGTAATTCCTGTTCATATCTTAGGAGCATTTTTGGCTGAAGGGGTAGAAAAGGAATATGTATGTAAAAAAGTATGCGCATATTTTATATACGATTCAGAAATGATGGAGGATATATTGTACAGCTTATCTTGCGCATTAGAAAAGAATAGTAAATTCTATAGATTTATATATGAGTGGAAGGTAAAGGAGACAAAAAGAAATGGACAGTCCATATTTACCAGGTTGCTGGAAGAAGGTTGTAGAAGGATTGCTATTTATGGCTTGGGAAGATTGGGAGAACTATTTTATCAGGACATAAAAAGGCTTCCATTGGAGATCGCATATGGCATAGACCGAAAACAAAAGGAATTCCATGCCCTGCAAATCAGGCGTCCCGGCGATCAATTAGAGACAGTTGATTTGCTGATTGTTACTGTGTTTGAAGAGTTTGAAGTTATAAAAGCAAAACTGCAGGAGAATTATACGGGCAGGATTGTTTCACTGGAAGAACTGATCCGCCTATTTTGATGAGGAGTGCTTAATATGGCAGAAGTCAGGGTGAAAATATCGGTGATATTGCCATCGTTTAATGCAAAGGCATATATAAAAGAATGTTTAGAAAGTGTGTGTAATCAATCGCTTCGGGATATTGAAATTATATGTGTCGATGCAGGCTCTACAGACGGTACCATAGAGATTCTAGAAGAATACGAAAAAAAGGACGCCAGACTCACCCGGATTATTTCTGATAAAAAGAGTTATGGATACCAGATGAATCTTGGTATTGATGCAGCGTGTGGGGAATATATAGGCATTGTTGAGACGGATGATTGGATACCGGAAACAATGTATGAAGAACTCTATTATATTGCCCATCATAATAATGCAGAATTTGTGAAAGCAGATTTCTACAGGTTCAGAGAAAAAGAGCAGGGACTCGTGAGGATGTTATATAGCCAGGACAAAAGCCATACATATTATGGAAGACTGATAGACATTGAAAAAGAACAGGAATGCTTTCGTTTCCCTGTAAATACATGGAGCGGGATATATCAGCGAAAATATTTGAAGGCATACGATATTCGCCATAATGAAACCCTGGGAGCATCCTTTCAGGATAACGGTTTTTGGTTCCAGACCTTTGCATATGCAAAACGGGCTTTTTTTGTTGATAAACCTTATTATATGAACCGGCGTGACAACCCGGAATCCTCTGTATTCAATAGAAATAAAATATTTTGTATCTGTGATGAATTTGATTTTATCAGGACTGTCCTAAAAAAGAGGAACGACCTGTTTCAAAAACTAAAACCTGCATATTCGATTGCATGCTTTTTAGCATATAGCGGGAATCTGGACCGGATATCTGCAGTATCAGGAAAAGTATTTTCAAGGAGGTTTTCAGAAGATTTTCATAAATTGCAGAAACAGGGGATTTTAGATTTAAGTATGTTCCGGAAAGAAGAGAAAGAAATGCTTCTTTCTGTCATGGATGATCCGGAAAGTTTTTATGAACATAGTACTGCCATTGAAAAGAAGCAGGCACTTTATAAAATTAGATTGTATGAGAATGTAATTATTTATGGTGCCGGAGAAGCGGGCCGGACTATATGGAAGGAACTGGTGTATCATGGCATAACAAATATTTATTGTTTCGCGGTGTCAAGTAAGGATGGAAATCCTGGTACTTTCCAGAATATGCCGGTCTATGGGATTACAGAACTGCTGGATTACCGGGAAAAAAGCTTGGTAATCATTGCAATATCGCCCAAAAATCCGGATAGTCAGTCAGAAATAGAGGATACATTAAAGAAATTGGGATTTATGCATATATTATATTTCCCAGGATATCAAAGGAAAAAGAATGGATTATAAGCTATTGTTCGTACCCACCTAATCACCACAAGGGTGGACAATAACGATTTTAAAAACTGGACAGGAGAATTTTGTATGGATAATGAAAGCAGGATGCGAGAAAATTTTTTGCTTATGAAACGCTGGATGGAAAACAAGAATGCGGGGAAAAGCTTTTCGGAATATTTTCAACAGTGCGGTTATAGGTCGGTCGCGATATATGGGGCCGGTGATATAGGAAAGCTGTTGTTTGACGAATTGAAACAATCCGATATCCAGGTAAAATATTTTGTGGACAGGAATGGAGAAGGTATACATGAGATGGAAGGATTGCCGGTGGTTGCCATACATCAGGTAAGAGAGATGGAAGAGGTGGATGTGTTAGTGGTAACTCTTATCAATGCTTATGATTCGATATGCAAAATGCTGGCAGGATTTGCAAAGGAAATCCGGACACTATCTATCAGGGAAGCAGTATATGAAATGTGAGCATATATTAATGAGATTGGAGGGAATATATGATATCGCGAGTGACTCCGAAGGAATTTAAAGCAGACGGGGTAGATAAAAGTTATGATGAAATATTTTTACTGATTTGTAGTAATATGGATATTCAGATAGAAAAAGGAAGGTTTGTATACTTTTTGGATACCAAATATCTGATGGATACGACGAAAGGGATGCCTTACGGGAACCTGACGCCGGCATACGACAAAATACTACGTTTTGGATTGGACCAGATGAAATATCCGGAAACAGAGATTAGTAATGATTTTTGCAAAAGCTATAATGCAGTGCTGGATAGTCTATCCTTGCTGGTAGACCGTATAATTACAAAATTGAAAAAGTTGAGTTTTGATACAGTGAGACAAAGACATTGGTTCGAACGTCTGAAAGATCAGCCTGCAGAACATTTTGAAGAAGCGATTCAAAGGATGCTTTTTGTCAATCAGATGTTTTGGCAGACAGACCATAGATTGACTGGTCTGGGGGCATGGGATTCCTACTTGTATCCATATTATGAAAAGGATATTGCAGAGGGAAAGCTTAAGAAAGAAGATGTGAAGGAAATATTAAAAGATTTATACATCACGCTTCATGAGAATTACGAATACAAAAGTAATATATTGATGGGAGATACCGGACAGATATTTGTGTTAGGAAAATCCGATTTAAATGGGAACTATATATGCAATGATCTGACATACTTATTCATTGAGGCAATGAAGGAGGTACAGTTATCGGATCCAAAGTGCCTTTTACGCGTAAGCAAGCATACACCGCGGGAGTTGATAGAGCTTGCTTTAGAATCCATTGCGACAGGGATTGGCGCTCCGCTTCTTGCAAATGATGATGTGGTGATCCCGCAATTGATTGAATTTGGAATTGATCAGACGGATGCATATGAATACACCACCTCCGCTTGCTGGGAACCACTGATTGGTGGAAAAAGTTCAAGTTTAAATAATATGTTTTTCCTAAACTATCTAAAGGCATTGGAAAATTTACTGAAAAGGGAACGTCTGGAGAATATCAAATCTTTCGAAGAACTGGTGGATAAATATCTGGTTTATTTACAGAGAAACATCAAAGAGATTAAAAGGATTTTAAATATGCGGTATTTTCAGTACGATCCGTTGCTCTCCGTTTTTGTGGATGACTGCTTTAAGAATAAAAAGGATGTTTCCTGGGGAGGAGCACGATATCATGATGTAGGAGTTACATCAGTGGCAATGGGCAATCTGGTCAATGCCCTTTTCAATATAAAGGAACTTGTTTTTGAGGATCAAAGGTTTACATTATATGATGTAAAACAGATGACGCTCCTGGACTTTGAAGGGAAGGAAGACGTACGTAAAGAACTGAGGTCGAAGCCTTCCCTGTGGGGAAGCGATGATACTGATGTGGCAGAGCTTGTAAACCGTATTACATCATGTGTCTCGAAGGAGTTAGAGGAATATCGTTCTTATCTGGGCGGAAGGCTGAAGATCGGGCTGAGCGGCCCGACTTATCTGGATGCGGCAAAAGACTTTGGTGCGTCATTTGATGGACGTAAGAGCGGGGAACCATTTGTTGTCCATATTTCAAATGAAGATAATCATGGTTTTACAGAGATCATGAACTTTGCATCGCAATTAGAATATGGCGAAGGCAGATTCAACGGAAACGTGGTGGATCTGATGGTTAGTCCTGATTTTATACACCAGAATTGGGATAAGTTTGTGGATTTTCTGATGATCTGTATTAAAAAAGGATTTTTTGAGATGCAGATGAATGTAGTCAGCAGCAAGACTCTTCTCGAAGCGCGTAAGCATCCGGAGGATTTCCCGAATCTGATCGTCAGGGTATGGGGGTTCAGCGCATATTTTAAAGACCTGCCTGATGACTATAAAGATGTATTGATCGAGCGGGCGCTTAAGAATGAGGGAGCGGCATAATGCAGCGTCAATTAATGGTTACAAATATACAGAGAATGTGTTTTCATGACGGACCGGGAATCCGGACTACAGTCTTTACGAAAGGCTGTAGTATCCACTGTCCATGGTGTTCTAATCCGGAAAACATAAGCTTCCGGCCGGAATACTATGAAAAGGATGGCATCAGAGGAATATATGGAAAGGAATATCCAATTTCAGAACTAGTAGGTATTCTTTTGAAGGACCAGGATTTCTGGGATGTGGATGGAGGAGTGACCTTTTCTGGCGGGGAAGCTCTGATGCAGGCAGAAGCGTTGCAGGGTGTTTTAGAGGAGCTGAAAAAATTGCAGATACACACCGCAGTCGAAACGGCATTATTTATTCCGGTCGGAAAACTTAAGCTTGTGCTTCCACACATTGATTACTTTATAGTGGATATAAAAATCCTGGATCAGAAAATTTGTCATAAGGTACTTGGAGGCAATGTGGAGGACTATAAAGCAAATGTAGAGATGTTGTATAACAGTGGAAGGTTAAAGCAATTCCGTATTCCCTGTTGTCCGGAATATACATTTACAGAAGAGAATAAAAAATTGCTCCTTGCGTTTTTAAAGCAATATCCCGATATTCCGGTACAGGTATTTTCTATCCATACTATGGGTAAGAAAAAATATGAGACCTTAAATCGTACGATGTGGGAAAGCAGAGGCGTGGAGGAGAGAATTTTAGCTGAGTATTGCCAGAGTTTGAAAAAAGAAGGGATAAACGCGGAGTTTATCCATATTTAGAAAAACTGGTACGGGTGTATTGCCAGCCGCGGCAGGATATACCAGTATTACTATACTATTTTTAGGAAAAGGGGACGCTGATAAGTATGAGAGAGATCGGCATATTTATATGCAATTATAATAAAGCGGATGTCGTGATGAAGTGTGTAAAAAAAATTCAGGAGCAAACGTATCAGGATTTTGATATCCTGGTAGTGGATAATGCGTCTACGGATGATTCTGTGGCGAAGCTTCAGGAACGCTATGGTGAGGGGATCACAATCATACAGAATGAGGAAAACCTTGGTGGTTCCGGTGGTTTTGGAAGGGGAATACGTACAGCGTTGGACGTGGGCTATAAATATTTTATGCTGGTGGACAATGATGCTTTCTTGGATCAATATGCAGTGGAACATTTGTACCGGTATATGGAAGCTCATGAAGATACCGGGATCTGCGGCGCCGAGATTCTATATACACAGAATCCAGACAAAATACAGGATCTTGGCGGAAGATTAGACATGGATTCTTATCATATGGGTGGGGTGCTCGCCGGATTGCCGGAGATGGAAGGGAACGCGGTACTGGAATGCGATTATGTAGCAAGCTGTACGGTCATGGCACGGACAGATGCCGTGCGTAAATTCGGTGGCTTTCCGGAAGAGAATTTTATTTATTGGGACGATGTAGAATGGAGTACAAAATGCTGGAAAGCAGGATATAAAGTGGTGGTGAACAGCCATGCAAAAGCGTATCATGATTTCTCAGACAGAAATATACGGAATATGTTTTTCCGTTATTATATCAATAGGAACCGCTATAAATATTTTACGAAATATCTTCCGGAGGAAAAGTTAGAGGATTTTTATCAGACCATCACCAGAGAATTTTTTTCACAGAACTATGCGGCAATGAATAAAGGAAAATATGGGACGGTCTTTACAGCGTGGAATGCTTTGGATGATTTTATGCATGGAATTACCGGAAAGGCTGTTGATGGAAAGATTGTCCCGTATGTAGAGGGGACAGACAGGCTTGCAGAAAGGGTCGCGGCGTCGGATTCCGTTTTGATCTACATGCCGGAGCATACATGGAAAGAATATAATGGCCTGAATAATATATTCAGGTATTTGATGAAACAACATAAAGACATTAAGATCATGGTAACGTTTCGTTTAGAAGATCATAACCTGCCAGAGTATGACATGGTGATACAGTTATGCGGGCATGTTACCAGGATCAAAGAGAATATCCTGCCAAGAATTTATATGGATCCATGGCGTAATTATGTATTAGATGAAAACGACTATCATTATTTTTGCAGCTTTGAGCAAGGCTTGAAAAATTTTCAGGAAATGTACAGGCCCTTGTTTGCGGAGCGTAGTAAAGAATTGCGGGAAGAGAACTAGGCTAAAAGGAGAAAACCAGAAATGCAGAGCATAGAGGAACGAAATTGTTTTAACGCGGTTTCAGAGCTGGACGGGAAAAAAATGATTCTTTTTGGCGCCGGGAGAATGGCAGAGTATTATTTAGAAAAATATGGTGAAAAATACCGGCCAGCAGTTATCGTAGATAATGACCCGGATAAATGGGGCTGTGAGAAAAATGGAATCGAAGTTCAAAATCCAAATATGATCGCGGGACTTGTACCTGGGACATACCGTGTCGTGATCGCGGTAAAATATTTTGAACCTATTGTAGATCAGCTTCGGTCCATGGGTATCGGAGAAGATGGCTACCGGATATTTAACAGGGACATGGATGGGCTTTTAGCCGGTAAATTATCAAATACGGTTTCTGACGGCAGATACCATATTGGATACGTGACAGGAGTGTTTGACCTGTTCCACATCGGACATTTGAACCTGATTCGGAATTGTAAGGCACGCTGTCATTATCTGGTGGCCGGGGTTCTTACCGACGAACTGACGGAACAGGACAAACATAAAAGACCATTCATACCGTTTGAGGAGAGAATGGAGATCGTGAAACAGTGTAAATATGTAGACAGAGTGATCACAGTGGATTTCCATAATACAAATAAAGTAGATGCATGGAAAGAACTAAGATATGGCTGTTTGTTTTCCGGAAGCGATCATGAGGGGGAACCTTATTGGATGTGGCTGCAGAGCCGGCTGCGTTCCTTGGGATCAGAACTGGAATTTTTTCCCTATACGCAAAGCACGAGTTCCACGATGTTGCAGGCAGTGATCAAGGAACAGGTTATGCCGGATCATCAGTAAGCAGTCAGAATAGGAAGATGGAGTAAATATATGGAACCAGTTAGTAAGATGGATCAGATTATTGGAAATTATATAGCAAACCATGAAAGAAATGAATTTCAGGATGTTTTATCAGAAGATGAGCGCCTGGAGGTGGCTTTTTACCTGAGCGAGCTTCCGAATGGTCTGTTGGGCTGGTATCCGTTTGAAAAGTCAGGGAAAGTCCTTCAGATTGGAAGCTGGTTTGGGGCGTTTACAGAAATGCTATGTTCACGCTGCAGGGATGTTACGATCGTAGAAGCTGATCCATATCGTGCATATATGACAGGGATCAGGCTCAAAGAAGTTAATAATTTAACAATTATTCAAAAAAGTATATTAGATTGTTACGCGGAAAGTAAGATAAAATATGATTATATTTTATTTGTGATAGATGAAAATTTTGATGTTTTCCCAGACAAAGATGCTTATCAGCAGATAATAAGCGTTGCAAAAGCTATCTTGGATCCGGAAGGGAAGCTGTTGTTTTGTCTTCCGAACCGATTTGGGATAAAGTATTTTTGCGGAGAGCCGGATCCCAACACAAAAGTCAGGTTTGACGGGATGACAGAAGATAACTCAGGGCTTTATCGTTTTGACAGGCAGGAGCTTTTGAATTTTATAGAAGAAGCCGGTTTCCCGTATATGAAAATGTATTATCCAATGCCGGATCATCACCATACACAGACACTTTATTCAGATGACTACCGGCCGGATTCAAGTATGAAAGAGCGGCTATATAATTATGTCACGCATAAAACGGAAAGGATTTTGGATGAATGGCCATTGATAGATCGCTTGACGAAAAACAACGTAATGCATTTTTTCTCAAATACGTTTCTTGTAGAAGCAGGAAATACCCCATGCAGTCAGGTCATCTATTCGGCAATATCAGCAGAGCGGGCTCGGGAAAGAGCATTTGCGACAAATATAATGGCCGATGATACGGTTGAAAAAGTCCCATTGTATGCGGAAGGAAGCAAAGGTATAAAACAGCTTATCAACCATACATGTGCGCTCTCTAAAAGGGGGATCCCGGTGTTGAAGATGGAAGAAAAAGAAGGGCGGGCAGTGATGCCGTATGTGAAACTTCCTTCTTTTTCCAGTTATCTGCAGGAAACTGCAAAAAAAGATGTAGATATATTCCTGGATGGACTGGACAGGCTGCGTGATCATATACTTCGATCCTCAGACCATGTGTCGGCAGAAAAGAATGAGCTGCTGGCACTGGCACCGGAAGCGGACTGGGGGGTAATACTGAAGAAGGCGTATCTGGAGATGATTCCTGTAAATAGTTTTTGTGACCAGGGTGAGATTTTATTCTATGATCAGGAATTTACCAAAGATAATTGCCCGGCAGGTTATGTACTTTTCCGGGCCTTAAAAGATATATATCATTTTACACCGGAGATCAATGATCAGATTCCAATCGAGAACTTGAAAGAGCGTTATGGACTTAACACAACATGGGAATATTACGCGCAGGAGGAAGAGCGGTTTCAGACAGAGCTTCGGAGGAGGAATATATATAGCGGTTTTTTCCACTGGCTGAGATATTTAGTTGATGTAGTGGAGAAGAACAGGTTAAAGCTGAACAGCGGGGAGGGAGAAAGGGATTACTTTAATCCGTTCTCAGACCTGGACAGCAGGAGGATCATCTTATTTGGCGCCGGGCGGATAGCAGAATATTATCTGGAAAAATATGGACCATACTATCCAACCTATTTTATTGTTGATAATAACCAGGAGAAATGGGGAAGCCAAAAGGATGGTATAGAAATAAAAGATCCGGTTATGATTTCCAGGCTTATGCCAGGAACTTACCGAGTCATCATTGTTGTAAAAAAATATGAACCGATCGTACGCCAGCTGGCAGACATGGGAATTGGGGCAGACAGTTACCGGATCTTTAACACTGAAATAGACCTGCTTCTGGGAAAAAGATTACAAGTATCTATGACAGACGGGAAATATGAAGTAGGATATGTCGCAGGAAAATTTGATCAATTTGGGATGCAGGAACTAAGGCTGCTGGAACATTGTAAGGCAAAAAGCCATTGCCTGATAGTGGGTGTATATACTGACGAACAGATAGAGACGGAAGAAGATAAGATTCCGCCAGTTCCTTTTAAGGAGCGTATGGAGATCGTGCGGCAGTGTAAATATGTGGATAGGGTGATCCCTGCTGATCCTGAATATTCTAATGAGATCGAGATGTGGAAAGAGATACACTTTGGATGCTTGTTTTTACAGACTGATACCAAAGTACCATCTGATGCAATATGGCTGCAAAGGAAACTGCGTACGCTTGGTTCGGAAGTAGAGTTTTTAGTGTAGACTATAAGTATGAATAGGGATGATGAAAAATGGATATAATCTGCTCCCCCGCCGGTATCGTGAATCCCTTCCGTCCCGGTCAGGGTGTCATGGATATTGCGAATGCTGGTTTTAAAAATGTATCCTTTGATCTGGATATGTGCTGTTCCAGTTATGAACTGGAACATTTTGGAAAGCTGTCTGAGGAGGAAGACACTGCGGACAGGCTGTTTCGCCTAATTTCGAGGTACCCTTCAGAGATAGGCCCTTTTTTTGAAAAAATGCTTACCGTATGTATACAGAATCATCTGCAGATTCCGATCGCTCGTGCGCCATATCTGCCAAGGGATACAAAGCGGACTGACCTAAGAGGGCAGATGTTTGCAATTCATGAGGAGTGTATACGGATGTGCGGGCGGACTGGCTGCCATTATCTTGTGGTGCGTCCGTTGTATGCCAGGACGTGTGAGGTTTCCTGGGAGGTTAATCGGGAATATTATCTCCGACTTGCCAAAGCAGCGCGGGAAGAGGATGTGACAATCCTGCTTGAGAATCAATGCCGAAGTATGAATGGACATATGGTGAGGAGTGTCTGCTCGGACGGAGAAGAAGCGGCGCATTGGATAGATGAACTGAACAGAGATGCAGATGAAGAGCGCTTTGGATTCTGTATGGACGTAGGCGTATGTAGCCTTTGCGGACAGGATATGCGAGAGTTCGCGACCGCACTGGGAGATCGGATCAGGGCGGTAGTTTTGCGTGACTGTGACGGCCAACATGAAGGAGCGTTGCTACCCTTTACCTGCACATGTTTTGGCCAGCCACAGACGGACTGGTTGAACTTGATCCGAGGACTACGGGAACTCGGCTTTGACGGGCAGATGATTTTGTATATCCCGGATACAATCAATGCATTTTCACCACTGCTTCGCCCACAGCTTATGACACTTGCCAGGACAACGGCAGAATATTTCAAATGGCAGATTGAGATAGAAAATTTGCTAAAAAAATATAAATCAATCGTACTTTTTGGCGCAGGGAATATGTGCCGGAATTATCTGAAATGTTATGGAGAAAAATATCCGCCCCTGTTTACCTGTGATAATAATCAAAAAATCTGGGGAACAGATTTTTTTGGTATTGAAGTGAAACCTCCGGAGGCACTTAAAAGTCTGCCGGAGGGATGCGGGATCTTTATCTGTAATATTTATTACCGTGAGATCGAACGCCAGCTTCGGGATATGGGGATAGAAAATATTGAGTTTTTCAATGATGAATATATGCCGTCATTTTATTTTGACAGGCTGAAAGGGGTGTAGACAGATGGTCTCGATTGGTGTGCAGACTCAAAATGTTGTTTGCGATTCAGATCCGGAAGCCGGGTTTAAAATGTTGAAAAATGCCGGATTCTCTTGCGTGGATTTTAGCCTGAACTCTTATCTTAAAAACATCTCTTTATATAATTTCGAGTTAAATGATTTTTTTGACCGGACAGATACAGAACTGGAGAATTTTTTTCTACCCTATAAACAAGGCGCAGGGGCGGCTGGGATCACGATCCATCAGATGCATATGCCATATCCCAATTATATACCAAATGGGAAGAAAGAGCTGAATGATTATCTGTGGAATGTGGTTGCGCCGAAAAGTATGAAAGTATGTGCATTTTTAGGCTGCCCATATATTGTTGTGCATGGATTTAAGCTGGCACGCCATTATGGGTCAGAGGCGGCAGAGTGGGAACAGACGGGGAGGTTACTGGATTTTCTGGCGCCTATGGCAAAAGAGATGGGGATCACGGTCTGTATGGAAAATATTTATAACGTGATCGGCGGCCATGTGGTAGAAGGCCCGTGCTGCAACGCGAAAAAAGCCGCGGAACGTATCGACCGTTTTAATGAGAAATATCATGCGGAGGTTCTTGGCTTTTGCTTTGACACAGGTCACGCGAATCTGGTGGGGATTGATTTTGAAAATTTTCTGGCAAGGCTGGGGAATCGGCTGAAGGTGCTGCATATCCATGACAACGACGGGATAGGGGATCTCCATCAGATCCCGTTTACATTTACAAGGACAAGGGAAAATAGAGCCTCAACAGATTGGGAAGGATTTATCAGGGGATTAAAAAGGATCAGATTTGACTCTGTCCTGAGCTTTGAGACAGCGCCTGTTTTGAAGGCATTTCCGGAGGAAATGAAGGAACAGGTATTAAGATTCATTGCCTGGACGGGGGAATATTTTTCCGAGTGTATCAGAGATTGAAAGGAGATAAAATGGAAAAAGTACTTTTGTGGGGAATCTGGTTCTATTATGAGACGAGGTATAATTTGATCCGGGGGGGGGTTAATTGACAGCGGTAAAATAGAGATCCTGGCCCTGGTCAGCAGGGATGAGCGTGAGAAAATAAAAGATGGATATAAAGTGATCACGAAAGAAAATGTCAAAGAATATGATTATGACCGGATTATTATATTGACCGAGGAGCCGGAAGTGGCAGAGAGCATTATGAAGGATATTTTAAATGCGTCCGATGAAGAAATCAATGATCATGGATGGATGCGCGGCAAGATCAGCCAGTATGGGATATATCCATTTGGGGCAAATGCCAGATCGCGGGAGATCAACTGGACAGAATATGGGCTTAACCAGGTTTTGAAAGAGTTTGCCGGATATTGCAATTATATCGGAAGCCTGGAGCGGATCGAGACGGCAATTGAAATCGGAGTATACAGAGGAAGAAGCTCCTACATTATGTGTGCGCTATTATCAAGAAAGAATCCAAATTTAAGATATATCATGGTAGATATCTATGACCAATTGGATTCCTTCCAGGAATTTCAGAAGATATTGCCGGCTTTGGAGAAAAAAATCCCGTCCACATCGGATGATTATAAAGGCGAAGGCTATGACTTCGTCTTTATTGATGCAGACCATTCTTATGATGCCGCAATGCGGGATTATCTGAATGTGGGGCAATATGCAGGAAAACTCACTGTATTTCACGATATTTATGCCCATGAATACGATGAATGCAATGGCGGAACAGTGAGGATGTGGAAAGAGGTATGTGAATTGAACTGCGGGAAGGAAAAGAAGATTTTTCAATTTATCCGGATCAGTGGATGGGGATAGGGTGTCTGCTGGCCAAGTAATTATCTCTTAGCTTTGCTGACACGGAAAATCCATACCTGCAGTACTTCATTGGTCTGCCCGGCTATCAGGAAACAGCACCCTTTGACGCAAGCATCCTTGTAGATTTCCGCAAACGGATCACAGCCGAAATGCTCATGGAAGCAAAGGAGTACATGCTGGAGCATGAAGATGACAGCCATAAAAGTGGCGGCACTCCGCCGTCATCAGGGACAGGTGCGCCCGGAACCGGCAGCCGGGAGGAAGAAAAATCCCAGGGAACCTTGATCTTAGATGCCGCCTGTGCGCCAGTAAACATCCGTTGCCCCCCAGGATGTCTCCCTTTTGAATGAAGCAAGGGAGAAACTGGGGACGATCATTTACCGTTTCTGCAAAGCATACGGGCTGAAGCTGCCGAGACGTTATGCGCGTGCCGCACGGAAGGACTATCTAAATTTTGCAAAGGCAAAGAAACGGAGCCGCCAGAAAATACGGAAGGCACTCCGCAAGCAGCTGAGTTACGGAGGCCGTGATATCAAATACCTGGAAGGTTTCCTTTCCGAAGGCTATGCGCCGACAACCGAAGAAGCAGGTCTGATCATGACCATTTTGAAGTTGTATGAGCAGCAAAAGTACATGTATGACAACAAAGTACACTCTGTGAAAGAGCGGATTGTAAGTATCCAGCAGCCGTGGATTCGTCCGATTGTCCGCGGAAAAGAAAAGTCCCCTGTGGAGTTTGGGGCCAAATTTGACCTGAGCCTGGATGGGGAAGGCTATGCCCGGATCGAAAGGATTTCGTTTGAAGCTTACAATGAAAGCGGCTGCCTGCAGGAAGCAGTGGAGCGATTCAGGGAACGCACAGGCCATTACCCGGCAAGAGTTCTGGCGGATCAGATTTACCGGACACGGGAAAACAGAAGTTACTGCAAAAAGCATGGGATTCGTCTGTCAGGGCCAAAACTTGGCAGGCCAGGAAAGGCAGTAAAAGAGGCTTAACCAGCAGACACTAAATAGGCTCATTTACTCTCATACAACTCCTTCAATTCCAATATCGCCTGCTCATAAGACATCACATGCAGCCCCCCGAACATCTGCCTTAAGGTCTCAGACGGGGCCTGCATCAGCATATCCTTCGCTGTCTCCTCCGGGTATGTCAGACTCCAGACCTTGAACAGATACCCTGTCCAATACATAAAATCATCACTCAGGCATACCCCTGTCCTGAGTTCCACTTCATCTTCCAGCACCGCCATGATATAAGTTTCTCCGATCCACAGATCTGTATAAGGACTATGATAAAGATGCTCTCCCACCTGGGAATTCATCAGGCTTTCTATAAATGCTTCCGATTCATAGCCCTTCTCATTTGCAAGCACAAATAATTTTCCAGACATATTGCAGAAGCCAAAGCTGATATGATTTCGTTCCATGATTCAATCCCACTCCTCCATGATTTCATCAAAAAATCGGACGTCCCGCGCACGGCGGTATTTTGTCTGCAGCTCGCCGATAAATCCGGACATCTGGCGGAATTTATCTTCACTTTGCGCGAGTGCCGACTTCTTTTCAGCAGCCGTTAAAGTCCGTTCTGAAATAATCTGCAGATGTTCGGCAGAGCATGCCCTTTCTGTTTTTAATACATATTGATTTCCCAACCGTACCCGTGACAGACCATCGATCAATGCCCTGTCGCAAAGTGTCCCGTCATAGAATCTTTCCAATAACTGGAACATCTTATCATTTGCGATCAGACCAACAACAGCATCATAGCCTGAATGGTAGCTCTCATATTTTTCGCACAGCTTTTTCCTGTCTGCATACCACTGCGGATTGCGGTTGTATGCGATAAACAGTGCCCAGTCCAGCTGTTCCTCATAAGTATTTCCAAATCGTTTGATATGCAGTCCTTCCATCTGGAATTCCATCTCATACAGCTTATGGTTTTCCCAGCCTGCGATCAGGCCGATCGGCTGTTCAGGCAGATCTCCCAGATAGAAGCCTTTTCCAAAATCACACATGCTGCGGCCGAGATCATGCCGGATGTTTCCCCTGATTCCGCTTTTGGAGCCATGATATAGTCTCATATAGGTCACCCTTTGAACTGAATCGTAATGAATAAAATAACCAATTCTTTTATACTTGAGAGTAAAAAGTTCTCTGTAAAAAATAACCCTTCCGTATGGATTTGTGGTATCTTTAAGTTGCTACACTTAAGAAAGATACAAACCACCAGAAGAGTTATTCCATGTATGAGTTTACCATACTTTTCGGTGGTTTACCATACGATTATGCTAAATTTTATTGATAAAGTCCTATGCCATTTTGAATCTTGTTTTTCCCGGAAGGCTTCCTTCTGCTGGTTTGTTATCATTTCTGGTCCAAACATATGCCCAAACTAAGCTATTACCAAAAAGCGGGAGAAGCTGGTCCCTTGGAGCAGGTAACAGACGAAAAAAGCCGCCAGAACATTCTGAAAGCCGTCCGGGCGATCGAAATGCATATGGCTCAGTCCTGCATTGCCATGGGAATCCTCCAGAGCATTTCCGTCAGCTCGTTGGGGAAATTATCGTCCAACCAGCTTCGTTATCAAAGAACGCCTTCCAAAGGAAGGGTATCGGAGGCTGCACTTATGGCCCACCTGCGGAAATATTTTTTCCTGTTTATGGAAAAACAGCCGGAATTACGTATAACGCGAATAATTCGGAAGCAACAAGACTCGTCAGGAAGCTATTGGGATTCCCAGGCTTCTTAATGGTACAAACTTTTTACTCTCAAGTTTTATATATCACTTTTTCTTATATCATATCACAGAAAAAATACCATTACAATCGTTACATGACAGAAGAAACCTGCAAGAAACTCCCATCCGGCCGGGAGAAGCAGGATTATATTGCAGCCTTCCTTTTTTGGATGTATAATGATTATCAGTTTAGTGGAGGCTTTAATTTTAAGAGAAAGGAAAGGCAACCTATCAATGGAAGGAATCATAAAAATAGGGGACGGTACTGCCGGCAGGGGGATTTCTATTCAGGCGGCAGGCTTTTTGGCGTTGCTGGGAACAGCAGTGCTTTTGAATCAGGCTTATCCGGGAATGGAAGGAAAGACAGCGGACGGACAGATCACGAAAATAGAAAGCGAAGGAATTGCAGGCACTATAGTCAAGGTCTGGAATCCAGATGACAGAGTACATGTATTGAAAGATGCGGAAGGATCAGTGCTGAAAAAGCTGCTGACGCAGGATGGCCCTGCCGCGGATCTGATCCATGCAGCGGACAGCGGTTCAGACCGGGCTCTGATACTGCCGGATCAGGGTTCATCGGATCCTGCTGAGGGGGATGGAACGGCGCCGGATACCGGAGATGGAGCTGTATGCGGAAAGGCTGGCCGGGTATGAGATAACGCTGACAAAGTGAAAACATTTCTAACCGTACAGTTAGAAACATTTCCTAAGGATATCGATGGGATGCAGGAGGAAGAGCGGCTTATGAAGAGTGAAAAGCAGAAAAACGTTAAAGGTGTCAGGATCCGCACTATCAACGGTGTGATGATCTTTGTGTCATGTGTATTGTATATTTTGGTGATCTATGCGACATTGCAGGTGTCGCTTCGGTATGATGAGTTGATCACGGCGACCAACGATTATATTGACTGTGAAAAAAATGCGGCTCTCGTGCGGGAAGGTTCAGATTATCTTACGAATGAAGTGCGGATGTATGTGGTCACATTGGACCTGCGGCATGTGGATGCTTATATGAGAGAGGTAAATGAGACAAAGGGCCGTGAAAAGGCATTGGACGAGTTGGAGAAGTTTTCGTTCAGCCAGAAAGTGAGCGAATATCTGGAGGCCGCCCTCTCCAAATCGAATGAACTGGTTCATACGGAACTCTACGCGATGAAGCTGGCTTCGGCTGCGGATGGGGATGACCAGAAGGAACTGCCCGGGGAAGTGAATGATATTCAGCTTACGGCGGAGGATCAGGGGCTTACCCCGGAAGAGATGCTGGACAAAGCCCGGGATATGGTGTTCGACGATACCTATGAGGAGGCCAAGGCAGCGATCATGGACGATATTGGACATTCTCTGGATGATATTGTGGCGGAGACGGGCCAGAGGCAGTCAGGCAGTGTGGATGCTTTGAAGAGCATGATCGCGCAGCAGAGGGGATACATCAGCGTCCTGTTTGTGCTGAATATCGTTGTGTTTGTGATGAACATCGTACTGATCATGCGGCCGCTGAAGCTCTACATCAACTCGATCAAAGAAGGAAAGCTGATGCAGATTACCGGCTCCTATGAGTTCCAGTATCTGGCTCTGACTTATAACGACATATTTGAGATCAATACGGCAAACCAGGAGCTGCTGCGCTACAGGGCAGAGCACGATCCGCTCACAGGAATTGCAAACCGCGGTTCCTTTGACCGGCTTCAGGAGCTTTTGAAGGCATCCTCTGATCCGGTGGCACTGCTGCTGATCGATGTGGATGAATTTAAAAAGATTAATGATGGCTTCGGTCATGATACCGGCGATCTGGTGCTGAAAAAGGTGGCAAGTCTCCTGCAGGAGCAGTTTCGTGCAAACGACTGCCCGGCACGTATCGGCGGAGATGAATTTGCCGTGATCATGACGGACATTAAGCCGATACTGAAGGATGTGATCATTAACAAGCTTATTTCCATCACCGCAGAACTCAAGAATCCCAGGGACGGGCTTCCAGAAGTGACGCTCAGTGTGGGGATCGCGTTTTCACCGTCAGGGATGGCTGACGAGCTTTACAAAAAGAGCGACAAGGCGCTTTACTATGTCAAGGAGCATGGCCGGAATGGATACAAATTTTATGACGAGCTATAAAAGCAAATAAAGTCCCCATTTTCTACAATTGAAGTTCTTACTATTTCCTGCGGTCCTTCCTATAATAAATGTATAGAACAGCAGAAAGCATCAAAAACTGTTTATAAACCGATCAAGGGAGGATCATTATGAGAATTTTAGAATCAAGATTTGTACAGGGCTTTATCAAGATGGCGGACGACGGCTTCCACCAGGGCTGGCATGAGCGAAACGGCGGAAACTTAAGCTACCGTCTGAAACCGGAGGAGGTGGAGATGATCCGTCCCCGTCTGAACGCGCCGGGAGAGTGGCAGCCCATCGGCACGGAGGTGCCCGGCCTGGCAGGAGAATTTTTTCTGGTGACCGGAAGCGGAAAATACTTCCGTAACATTGTGGAGGACCCGGAGGTCTGCCTGACGATCATCGAGCTGGACGATGCGGGCGTGAATTACCGTATCCGCTGGGGACTGGTGGAGGGAGGACGCCCCACAAGCGAGCTGCCGACCCATCTGATGAACCATGAAGTAAAGAAAAAGCTGACCAACGGAAAGCACCGCGTCATTTATCACGCGCATACCACCAACATCATTGCGCTCACCTTCGTGCTGCCGCTGGAGGACAAGGTATTTACAAGGGAACTCTGGGAAATGGCAACCGAGTGCCCGGTCGTATTTCCCGATGGCGTGGGTGTGATCGGTTGGATGGTGCCGGGCGGAAGAGAGATCGCGGTGAAGACCGCCGAGCTGATGAAAAAGTACGATGTGGTGATCTGGGCACATCACGGGATGTTCTGCTCCGGGGAAGACTTTGACCTGACCTTCGGGCTGCTCCACACGGTCGAGAAATCAGCGGAGATCCTGGTGAAAATGCTCTCCATGTCTCCGAACAAGCTGCAGACCATCACACCGGATAATTTCCGCGACCTTGCAAAGGATTTTCAGGTATCGCTTCCGGAAGAATTTCTGTATGAAAAATAAAATGGGCGGATAGGTACATCACAGAGAAATAAAGGACAGGGAAGAGCGTGCACAGGATCACTCTTTCCTGCCTTATTTTTATTTCAAAAGCCTTGTGAAGAACCGGAAAAAATCTTGACAGTACTGCAGGTTTTGGTTATAATATTTGAATTGCGAAATATAAGTATCAGTAGGAGTTCCCTATTTGATAAAGCTGGAAAATAAAAGACAGAAGGACAGCAGAGTGCAGGCGGAAAACATATAGACAGCAGGAGCGATCCCCATTGCCGAAGGCGATTTTCATCGGAGCGCGGGCGTTTTTGCGGGGGGCTGAGCAGATACATAATTATCAGCCTGTCAGCAGACAATACAAAAAGATATCAGATAGAAATGAAAGAGAGGAAGCAAAAGTCATCATGGCGGATTCAAAGAAAAGGTTACTTACTTATGCAGGATTGAAAGCACTGGAGGATGAATTAGAGAATCTGAAGGTGGTCAAGAGGAAGGAGGTCGCTGCCAAGATCAAGGAAGCCAGAGAGCAGGGCGACTTATCCGAGAACGCAGAGTATGACGCTGCAAAGGACGAGCAGCGGGACATCGAGGCAAGAATTGAAGAGCTGGAAGGCATTTTGAAAAATGCAGAGGTTGTTGTAGAGGACGAGGTAGACTTCGATAAGATCAATGTCGGCTGTACGATCAAGGTATTTGACATTACCTTTGATGAAGAGATGGAGTTTAAGATCGTCGGCTCCACAGAAGCGAACAGCCTGGAAGGAAAGATTTCCAACGAGTCTCCGGTAGGACAGGCGCTGATCGGCAAGAAGGTCGGCGATGTCGTAGATGTGGAGACACAGGCAGGTGTGAACCAGTATAAGGTACTGGATATCAACCGGTCCATGTAGATAGATGTTTAGTATCAGGAAAAAACAATAAGTGTAAGACCGGTGGATCCATTTCCGGAATGAGGGAAGAGGAGCACCGGGGCAAATGCGTATAGATGGAGGAATAGAAAGGAGAAAACAAATGTCTGACCAGCAGAAGCAGGCTCAGGAGCCGGATTTGAATCAGTTGAGAAAGGTTCGACGCGAGAAGTTAGCAGATTTGCAGGCCAATGGCAAGGATCCTTTTGCCATCACCAGCTATGATCAGACTCATCACAGTCAGGAGATCAAGGACAGGTATGAAGAACTGGAAGGCACGCAGGTATCCATTGCGGGCCGTATGATGTCAAAGCGGGTCATGGGGAAAGCTTCTTTTTGTAATGTACAGGATCTGAAAGGCAACATCCAGTGCTATGTGGCAAGAGACAGCGTAGGAGAGGAAGCGTACAAGGATTTCAAAAAATTTGACGTAGGCGACCTTGTCGGGGTTCAGGGAGAGGTTTTTACGACAAAGACCGGAGAGATCTCCATCCATGTGACTGGTATTACCCTGCTTGCGAAGAGTCTCCAGATCCTTCCGGAAAAGTTCCACGGACTGACCAATACAGATCTGCGTTACCGTCAGAGATATGTGGACCTGGTCATGAATCCGGAAGTAAAGGATACCTTTATCAAGCGTTCCAGGATCATCAGCGCGATCCGCAGATATCTGGACGGCCAGGGTTTCATGGAGGTGGAGACCCCCATGCTGGTTCAGAATGCAGGCGGCGCCGCGGCGCGGCCGTTCGAGACACATTTCAACGCGTTGGACGAGGATATCAAGCTGCGTATATCATTGGAACTGTATCTGAAGCGCCTGATCGTCGGCGGCATGGAGCGTGTCTACGAGATCGGCCGGGTATTCCGCAACGAGGGCCTGGATACCAGGCACAACCCGGAATTTACGCTGATGGAGCTGTATCAGGCTTATACGGACTATCACGGCATGATGGACCTGACCGAGAACCTGTACCGCTATGTGGCGCAGGAAGTGTTGGGAAGTATGAAGATCGTATATAACGGCGTGGAGATGGATCTGGAAAAGCCATTTGAACGGATCACCATGGTAGACGCCGTGAAGAAATATGCGGGCGTCGATTTTACCAATGTGAAGACAGACGACGAAGCCAGGGCTCTGGCGGACGAGCATCATCTGGAATACGAGGACAGGCATAAGAAGGGTGATATCCTCAACCTGTTCTTTGAAGAATATGTGGAGGAGCATCTGATCCAGCCGATCTTCGTGATGGATCATCCCATCGAGATCTCTCCGCTGACCAAGAAGAAACCGGACAACCCGGATTATGTAGAGCGTTTTGAGTTCTTCATGAACGGCTGGGAGATGGCAAATGCTTATTCCGAGTTAAACGACCCCATCGATCAGAGGGAACGCTTCCGCGCGCAGGAAGAGCTTCTTGCACAGGGAGATGAAGAGGCCAATACGACGGATGAAGATTTCATGAATGCTCTGGAGATTGGGATGCCTCCGACAGGCGGGATCGGCTTCGGGATCGACCGGATGTGCATGTTATTGACAGATTCCGCAGCGATCAGGGATGTGCTGGCGTTCCCGACGATGAAAACGCTCGGCGGAAAAGACCAGTAAAGTCAAGGGTTTGCGGACTTAAAGCTAGTATGGTACGACAAGAGTACGACAAAATAAACTCTCTTAACGGGTTAAAATAAATGATTTTAAATTAAACTCATGTCAGTTCAAGTTAATATTTTGTACGATAAGGACATTTTTCTAAAAGAAAATTTTAGGGAAGTGTCCTTTTGTTATGGTCATAAAAATTAAGATTTGGAGGACAGGAACATGAGTAAGAAAGAATTAAATGAAGGCAAAAGAGAGAATATTGTTTTTATCAGTGACGCACATGAGAGATTTTATTATGAAAAATTAAAAGAAGCCAGAAATCAGGATGTTTACCATAAAGCACTTTGTTATTGTCTCGGTATTAGTGATGATACCAGAAGAAATATCAATAGTATTTACGATTTTAAGACAGGCGGTGTAAAGACGGAGTGTCTGCATGAGGGATGGCAGACCAGCGGAAGTGCAAGGGTGGTCAGGATGGCATTTAATTTGTATTGTAATGGTACGCCAAGTGTTCTGGATTATGAGGATGCGGAAGAATGTCTTCAGGAATGTAAGGAGTATACAGTGGAAGAATTATTTTGCTTTTCTTATGCACCGTATTTTTGGCAGGCAATACAGATTCGCTACCCAGAATATGCAGTATATAATCATAAGCTGCACTCTATGTTTGGAGCAAGGGATTAAACCATAGTAGGGATGGAGATATTTTGTTTCATAATATTCAGAAAAATGTTACAGACAGCATGTCTGATCAAGTGTTTGATAAAGTACTGGAAAGTCCAGAGAGGGGGTCTAAGCATTGAAGCAGGAAGTAGAATTTGAGTATTTTCATGGATATGAAGCAGAGCAGTTTGCATTTTATCGGATTCCAAAACTGTTATTTACAGATAATTACTTCCGGGGCTTGTCCAGTGATGCAAAAATTCTGTATGGATTAATGCTTGACCGGATGGCATTGTCTGTAAAAAATCGGTGGATTGACAAGGATGACCGGGTATATATTATCTTTACGCTGGAGCAAGTTATGGAGTATTTAAACTGCGGCAAAGACAAGGGTGTGAAGATCCTTGCTGAATTGGATTCTGACAAAGGGATTGGCCTGATAGAACGTGTAAAGAGGGGACTTGGGAAACCTGCGATTATCTATGTCAAAAGTTTTCTGATCAAGAGAGACCCGGAGAGTGGGAGCGATGCAGAAACACCGCCAAGTGCAGCTGACGTCATACGAAGTCCTGAGTATGGAAACGCCGAAGTCAAGACCTCCGAAAAACCGAAGTCTGGGGTTCTGGGAAACCGAGGTCAGGACTTCTGGGAATCCGACCTAATTAATACTGATTATAGTTATACTGATTATAGTGAGACTAATCTTATCAATCCATCTAATAATCCGCCAGCTATAAAGCAGGAAAACGCATCAGACGATGTATCGAAAGGTGTGTCTGGGAAGGTGGATAGGATAGATGTCATTGAAGCATATACAGGTATTATCAAAAACAACATTGAATATGATTCGTTGGTGGCGGGCTGTTGTCTGGGAGATAAGGAGTATATTGACGAAATGTTGGAATTGTTGGCAGAAATAGTTGGCATAGAGCGGGATACAATTAACATTGCAGGGGTAGAATATCCATACCAGTTTGTCAAGGGCAAGCTGCTGAAGATTGGATACAGCCATATCCAGTATGTATTGGAATGTCTGAACAGAAATACAACAAAAATACATAACATCAAGGCATATCTGCTGACATGCCTGTTTAATGCCCCTTCAACAATCAGCAGTTATTATCGGGCAGAGGTAAATCATGATATGTATGGTGTACCATAAAGGTAAAATCAAGCGGTGGAATAAGACATACATGACAGAATATGATGTGCAGGAGAAAATGAAAATTAAAACTGAATAGACAGGGGGATTGTGTTGTGGGGAATCGAGCCATGTCCCAAGAGCTGATTATTTTGGGCAATCACATTCGTGACTGCAGGAAGGAAAAGCATTTATCGCAGGAAACACTTGCGGAGAAGGCGGAGATTAGCCCCAACACAGTCAGCCGGATTGAATGCGGACAGATGGCGATGTCTGTGGAGATTTTTATGCGCATTGTGAGGATACTGGGTATGGATGTAAGTGAACTTTTAGGGGTTCAGAGTAAGGGCTCAGGTGAAGACCGGGAATTGCAGGCTGTCATCTACCAGATACAGCATTTGCGAAAAAATGAGCGGAAAATCGTGCTGAGTTCTATGGAAGCCATGGTAAACAGTATACGGAAGTATCGGAGTTAATTTGACTGCAAAGGTGAAAATAAAGAATTATTGACAGAGAGAGGTATCATAGATGAAAGTGGAATAGTATCGTAATGGGGATTATCTGTTCCCAAATCTTGTTTTGAACGAGGAAAATGTAACAATTGGGAAATATGGGATGCTGCGAAGGACATTTTTAAAGGAGCATAAAAAAGGCTGGTATCAGAGTATGCTGTTGACGGGAAAGCTGGAGCGACATTTACAGGAGGTTGAAAAACAGGCAAATGAAAGGCTGGATACTTTGATGGAAGGATTTCTGAAAAAACATCCAGCTCCAGATAAGGAGACGGATCAGTTTGCATGGGCGGCACATATGAACGGTTTACAGGCGATGGCAGAAGAAAATGTTCTGCAGGAGATTATTTACAATATTTGAAATAAAGCCTTTTCATTTATTCCTGTAGGCAACGATCCAGGCAGGTATACTTTATCGAACGAAGTCTGCTCACCCCGACAGGGACATGTATTTCGGGATGTACGGATGGGTATGCTTAAATGCACATTTGACGATGGCTACGAGAGTCAAATATTCTTTTGCATGCAATAGAGTATTAGGATTACGGTGGAATATTTGATTTTAGCTGTTGACCATAACCATAACTTACAGTAGAATATAAGAAAAAGAGATTTTTGTGTGTAAATGAAGTATAGTTTAGTATAGTTGTCAGCATATACTAAAAGAGAAATAGTAAAACGAGGAGGTGCTTTTATGGCTACATCAAGTATTTTTGCGAAGGTCAAGATTGATGATCCAAAGAAGGCAGAGGCTTTTATTGATGCTCTTGAAGCATCCGAGAACAAGCCGAAGAGAAGGCCATCGATAACAGTTAAGCCGCCGGTAACAGATATAAATGAAATTAAGAAATTTATGACAAAGAGGTTTCCAGGATAATGAACGAATATAAGGTGTTCAATATTTTGGATATGGCAGAGGCGATCGGAGAGACAAATCTAAAAGAGCTTCTCTCCGATTTTAGTTGTCCGAAAAACGAAGAGATACAGAAGTTTGTAAGGACAAATGCATATGATTTTGCAAGGAAAAAGTTATCAGTTACCTATTTAGTGGTAAATGAAGATAATTACATAGAAGCAATTTTTGCATTGGCACATAAGGCTGTGGAGATTGGAGATGCAAGTCTGTCTAATTCAAAACGTAAGAAAATAAGCAGATATGCCGTTTTGGATTCTGGAACGGGCAGTTATACTGTGTCAGCGTTTCTAATTGCACAATTTGGAAAAAATTACGCATTGGATGCAGATAAAAGATTAAGTGGAAATGAATTAATGGATTTGGTATTTGAAGTCTTGGAGAGAGTACAGCGTGAGATTGGCGGCGGCGTTGTATTTCTGGAGTGTGAGGATAAACCCCAACTGCTGAACTTTTACCAGAATGAAAAAAATGGATTTATTCCGTTTAATGAGAGATATTCTGTAACGGATCATGTGAAATATATCCAGCTTTTCAATTTTTTCTGATATGTATATTAGAAAGCAGCCGGAGAAATATCATGAAAAGGATGTTCTTCCAGTCGTTTTGTAGAAAGATTAGCTATATTTTTACAATCTGCATGTGATGCTGTTATCTGAGAGCTGTTATTTTTTGGCTGAGTGCCAGTTTTCGGATATTAGTAGGTTTATTTTTTGCATACTCTTGAAGTGATTCATATTTTACAATGGCGAAACGGGCATATACCGGATGTGATTATTCTGATTTTTCCTCTCTTTCATCTAGCCATATGATTCTTTTTTTGGCGTGTTTTCCGACAACTGTAATTTAGAATAGATATTTTCTCATGGCGGCTTTGCTGCCATGCTGTGACTATGTGAGTAGGAACCAGATTGCATAGTGATAGATGTGCAATATCCGAGGGCATGGGGAGCGGAAAATCCTCATCAAGTTTGCCAGAGTAATCCAAAACCACAAAGTGAGTTTTGAGTTACTCTGGCGAATCTTGCTCTTGTTATCCCGAATTCGGGATAAAAAAAGTTATACCGAAAAGTATCTTATCCCGATATTTGAAAAATCCCCTTAATATATAAGCCGAGTAGAAACAAAATTCGGGATAATATTTTCCTATATAAGTGGAGAGGATGCGCAGAAAATTCGGGATAATATTTTTTTAGTTCTTCCATGTGAAGGATATTTCCTCAATAATCTAATCAGCAGGCTACTGCCTGACTATTATAATGAGGAGGCCATGAACATGGTAAAGGTAACTGACATATCTGAGCTTATATCTCTGGTATGCAAAAAATTAATTGAATACGGTGTCCAGCCACACACTGTCTGGTCAGATTACAGCTATAACTACCGTCCAATCCTTCATTTTTTTCAGGAACATGAATGCCCTCAATATGATGAGGCATTATTGGCGCAATACCGGCAGGAGCAACAAAACCGTTACGAGCGGGAAGAAATGGTACGGAAAAACTATTTGAACAAGACAAGGGCTGTTTCGAGGCTGCAAGAATTTTATAACCGTGGGGAACTGTCTCACGTTATAGCAGGCGGTCATGCCAAAAAACATATCAGCATTTCAAATGAAGAACTGCTTCGGGAATTTCTGAACTGGAGTATGCCGGCTAATCCGAAAACACTGCAAGATATGGAATGGGCTGTCAGACAATATCTTTTCTGGCTGGAATGTCAGGGAGTAGATAATACTCTGGATGTAAATGCGCACAGCTTTTCAGGGTTTATGACAATGGCGGCAGGTAAATACTCAGAAGGCAGCCTGCATGATCTTCAGCTTTTCCTGAAAAAGTTCCATCAGTTTCTGAATACGGAGAAGGGGTTGGAGATCCCTTATGAATTTGTCCTGTCACTGCCTGTTATACGGAAAAAGAGGGTGTTCCCTCCACTGACAAAGGATGAAATACAAAGGACCGTTGCCCAGATTGACCGTTCAACGGTTATGGGGAAACGGGATTATGCAATCATTCTTCTCGGTGCCAGGAACGGTCTCAGGGGATGTGATATCATCCATCTGAAGCTGACAGATATTGATTGGAGAGCCGGGGAAATCAGGCTCATTCAAAAGAAAACCGGAAATCCCCTTGTGCTGCCGCTTTTGCCTGATGTAGGGGAAGCTTTAAAAGAATATATTTTGAATGGCAGGCCCGATTCTTCATCTGAATTTATTTTTTTGAGGGCGATGCATCCATATCTGCCCTTCAACAAAACAGTGGCATTAACGCATCTCTGGTCAGGTTACCAGAAAAAAGCCGGTATCGAACGCTATGCCCATGACGGGAAAGGATTCCATGCACTGAGGCGTACACTTGGGAAGGAGCTTACCCTTGCAGAAGTTCCTGTTACAACAACTGCACAGATCCTTGGACATCGGAGTATGGATTCTTCAAAACAGTATATTTCCTTAGACAGCTATCATTTGAAAGAATGTGCCCTAGACTTTTCTGGCATTGAAGTCACATTGGAGGGATACGGCCATGAATCATGATTACGTCAGTTGTTTTGCCGAATACATCAAGGGGATGCTGGATGCCAGGGATGCACTTGGTTATGCACGGGAACCACATGCGGCAACCCTGCTTAGTTTTGACAAGTATTGTTCTATGCAGCATCCAGACTGCGTGGAGCTTACAGAACACCTAGTCATGCCATGGGTTCTTAAGGATGGTAACGATACAAAAGGAATAAAAGGCAGGGCATCTGCCATCCGCCTGTTGGCACAGTATATGAATATCAGCGGACAGGAGGCTTATGTATTGCCAGACCGTTATTTTGGGAATCCCAAGCCAAAAGAAACCTATATTTTTTCAGATAGCGAATTATCTTCCTTGTTTTCTGCGATTGATACATTGCCGGAAGACAAGAAGATTCCGTATACCCGGCAGATGCTTCCTGTGTTGTTCCGCCTAATCTACACCTGTGGGCTGCGTCCGCAGGAGGGAAGGGAATTGAAAAGAAGGAATATTAATTTTCAAACAGGTGAAATCCTCATTACCAATACAAAGAAGAAGAAAGAGAGATTTGTCGTCATGTCTGATGATATGCTTATGCTCTGCAGACGTTATGATAAGATGCGTCAGTTTTTCTATGAAGATAATCCGTATTTCTTCCCTGGATCTTCCGAGGGGCCTCTGGATGGCCAATGGTTAAACCGCCAGTTCCAGAAATGCTGGCAGACTGTAAATCCAGGCGTTCCCAAAGAGCAGCTTCCATCCGTAAGGGTTTACAGCCTCCGTCATCAGTTTGCTACTGCCAATGTAAACCGCTGGCTGGACGAACAGAAAGATCTGGATGCCATGCTTCCGCGCTTAAGAGCCTATATGGGCCATTATACTTTGAAGGAGACTGCTTACTATGTACATCTCCTCCCTGAAAACTTATCTAAAAACAGGGGGATTGACTGGGAAGCCTTTTCCGAGATCATTCCGGAGGTGGAACCATGGCAAGAATGAATGGAAATCTGTTATACACACTGATTCATGACTTTCTGACAGACTATCTGCCGCAGAAGCGGAACTGCAGCCGTCATACAGTCAAAGCATACCGTACAGCATTAAACCAGCTGCTTGATTTCGCAAAAGATCAAAAACAGATCCGGTTGATAGATATCACATTTGACACACTAGATGGCGAAATGATTGCGGAGTATCTTGATTTTTTAGAAAATACCCAGAAATGCAGCATAAAAACACGAAACCATAAATTAAACTGCCTACGGTCTTTTTACAGCTATGCGGTAATGAGGGACACTTCCCTTGTAGTTTATCAGGCGGATTTATTTTCAATCCCTTTTAAAAAAGGTGTGAAAGTAGAAACGGTTGACTATCTGAGCGAGAATGCTGTTAAAGTTCTTCTGGAGCAACCGGATGTAAAAAGAAGAAAAGGTGTACGTGACCAGTTCCTTATGCTTTTAATGTATGATACAGCTGCCCGGATTCAGGAGGTCATAGATCTGAGGATTTGCGATATCCGTCTCGGAAACGCTCCACAGGTAAAGCTGCATGGAAAAGGAGATAAATACCGTTCCCTTCCACTTATGAAAAAAACAGTATTGCATTACCACAACTATATGCAGGCATTTCATCCAGGTGAGGCCGAACGAT
The DNA here is from genome assembly GCA_910575475.1 of Lachnospiraceae bacterium. GTDB lineage: Bacteria > Bacillota > Clostridia > Lachnospirales > Lachnospiraceae > Schaedlerella. The sequence goes on along the minus strand of CAJTGD010000025.1, from coordinate 518 downwards.
CTCCAAAAGCATTATTTTATACGATACGCAAAAGCATATATAGTCCAATATCTGATGATACGATCAGGGCATTTATGAATGGATATGCAAAAAAGGCACATATGATATGCCCGGAAGTTCCAGAAAAAATCCACCCGCATATTTGGAGGCATAGCCGTGCAATGCATCTGTATCAGCATGGGATGGATCTGACAACACTTTCTCAATGGCTTGGGCATGTAAATCTTTCCACAACCTTAATTTACGCACATGCTGACACAGAGATGAAGCGTAAAGCCATGGAAGAGGCAACGGGTGATTATTTTCCAAGAGTTTCTGCAGAAAAATCCCCGTATGATGTCAATGATGATGCTGTATTGAAACGTCTGTATGGATTGAAATAAAAAAATCTTATCCCGAATTTTTGAGAAGAGCACTGGCAACGGGTTGGAAAATCTTATCCCGAATTTTTATATGAGAAAGCCCAATTTATAAGGCTTTATTAAAGAATTCGGGATAAGATACTTTTCGGTATAACT
>CAJTGD010000024.1 GCA_910575475.1 Lachnospiraceae bacterium | reverse complement strand
ACATTTTAAAATCAAATGCCCTGAAGAAATACCATATACTCCAACCGAGGATGAGTGCGCCAGGATGTAGAGAGAATTAAGTAGCGGGAACTACGGGTAAATTTATTTGCTGATTTCTATAGTAATGCTGCCCTCCTTCCATAGGATAGTTTAGCAGGATGATATTCTTTCTCCCGCACCTGAATCAGCTTGCTTCATATTTATAATATATCATTGATTTTTTTGAGTTTTACACAGCCCATACAGCGAGTCAGTCCATCATGATCCCTTCGAAAAATGAGTGTGAAATCTCCGCTATTTCAGAGCATAGGTCTGTAAACTCCATGCCGTCAGGAAGGTGGCTGTAAATATGGATATCCTTTGCTATTTCAATGATATCCTCTGTTGTGATATTTGGTTTCTTGCATTTGTTCAGCATCTTTGCTAAGCATTCTTCATCGCCCATCGTATACAGTTTTTTATCCTCGCATAAATTTTTCAGATCATCTACAAAGATCAGACGTCTTTCAATAAATCTTACCTTTTCCATGGCTTCATCCATCCTTATTTTCCTTCTTTTTTCTGGCAGCGTGTCGTGATATCATGCAGCAGATACAGATCCTCTTCGCTCACATGGTCTGCCCGGTGTGTGATTGCTTTCGCAAGAAAAATAGTCCAGTTGATATCCTTCCAGTTTTTCTGCGGAGACGTGCATTCAGCCATCTTTTTTATCGCGTCAGCAACCCTCTTTGTTGCGCGGGCGATCACAGTATCCTGCTTCTCCCATTCACGAAGGATTTTCTTATGCCGGAATACCTTCTCTGAATGTGACAGTTTTTCCACTGGTTTTTCTTCTTCTTTCTGCGGCGGCTGAGGTGTGTTCGTTTCGAACTCTTCCGGCTGTTTTTCTTTCTGGATTTCCTGTTCGGGGACTTCCTGCTTGAGGACTTCCTGTTTCGGGATTGTTTGCTCCAGCGTTTTCTCTTTCGGATCGGTTTTATTTCTATCATCTTTTTTTACTGTTCGCTTCCCTGTGATCTCCTTTACAGAAACAGTTTTCCCCTCCGCTGTTTTCTTTGCAACTGCTTTCTGTTCTTCCGGTGGCAGCTTTGCCGCCTCATATGCAACGGATATTCCAATATTACCATTTTTAAACTGGTCTTGAATCTCCTTCACTGCGTTGTGGGTAATGCTCTCCATCTTTGCAACATTTGAACTGCTCTCATTCATCAGGCCCGCAACTATATCCCTCAATTTCCCCTGTATCTCCAGGCCGTCCTCTTTCTTTGCTCTCATGAGTGCCTCTTTCAGCCTTTTTGCCTGCTGGGTTTTCTCCCAGGCCGTCAATTCTCTGTTGTAAGCGTTTCCCATCAGCAGAGAAAGCTCCAGCATAGATTGGGTCATGTCCTTATATAGATAACGTACCTGCTGGTATTCTTTATGTCCTCTTTCTATATTCAGGATATTTGCCCGATTCCTCCGGTGGCCGCTGACAATCCAGAACTGGCCATCCACCCTGCCAAGGACGGTTGGCTGCTGGCCTACCGCTAGGAAGCTGTCCGCAAGCTCCTCTATATTTTCCTGGGCATAAAAATTACTGTCGGAGGGCTTCACTTCATATGGGTTCAACCAGATCTCTTTATACTCATTTGCTCCGTCTGTGTCGGACGATTTACTCTTGATATCAATAATGTCATTTATACCGAATTTTGCCATCTTTCCTACCTCTCTTTCCCTGTGTAGCTTGTCACGAATCTCTTGTAATCCTGTGCTGCGGCGCTGCATGGACTGTATTCATAGATCGGCTTTCTCAGGAACGAATTTTCCGCTACCTTCCGTGAATATCTGATGATTCCCAGAACCGGATATTTCCGGTAAATGCTGCTGTCTGCGTTATCCCATTCCTTCTCCAGCCATTCTAAACCTGCTTTTTCCCCGTCCGTATTCTGGTATGCAGTGACTAAAACTCCGCGCAGTTGGAGGGATGGATTCAGAGCCTTTGCATCCTCGATCTGCTCCGCCACGATATCCAGCCCTTCTAGAGCGTCCTCGTCAATCTTGACCGGGACAATGACCTCATCCGTGACCGCGAGGGCATTGATTACATTCAGGCTGATATCAGGGGGATTATCAATGATACAATAATCATATCCTGCAGCAGAACCATTTTCTGCAGTATTCTCTTCTTCTGGCTTTATGGTTTCCATGAATTTCTTATATTTCCCTGCAAGATTATCTGTTTCCTCTTTTATGAGATTCCAGACCGCTCCGAAGAGCGACATATTAGCCGTTACGATGTCTATGCCGTCATAATCGGTGGGCTGTATCAGTTCCCATGGATTCTTCCAGTTTCCACAGAGAAGGTTTGTGATCGGAGCTACCTTCTCAGGGTCATATCTCTGATATGCTTTGCTTAAATTTCCTTGTTTATCGTTATCCAGTATCAAGACCTTATAGCCCCTGCGCCATAACTCATACGCAATATTTACTGCTGAAAAACTTTTTGCGACTCCGCCTTTTAAATTTAATAAACTGATTATCTTCATTTTCTTTCCTTCTTTCTATGTTTTATTTTACGGATTTTCCGGTTCCGATTTTCTTCTTTCGCAACGAAAACATAAATACCATACCGCCCTTTTATCTCAGAAAAAGAGTATTCTTTATATGGCATCATATGATAGAGACACTCCAGATCTTCACTGGAAGCAAGTGCCGTAAAAGCCGTTGACAGTTCGGCCATAAAGCATTCCCCATCCGGACTGTTTGGCTTTTCAAGCGTTCTTATTTTATCAGCAATCCGTCTTGCTTCCATCTCAATCCTGCCAGCTCGCAGGGACTCAATATGCTTCTGGAAGTCTCCATGTTTGAAACGGTCACGGTTCTGTTTCTCTTCCCACAGGATATACCTGTGTGCATCAGATTCATTTGTCATGTATTCAGAATAAAGGTACTTTCCGAACAGCAGATCATCCTCTCTTGAAACAGTCTTTGTTACAGGCTAGTACAGCATTGCGTATATAATGGTGAATAATGTGCCTGATATTTTTGTCAGGACAAGGCGGAGGAAAGAGGCGATGCGGTGGCATCGTTGATTGACGACAACGCAGAACTGGCAGAAATAGCAGGTGCAGAATTCACCGTTAATTACGCAATGCTGTACTAGTTTCTGCTCCCATGCTCATAAACCAACCTCACATAATCCATGGGAAGCGCCTTGTCCTCTACATGCTTACTGTGCTGCCCAAAATCCAGTTCATACAAGTTTCCCAGAATTTTTTCTCCTTCATTGTGTGTGATTTCTGCTACATAGGCAAGAATCCCGTTATGATTTCGATTTCCAAAGAACTGCCACACACTGTATGCAGGGGAACCTTTAAGGAACACTTCATATTCTTTGAAGCAATGTGTCCCACAAGGCCTGGACAGCCACAGAAACGTTTTATCTCTGTCCTTCGGTTCAGATACCGCCCTCGCAAAAATCTGTTTGTCAATCTCAAAATCACTCTGGTAGAATCCCGTATTTTGGTGCAGAACAGCTTCCAGAGATTGAATCAGGTCTACACCTATAAATTTATTCATCAATTCCACCTTCTTTCTGTTTTCCGTACTGTCTTTTGAATCAGGTTCGAAAAGATCACCTTTTCAATGCACAAAAAAACCGGAGCATTCCTGCCCCGATTCTACTGGTATTCAATAAATGAACACATCTATTATTTAGTTTTGCTTAATAAATACATCCGCTTCATCTTTCGTAAGCTGGTACTTTTCTATCAGCTTTCCTACGATATCTTCATCAGGAATAGCAAAAGCCCTGAGACTGTCAACCAATACTTTAATTCCCTCGGTTCTTTCTTCTTTTTTTCCCTCGGCTCTTCCTTCATCTCTTCCTTCTTCCAATAATAATTGTGCAACCTGTGTCATACGAATTACCTCCTTAATCTGCTCCGCCGTTTTTGCATCAATAATCTTATCAGCAAAGACCAGAATCCCTGACAGCACAAACATCTGATTCTTTTTGTCCGTGATCTTTTTAGCCAGATACACGATGTCCTTGACTGCCTCTCTTTTCGCTTCTTTTCCTTTATAAGTAAGCGGCAGTATGATAAACTGCATCAGTTCATCATCTGATAACGGTACGCCATCTTCCAGTTTTTTCTCTAACACATCCCTTATGCCTTTTGAATCTATCTTCCTTAAATATGCCTGTTCCAGCTTCAAAGTCAGACAACCTGCATGAAATTCATCTTCGGTCTGCTCGATATCTGCTGTATAAATCACAATCATGCGTATTTGCTTTGCTTCCTGCTTATACCGTTCCAAAATACGTACAATATAGTTCAGGTATTTCAAATAGTTTTCCCACTTTAGAGAACTTTCATAATCGATGATCGCTATAGAGCCATCTTCTAAAAGGAACAGGTTATCAATCCGCATCTCATTGACCTGAATCTCCGGAAGATTTGTAGGTAAAACCTGTTTGATCTTAGGGACATCAATTCCATAGACCTTCAAAGACTTATCCTTAAAATTCTCTGCCATGACTTTAGACAGGACATCCTTATTGTGATATGTAATATCGTTCTTGTTTTTCTTGCTCTTTCCTTTTTTATCCATGTGTCTCTCCTAAAATAACTCTGTATCTTAGGTACAGTTATATTGTACCAGAAAACTTTTCTGATAGATACACCTTCATCCAAATTTTATTAACTTTTTATTCACTGCCAGATGATGATTGAAAAATCTGAATGAATGCTTAAAAGTGTTCTTTTCGAACCCAAACAGGACACTTGCTAAACTTATATAGTTCCATGGTTTTGTCCTTAGATTGTAAGGAATATCAAATCCGATTTTAAAATGATAAAAAATAACATCTCCTTTCTTACAGTTTCCATTAAATCCTGATATTTCCCTGATTTTGAAAACCTTGCGAATCATAACAACTATACGCTTCTTTTGTGGGCAGAAGAAATTCTGCCCACCACCATAATATTATTCAAATCATTTTTTCTTTCTCATGTGGATGCGCAAATTCACTTTAATCATGTTATTTTATGGTTCCACTGCCAGCTGATGATATACAACCCTCCTTTAAAATAAATTAGTGCCGGGAGCATATTTTCCCGACACCTGTATCAGCTTCTTCATAGGTATAATATATCATTGAAATGTCCGGTTTTTTCATCATTATTTCTTTCCGGTCTGGTTATTTAAGCTACTGTATTCACCGTAGGTATGGGCAATAACACGAAATTCTCTATTATCCGGATTCAAATAATTTCCCATTGCTCTTCCTACTGCTAAATGCTATAATTACAGTATCTCTTCTTCCATGGATAAAATCAAAAGAATCTGTTCCTTTGATCGTGTCTACCATTTTTAAACGCCACACAGGCATCATTCGCGCTTGCTACGGAAATACATTTCAGCATCGTATCCACAGTCTGCGTCTCTCCCGGCTCCAGATAAACCTGGGAGCCCCCCATGGAAGCCGCATATTCCGAAACCGTCACCTCATCCTCCAGTTTGATCTTCCCGCTTTCCAATGCGTCGAAGATCAGAAGCATGGTCATGACCTTTGTCACACTTGCAGGGGGCCGCGCGGTATCCGCATCCTTTTCATAGATCACGCTTCCCGTGGACGCCTCCATCAGGATTGCCGAGGGGGCGCTGATCTGCGGCCCTCCTGTATGTTCCACTGTATCTGCTTCCGCATTGGTTTCTGCTCCGGCGTCTGCTTCCTGCTCCTCACTGCCTGACGCTGTGTCCTCCTCTACTTCCTGTTTTGCATCCCTCTCTGCTGTCTCTTCATGAAGAATATGTACATCCTGCGCATACACGCCTGTATTGCCGCTGTTTTGTCCTGATATCGGGTATCCTGTAAATGATACGTCTCCTGTCACCGTCAGCAGACTCAACAGTACTGCCAGAAATGCTTTCATAAAAAGCTCCCTCCGTTATATCGTCTATTAACAATATAGTGTACGGAAACGCTTTTTAGAACAGTTTCCTGTTTGTTTCTGTTCAGCATTTCAGTCAGGCTCCTGTTCACTCTGCTGAAAATCCTCCAGGCGTTATTCCCGCATCTTAAGCACCTCAGCCGGAAGGATCTGATTCACCCTGCGCATAAGACCCCCATTGATCATCCCATATAAAACCAGCACTCCTAAAAAGATCCCCGCATACATCTGCCAGGAAAAGGTGAGGTTGATCCCGCAGGCAACGTTCGACACCATATAAGGGAACAGCAGGTCCATCACCGTCTTGGATAACGGGATCCCCACAAGAGCGCCAAGCGCCACCACAAAGAAGTTCCCGTTCAGGTAGAGCTTTTGGATCTCCTTTTTCCGGTAGCCGAACATCTTGAACAGGGAAACCGACAACGCCGACCGGTCGATCATCAGATACATCACCACCGCAAAGGCCAGGACGGAAACCGCCAGAAGAGAGACAACCATATTTTTCATCTGTTCCACGAATACGGCGGCGCTTTACTCTACCTCTTCCTTTGAGAGTACTGCATAAAGCCTGCCGCTATCAATATCCAGGGCATGGTCCCAAAAAACAATATTATAATGATCTTCCCGCTCTCCCATCAGCTCCCGCATGCTGTCAATGTCCATAAAGGCGAAAAAACCGGCGGAATACGTCACAATTCCATCCACCCGAAAAGCATAATACCGCTCCTCTTCCTCATCCAGAAGCGTCAGGACATCCCCCTCGCCGATTCCATACTTCTGCGCCATGGCCGAAGAGATCAGCACCCGGTCCCCCCCTTTCCACCGGCGCGTCAAAGTAAGGATTCCCCTCATGGATTCCCAAAAGCGTCACGTCAAAGTGATAGCCCAGGACATCCTTCTTCATGGTTGCTCCTACGGCCTCCTCGCCTCCTTCCGGCACTTCCTCTTCCGGATACTTGTAGGTGTACATGTAGGCAAATCTGGTATCCCTGGCGTTTTCCGTCTTGATGTGAGAGCAGATCGTATAGCAGTCCAGGGAAAGCATAACGATCAGCAGGGAAATAAACATCCCGAAAAATACAGTAGCCGCCGTTCGCCTTTCCCGCAGGAGCTGCCGAATCTGAAAAACCCGCACAAAGCCGCCTGTAAGCCGTGTGGCTGCTGCCCGGTCTTTCTTCTGTTCCCCCCGGATCAGGGCCAGGGCCGGCCGGGTCAGTTTTTTCCGTATCACAAGGTAATTGGTGAGGGCCGCCGCAAGAGGCGGCATGATCAGCCCGTACAAAAGTAGATACGGCTCATAGACCACCTCCAGCTTCGGAATGGAAAAATACCCGTAAGGTTCGCTCAGATATATGCCTGTGCCAAAGGCGCTGTAACCAAGTCCGGTCCCGATCATTCCGGCGATGGAGGCGATCATCACCGGTAGCATGGGATAAGCCTTAAAAAGCTCCTTTTTCTTTACCCCCATGGCATAGAGTGTTCCGATGACGCCCGACTCCTGCTCGATGCTGTGTACCGTAAATACAGAGATTACATAGGCAAACAGGATCAGGACGATCACGCCGGCCGCCAGCCCGGTTGCCTTATCCACCAATTTATCATCCCCTGCCGAACCGATCCGTGGATTGTCGTCCGCGGGGACAAAACGGGTCAGTTTGGAGAGGGAAACCGCAGGAGATTCCTGAAAAAAAGAATCCTCCATATCATCTGCCGAAATTTCCAGTCTTTTAAGCTGTTCCTTCAATTGATTATCGGTCATCCGGCCATTCAGCAGATAGGCATAGGCATATTCCTCCGAAGAAATACTCCCGCCCGCGTCCCGCAGATGTCCATAGTCTTCTTCTGTCACAAATCCAATCCCAAACTGTGCGCTGTTCACGGCGCTGTCGGATAAGCTCCGAAGGGGCGATTCATAATCCGGAGCCGTGCCGATCCCGCAGACCGTATATTTACGGTTTCCAACAGCTGTCTGATCTCCGGCAGAAATCCCGTGTTCCTCGCAGAAACGCCTCTCCAGTAGAATTTCACCGCTTTTTTCGGGAAGCCTCCCGGAATCAATCTCCACCAGATCGATCTTCTCTCTCTGAGAAAAAATACGGAGGATGGAGTCATCACAATGGATGTTGTCTGAAACAGGATAGTCCTGATAAAAATGTTCCTCCAGGGTAATCCCCCTTTCTTCCAGCCAGGACTTCTCCTTTTCCGTAAGGGGCACAAACACGCCAAACTGCCCGTCCTCCGCCCGGTTCGCCTTTGCCGTCTCTGCCGTGCGGATGATCACGGTATCCGCCGCCCCTACCAGACCGATCACCATATACATGCCAAGGACGATCAAAAGTCCCAGCGCCAGATATCGAAATCGATTCTCTTTCAGGTCACGAAATATGCGTTTTCTCAATATTTTCTGCATCACAGATCCTCCAGCTGTGCGGCAGGTACTTTTTCTTCATTCCGGTAATTCTTTTGCACCTGTCCGTCCTTCAAGTATACGACCTGGTCTACCATATGTTTGATGGAATTGTTGTGGGTGACGATCAGCATGGTGGTGCCGTATTTCCGGTTCACTTCCTCAAGCAATTCCAGAATATCCCGCGAGGTACGGGAATCCAGGGCCCCGGTGGGCTCGTCACAGAGCAGGAGCTTGGGATTCTTGATGAGCGCCCTGGCAATGGCGCACCGCTGCTGCTGGCCGCCGGAAAGCTGGGACGGGAATTTATCCTGATGTCCGGCAAGACCAAGGGTGTCCAGAAGCTCTCTCAGATCAAGGGGGCTGTCGGTCAGGTATTCGCATACCTGAATATTTTCCTTTACTGTAAGATTCGGTACGAGGTTATAGAACTGGAAAATGAATCCCAGGTTTGCCCTTCGGTAATCGGACAATTCCTCCGGCGGCAGTCCGCAGATCTCCATCCCATCCACTGAGACGGAGCCGGAATCAGCTTCATCTAACCCCCCGATACAGTGAAGCAGGGTAGACTTCCCGGAGCCGCTGGCGCCCTGTATGACGCACATCGCACCCTTTTCCACGGACAGGTCCGCCCCCTTTAGGACCTCCGCATAGCTTCCTCCCTCTCCGTAACTCTTTTTCAGACCTTTTACTTCCAGATACATTCTGCTTTCTCCTTTCTGCCCATACCCTTTTCCTTTTTTACACGTCATACACATAACAATGTTATGCTACATGCAAAAATATTGGCGTAACGCCGTTACGTCCCTGCCCTGTTTTTGCCGCTGCTGTAAATCTATCCTGCAGCAGCGGCCCTTTTATGGTTTTCTCCGCTTTTCCCGGTCATCTGCCGGATCTTGTACCGCCCCTCCTGTCTGTAAGAGCCCGTTCCAGCCGGATACCAGATACACCACGACCTGCTCGATATACCCAAGCGCCTTCTCCACATCCGGCTCATGGATCAGCAGATGGACAAACGCATTGATCTGCATATAGGACATCCAGTGGACCAGATATCCGTCCAGAGCCGGAACACCGCAGCCCCTGGCTGCCTCCGCCGTAAGCATCCGGTAATGCTCCTCGCCATAGTCCGCAAAACGGCTTACCACGTTCTCGTATTCGCTTCCCTGGCTCTTAGTCAATAGAAGCAGGCACACGTCATAATGCCGATACAGGAAGCGTACAACCTCTTTGGCGGCATCAATATCCTGCCGGTCCGTCTCCAGGCTGACAACGCCGATCCCCCGCTCCATCTCCTCAGCGAAATGCTGCCGGATCAGGGCCGTCAATCCCTTAAGAGGCTCTTCCACGAGCTCCCTGAGCAGATCCCCCTTCCCCTGGAAGAAAAAATATAAAGCTCCGGTAGTCACCCCCGCATTTTTACAGATGGTTCGCAGGGAGGCCTTCATATAACCCTTCTCCAAAAACTCACGCTTTGCACTTTCCAGGAGCTTTTCCTTTGTCGCTTTGTCTCCCGCCAATCCATCACCTTCTCCCGGCATAACGCCGTTATCTTGGTTTATTATAGTGTTTTCAGAAGCTTCTGTCAAGATACATGCAGCAAAATCTCTCTTATTATCAATCTAAGCAGACAAGGCATTATTTTCATTCCCGCTCTGTTTATTTTAAAGGCCATATTGGGATTGACCGGACTTATATGGGCACAGCCCGCAGCAGATATACTTTCTATTGCTCTTGCCGCCATGCTATATATCAATGTTTATAAAAAATGCCTTCACAAAGATGTAGAAATGCCCTCCGGCTTGTGATACAATAGAATTTGTGCAAAACAGTGAGGGACTACAAAAGAGGAGGTTGTCTGATTTGAGACTATTTGAAAGATTCGGTAAAAAATCGGAAAAAGATACACCTGGAAATAAAAAACTGAGCGATACAAGAGAGCTTGAACTGTATTCCGGTATGCGTGTACTGGTGGAGGGTTCTGAGGGAAATCTGCTTTTTATAGCCAGACTGCAGGATCCACGGAGCCATATGGCAGAGCTGTTCCAGTACTCTGAAATGGAGATTTCTCAGGATATGGATCCGGAAGCCCTTCCGAAAACAGCTCCCGTTCCCGTCAGGATCCGCGGTTATAATGACAATACCAGAAAAGCGATTTTTATGGAAGGAGCTATGAGTCCCACCAGTCAGAAGCATATATGGCAAATTGAGGATCTGAACATCACTGCAATCGAGAATGAACGTTCGGATCCCCGCCTGGATATGGATCTGGATGCCGCTGTCATGAGCTCCAATGAGACGGATGCCGAAGAACGGGCATGTAAGCTTTTAAATCTCAGCATCGGCGGAGCCGGGATTAGCCTGGCGCATCGGTATTACAAGGGGGATAAATTCTTTCTGAAGGCAAGGCTGTTCGGAGAAAAGAAAGCCTTCGTGGTGTATTGTGAAGTGCTGCGTGTGATGCAGACAGATACGGCACAATTTGAATATGGATGCCAGTTTCTGGAATTGACGGAAACCAGCCAGGAGCAGATCGCACGTTTTATAGCACAGGCAACCCCTCAAACATCCCATTTTTAAATATTTGCAGAGGTAGATCATGACGGAAAGAGAAAAAATGTTAGCAGGACAGCTTTATGATTGCGGGGATATTGAGCTGTTAACGCAATGGCATAAGGCTAAAGATCTGGCAAGGGACTATAATCAGACAGATTCTGCTAATGCTTCGGAAAAAGAAAGAATTTTAAGTGAATTGCTTGGCGGAAAGGGTAAAAATCTTTGGATAACGGCCCCCTTTTATGTCGATTACGGTAACAATATTTATTTTGGAAATAATTGCGAAGTAAATATGAATTGTACTTTTTTAGATGATAATATCATTCGTATCGGAGATAATGCTTTAATTGCACCGAATGTACAAATATATACAGCATTTCACCCGACAAATGCTGCTGACCGTTTTGGAGCGTCTAAAGAAGATGGTTCCTTTGAATTTTGCAAAACACAAACCGCACCGGTTATTATAGGCAATAATGTATGGATCGGAGGCGGAGCCATCATTTTGCCAGGTGTTACGATAGGAAATAACGTTGTAATTGGAGCAGGAAGTGTTGTTACAAAAGATATTCCTGATCATACAATAGCATATGGAAATCCCTGCCGGGCAGTAAGAAAAAAATGAATAGCTTCCCGTTTGCCGGTTTGACAGCCCGGCAAGTATCAGTAAACAGATGGGAGGTATCGGCCCGTTGGTAAAGCCGCTTACATTTGGGAAGAAATACAGAACATTTAAGGAGTGATAGAAACATGATCAAAATACTATTCGTCTGCCACGGCAACATCTGCCGTTCACCCATGGCGGAATTTGTGATGAAGGACATGGTAAGAAAAGCCGGAGCTGAAAAGGACTTTTACATTGCATCCGCTGCCACCAGCACGGAAGAGATCGGGAATCCGGTACACCACGGCACCCGGCGGAAGCTAAAAGAATTCGGCATCTCCACAGATGGAAAATATGCAGTTCAGCTTCGAAGGGATGACTACGAGAAATACGACTATCTGATCGGCATGGAGCATATGAACATCCGGAACATGCTGCGGATCTTAAGAGACGACCCGGAGCATAAAGTGTGCAGGCTACTGGATTTTACCGACCATCCACGGGATATTGCCGACCCCTGGTATACCGGCAATTTTGATGTCACCTACAGCGATATCAAAGAGGGCTGCGAAGCACTCCTGGAAGACTGCTGGCTGCGCTTATAACGCGTAGCTCAGCAGTCTTTTCAGGTTATGATGGAACTGCCTGTTCTGAGACTTTAAGCGCAGGCGCTCCGTTCCTGACTTATCCCGGTTGACATGCGCGTCATACTGCGCAAACAATGTAAGGTAATTCGCATTTTTGTTGTGCCCCCAGTGGACCAGCACCCAGTTCATGGCCTCCGCGTTCCAGTAATCCACCGGAATCTCCGCGTTTTTTAACACTGCCGTATATTCCAGCGCCTCCTGACAGAGCTCGTCCATCTGAGTGCGCAGCTCCTTCTCCAGGCGGCTGTTCTTTCCCAGCTTCTCCAGGATCCTTGCGGAAATATTCTTCCGTTTGGATTCCCGCTCTAAGAGCCAGGAGCTTCTCCTGACCGTTTCCTGGAGCTTCATGGCCGCATTCCAGCAGCTGACAAAAGAAGACTGCTCGTCTGTCTCTTTGGATTCTCCTACGGTAAAGGTACGGAATACCCGTGCCTTGCCCCCGCCCAGTTTGCGGTCATACGCTTTCCGCTTTTCCGGATCTGAGAGAACCCGGTAGGCCTCCAGGATCTCCTGCATCTCCTTCGTTGTATCGATATCATTGTGCATATTGGCGTCTGGATGGTAGATCTTCGCCAACGCATTTTTTGCATTCGTAATTTCTTCCGGGGTTGCCTCCCTGGAAACTCCAAGAACATTGTAATATGTACGACCTGACATTGGAGTCCTCCCTTATATCATCATTGCCTGTCTGTTCCATACTCCCACAGATATGCCCCACCTATCCGCACGTATACGATTACTGGCCACACCTTGACCGGGCGTGCCCAGTAACTCAGGCCGGCGGGTTCATACGCAACAATCATATTACGCCACCGGAGACAAAAAATCAAGACAGATTCCGGTTTTTTATCCGTTCTAATATTGACGCAGCCGGAACTTCTGCACCGATCCCTTCAGGTCATGCGCCTGCTCTAACAGCTCTGACGCGGAGGATGCGGACTTTTCCGCTGTTGCGGCATTGGTCTGCACCACGTTTGAGATCTGCTCCATCCCCTGGGTCAGCTGCCTGAGCGCCTCCACCTGCTGCTCCGCGGATTCCGCGATCCGCTCCACCAGCTCCGTAGACCTGCGCGCCCCCAGAACGCCTGCCGAAAGCGCCTCTGTCGTATCCGCCGACAAAGCGGTTCCCTCCTGCACCAGCTTGATGGAGTCCTCGATCAGAGAGGTGATATTCTGAGCTGCCTCCGAACTCTTGTTTGCCAGGCTCTGCACTTCATCCGCCACTACGGCAAAGCCCTTTCCTGTCTCACCGGCCCGCGCCGCTTCTACCGCGGCATTCAATGCCAGGATGTTGGTCTGGAAGGAAATGTCCTCGATCGTCTTGATAATACCGCCGATCTCCGAAGAAGATTTCGAAATATCCTCCATAGCCCTGGTCAGCTCTTCCATCTTTGTGTTGCAGAACTCCAGCTGCCTTGCCGCATCCATGGAGCTCTTTCTTGCATGATCCGCGTCTGCGGAGGAATTGTCCACCTCTTTCGACAGTTCCTGGATATTTGCCGTCAGCTCCTCCACAGCGGAAGCCTGGTCCATGGCGCCTCTGGACAGGATCTGCGCCCCGTCCGCCACCTGCTCGGATTCCGCCGTGACCCGTTCCGCCGACTGGTTGATCTGAGAAAGCGCGGAATTGAACGCCTCCAGGATCTGGCGCATGGCCTTCTGAATGGGCTGAAATTCCCCGCGGTAATCATCACCAATCACCAGATCCATATTTCCCTGAGCCATCTGTGCCAGCTTCATATCAATATCATTGATATACTTTTTCAATTCCTGTTTCGTCTCATGGATAGACTGTACCAGCATACCGATCTCGGAGGTATCCGGCTCCAGCGCAAACTCTGCGGAAAGATTTCCGCATGAGATCTCCCGCATCTGATCCCGGACCGCAATGACAGGCTTTAAGATCCGTTTCCGGGTCATGGTCTGATTGGTAATCTGGAACGCCCCTACCATAACAAGCGCCAAGATCATTGCCAGGCGGATAAGATCCGACCTTCTTCCGAGAGCCTTGACCTCACTTCCGGTCCGCTCATCCAACGCCGATAAAAACTGCTCTTTCAAAGAGTTGATCTTTGCGATGGCCGTGCTGTACTCTGTTCCGTATACATAATCCAGAGCCTTCTCCAGCTCCCCTTCCTGAACCTGGTTCATAGCCTCTTCCTCCAGCGGAACCAGTTCATTGGACAGGGAAGACATCTCGTCGATCATGGCCTGCTCCTGATCCGTGATCCCAATCTCCTGCATGGCCGCGACTCCCTGATCCCGGTTCTTCAGATGATTAATCTCATTCCAGTAGTTATCATAATGCTCCTGCTCCCCGGTTGACGCGAATGCACGCACCTCGTTGGTCAGATATGAGGAACCGTTCATAAAACGGTTCGCGTTGTATGTAAGATTAAACCGGTCTTCATTTGCCTCGTCAAGCTGGCCGCTCACACTCCCGTAGACAAACAGAAGAACGATCACGACAACAAGAGCAAAAATAGAACCCCCGTTTAAGATCATCGTCAACGTAGACTGGTTCATCGATTTTTTCATTATACTCTCTCCTCCACTCAAAACCTGCTGATTTTACTATATTGTTCCCCATCCCTGCAAGACGAGGAGAATCATAGTTATTGTTCACACCCTGACCGGGCGCTCACAGTAACGAATAATATCATTCTACATAAAATTCAAAAAAATATCAATAGAATCTGGCAGATTCCTGTGATAAACTTAAATAAGCGCGAAGCGATTATACTGCCTTTTCCAATGCGCAATCCGTACAATAGAAGGAGACAAAAAAACGCTATGGAACAGATGACATTATTTGATAACCGGACAGACAACGCACCTCTTGCCAGCCGCTTAAGGCCCGCATCTCTGGAACATTTTGTCGGACAGGAGCATCTACTGGGACCCGGCAGGATGCTGCGGCAGCTGATTGAAAAGGACCAGATCTCCTCCATGATCTTCTGGGGACCTCCCGGCGTCGGCAAGACCACCCTCGCCAGCATCATTGCCGGACGGACCCAGGCGGATTTTATCAATTTCAGCGCCGTTACCAGCGGGATCAAGGAGATCAAGGAGGTCATGAACCAGGCGGAGCAAAGCCGCCGCATGGGGATCCGCACAGTCCTGTTCGTGGACGAGATCCATCGGTTCAACAAGGCCCAGCAGGATGCTTTCCTACCCTTCGTAGAACGGGGAAGCATCACCCTGATCGGGGCCACCACCGAAAATCCATCCTTTGAGGTCAACGCTGCCCTGCTCTCCCGCTGCCGGGTATTTGTCTTAAAGGCATTGGAGGACGCCGACCTGGTCCGGCTCCTGGAAAATGCCCTGAAAAATCCTGCCGGCTTCGGATCCCAGACCATCCGGATCACCCCGGAGCAGCTGCGGGCCATCGCCGGGTTTGCCGGCGGAGATGCCAGGACAGCCCTCAACACCCTGGAAATGGCGGTCCTCAACGGGGAGATCGATGCCGGGGGGATCACGGTCACGGCGGAAGGTCTTTCCCAGTGCATCAGCCGGAAATCCCTTCTGTATGATAAGAACGGAGAAGAACATTACAACCTGATCTCCGCCCTCCACAAATCCATGCGCAACAGCGACCCGGATGCCGCCATATACTGGATGTGCCGGATGCTGGAGGGAGGCGAGGATCCCCTCTACATCGCAAGGCGGCTGATCCGCTTTGCAAGCGAGGACATCGGAATGGCGGACAGCCATGCCCTGCAGGTTGCCGTGTCCGTTTACCAGGCCTGCCATTTCCTAGGCATGCCGGAATGCGACGTACATCTGACCCATGCCGTCACCTACCTCTCACTGGCTCCAAAGTCCAATGCCCTTTATCGGGCCTGTGAGTCCTGCAAGCAGGATGTCGGAGCGCTTCGTGCCGAGCCGGTCCCCCTGCAGCTGCGCAATGCCCCCACAAGGCTGATGAAGGAACTGGACTATGGAAAAGGCTATGAGTACGCCCACGATGCGGAAGAAAAGCTGACGCACATGGAATGCATGCCGGAATCCCTGCAGCACCGAACCTATTATCATCCCACAGAAGAAGGCGAGGAAAAAGCCGCGAAAGAGCGCTTTGAGCGTATCCGGCACTGGAAGCAGCAGATCTGACACAGGAACCCGTTTTATTCCCGCGAAGCGGCGGCCTGTAGCAATTTATCCCTTGTTTTCTCCTGCGTCTTCCCGTATAATATACAGAGTTACCAAAAATCTACAAAAAGGATAGAATAACCATGAATTTACGAAGCAAACTGGCCATTACCTGTGCCAAGGCCACCAGTGCCCTGATCAAAAAGCTGAACCGGGGAAGCGGCGTCACCCTTCCCGGTTACGTTGCCCGCCTGATCGATCCTAAGATCCTCTCCGCCATGTCCGGCATGGTCCGCGAAAAGACCATTGTCACCATGGGAACCAACGGGAAGACCACCACCAACAGCATCCTCTACCACGCCCTGAAAGCAGAGGGCAAGAAGGTCATCATCAACCGCACCGGAGCCAACATGCTCAACGGCATCATATCCGCCTTCGTCCTGGCCACGGACAAGCATGGAATGCTGGACGCGGATTACGCCTGCATCGAGTGCGACGAGATCGCATCCGTGCGTGTTCTGCCCCAGTTAAAGCCGGACTGCGCCCTGCTGACCAACATTTCCAGAGATCAGCTGGATCGCTTCGGCGAGGTGGACATTACCTTCCAAAAATTAAAAACCGCCGTCACCAGCGTCCCGGACAGCACTCTCATCATCAACTGCGACGACGTGCTCTCCTACACTCTGGCCGCGGAAAGCAAGAACTCTTATGTCACCTACGGCATCAATGAGCAGATCTTTGACGAGATCTCCCGCTCGGAGATCCGGGAAAGTATTTTCTGCCGCTCCTGCGGAAAGAAGCTGGATTACGAATTTTTCCACTATGGGCAGCTCGGCATCTACCACTGCCCTGCCTGCGGGCTCTCACGCCCCGATCCGGACTATACGGCGGCCAATGTGGACTTTCACGACGAGGTCTATTCCTTTAATCTGGACGGGATGCGGATCGATTCCACCGCCCGGACGCCCTACAACATCTACAATACCCTGTCCGCCTATGCCGCTCTGATGGCGCTGTGCGCGCCCACAGGACATTTTCAGAAGATGATCGAAGCCTTTGATTACGGCAATAACCGGGAGAGCATCTTTACCATCCACGGTGCCCGGGTCCAGCTCCATCTGGCGAAAAACCCCATCGGCTTCCAGCAGAAGATCTCCCTGGTGTTAAAGGATCCCAGTCCCAAGGACGTGATCATCCAGATCAACGACACTTATCAGGACGGCGAAGACATTTCCTGGCTGTGGGATGTGGATTTCCAGTACCTGGCAAATGCCAACGCAGCCACCATCACCACCAACGGCACGCGCCGGCATGATATGGGACTGCGGCTCAAATACGAGGATATCGACTGCGGTTCCACCACGGATCTGAAAGGGACGATCGAAACACTGACAACGACAGGCACGAAAAATCTGTATGTGATCGTAAATTATTCCGGCCTCTACCGCACCAATCATCTGCTGGCCGGAATGGACGACAACCGGAAGGAGGCTTTAGAATCATGAAAAAGCTGACCATCGGGCATTTATATCCCGACCTGCTGAACCTTTACGGAGACCGGGGCAATATCCAGTGCTTCCGCAAGCGTCTGGAATGGCGCGGCATGGAGGCGGAGGTGATCCCGTTCCTCTCCGGCGACAGCATTGATTTTCACAAACTGGACATCGTGCTCCTGGGCGGTGGGTCGGATCGGGAGCAGGAACTGGTATGCCAGTATCTGCAGGGCATCAAAACCGATTTCCAGGACTATGTGGAAGACAACGGCGTGGTGCTGGCTGTCTGCGGCGGCTATCAGCTCCTGGGACGGTACTACAAAACAGAAAAAAAGACCATCGAAGGCCTGGAAGTTCTGGACATTTATACGGAATGGGAACCGGAACGGATGATCCGCAATATCATCCTGAACAGCCCCTTATTCGACCGGCCCGTAGTGGGCTTTGAAAACCACGGGGGACGCACCTATATCGGAAACCACACCCCCTTCGGAAAGGTCTTCTTCGGATTGGGAAATACCGGAAAATCCGGCTATGAAGGGGTGGTTTACAAAAACGTGATCGCTACCTACCTCCACGGCCCGCTCCTGCCGAAGAATCCCCACGTATGCGATTATCTGCTGGAAAAGGCCCTGATCCGAAAATACGGGGAAGAGATCCGGCTGGAGCCGCTGCCGGATGAACTGGAGCACAAGGCGAACAGCTATATCGTTGACCGGTACAGCGATAAAAAATATGTGCTCAAGGAGACCATCAAGCGTTACACCTGATAAATGATACCATAATGCTTTCTTAAAAAAAGACTGTCTGGAAATGGCGTATTTCTAAATATATATCATCCGAAATATATCGTAGAAATACGCCAATCCGACAGTCAAATATCCTGCGAAATCCGCAAACGGCCGGATGTCCACAATGTGGTGCCCCTGGGTATACTCACGGCCGCACGAATCACTTCTTCATTTTGATGCGGACCATCTTGATGATCTGTATGATCGGCAGATTCAGCAATGCCAGTCCATACACGATCAGAAGCCGTGTCCCTGTCAGAGTCTGCACCTGAAATACGCCGCTGCACGCCGGAATCATCAAAACTGCCGTGATCAGGCACAGTCCCAGGGCAAATGCTCCCAGCAGATACTTGTTGTTCCACAATTTCTTCGAAAGCACCACCGGCCTGTCATCCTTACAGTTGAACCCATGCACCAGACGCGCCGTGCACAGTGTCCCGAATGCCATGGTGCTTGCCAGCACCGCATTGCCAAAATGGTTTCCGATATAAAACGCGGCCATGGTCGTTACCGCGATGGATAAGCCCTCGATGCCGATCTTCTGCAAAAATGCTTTCGTCAGGATGGATTCCCCGACCGGCCGCGGCTTCTCGTCCATCACGTCCTTCGTATGAGGCTCCAGTCCCAGCGCGATTGCCGGAAGGCTGTCTGTCAGCAGATTGATGAACAGCAGATGCACCGGTGCAAAGGGAACTGGAAGCGCCGCGACAGACGCATACAGCACCGCAAGGATCGCTCCGAAATTGCCGGACAGTAAAAACTGGATGGAATTTTTGATATTCCGGTATACATTCCGCCCGTTTTCCACTGCCTTGACAATGGTCGCGAAATTGTCATCCGTCAGCACCATAGAGGCTGCGTCCTTGGACACCTCACTCCCGGTGATCCCCATTGCCACTCCGATATCCGCCTGTTTCAGCGCCGGAGCGTCGTTCACGCCGTCCCCGGTCATGGACACGATATAGCCCTTGTCCTGCCATGCCTTTACGATCCGGATCTTATGCTCCGGCGTCACCCGGGCATAGACCGAGATATCTTCCACAAAGTCCCTCAGCTCCTGATCCGACATGGAATCCATCTCCGAGCCCTCACAGGCCTCGGAATCGTCCTTTAAGATCCCGATCCGTTTTGCAATGGCCGCTGCCGTCACCTTATGATCCCCGGTGATCATGATCGGCCGGATCCCGGCCTGCTTACATTGCTTCACAGCCTCCGCAGATTCCTCCCGGGG
Organism: Lachnospiraceae bacterium; assembly: GCA_910575475.1. Lineage (GTDB taxonomy): Bacteria > Bacillota > Clostridia > Lachnospirales > Lachnospiraceae > Schaedlerella. The sequence goes on along the minus strand of CAJTGD010000024.1, from coordinate 76,289 downwards.
CGGATCCATCATGGCGATCATCCCGATAAAGGTCAGATGATATTCATCCTCCAGCGTCAGTTCGTGGTCTGCCGGGATCTCTTTATAGGCAAATCCCAGCACCCGCAGCCCTTCTTTGGAAAATTCCTGATTCTGGTTCCGGATCTTTTCCTTGTCCGTATCCGTCAATGGATGCACGCCCTCATCCGTCTGGATGTGGTTCATCCGTTCCAGCAGCACATCGACCGCGCCTTTGACAAGCATGGTGGGCCGGCCCTCCATCACATGCTGGGTGGACATCAGCTTCCGGTCGCTGTCAAAAGGATTCTCCCCGAACCGGGGATATTTTTCCCGGACGCCAGATGCATAGAGTCCGAACCGGTCTCCCAGGTTGATCAGCGCGAGCTCCGTAGGATCCCCGATCTCCGCCCCTTCCGCGTTGGAGGCGTCGTTGCAGAGGATGCTGCTCAGAAGCAGCATGCTTTCCTGAGGATTTTCCAGGTCGATCCCTTCCGCAGGGATCCGGATCCCGTTTACATAATAGTCTTCCACCGTCATCCGGTTCTGGGTCAGAGTTCCCGTCTTATCGGAACAGATGACAGACACACTGCCCAGCCCTTCCACTGCCTGCAGCTTCCGGATGATGGCATGCTCTTTCGCCATCTTCTGCGTCCCGAAGGAAAGCACGATGGTCACGATAGAGCTCAGTGCTTCCGGGATCGCCGCTACCGCAAGGGCTACAGCGAACAAAAAGGCGTCTCCCGCGTCTCCGCCCCGCATCACCTGGATTCCGAACAAAATGCCGCAGAAGATCAGGATGAGGATGGACAGCTTTTTCCCGAACTGATCCAGGCTGATCTGCAGGGGTGTCTGCTTCTGAGAGGCCTGGTTTAAAAGTCCTGCGATCTTGCCCACCTCTGTCTCCATTCCGATGGCAGTCACCGCAAAGGAGGCTCTTCCATAGGTCGCAAAGCAGCCGGAATAGACCATATTCGTGCGGTCCCCAAGAGAAACCTCCCCCTTCACCGGCTCCGTGCTTTTCTCAACTCCAAGGCTTTCCCCGGTGAGGGCGCTTTCATCGGTCTTTAAGCTGGCGCACTCCAGGATCCGGCCATCCGCAGGGATATAGTCCCCCGCGTCCAGATATACGATATCCCCGACCGTCACCTCCGCAGATGGGATCTGAACCAGGTTGCCGTCCCGCATGACCTTTGCCTCCGGCGCAGACAGCTTTTTCAGGCTGTCCAGCGACTGCTCCGCCTTCACGGTCTGCATGGTTCCCAGAACCGCGTTGATGGTGATCACGACCAGGATCACGACCGCGCTCTCCACATCCCGCAGCAGGCCGGACACGATTGCCGCGGCGATCAGGATCATGACCAGAAAGTCCTTGTACTGGCCCAGGAAAATGTGCAGGATCGTCTCCTTCTTCCCTTCCGCCAGTTCATTTCGCCCGTACTTCTCCTGATGCTCCCGGACCTGCTGGGAGGTCAGCGGCTCCTCGGAACCATTCAGCTGTTTCAGAACCTCCCTGCCCGGTAATTGATAATATTCACTCATATGAAATCCTCCTTATTACAGAGTTATCCTTTATCTTTTACAATATCGTCAAAATTTATAATATGATATCAGGGGCAAAAGGTCATTTCAAGCGGAAATCCTGCCGCTGACAGCGTTTCCGCCAAACATGGCCGCTTGGCCCTGATGTCATAGCCTGACTAGTACAGCATTGCGTAATTAACGGTGAATACTGAACTAGAAAGAGAGTCAGGCCCGCCCTATCGAATGAGCAGGTCTGACTCAATCATCCTCCATCAGATTCGTATCGGTTCCATGCTTTCGCAGAAAAACTCAACACATTTCATCCGGATTACACAATTCCCTGTGCGGTCATTGCCTCTACAACCTTCTCAAATCCGGCAATATTTGCGCCTGCCACATAGTTGCCCTTGCATCCGTACTTCTCGGCTGCGTCAGCCATGTTATGGCAGATATTGATCATAATATCTTTCAGCTTCGCGTCCACCTCTTCAAAGGACCAGCTCAGACGCTCGCTGTTCTGGGACATCTCCAGAGCGGAGGTTGCCACACCGCCCGCATTGGCTGCTTTTCCGGGAGCAAACAGGATCCCGTTCTGCTGCAGGTACTCGGTTGCTTCCATGGTGGTCGGCATATTCGCGCCTTCCGCGACAGCGATACATCCGTTTGCCGCCAGCGCCTTGGCGTCCTCTAAGTGCAGCTCGTTCTGGGTCGCGCAGGGCAGAGCAATGTCAACCTTCACGGTCCATACGCCTCTTCCCTCGTGATATTCGGAATTCGGGCGGTAGCTCTTGTAGGAGGTCAGTCTTTCGCGCTTCACTTCCTTGATCTCCTTCAGCGCCGCAACGTCGATCCCCTCCGGATCATAAACCCAGCCGTTGGAATCGCTGGCTGTTACCACCTTTGCGCCCATCTGCTGTGCCTTTTCGATGGCGTAGATGGCTACGTTTCCGGAACCGGAAACAGCCACGGTCTTGCCGGCAATGTCGATGCCGTTGAGCTTGAGCATCTCCTGGGTCAGATAGAGCAGCCCGTAACCGGTCGCTTCTGTACGTGCCAGGGAACCGCCGTAGGTCAGGCCCTTTCCTGTCAGGACGCCTTCAAACAGTCCGCGGATCCGCTTGTACTGTCCGAACATGTATCCGATCTCTCTTGCGCCTGTTCCGATATCCCCGGCAGGTACATCCGTATCCGCTCCGATATATTTGCAGAGTTCTGTCATAAAGCTCTGGCAGAAAGCCATCACTTCTCTGTCTGATTTTCCCTTGGGATCAAAATCAGAACCGCCTTTTCCGCCTCCGATGGGAAGCCCGGTCAGGGAATTCTTGAAAATCTGCTCGAATCCCAAAAATTTGATGATTCCCAGGTTCACGGATGGATGAAGACGAAGTCCCCCCTTGTAAGGTCCGATGGCACTGTTAAACTGTACACGGTAACCTGTATTGACATGGACCTGTCCATTGTCATCTACCCACGGTACGCGGAACTTGAACTGTCTCTCCGGCTCTACAAGTCTTTCCAGAAGAGCGTCTTTTCTGAACTTCTCCTCGTTCGCCTCCACAACGGTGCGAAGAGATTCCAGAACCTCCTTCACAGCCTGATGGAACTCCGGCTCTGACGGATTTTTCTTCACAACTGATTCAATGACTTCATCAACATATGACATACTCAACATTACCTCCTCAACATAAATAGCCGGACAGACAAAGCCGCCCGGCGAATAATATGACATTTTGCCTACCCGTCTATTTTATAAGCTATACCGGCGATTGTCAACAAAAAATCCAACCGCACCTCAAAAAAAATGTCGTGAAACAGGCTTATGCAACGACTTTCATAAAATTTTTGTGAAGAAACAGTTGACTGAACGAAAAAATATGTTATAATCTTCTGTAGTGCTAAATATACCCGAACAGTCGTATGATGCACAATACAAGGCTGGAGGGGAGGTTAGGTGTGAGTCTATGTCAAATGTAATCGTGAAAGAAAACGAGACGTTGGATAGTGCTTTACGCAGATTCAAAAGAAACTGTGCGAAAGCGGGCATTCAGCAGGAAATCCGTAAAAGAGAGCATTATGAGAAGCCGAGCGTAAGACGTAAGAAAAAGTCTGAGGCGGCCAGAAAACGGAAGTATAATTAATATGTGCAAAACGACAGGATGCTGGAATACCGGCATCCTGTTTTCTTTGGAACAAAGAGTTTCGCCTGCGAAACTTGCGCCTGTAGCGGTCGCACCGCGACATCTGCAGCACAACGCAGTGCACATCTCCGGCAGCCGTACAGGCAGAAACAGGAGAACAGCAGCCCCATCTGTCGTCTGCTGTTCTCCTGTTTTTTTCTCTCAGCCGATCTGTCCCTCCAGGACCTCTGCCGCCTTGGCCAGCGCGTCCGGGATACCTGCCGGATCTTTTCCTCCGGCCTGCGCCATATTCGGACGGCCGCCTCCGCCTCCGCCGACGCAGCCAGCAATCGCCTTGATCAGGTTGCCCGCATGGGCCCCCTTCTTCATAGTCCCTTCTGTCGCTGTGACCATCAGGCTGACCTTGCCGCCGTTTGCAGATGCCAGGACGACCACGCCCTCTCCCAGCTTCTCCTTGAGCTGGTCGCCCAGGTCGCGCAGTCCGTTCATATCCACTCCGTCCAGCTGAGCCGCAAGGAGCTTCACTCCGGACACTTCCCTTACCTGGTCCAGGATATCCCCTGCGGCATCCTGTGCCATCTTGCTCTTTAAGCTTTCCACTTCCCCGTGGAGCGCCTTATTCTCTGAGAGCAGATGCGCGATCTTGTCCCCAAGATTCTCCGGTGTCGCCTTTAAGAGCTTCGCCGCCTCCCGCATCTTCTCTTCCAGACTGCCGTAGTATTTCAGAAGCCCTTTGGAGGTCAGCGCTTCAATACGCCGCACACCGGCCGCCACGCCGGTCTCGCTGATGATCTTCATTGCCATGATCTCCGAGGTATTCCCTACATGGGTGCCGCCGCAGAATTCAATGGAGTAATCTCCCATATTCACGACCCGCACAATATCCCCGTATTTCTCCCCAAAGAGGGCCTGCGCCCCGGTCTTTCTTGCCTCTTCGATGGGCATATTTCTGATATCCACGGTCAACGCCTTTGCAATACTCTCATTGACCAGATTTTCCACCTGTTCCAGTTCCTCCGCAGTCAATGCCGAAAAATGAGTAAAGTCAAACCGCAGCCGTTCTTCGTTGACGCTGGATCCGGCCTGCTCCACATGAGTTCCCAGAACCGTTCGGAGGGCCTTCTGGAGCAGATGGGTGGCGCTGTGGTTCCTTGCGGACAGCGCGCGTTTTTCCGCGTTCACTTCCAGCACCGCCTGGTCACCGGCCTTGATCATGCCCTTTACGACACGTCCCACATGGCCGATCTTGCCCCCCAAGAGCTTGATCGTATCCTCCACCTGGAATTCCCCTTCCCCGGTCCGGATCAGGCCGGTATCCGCCTCCTGGCCGCCGCTGGTCGCATAGAACGGTGTTTCCTCTACAAAAACAGTGCCTCTCTCTCCGTCTGACAACGCGTCCGCCAGTTCGGTCTCTGAGGTCAGGACCGTGATCACAGACTCTGCGCTCAGATGGTCATATCCCACAAAGGTACTGGTCACACCGGGGTCGATGGACTCATATACGGTCACGTCCGCTCCCATATAATTGGTAACCTCCCGGGCATCTCTGGCCGTCTTCCTCTGCACCTCCATGGCAGACTGGAAGCCTTCCTCATCCACGGACAGCTTCTTCTCTTCCAGAATCTCCTTGGTCAGATCCAGCGGGAAACCATAGGTATCATAGAGCTTGAATGCCGAATCCCCGGACAGCGTGCGCTCTCCCTTTTTCTCCATCTCTGCGATCAGTTCGGACAGGATTCCCAGTCCCTGGTCGATGGTCTTATTGAACTGCTCTTCCTCTTTTGCGATCACCTTCAGGATAAAATCTTTCTTCTCCTCCAATTCCGGATACCCGTCCTTAGAGCCTGCAATGACCGTCTCCGCCAACTTCGGAAGGAAGCTGCCTTCAATCCCCAGAAGCCTTCCGTGACGGCATGCCCGGCGCAGCAGACGGCGCAGCACATATCCTCTTCCCTCATTGGAAGGCATAATCCCGTCAGAAATCATAAAGGTCACCGAACGGACATGGTCCGTGATCACCCGGATAGAAACATCATTCTGATATACGATCCCATATTCTTTTCCGGCCAGTCTGCACACGTGATCACGCAGCGCCTTGATCGTATCCACATCAAAAATAGAATCCACATCCTGCACGACGGATGCAAGACGCTCCAGCCCCATGCCGGTGTCAATATTCTTCTGTTCCAGTTCGCTGTAATTGCCGTTGCCGTCATTGTCAAACTGGGTGAATACGTTGTTCCAGATCTCCATATAGCGGTCGCACTCACAGCCTACCGTACAGTCCGGCTTGCCGCAGCCGTACTTCTCCCCGCGGTCATAATAGATCTCCGAGCAGGGGCCGCAGGGGCCGGAACCATGCTCCCAGAAGTTGTCCCCTTTTCCGAATTTGAAGATCCGTTCTGCCGGGATCCCCATCTTTTTGTTCCAGATCTCAAATGCCTCGTCGTCCTCCTCATATACGGAAGGGTACAGTCTGTCCGGATCCAGTCCCACGACCTCGGTCAGAAACTCCCAGGACCACTCGATGGCTTCCTTTTTAAAATAATCTCCAAACGAAAAATTCCCCAGCATCTCAAAAAATGTACCGTGGCGGGCGGTCTTTCCCACGTTCTCGATATCTCCTGTACGGATACACTTCTGACAGGTGGTCACCCGTCTCCTGGGCGGAATCTCCTGCCCTGTAAAATACGGCTTCAGCGGCGCCATCCCCGAATTGATGAGCAGCAGGCTCTTATCGTTGTGCGGCACCAGGGAAAAGCTCTTCATGGCAAGATGTCCCTTACTCTCAAAGAACTCCAAAAACATGTTTCTCAGCTGGTTCACTCCATATTGGTGCATTTGTTTCATCCTCCTATTGATCCAATTCGACTGTTTTTCATCATATCACAGCGTTTTCTGTTTGTAAACCTGAAATCACTGCAGAATTTTTTGTGCATAGTAAACGGACTGCATGGCGTCCTTCCCGTAAAAATCCGCCCCGATCATATCGGCATATTCCTGGTTCAGCACCGCTCCTCCGACCATGACCCTGCACTTTGGCGCTTCCTTTTTCAGAAGCCGGATGGTCTCCTCCATGCTGACCACAGTGGTCGTCATCAGCGCACTCAAGCCCGCCAGCCGGATGTCCTGCGCCCGGACCGCTTCCAGGATCCGTTCCGGCGGTACGTCCTTGCCCAGGTCGATCACCTCAAAGCCGTAGTTTTCCAGCAGGACCTTGACGATATTTTTTCCGATATCATGGATATCTCCCTTCACCGTTGCCAGGACCACCTTTTCCTTCTTTTCCGCCGCTTCCCCGCTCTCCGCGATCCGCTCCTTCAATACGGAAAATGCCGCCTTCGCCGCCTCCGCGCTCATCAAAAGCTGGGGAAGGAATACGGTTCCCTGTTCAAAGCCCTTTCCCACATGATCCAGGGCCGGGATCAGATGGGTATTGATGATATCCAGCGGGGCCTGGTTCCGGACCAGCCTTTCCGTAATGTGGTATGCCTCTTCCTTCAGCCCTTTTTCGATTACCGTCTGAAGGCCCATGGCACCGCCGGGAAGCTCCGCTTTGCCGCCTGCCGCAAGGCCCGCCGAAGTCCTATCCCCGGACTCAGGCACCGCCATACTCCCGGCCGGAGCCGACGTACCCCGGGCCTTGCGTCCCGCATATTTTTCCACATAGCGGCTGCAGTTCTCGTCAAAGCCCATCAGGGCATGGTATGCGTCATAGGCCTCCATCATAGCCTCGGAAGAGGGATTCACGATCCCGGCGCCGAGTCCGGCGTACATGGCCATCATATAGAAGCTGGCATTCAGGATCGGACGGCAGGGGAGCCCGAAGGAAATGTTGGACACGCCCAGTACCGTATGCACCCCCAGCTCCCGGCGCACCCGCCCGATGGCCTCCAGGGCCACAGCCGCTCCCTCCGGCTCTGAGCTGATGGTCATGGCCAGCACGTCAATGACGATATCCTTCTTTTCGATCCCGTACTTCGCCGCTTCCCGGATGATCCGCTCTGCCACCCGTACCCGGCCGTCAGCCGTCTCCGGAATCCCCTTTTCATCCAGTGCCAGCCCGATCACCACACCGCCGTATTTTGCAATGAGAGGGAACACCGCATCCATGGATTCCTGCTTGCCGCTGACCGAATTGACCATGGGCTTTCCGTTGTAGATCCGAAGCGCCGCTTCCATGGCACGCACATCCACCGTATCGATCTGTAGGGGAAGGCTGGTGACGCTCTGCAGCCCTTCCACCGCCTCCACCATCATGGCCGTCTCATCGATATCCGGCAGCCCCACATTCACATCCAGGATATGGGCTCCGTTTTCCTCCTGCAGGATGCCTTCCTTCAAAATATAATCCAGGTCACGGTCCTTCAAAGCCTGCTTAAGCTTCTTCTTTCCGGTGGGATTGATCCGTTCTCCTATGATCCTGGAGCCCTTTCCCAGGACCACTGCCTGCCCATAAGAAGAGACCACGGTAAACGATTTTTTCTCCGCAGGCTTTACGGACATGCCCCGGCAGGCTTCGCTCATGCTGCCCAGATGCTTAGGCGTGGTCCCGCAACAGCCTCCCACGACAGCCGCCCCTTTTTCCACAATGTCCTTCATGGTCCGCGCAAATTCCTCCGGACTCACATCGTAATACGTCTCATTGCCCCGCTGCTTCGGCAGTCCGGCATTGGGCTTCACGATCACCGGAATGGATGCGCAGGCCAAAAGCTCTTCCAGAACCGGCATCACCTGAACCGGCCCCAGTCCGCAGTTCACCCCAAGGGCATCCACCCGCAGGCCTTCCAGCAGGCTGACAACGGCAGGAACATCCGCGCCGGTGAGCAATTTTTTCCGTTCATCAAAAATGGCGGTCACAAACACAGGCAGCTTCGTGTTCTCCTTTGCCGCCAGCACCGCCGCCTTGATCTCATAAGTATCGCTCATCGTCTCGATGTGGATCAGATCCGCGCCCGCCTGTTCCCCGTAGACCATGGCCTGCTTAAAGGCTTCGTATGCGGCCTCAAATTCCAGATCCCCCATAGGCTTTAAAAGCTTCCCGGTGGGCCCTACATCCAGTGCCGTATAGACGCTGCGCCCTGCCCGGCGGGCCGCTTCCTTCACGTGGCTGACCGCCTGTTCTATGATCTCCTGCAGCGGATAGCCTCCATCCCGGAATTTCAGGGCATTGGCGCCAAATGTATTGGTCAGGACAAGGTCGCTCCCGGCCTCGATATAGGCCTGATGGATGCCGATGATCTCCTCCCCGTGTGTTACATTCCATGTCTCCGGCAGTTCTCCCGGCTTCAATCCCTTTGCCTGGAGCAGCGTGCCCATCCCGCCGTCGAAAAACAGCAGCTTCTTTCCCAAATCATCTTTAATCATAAGGTATCCCTTCTATAAATACAGTCTAGTTTTTCACAGGATTCACAGCCCTGTCTGTGGCATCTGACCGCAGCCCGGCCCGCCCCGATGACAGCCGTCACCGATTTGGACGGAGCCATCATACAGCTCTCCGTCAGGGTCAGCCCGATGCTTTTGGCGCAATCCAGCATCCGGACCATGTCCCTCTGGCACTCTATGGGGAAATCCCCGTATCCCGGGCTGAAACGGGGCCGCAGATACCGGCCCTCCGACTCCATCTCCTGCCGGATCCGTTCCTGGCATTCATCACAGTACTCCTCCAAAAGTGCCGCGGCACATGCCTGCAGCACGACGGTTTTTGCCATATCCGTTTTGGATGTCCGGGACAAAAGCTGGTCCACCCCGATTCCCAGGGTGGCCCCGAACAACACAATCTTATCACAGCCCCGGAGATTTTTCCCCAGGCTTTTGCTCTTTACGGTCAGGCTCCCGAACCAGACGGTCTCCCCGTCCTCCTGCTCTAAATCAAAGATGCGGTAGACCGACTTTCTGCTGCTGAGTGTCCGCAGACTCCCGAAGGAATCCGCGATCAGTCCCAGTGTCTGATCATCTACCGCATGTTTTCCATATCCCAGGTATCGGACAGCCTCTCTCATCAAATGATCCATGCTCCGCACACTCCCTGGCAGTCTTTTTCGTATCGTAGTTAGAAATTATTCTCCCAGTAAATCTCTGTAGAGGGCCTCATACTGTCTCGTGGAATTGTTCCATGAGAAGTCCTGTGCCATAGCCCGCTCTATCATCTTATTCCAGTCCCTCTTCTTGTCGTAGTAAATCTGCTCTGCATACCGGATCGTATTGAGCATCTCGTGTGCATTGTAATTGGTAAAGCTGAATCCGGTTCCCGTCTTCTCATACTCATTGTATGCCTCTACCGTATCCTTGAGGCCGCCGGTCTCCCGCACGATGGGCAGGGTACCGTATCTGAGGCTCATCAGCTGGCTCAGCCCGCATGGCTCGAACAGAGACGGCATCAGGAAGGTATCAACGGAAGCATAGATCTTATGGGACAGCTCATCGGAATAGTAAATGTTCGCGGAAACCTTTCCGGAGTACTTCCATGCGAAATGACGGAACATGTTCTCATACTTCGGATCTCCTGTTCCCAGTACCACGATCTGCACCGCATCCTGGCAGAGCTCGTCCATCACATAATCGATCAGGTCAAATCCCTTCTGGTCTGTCAGGCGGGATACGATACCGATCATCATCACATGGGCATCCTTATCCAGCCCAAGCTCCTCCTGAAGGGCCAGCTTATTCATCTGCTTCAGCTTACGGAAGTTCTCGATATTGAAGTTCTTTGCGATCCGGTTGTCTGTCTCCGGATTCCAGTCCGTATAGTCCAGTCCGTTGACAATCCCGCAGAGGTCATTGGACCGCGCGTTCATCAGGCCGTCCAGCGCTTCTCCGTAGAACGGCGTCTTGATCTCCTCGGCATAGGTCTGGCTGACCGTGGTCACCTTATCGGAATAAACGATACCGCCCTTTAACAGGTTGGCATCCTTATACGCTTCCATCTTATCCGGAACAAAATAGTATTCCGGAAGTCCTGTGATGCCGCGTACCGTCTTCGTATCCCACACGCCCTGGAACTTCAGGTTATGTATCGTCATGATGGTCTTGATCCCGCGGTAATATTCTCCCGCATACCGGAAATTATCAAGATATACCGGGATCAGCCCTGTCTGCCAGTCATGGCAGTGGATCAGATCCGGCCGGAATCCGATCACCGGAAGGATACTCAGCACTGCCTTGGAGAAGAAAGCAAATTTTTCGATATTCCATTTCGGATCTCCCTCATAGGGCGCAAATCCGTTGAAATAATGCTCGTTGTCAATAAAATAGAACTGTACGCCCTCATACTGGCACTTCAAAATTCCTACATAGCGGTCCTGTCCTGCCAGATTCATGTAAAAGTGATCTACATATTCCAGCATGTCCTTCCACTTCTGGTACATACAGTTGTACTTCGGCAGTACAACGCGCACGTCGTATCTTTCCTTGTCAAAATACTTTGGCAAGGATCCTGCTACATCTGCAAGTCCTCCTGTCTTAATAAATGGTACACATTCTGAAGCTGCAAATAAAATGTTTTTCATAGCTAACAAACCTCTGACCCTTTCTTAGTATCTCCTCAAAATAGTATGATTATTGTTATTATAACTCATTTTTCGTACATTGAAAAGATTTATCTTGCAGGAATATTGGCTAAATTTTGTTTTTCTTTTGGGAATTTTGTCTTGAACGGTGAAATCGTGTTTTTTTGAATTGATTTTTTATCTTTTTTATCTATGCTTGTACTCCAGCTGAATTGTGTCGGCGATCAAAGCAATGAATTCAGAATTCGTCGGTTTTCCTTTTCCGTTACTCACAGTATACCCAAACAGTTCATCCAATGTATCCAGCTTCCCCCGGCTCCACGCCACTTCGATCGCATGCCGTATGGCTCGCTCGACCCGGCTGGAAGTAGTCTGGTACTTTTTCGCTACAGTTGGGTACAGCACCTTGGTAATCGCATTGAGGACATCCATATCTTCTACGGCCATGATGATAGCATCCCTCAGATAATGATATCCTTTGATATGGGCTGGTATTCCAATTTCGTGAAGCATATCTGTAACTCTATTTTCCAGGTCATCTTCTCGAATCTGCGTATTTTCTATTACTTCTTCTGCTCTCCTTTCGTGGCCTCGAAATACCTTTCTTACGGTCTTAATCCTGTTCAATAAGATCTCGTTATTGAACGGTTTCATAACATAGTAATTTGCACCTTTATCAAAAGCATCTTCTGTAATTCTTTCCTGTCCGACTGCTGTAACAACTATGAAATATGGCGGCTTCGACATGGATTTGTCATGATTGATATGTTCCATGACGGTAAGACCATCCATTTTCGGCATGATCAGATCCAGAAGGACAACGTCCGGCTGTTTTTCTTTGATGATCTGACACATTTCCTCGCCATTCTTCGCTTTTCCTACTACGCTCAGCTCTTTGTCGAGACTGATGATCTCATCGAGCATGTTCAGCATTTTCTCATTGTCATCAGCGATAGCTACGGTCAATTGTTCCATACCTTTTCCTCCAGACAGGTCTCTGTACTGCAGAATTACCACTATCAAGTTTTATTATATCTACACAAGATTACAGAATCAAGGATATTTTGCCGTGATGATTCGACATGTAATGTCGAAGATTTCTCATTTTTACACGCTTTCTGCCGGAAACTGTCGATACTGTATCCGGGCCGTTTCCGGTTCATCCTCCAAAGCATCTGATTCTTCTCTTAGCAGATTCTGTTCCCAAGGGCCGGGAAATCCGCGTGTTACTGCGCTTCGCGCACCATTGTTTCCGCAAAGATTCCGTATCCTTTTGTCGGATCATTGACAAATACATGGGTCACCGCGCCGACAAGCTTTCCGTCCTGGAGGATCGGCGAACCGCTCATTCCCTGAATGATCCCTCCTGTTTTGTCGAGAAGTTCCTGATCTGTCACCTGAAATACGATCCCCTTGTTGATCTCCTTCGGTTCCGGATCCACACCGTTGATCATGACCGCATATTCCCGGATCTCATCCTCCAGATAACAGCGGATCACCGCCTCCCCTGTATGGATTTCCTCCTTCGCGGCTACCTGAACCGGGATCTGCTCCTGGAACAGGTCGTCGATCTTCTCCACTGCCCCGTAGATTCCGGCCTCCGTATTTTTGTCGATGGTTCCAAGCCGGTTAAACGAATTATATACGATCAGGCCTTCCATGCTACCCGGAATCCCGTATTCACCTTTTAATATCGAACGGATGCTGGTCTTATAGAGGCTTCCGTCCTCGATCTCCATCAGCACATTGGTATCCGCGTCATGGATCCCATGCCCCAGGGCGCCGAACCTGCTGTTCTGGTTCAGAAAGGTAATGGTCCCCAGTCCCTGTACATTGTCCCGAACCCAGATCCCAAGCTTATAATCATTGGGAGCATTTTCCACTGCCTCCAGGCGCACGTCCACCGTCTCATCCTCCCTGCGCAGAGTCAGCACCACGTCCTTGTCGGTCAGATTTTTCAGAACCTGGATCAGGTCGTCCTTTCCGCTGACCTCTTCCTGGTTGATCCCGACGATATAGTCGCCGGATTTTACCAGATTGCCCGCCGGATCGTGCTCCAGCCCGTCCACGCCCTCAATGGTCTGTGTATCCAGGACGAGAACTCCGTCTGTTTCCATATAGATCCCCACGGGCATCCCGCCTACCAGGACCGTATCCTCCCCGATCTCAACGGTGCTGACCTCTTCCTGAGGAACATAGCCTGCCGCCGCCCATCCCAGACACCCTGAAGCCAGCAGCCCGGAAAAGAAGACTGCCGCCAGGATCATACTTTTGATTCCTTTGTTCTTCATGCCGCCTTACATCCTTCCTGTTCTCATTTTCTCACGTGTATCTTCCATTTATACCCAAAGCCGAAAAATAAAGAGCTGTACCTACAGATTCGAAAGACATACAAAAACGAATACCGCAGATTTTGGTATCCGTTTTTCAGCTTTGTCATTATTATATGGATTCAAAAAAATTTCACACTGGTATTCTTATTCACAGAATTCCATTTTTTTCAAAAAAATGAGGACAGGAAAACAGCAGACAAGTCTTATGCCTGCTGTTCTGTATACCATCGTATGCAGAAAGGCTGCCAGTGGCAGGCTTTCTGTATCGCTTTTTTTATTTTTTATGCTTCCGCTGCTGCGCGCGCGGCAATCTCCTTTTCCTGTACGTCGGACGGAGCCTGCTCGTATCTTGCAAATGCATACTCATAGGTTCCTCTTCCGCCGGTCATGGAACGCAGGATCGTGCAGTATCCGAACAATCCTGTCATGGGGATGTCGGCCTCGATCACCTGCTTGCCGCCTGCGATCGGGTTCATGCCCAGTACACGGCCGCGGCGCTTGTTCAGATCTCCCATCACGTCGCCGGTGTAGCTGTCCGGAACCGTCACCTTCAAGGACGCGATCGGCTCTAAGAGAACCGGGGATGCCTCCATGAAGCCTTTTTTGAAGGCCTGGCAGGTTGCGGTCTTGAATGCCATTTCTGAGGAATCTACCGGATGGTAGGATCCATCGTAAAGGATGGCTTTCACGCCGACGACCGGATATCCGGCCAGAGGTCCCTTCACCACGGAATCCTGGAGTCCCTTTTCCACTGCCGGGAAGTAGTTCTTCGGCACCGCGCCGCCGACTACGATCTCTTCAAATACATACGGAGTCTCCAGATCTCCGGAGGGTTCGAACTTCATCTTGACATGGCCGTACTGTCCGTGTCCACCGGACTGCTTCTTATACTTGGTATCCACGTCGGAGTTCTTGCGGATCGTCTCGCGGAAGGCCACCTTCGGCGTCTCCAGGATGATCTCTGCTTTGTATCTGGACAGAAGCTTGCTGACCGCGATCTCCAGATGCTGGTCGCCCATGCCGTAGAGCAGGGACTGGCGGTTCTCGCTGTCAATGACAGCCTTCAGGGTCACGTCCTCCGCCATCATACGCGCCAGCGACTGGGATACCTTATCCTCCTCGCCTTTGTTCTTGACACGGTATCTCATATATGTATAAGGTACGGAATACTCTGTCTTGGAATACAGCACCTGTGTATTCTTGGTGGAAAGGGTATCGCCTGTCTTCGTATTCGCCAGCTTCGCGATGGCGCCGATGTCGCCCGCGAATAATTCGCTCACCTCTGTGGGCTTGTTGCCGCTCATGATATAGAGCTTGCCCGGCTTTTCCTCTGCCTCGCTGCCCGCGTTGTACAGCACGTCGTCACCTTTAAGCACGCCGGAGCATACCTTTACAAAGGAATATTTTCCGATAAACGGATCTACCATGGTCTTGAAGACATAAGCGGTCTTCGCCTTGGAGAAGTCATAATTGCCTTCAAAGATATCGTTGGTCGTCCGGTTGATCCCCGCACAGCTTCTCTTGTCCGGGCTGGGGAAGAAACGCACGATATCGGACAGCAGGTTCGCCGTGCCCTGCGCCTCGATATTGGAACCCATAGCCACCGGTACGATGTCTCCGCCCATCACTTCGGTACGCATTGCCGCGCGGATCTCCTCTACGGAAAATTCCTCGCCGTTGAAATAGCGGTCCATAAACTCTTCGCTGGTCTCTGCCACTGCTTCCATCAGGGCATCCCGCAGGGTCTCCAGGTTCTCCTGGCAGTAATCCGGGATCTCGCACTCTTCTCTCTGTCCGATACCCGTATATCTTCTTCCCGCGTTCTTGATGATATTGATATATCCGACCAGCTTCTCGTTCTCACGGATCGGCTGGAAATGAGGCGCGATCTTCTTGCCGTATCTTGCGGTCAGATCTTCCACAACCTGACGGAAGCTGGCATCATCCACATCCATCTCTGTCACGTAGATCATACGGGGCAGATGGTACTTCTCACAAAGCTCCCATGCCTTCTCCGTACCTACCTGTACCCCGGCCTTGCCGGATACCACGATCACTGCCGCGTCCGCCGCAGAAACCGCCTCTTCTACCTCCCCGACAAAATCGAAGTATCCCGGGGTGTCCAATATATTGATCTTGGCCTTTTCCCACTCGATCGGTACAATACTTGTACTGATGGAAAATCCTCTCTTCTGCTCTTCCTTATCAAAATCACTTGCCGTATTGGACTCGGAAACCTTGCCCATACGCTTTGTAGCTCCGGATACATATAACATTGCCTCCACCAGGCTCGTCTTCCCGCTGCCCCCATGTCCAAGCAATACTACGTTTCTGATCTCATCCGTTCTGTAAACCTTCATGCTGCTGCCTCCTTGTTTCTATATTTATGCGCATCTGCTCGGAAATCCTCTCCATATCATCCGTACATTCCGTATACTGCACAAATCCATTTTCTCTCTTTCCTACCGCAGCCGTACACACTCTGTAAATATTGTACTAAACTTCTGCCCTTATTACAACTCTTTTATGAATTTTTCACAGAATTTCTACATCTTTTTTTATTTTCCCTTTATTTTCCGCTCCCAAAATGCTAAAATATTTTTGGTTTTTTCATTACAACCTAAATTTGATAAAGAGAGGATACCCACCATGCCCGTAAAGAAAACAGGTTTCATCGGCCTGGGCCTGATCGGCGGCTCCATCGCCAAGGCGATCCGCCAGTATCATCCCGACTGTGAGATCCTTGCATTTGATAAAAATAAAGAAACCCTGGCCCTGGCCGTACAGGAGGGGATCATCCACACCTCCTGCTCTTCCATTGACGACAACTTCCGGGACTGCAGCTATATCTTCCTGTGCGCCCCGGTTTCCTGCAACACGGCTTACTTGAGCCAGGTCAAAAATGTTCTCAGCCCGGACTGCATCCTGACGGATGTAGGAAGCGTCAAGACCTCCATCCATGAGAAGGTCATTTCCCTGGGGCTGGAAGAGCATTTCATCGGCGGACATCCCATGGCCGGATCGGAAAAAAACGGATTTGTCAATGCAAAGCCGCATCTGATCGAAAATGCCTACTATATCCTGACGCCGTCCGCAAAGGTTTCCGAAGCGCAGGTGCAGTCTTACCGCGCCTTCGTGGAATCTCTGAAAGCGCTGCCCATCATTCTGGACTATCGGCAGCACGATTATGTGACCGGCGCCATCAGCCATCTGCCCCATATCCTGGCGGCAAGCCTGGTCAATTTTGTTAAGGAGCATGATACCCGGGAAGAACTGATGAAGATGCTGGCAGCAGGCGGCTTCAAGGATATTACCCGCATTGCCTCCTCTTCTCCTGTCATGTGGCAGCAGGTCTGCCTCAAAAACAGGGAAAATATTTCCCAAATATTGGGGGAATTCATCCAAACTCTGACAGACGCAAAGCAGGCGGTGGATCAGGGATCGGAACAGACCCTCTATTCCATCTTTGAGTCTTCCCGGGATTACCGCAATTCCATGCCCGAAGGCTCTTCCGGGCCCATCAAGAAGCAGTTTGCCGTATACTGCGACATCATCGATGAGGCCGGAGGGATTGCCACCATCGCCACCATCCTGGCCAGCAATATGGTCAACATCAAGAATATCGGCATCATCCATAACCGGGAATTTGAAGAAGGGGTGCTGCGGATTGAATTTTACGATGAAAACGCCTCGGCCAAGGCTACGGAATTGCTGAAAAAGCACCGGTATATCGTGTATGAAGTATAGAGACCAACAGGAAAGGATCGATACATTATGGAATTAACAAACATCACTGGTTTAAAAGGAGAGGTCACCGTACCTGGGGACAAATCCATCTCCCACCGCAGCATCATGTTCGGCTCCATCGCCAAGGGCACCACCGAGGTACACAATGTGCTCCAGGGGGCGGACTGCCTGTCCACCATGGACTGCTTCCGCAGACTGGGAATTGAGATTGAGAAAAAAGGGGATTCCGTCCTGATACACGGAAAAGGGCTTCACGGCTTAACCGCGCCGGACAATCTTCTGGATGTGGGAAACAGCGGCACCACCACAAGGCTGATCTCCGGGATCCTGGCCGGGCAGCCCTTTGACTCCAAGCTGTCCGGGGATGAATCCTTAAATTCCCGTCCCATGAAGCGGATCATCGAGCCTTTGCGGCAGATGGGAGCAAACATTTCCAGCATCCTGAGAAATGACTGCGCGCCGCTGTACATTACTCCGGCCCGGCTTCACGGGATCCGCTACGATTCTCCGGTGGCCTCCGCCCAGGTCAAATCCTGCATCCTGCTTGCCGGGCTTTATGCGGACGGAGAGACTTCCGTGACCGAACCCAGCCTGTCCCGGAACCATACGGAGCTGATGCTGCGGGAATTCGGCGCCGATCTGCGCTCGGTCCACGCTCTGGACGGCACCCCGAAAGCTACCGCCGTGATCCGGCCCTGTGAAGAGCTGTACGGACAGAAGATCACCGTGCCCGGAGATATCTCTTCGGCAGCCTATTTTATTGCCGCCGGACTGCTGGTCCCGGATTCCGAGATCCTGATCAAAAATGTCGGTATCAATCCCACCCGCGCCGGAATCCTGACGGTCTGCGAGGATATGGGGGGCGACATCACGCTTCTGAATCAGCGAAAGGAAGGCGGCGAACCGGTTGCCGATATCCTGGTGCGCACAAGCCATCTCCACGGGATTACGATCAAGGGAGAGATCATTCCCGCCCTAATCGATGAGATCCCGGTCATTGCGGTCATGGCAGCGCTGGCAGAGGGAACCACCTTTATCCGGGATGCGGCAGAGCTGAAGGTCAAAGAATCCGACCGCATCGAAACTGTCACCGACAACCTGAAAGCCATGGGCTGTGATGCCATCCCCACCGCCGACGGCATGGTGATCCGCGGCGGCAATTCCCTGCACGGGGCGACCATCCACACACTTCTGGACCACCGGATCGCCATGGCATTCAGTATTGCGGCTCTGGCTGCCGAGGGGCATACCAAAATCCTGGACAGCCATTGTGTAGATGTGTCCTTCCCTACGTTTTACGATACCTTTGAAAATCTGCTGTAAAAGGTCTGAACAGCAGATTCTTCCATTCATAAAAGCAGTGGATTTAAACAGGAATAATACGTCCAAATATAGAAAGCAGGAGGCTGTCGGAAAATGACTGTTAGCCAGCAATATGTTGCTGTGATTCACCAGTTCTCACAACAATGTATTGCGGACAAACAGCATTTTCCGACAGCCTCCTGCTTCAATATATCATATCAAAAGGCTTTCCATTATGATCATCCGGCCTTTTCGCAAAATAGCGTTTTGCTGAGCGTCCCGATCAGCTGTCCCTTAATCGCCTTTCAATATCCGACGCACTATACAGAACATTCGTAACAATCACTTTATCTTCTTATATCACATAAAAAACAGAATAATTATCTACCAACAATCGTCTTATTTCTCTTCTTCTCTCCTGTACGGATTCCATAATATGGATACGTTCTGCTAATGTATCCAATGTCAAAATTGCATCTGCAATCCGATTGTATTGATCCATTGCATTTTCCGGAGCCTGCAGAGCATAGGCAATATGATTGTAAATCTGCTCCATATCTGCCAATGCCTCATTTGTAATCTCAACCGTATACTGTTTCATCTCAATGATTCTCCCTGAATTTTGCAAATGCCTCTGCTGCATTCTGTACTCTGCCTGCAGCTATATCATCGTACCCTTTTTCTAATTTCTGCCGGATTTCCTCATTTGTCATTGCATCCGCATGAATGGAAAGCGGGGCTTTAGGCAAAGAAACCGAAAATGGAATTCCGCCTGTAAGTGAAATTTGATTCAAATATATATCAATCGCTGTAGACATCGGAACTCCTAACTTTGACAGCACTTCCTCTGCCCGCTCCTTTACCGTCGGATTCACTCTCAAATTTAACGTTGCTGTTTTTTCCATCATAACACCTCCTAGTTTTTCTAATTGTAACGCTTTTGTCGTTACAATGCAAGCACTATTATTAGATTACATGCACTTCAATATTCGATCGCAATCCGCTTTTAAGTAACTCCGCCGGGTCAGCCAAGAGGCGATTGGCCCGGCGTGATCTTTCACATCACCGTATCATCCCGAAGGGCATCTGCCAGACTGCTCCCCATGAGCTTCCTTGCTCCAAGATAATATGCCAGCGCAACAGAGCCAAAGATCAGCAGCAGAAACGCAAATATCGGCATCAGCGGCGCTTCCCGGATGAATGTCATCGGATCGAGATAGCTGATCTTCAGAAAAAGGATTACCGCCGCTACAGTCACAGACAGCGCAGTCAGCACCGGCCGTCCGGCAATCGCAAGAGCCTCTACGCAGAACACCTTTTTCATCCCCTCCGGGGTCATTCCCACAGAGAGCAGGCGCGCAAACTCCCGTTTCCTCTGCCGTACAAATCCAAACGTATTGGAAAATACGTTCCCGATTCCGATCAACGCCAGCAGGATGAAGAAAACGCTGAGTATCATTGTCATTCCATGAATCATATTGACATTATCCAACCTGGCCTGGATCCGGTTTTCAATCTCAATGTCATACCTGCCTCCCAAAAGCTTTGAGACCTCCTCTTCCACTTCATTCAGCTCTTTCAGCGTCACCTCGTTCCCTGCCAGGATTCGGATCCATACATTTTCCTCCTGTCCGCTGATCTTCCCTTTGATCTCTTTCCAGACCGAAACCGGAATCACATGCACCAGCTCATAAAAATCCAGAGTCCCATATTCCTCCCGCAGAACAGGGGCTTCCTGTGTATATGCGATCACCGGCAGCTCCGCTGTCCAATCCTCCCGTCGATTTCCATTTTCCAGAGTTATCGCTTCTGCCGGCTGCAACACGGTCGTCTGCCCGTTTCCTGCCAGATAGGGGAAACTGCGCCGTTCCCGGAAATTGGGATCCCCGGCATCCCGTGTCTGATTCAGGATCACCGCGCCGTCCAGCCGGGGTTTGACCCCGATCTGCCTGCAGTATTCCGAAAATCCGTCGTCATCCAGGATCACCAGCGGCACATTCACCAGCCATCCCTCCGGGACGTGAGAAACATACTCTGCCGGCGCATTTTCCAGTCCTCCCGCCGCCCGCATTTCTTCACTGAGCTCCGTTTCTGCCACGACCCGTTTGGCCGCTGCCTTCTGGTACACCACACTGCTGCGCACTCCGGAAAGCATTTGCAGGGCATCGGTCTCATCAAACACGTCAATCTCTGTATCCCTTACCTCCGCCATGATATCCCAGGCATCCTGATACTTTTCAAAATAGGTCTCCCTCTGGCTGATCCTCATAATCGCAAAAAAGCACATCATAAAGGAAAAGGCCAGAAACGAAAGGGTCAGAGAAATAGACGCGGTCCGCATCGCCTTTTTCTGTGCTTTCAGCGCATTTCCCGCAAGCTCCCCCTCTATCCCGAAGAAACAGGATAAGAACCGGGAATCGCGCTTCCTTTTCAACTGCAGCTCCCCGGTATTTTTGATGGCCTCCAAAGGGGTGAGCCTGCCCATTTTCCGTGCCGGGATCCAGGCGGAGATCCACACGGTGATAACGGAAACCTGAATAGACAAGACCAATATCAGAGGATGATACTGAAACGGCAGTACCAGATGTCTTTCCACATCCGCCAGGATCACGTTGGTCCATTTCATGACTACCATGCTGATCAGAATGCCCAGCAGATTTCCCGTCAGGATCGGCAATGTACAGAGCCAAAAAGCCTCCTGCAGAAGGCAGGTCCTGATCTGCCCCGGCGCTGCCCCAATACTGGAAAAAATACCAAACTGCCGGATCCTGGAATTCATGGTCACTGCGAAGGCATTGTGGATGACCATGACCAGAGAAAGGCATGCAAACAGGACCACCGCCAGAAAGAAAGGGAACACCCAGCGGAGGGCCGGGTCCTCTGGATCCCGGATCAGATACAGGTTTAAAAGCTCATAGTTGCAGGTCACATCTTTCTCCGAAAGCCCTGCCAGTTCCGCAATCCGGGGCATGTCCTGAAAGATGCTTCTTTTATCCTTAAAATAAAGATCTGCACTCTCCTCCTGTCCCTCAGAAGGCCCTTCACTGAAAACTGCCCTTTCCACATTTCCATAATTTTGGATAAGCTCCAGGTCCTCCCCGCTGATCTCTCCGGTGAGCCGTCCTTCCCAGTCCCCTACATCTGCTTTCACCCTCTCCACCTCATAGGCCCACAGGTTATAAAACAGACTGCACAGCAGAGACAAAAGCAGCGCGGAAATAAAAGCCGCCGTCATCACGGAAATACCGGATGCCCTGTTATTTTTAAGATATCCTTTTGAATAGTCCTTCCACATCGTCTGTCACCTCCGCTTCTCATCCCGGATGATGCGCCCGTCCTCTATGGTAACGATCCGGTCGGCTTCCAGTGCTGCCTTCTCATCATGGGTGATCAGTATCATAGTCTGTTCCAGATTCCGGTTGGACAATTTCAGCAGATCCAGGATCTCTCTGGAATTTTTCCGGTCCAGGTTGCCGGTGGGCTCGTCCGCCAGCAACAGAGCCGGCCGGTAGATCAGGGATCTGGCTATGGCCGCCCGCTGCTGCTGTCCGCCGGAGAGCTGGTTTGGCAGGGCTTCCAGCCTGTCGGCGACTCCCAGGGTCGTTACGATCCGGTCAAAAAGCTTCGGATCCGGCTTCCTTTTATCCAGCAGAAGCGGCATCAGGATATTTTTCCGGATGGTGAGCGTGGGGATTAGATTATAGAACTGATACACCAGCCCCACCTTCCTGCGGCGAAAGATCGCCGATTCGGTCCGGTTCAGGGTTGAAATATCCGTCCCCTCGATCAGGACCCTCCCCTGGGACGGCTGGTCCACACTGCCCAGAATGTGGAGCAGTGTAGATTTTCCGGAGCCGGACGCCCCGATGATCGCCACAAATTCCCCTTTTTCCACGGACAGGTCAATCCCGTCCAAGGCAATCACCTGATGACTGCCGCTGCCATACACTTTTCTGATATCTTCACACTTCAAAATCTCCAAGCTTCAACGCCTCCTTTATCTTTTCTGTCCACAACCTATTATATCAAAATAAAGTGACAGCTCAGTGACGGTCCTGCTCCGGAGATCAACTCAAAGCGCATCCCATAATAGCCGTTCCGTCATTTTCTAAGTAATTCCTCTGGATATATGTAACCAATTTGAGCAGCAAATTGATTGCCTACCTATAGAATCGGATTTCAAAGCAGGCACCGCCGTCCGCAGGATTTTCAGCCGTGACCGTCCCGTTCTGACTCTCAATGATCGCCTTTGCCATAGCCAGCCCGATACCGATTCCGCCGTCCTTCGCATTTTTTCCCCGGTAAAACCG
Organism: Lachnospiraceae bacterium; assembly: GCA_910575475.1. Taxonomy (GTDB): domain Bacteria; phylum Bacillota; class Clostridia; order Lachnospirales; family Lachnospiraceae; genus Schaedlerella. The sequence continues at coordinate 53,430 of CAJTGD010000024.1, read as the reverse complement.
TTCAAAAATGTGCGGCAGATCTTCCTCCGAAAATCCCGTTCCGTTGTCTTGGATTCGGATCTGTGTGTAGAGGGGAGTCTGCTCACAGGAACAGCAGACGCTTCCTCCGGGCGGGGTGTGCTCCATGCAGTTTTTCATCAGGTTTATGACGGCTTCCATCGTCCATTCCAGATCCGCGCAGATCACGGTTTCTTCCATTTCAGGAATCCAGACAGAGACACCTGCCTTTAAAAATAATTCCCGGAGCTGATCGGCCGCCAGCATAAGGACCGTGAACACATCCGTCTTTGTACGCTCCAAAGGCAGTACGCCGGCATCGATCCGGGATAAGAGCAGCAGGGCATCCGCCAGATGTGTCAGCCGGGAAAGCTGCAGGCGGATCTGTTCGAAATGCTTTGGGGAAGGATTTTGATGCATCATTTGTGCTGACAGAGAAAGTGATGTGATCGGGGTTTTAATCTGATGCGCGATGTGATCAAGATTTTCCGCGTAATGATTTTTGGCTTTCCATGCCGCGTCCCTCGTCTGGTGCAGCTCCGTTACCGTTTTATAAATCTCATCCTGCAGTTGGGAAAACTCATCTTCCGCAGCCGGAAAGAGGGCGCCTCCATCCTCTGTGCGGACCTGTTCCAGATAATCCGTCAGTGCATGGATCCTTTCCTTCTCCTTCCTGCGCCAAAGCGAATAGGGGAGCAAAAACACCAGTCCCCCAGCCAGAAAGCCTGCGGCCGCAAAACACGTTCCATATCTTTGGGCCGGCTGCAAAAAATCTGCCTGCCGGTAGCCATATGCCAGAATGATGTTTTCATTTTCATCTGTCAGAGTATCCGGCCGCTCCTGATGTTCCTTCAGCGCTGACAAAACCTCCCCTTCTGCATCCGGCTGGTTTTCCAGGATTCCCTGACATATGGTGCTCAATGTACGGATCTGCATCCGGTTATAGTACCTGGTCAGAAAAAATGCGGTAAAAGAAGCCGCCGCCAGGCTCACCGATAATACGATCCCTGTCAGTATGAACAGATTCCCTGCCGGAAATGCAGAACGCATCTTGGAACAACTGCCCTGTTTTTTTCTTTTGTTCATTTCGAATCCTCCATCCGGTATCCCACGCTCCGGACCGTTTTCAGGCAGAGGGGCTGGTGCAGCTTTTCCCGCAGGCGCTTGATCGTCACGGTGAGCGTATTGTCGTTTACATAATTTCCGTTGATGTCCCAGATTTCCTCCAGTAATTTCCTTCTAGTGACTGTTTTCCCTTTGTGCCGGAGCAAATAGAAAAGCACCTGATATTCCAGCGGGCTCAGGCAGATTTCCTCCGTATCGCAGAAAACCAGCATCCGCTTCTGGTCAAGTGCGATCGAATCACAGGACAGGTACTGCCCGGAAACATCCCCTGTCCTGCGCAGCAGAGCACTGATGCGCAGGAGCAGGACATCCAGCTCAAAGGGCTTGGTCACATAGTCATCCGCCCCATTCTGGAAACCGGAGATCACATCGCAGGAATCGCCCCGGACCGTGAGAAACATGATTGGAAGCTCCTTCCAGTTTGCGCGGATCCACCGGACCAGCAGATTCCCATTGCCGTCCGGCATGTTCCAGTCTACCAGCATCAGGGTCGGACACGCCTGCTTCAAAGCCTGCTTCGCATCCGCAATGGTTGGAAAAACGGAAACCCTGTAGCCGTATTTTCCGAGAAATTCACTCACACTCCGGGATATATTTTCATCATCTTCCACATAGTAGATCTCCATCATTTTGCGTCCCTCCCCTGCTTAGGAACTATCTATTTTCCAACAGCCCCATTATAACAAAAGGACTTTTGAGTGTAAAGCCATTATTCAGCGGTCGATAAAGAGCCAAATATCGAAAATAAAAAAACAAAATCTATTCCATTCATAACGCCGCTGCGATATAATAATGCTTGCGAACGATCAGTATCTGCATTTTGCATAAATCATCATTTTAAGGGAGGGGGCAGTCCGTATGATACGGGAAGCTAAGAAAGAGGACTTAGAAGAATTGTTGGAATTATATCTAAATCTGCATGAAGAATCCATTCCGGAGCAGTCCGACCGCCTGTCAGGTGCATGGGAGCAGATTTTAGAAGATCAGAATCATCACCTGATCGTAAATGAAATAAACGGAAAAATCGTGTCTTCCTGTGTATGTGTTATCATTCCCAATCTGACACGCAATGTACGTCCATATGCCTTTTTGGAAAATATTGTTACTCATAAGGATTACAGAGGTCAGGGCCTGGCATCTGAATGTCTGGAATATGCCAAACAGATTGCCAAAGACTGCAATTGTTATAAAATGATGCTGATGACTGGGAGCCGGAAGAAGGAGACTCTTGATTTTTATAAAAGATGCGGGTATAACAGTACGGATAAAACCGCATTTATCCAGTGGCTTGATATATCATAAGCATAAAATAGCTCTTTCAGGTGGTGAAAAAATGTGGAAATAAAAGCTATAACAGCTCATGATAAAGAATTTGTAATGAGCCTTGATAAACATGTGGATGATACCGGCTATGCCAATCGAATCTATACAAAGTCCGGTTACGTAATCTGGGAAGGAAATCAGCGGATCGGGATCCTGGCGCACTGTATACTGTGGGATACTCTTCCATTTTTGAATCTGATATTCCTCAAAGAGGAGCATCGCGGGAATGGATTTGGAAAACAGGCCATCCTCGATTGGGAAAGGGAAATGAAGGAGCAGGGTTATCCGATGACTTTGCTCTCCACGCAGGCGGATGAAGGAGCACAGCATTTCTATCGAAAACTGGGATATATCGATTGCGGCGGATTGATATTTCATAACACGCCGTTTGATCAGCCTATGGAACTGTTTTTCAGAAAAGTTTTGTAAGCGGGATCTGCCCGGTTGTTCTCTGCGTAAAAAGAAAAATATAACTTTGATCTGCGTGGAGCGGAAAGCTTGTTACATTCTTTCCGCTCCCTTCGGTTTTATGATACCGATTCCAGCATTTCCTGTACGGTCTTTTTGTATACTGGGTGGCGCAGATACGGCGCGATCTCACAGAGCGGTTCCAGTACAAATTTCCTCTTATGCATCTCCACATGAGGGATGCATAAATCCGCGGCTTCCAGTACCAGGTCATCGTAAAAAATAATATCCAGATCCAGTGTGCGCGGCCCCCAGTGTATGACCCGTTCTCTTCCGGCCTCCTGCTCGATCCGGTGAAGCTCATCCAGCAATTCCCGGGGTGTCAGCAGCGTGCGCAGCCTGAGACATGCATTCAAAAAGTCCTCCTGCTCCGTCATCCCATAGGGCGGAGTCTCATAGTAGCCGGATACTCGTTCCACAGCCCCGGCCAAAAGAACACCTCCCCGGTCATCTTTCACAGGATGCTTTGCCAGGGAATCCAGCGCCCGCACTGCCTGATCCAGATATGCCTTCCTGTCCCCCATATTGGAGCCGAGGGCAATATATACCGTATGCCACTGCCGCAGGATTTCCACGGATACGGATTCCAGCGGAAGCCCGATGGGCGCCCAGGGCTTTTTCACTTCCAGCCCTACCTTTTCCAGCCCCGGGATATGAAGGAGCAGTTCCTCCGCCAGCCGCTCCGCTATGCGCTCGATCAATGAAAAGGTATGCTCTTTCATAAATGTCTCTATAAAATGGCAGACCTCTCCATAGTCAATCGACGCATCCAATGCATCCGTATTTCCTGCTTTCCGGGTATCCGTATACAGGTCTGCTGATACAAGAAACTTCTGCCCCAGTTTATTTTCCTCTGGAAACACACCATGCTTTGCAAATATTTCCAGATTTTCTATCTTGATTTTATCCATAATACCTCCCCATTCGCCGAAGCAGTCTAAACTATGTGGGATTTTCTTCCCCTCGCCGCAAACGCCAAATAGATATGCAGCATATCCGCCTGACCCGTTGATTCATGGAAACTCATCCACGTAAATCATGCTCCCGCAGGATTGCCTCTGTCATTTTGACTGCGCGTGCATTCGCCTTTACATCGTGGACTCTCACAAAGGAGCAGCCGCTTTTGATCCCCAGCACTGTCGTCACCAGAGTCCCCTCTTCCCTCTGGTCCGCCGGAAGGTCCAGGGTCAGTCCGATAACTGACTTTCTGGACGTTCCCAGCAGTATGGGGTATCCAAGGCTGTTCAAGTCCTCCAGATGCTTCAGCATTTCCAGATTCATTTCACAGGTTTTTCCAAAACCGATGCCCGGATCCAGGATAATCTGCTCCCGGGAAATCCCTGCCGCCTCTGCCAGCCGCAGAGATTCCCTCAGGTCGTCCAGCACCTCCGGGATAAAGTCTTTGTACTCTGCCTTTTCCCGGTTATGCATCAGGCAACAGGGCACGCCGTATTCCGCGATCACGCCGGCCAGCTCCCGGTCATATTTCAGTCCCCAGATGTCGTTGACCAGATCCGCCCCGGCATCCAACGCGGCCCGGGCCACTTTGCTTTTATATGTATCGATCGATACGGGGATGTCAAACTGTTCTTTTAAGCTTCGGATCACAGGCACGACCCGCCGGATCTCTTCCTCCTCTGAAACCTGCACATGCCCCGGGCGTGTAGATTCCCCGCCCACATCCAGGATATCCGCCCCGTCCCGGATCATCTCCTGTGCATGACGCAGCGCCGCGTCCATATCCTGAAAACGGCCTCCGTCCGAAAAAGAATCCGGGGTCACATTCAGTATCCCCATAATGTAAGTCCTGTGTCCAATGTCAAATGATTTTCCGCCAATCTGCATTTTGTTCTCCTTGTGCCTTTCCTGTGATGTCAAATTGCCTGTTTCATTATTTCCTGCCCTGATTGTTTATGCCGTTTTTGAACAGCTTTCAAATTTCCAGCGCGAAATTCTTCTTACCCGCATCCCAGTCACATTCTTCCTGCGCCTTACATGCAAAACACTTCCGGGACAGCTTGTCGCTGGTATAGATCAGCCTTTCCAACACCTCCATATCCTCCCGCAGCCTGCGGTGCCCCAGGATGGCCCGAAGTATGGAAGCTTTTTCTGTTTCCGAAAAAAAATTCTCCGAGAGCTCGTTCAGAATCACCTCCGCAATCTCAGCAGAAGCCTTTTCATGGGGGATGCCTTCCGTATACTGCCTGTATTTTCCGATGTCATGCAGAAGCGCGGCCGCATAGATGACTTCCTTGCGGATCTCCAACTTCTGCTCCAGGCTTTGGATGTATGCGATCCGCGCCACGTCCAGCAGATGCTCCATCTGATGACAGCAAAAGATCCGTTCCTGTTCTTCCTGCTCTAATTTTTTATATGCTTCCACATACAGCGGATGATTTCGGATGTCCTCAATCGCCTTCATACTGCCGTTCCTTTCTTTTCTATTCAGGCTTACGATCAATCTTACTCCATCTCTACCGCCCCTGTCCGAGCATTGCGTAAAACATATGTACCAATTCCGGATCCTCCAAAAAACACCCCCGCTTTGCTGCCGTCACGGTCCGGCTTCCCGGCTTTTTGATCCCCCGCATGGTCATGCACATATGCTCCGCCTCAACCATCACCATAGCCCCTTTGGGACGAAGCTCTCGCATTAATGCATCCGCGATCTGTCCGGTCAGCTGCTCCTGGATCTGGGGTCTCCTTGCATAGACCTCCACAGCCCGGGCCAGCTTGCTCAAGCCCACCACTCTCCCGTCCGGGATATAGGCGATATGGGCTTTCCCGAAAAACGGCAGCAGGTGGTGCTCGCAGGTCGAGTAAAATGCAATGTCCTTCTCCAGCACCATTCCCCGCTCCTCAGCCCGAAATGTTTTCCTAAGATGTGTTTCTGCCGTCTCTTCCAGCCCGCCGTAGATTTCCTCACACATCCTGGCGATCCGGTCCGGTGTCTCTATCAGCCCTTCCCGCTTCGGATCCTCTCCGATTCCTTCCAAAAACAGACGGACTGCCTGTTTTACCTTCTCCTGATCTATCATGTTCCCTACCTCTCTGTTTCATAATTCACTTGGCACTGCCTTTATCCGGCAGTCTCTTTTGCACTACTTCCATGACTCTGCCCAGATAGGACAGTGACCCAAAGGCCAGGATCACATCCCTCTCCCCTGCGTCCCGCATAGCTTCCTCTACTGCCTGGTCAATTCCGTCCATTGCCAGAACCGTTCCCTTACAATAAACCCCCGCCGTCTTTTTCAATTTCTCCGCAGACAGGCTTCGCTTTTCATCCGGCAGGTTGACCGTATAGATCCGTTCTGCCAGAGGAGCCATAATCTGTGCCATTCGTTCATATTCCTTATCCCGGAATACTCCCATAATGAGAAACAGTCTCCGCCCTAGAAAATAGCGTTCCACAGAGGCTTTAAGCCAGCGGGCCCCGTCTGCATTGTGGGCCCCGTCTACTAAAAACACAGGCGCTTCCCTCAAGCAGGTAAACCTTCCCGGCCAACGGGTTTTCTCAAAGCCCCTGCGTATCTCCTCCTCCCGGATCTGCATCCCCGCAGCATCTTCCGCCGCCCGGACAGCCTCCCATGCAGTCATCCCATTGATGATCTGACAGGTTCCCGCCAGCCGGATCTTCAGATCCTTCATCCCTCCGTAAGAAAATGTCTGTCCCCGGTAATCTTCCTGTGTGACCACAGCATCCTCCGGCTTTGCAAACCGGATCTCACAGCCCTGTTCTGCCGCACGCCTTTCCAGCACACTTCTGACCTCCGGCTCCTGGGGTGCGGATACCACAATACAGCCTGGCTTGATGATGCCCGCCTTGTGCTCCGCGATCGCTTCCGGCGTATCCCCTAAAAAGCTCATGTGATCCCGGCTGATGGGTGTAAAGACAGAAACCAGCGTATGCTCTACAACGTTGGTGGCATCCTCCTTCCCGCCCAGCCCGGTCTCCAATACCACAATCCCGCATTGTTTTTTTCGGAAATACAAAAAAGCTATTGCGGTCTCAATCTCAAAAACAGTAGGGCTATGATGCCCCTTTGCCTCCATACGCACAATAGCTTTCTGAATTTCTTGAACCAGTTCTGCAAATTCCTCCTCCGAAATCCATTTCCCATCGATCTGGATCCGCTCCAGATACGAAACCACGGTCGGTGAAATATATCTTCCGGTCCGGATGCCCGCTTCACTCAGAATCGTAGAAATAAATGCAAGCACAGACCCTTTTCCGTTCGTCCCCGCCACATGGATGAACCTCAGGTCCTTCTGGGGATCCCCCAGCTCATGCAAAAGCTCCCGAACCGTATCCAAGCCAAGTACACTTCCGTATTTCGACACCTCGTCCAAATATACCCTTGCTTCTTTATAGGTCACGTTATCGTTGTTTCCTTTCTGATTTTTCTTCATGGCAGCACCCCCGCGCTGATAATAATGCTGCCATCAAACATCATATCACTTCCCATTGAATCCTACAAGTATAAATTCGTCGCAAAAAGTCTTTTCCGCTATCTGTCAGGTCGCTGTCCGTCCCCTGTAGCTCTTACTCAGATTATTTATTTTTAATTTCATCGTCTGCCCCCGTATATTTGATTTGTGAGGATTTACTGTATCGTTAAAGCTGCGGAAACCTGATACAGCAAGGATTTTTATACTTACAATCTCAGTATACCACAGAGATCAACGATGAGAAACCTGATTTCTATAAACTATAGCCAGCTTAACGAATGTTGAGGGTATACATTTCATACAAAAATGTGCACACCTCTTGTACGGTGATTGATACTCTACCTCCCGGCTTCCCCGCGCCGCCGCGTCAGCTCCGCCACATTCGCCTCCACCCGTGCCTTATTCAGCGGATAGATGAACAGCAGGGCCAAAGCCACCGCTCCCAGCCCAACGGCCGGAATGATACAGGACAGGTTAAAAATCCCTGACGTGATCTCCGGGTCAAAGGCCGTTGCCTGGGTGTAGCCGATCAGGCTCAGAAGCCCCCCGATCATGCCGGAGGAAAATGCCTGTCCCAGCTTTCTTGCAAAGGAATACACCGAATAGATCGTGCCGTCCTCCCGCACCCCGTTTTTGATCTCCGCATCGTCGATCACATCCGTGATCATGGCCCAGATCACCGTATTAAAGAATCCAAGCCCAACATAAGCCAATGTATAAAATCCCACATATACATACGGATTCTGCGGCTTGATCAGCAGGCAGAGCAGATACACCGCCGACCCGAACGCGCAGGAAACCACCGAAAGCTCTTTTTTGCCGAATCTTGCGGACAGTCTGGCGGCAAGAGGCGCGCAGATCACCAGCATCACAATGCTTCCTGTCATGGCAGACGAAGACTGGGCGGCTGCGGAGCCATAATAATTCGGAAACACATAGCCTGCCATCCCCTGCATGCCCAGCATTCCCAGCAGCAGCAATATGGCTGCGGCGATGATCCCCAGCAATGCCCTGTTCGTGGCCAGGCTTTTCAACAGTTTTCCGATCTCCAGCTTCTGGTCGTTGGCCTCCACCGGAATCCGCTCCCTCACAAGCCGAAAGCAGAGCAGATAACAGACGATCGCCAGAATACTGAAGACTCCGGCGATGCCGGTCATCCGGGGGCCGGAAAGAACCGTATTGCCGTCCACCACCACATAAGCCGCCACCGGAGTTCCCACGCCGATCACCAGCCCTGCAAGGGTAGCGCCGATGGTCCGCCAGGTGGAAAGCTCCGCGCGGTGCTTCGGATCCGCGGAAATGGCCGAAGCCATGGATCCATAAGGAATATTGATGGACGTATAGAAAATAGATCCCCATAAAATATAGGTAATGACCATCCATACGATCCGGAATCCGTAGGACATATCCGCAAACGCAGACTGATAGATCAAAAAGGACGAGACCGCCACCGGCCCGCACATCCGTTTGATCCACGGCTTGAACTTTCCATCTTTTGTCGGTCTGGAGCGGTCCACGATCTGCCCCATGGTTACATCCGTCACCGCATCCACAAAACGGGCGGCCATCATCAGGAGCCCTACCACCGCGGCCGGCACTCCCATCACATCCGTGTAGAATTTCAGCATAAAGGAGGAGGACAGGATGAAGGTAAAATCATTTCCGAAATCTCCGAACATATATCCCAGCTTATCCTTCATACCAAATGGCTCCATAGCCGTGTTTTCATTCTCCATAACTTTTCCTCTTTTCTCGCAAACGATCGATTTTCTGTTCATTTCCTATATTCTGTACAGAATATGCCGGGATATACATCTCACAAATACAAATGCGTAAAAGAAGCTGCCGGAAAACGACGGTCTCCCACAATATATGCTGTGACTGATTGGATCTCACAGCAAGATATTGTGCAGAAAAGCCATTTTTCGACAGCTCCTTCAATATCTGTATGATTCAATTTTTTTAACCTGGAATTTGCGGATTCCTTCCGCAAATGTCATCGTGCCATATGGTAGATCTCCTCCATGTCCTTCTGATGCAGAAGCTTCGCGGAGCCTTTGCTTCCTCCGTAGGCTTTTGCGCAGCGGACGGCCATTTCATGAATCTGTTCCTCCGTCGGCGTGATGCCCAGCTCTCTCAAATTCACCGGCATTCCCGCATCCGGTCAGGTTATTATGCGCCAGGGAACCGGCCCACATCACTTCTGCCCGTGCATCATAATTCTGCGGATCATTGTGTAAGATTTTGGCATTGGTGATCACTGTCCGAAGCAGCCCTTCTGCGATCGAATCTGTAAGTTCCATATTTCCGCTGTTTGTAAAATAGCGTTCCATCCTATGCATCATAATATCCGCACATCCGCTCTCCGTCTGGTAGTTCGGAAGGGACAGGGTGAATTCCGGATTCATCACCGCAAATCTCGGACGTGCCAGGTCATCATCGTAAGCCCGCTTTTCATTGGTCTTTTCATTGGTGATCACCGCTCCCATACTGGTTTCGCTTCCTGCGGCCGCAATGGTCAGAACCGACGCCACGGGAAGACATTTTTTTGCGGTACGGGTGTGTTCGAAAAGAGTCCAGACATCTTCCTCGGGCTCTGCCAGCCCATATGCGACAGCCTTTGCGGTATCAATCGCGGATCCCCCTCCGACAGCCAGCAAAAAATCCGCCCCGATTCTTTTTCCCAGTCCGATTCCCATGTATACTTTGGAAAGATGTGGATTCGGTACCACTCCTCCTAAAAATTCGAAGGTCAGTCCCTCTGCTTTCATGGATTCCGTGATCTCATCCATCAGGCCGTTTTTGAAGACGCGTTCGCTTCCATACACGACCAGAACCTTTGTGCCCCCATACTTTTTAATATACTTTCCTGTTTCTTGATGCGCGCCCCTTCCAAAGATAACCTCTGTCGGTGAATAATAGTGAAAATTATGAGCCATAATAATCTCCTGTTTTTTGATAAGATGATTATATCAAAGCAATCAGCTTGAAAATATCACTTTCTTACCATATACTATAATAATAAAGACAATATTGGGATTATTTTTATCATTTTCAGAAAAGGAGGCTGTCTATGGATCTCTCGTTTATACAGGATGAAAATGCGGTAGAGCTGATTGACGGGATCACTTACGAATTTCCTTATACCATGCATGAAAGAGACCTCAGCAATTATACGGTTCCATGGCACTGGCATGAAGAATTGGAGTTTGATTACGCGTATAAAGGCTCGATTGTCATTGAGACGATCAACCGAACCTATACGATCCGCCAGGGGGAAGGATATTTCATCAATACCAACGTGATGAACACGAAGAGAAAAGCCGACAAATCGGCAACCGCAGTGGAACACGCGCATCTCTTCCACCCAATCCTGCTCACCGGGCATTTCCGGAGCATCTATGAAACCAAATATTTGAATCCTGTTTTGAAAAATCAATCCGTTGAGGTGGTAATCATACGGGGAAACACCGGCAGCGGCAAGGAATTTTTGAAGCTGCTTCATACTCTGACACGCTTAAACAACGAAGAACATGCGGAATTTCAGATCCGAAACCTGCTGTCCGAGGGCTGGACTCTCCTTGTACAGGAATTGGAAATGCAGCGGCAGAAAAATCTGTTCCAGACGCCCTCTGCCCATGAGCGTACCAAAGATATCCTGAGCTTTATCCATAAGCATTTTAAGGAGAAGATCACCATTGCCGACATCTCCGTATATGCCGGAATCAGCACAAAGGAATGCATCCGCTTGTTTAAGAACACCTTTCATCAGACGCCCATGGATTACCTGATCCGCTATCGTATCGAACAGGCAAAGCGGCTCCTGGCGGAGACAGATGCGCCGGTCACAAATATTGCATTCATGACCGGCTTTCAGAACAGTGCTTATTTCAGCAAAACCTTTAAAAAATATTTAAAGATGACGCCAAAGGAATTTCGGCAATCCCGGAGAATGGATGTTTTGATCCTGTAAGAAAAGGCATCCTTTATTCCCGGATCTGTCCGTTTCCAAAGATAATATATTTCGTGGACGTGAGCGCTTCCAGCCCCATCGGTCCTCTTGCGTGAAGCTTCTGCGTACTGATCCCGATCTCCGCGCCGAAGCCGAACTCGAATCCGTCCGTAAACCGTGTGGAGGCGTTCACATAGACTGCGGCCGCATCCACCTCATCCTGGAATTTCAGCGCGTTGTCATAATCCTTTGTGAGGATGGACTCGGAATGCCCGGTATTGTAGCGGTTAATATGAGCGATCGCTTCTTCTGCGGAGTCTACGATCTTCACGGAGATCACGGCGTCCAGATACTCGGTTCCCCAGTCCTCTTCCGATGCCGGAAGGATCTCCGGCACGATCGCCCTGGCCCGTTCATCTCCCCGGATCTCTACCTGGTGCGCTCTCAGCCGTTCTGCGATCAGAGGCAGCGCCTCCTTCGCGGCAGCCGCATGGATCACCAGGGATTCGCAGGCGTTGCACACGCCCATACGCTGGGTCTTTGCATTTTCAATGATATCCGCCGCCCTGCCGATATCCGCACTGGCATCTACGAAAATATGGCAGTTCCCGGTGCCTGTCTCGATCACCGGCACGGTGCTGTTCTCCACCACATTCGCGATCAGGCCGGCGCCGCCCCTGGGGATCAGAACGTCGATATAGTCATGCAGCTTCATCATCTCCCCTACCGTTGCCCTGCTGGTGTCTTCCACCAGAAGAATGGCATCCTGGGGCAGATTTTCCTTTTTAAGGCCCGCCTGGATGACCTCCGTGATCGCCAGGTTGGAATGGATGGCATCGCTTCCGCCCCGCAGGATCACGGCGTTTCCGGTCTTGAAGCAGAGCCCGAAGGCGTCTGCCGTCACATTGGGACGGGATTCGTAGATGATACCCACCACCCCCAGAGGCACCCGCCTCTTGCCGATCCGCAGGCCGTTTGGTCGGTTCTTCATGCTTAACACCTCCCCGATGGGATCCTCCAGCGCCGCAACCTGTTTCAGCCCCTCGGCCATGTCCCGGATCCGCTCTTCGGTCAGTCTGAGACGGTCGATCAGGGACTGCTTCACCCCTTTTTCTTCCGCTGCCCTTAAGTCCTTTTCATTTTCTTCCAAAAGATACGTGCTCCTGGCACACAGCTCCCCGGCCACCGCCAGGAGTCCTCTGTTCTTTTCTTTTGTCCCCAGCTTGGCGCAGAGTCTTGACGCATTCTTCGCACGGATTCCCAGTGTCTGAATATAGCTTTCCATTTTCTACATCCTTCCTTTTTTATATTCCCGGACTGTCACAAAATCACCTGTTCTGATTGTACTGGGTATTTTACGGCAGTTCCTGATCTATGATTCGACCGTCAAAAGCTCTCATTTCCCTTGCCGGTCGAATCCTCTATTTTGCTTTCAGAAATCTTTTATCTCCGGCCCGCTCTGGTTTTCCGCTTTACGGGCCTTCTTCGACTTCCGCCGAAACTGCGGTCGCTCCGGTGACAGCTCATCCTCCACGGCTTTTCCATGCTCCCTCGACAAAAATAAGGTTCCGATCTTTTTTCCCGCCATAATATCATTGATGGCATATATATTGTCCCCGCTGGCGATCACCATATCCGCCCCGGAACCGGTCACGATCTTGGCCGCGTTGACCTTGGTAGACATCCCTCCGGTCCCGAAATCGCTGGAAGAGCCCTTGGCCATATTCTCCAGCTTTTCATCGATCTTCACTACGGTATGGATAAAGCGGGCATGGGGATTCTGCCTCGGATCGTCCGTATACAGCCCCTCGATATCCGACATCAGGATCAGCAGGTCCGCCTTCACAAGCTCCGCCACATTCGCCGCCAGCGTATCGTTATCCCCGAAGTTTCCATACGCCAGCTCATCCACGGAAATGGCGTCGTTCTCATTGACGATAGGCACTACATTCATGCGGAACAGCTCGTCAAAGGTACGCTTCGCGTTTTTGCGGCATTCCTCATTGGTGACCGATTCCTTCGTCAGCAGGACCTGTGCCGTAAGCTGGCTGTATTCATTAAACAGCTTTTCATAGATCATCATCAGCCTGGCCTGGCCCACCGCCGCGCAGGCCTGCTTGGCCGCCTCCGTATCCGGCCGCTTGTCAAGCCCCAGAGCCGCCCTGCCGACTCCCACCGCGCCGGAGGAGACGACGATCACTTCCTTCCCCTTATTCCTCAGGTTGATCAGGATCCGCACAAATTTTTCCAGCTTCTCCAGATTGATGTTTCCCGTTTCCTCATACGTGATCGTCGTGGTGCCAACCTTGATCACGATCCGTTTCTTTTGCCGTAAGATTTCTTTTCTGTCCATGATTTCTCCCTACCGCGCGTTTTGATAGATCCGGTAGATATCCTCCTGATCCAGCTTCTTCACACAGCCGATGGTCCTGCCGCCGTCGAAGCTGCATTTTCTTGCCAGTTCCCGCAGCTCTTCTTCCCCAGGTTCCACCCCAAGCTCTCTCAGGCTGGTGGGCATCTGTATGGAACGATAAAACTCCTCCATCGCCTGAACACCCTTTTCCGCGGTCTCCATCGCATCTCCGGTGTCTTTTACGCCCATCACCTGCACCGCGAACCGCGCGAACCGCTCCGGCCTCGCGTCCATCACGTATCTTGCCCAGCTTCCCCATACGGCAGCCAGACCTGCTCCGTGGGCCACGTCATACATGCCGCCCAGCTCATGCTCCAGCTGGTGGGAAGCCCAGTCTCCTCCATCCGTGCCGCAGCCGGTCAGCCCGTTGTGGGACAGGCTTCCCGCCCACATCACTTCCGCTCTCGCTTCGTAATTCCGGGGATCTTCCAGCAGGATCCCGGCATTCTTCATGACCGTGCGGATCAGGCATTCGCTGATCCCGTCTGTGAGCTCCATGTTCTCCGCCTGATTCAGGTAACGCTCCATGGTATGCATCATGATATCCACACAGCCGCTTTCGGTCTGGTAAGCCGGCAGGGTCATAGTCAGCTCCGGATTCATGACCGCAAACCTCGGCCGAACATAATCACTGTTGCAGCCCCGTTTGACCCATCCCTCTTCCTTTGTAATGACGGAGGAATTGCTCATCTCGGAACCGGCCGCGGCAATGGTCAGGACCACGCCGAGAGGCAGGCATCCCTGGGGCATCCGTTTCTTGGCATAGAAATCCCACACGTCCCCTTCATTTGCCATACCGTACCCGATGGCCTTTGCAGAGTCAATCACACTGCCTCCGCCCACCGCAAGGATAAAGTCTACGTTTTCCTTTCTGCACAGCCCGATCCCCTCATAGACAAGGGAAAGCCTGGGATTGGGGACCACGCCGCCCAGAGTCACATAATCCACCCCCGCCTCATCCAGAGACCTGCAGATCCGGTCCAGCAGGCCGCTTTTTTTCACGCTGCCGCTTCCGTAGTGGACCAGCACCTTCCGGCATCCGCATTCTTTCACCAGCTGTCCGGTCTGCTGCTCTGTCTCTTTTCCGAATACCACCTTTGTAGGTGTGTAATAATTAAAATTTTCCATTTGTTTCTCTCCTGTTCATTCTCTTTTTCTATACCTTGTGAAACGGCCGCATGGCCATAATGGGATGCCCTTGGGTATACAGAAGGTCAGTTTCAAGTACATCGCTGCGTTCATTTTGAAACAACAATCAAGTCTGCCCGCCTGTTTCTTCAGGCGATTTCCACCTGACACATTTTCATGGCGTTCAGCGCCTGCTCATGGCTCTCCTTCGTCACTCCGGCGCAGCAGGAAGCATCCACGAAAACCCGCGTCTCCGGCAGATACGCCTTCAAAAGCAGTGCATTGGAGATCACGCAGATATCCGTACACAGCCCGATTAGAGTGATACTTTCTACCGTCTCCCCGGAATCCTGCCGTGCTTTCAGCATCTGTCCCAGCTCCACACTTCCAAAGGTGGGCTTGTCAATGGGATCTTCCGTAAGCAGCTTCTGGATCTCCGGGTGGATCTTCCACCCGTCTGTCCCCCGGATGCAGTGTCTAACCGGGAGCTTTTTCCCCTCCTGGGTGTCCAGGTAATCCTCCTCGTGGGTGTCCCTGGTGGCGATCACCAGTCCGTCAAACTCCCGAATCTTTTGGATCACCCGGGGCACGATCTCCACCGCCTCCGGCGTTCCCAGCGCGCCGTCAATAAAATCCTTCTGCATGTCTACCACTACCAGTACCTTCATAAATGTTCCTCCTTTTCGCCTATGAGCAATTCGCGCCATTCCTTATTTTCTCTTTGCGTCTCCCTTTTTTCCGAGCCGGACCTCTTCCATCTTTTTGGCAGTCCCCTCATCCAGCCAGTCAAACAGATAATTCCTGTCATGTCCCGGCCGGTTTAAGTACTCCTTCCGAAGCTCCCGGTTCACAAGCTCCACCTCTTCCCGCAGCTCTTTGGCGGAAAGCAGGCTGCATCCCTGTCCCCGGATGATCACCTGCTCCGTGCCGTCCGACGTGGCAACAGTCACATGATATTTTCTCCCGATCTCATGGGCCGTCTTCTCGATATACTGATCCGCGGTCTCCGCTTCCTTCGTATAGACCACATAAATATTATGGTACCGCTGCACCTCTCCCGGAAATCCTTCCAGCTTATAGGCGTCAAACACCAGGATCACCGTACATTTTTTTACCCCCTGGTAATTGGACAGGATATCCATCAGCTTTCCCCTGGCCCCGTCGATGTTGGTTTCCGCAAGCTCCCGAAGCTCTTCCCATGCAAAAATAATATTGTATCCGTCAACCAGCAGGTATTCTTTTCGTTTCCCTGTCTTCTTTTCGGTTTCTCCTGTCCTCTCTGTTCCGGATGCATCCGCTTTGGAACGGGTCCATGATTTTCTCGCCCCGGCCTTTGGATTCTGATCTTTATCCGATCCGGCGCCGAAATCTTTTCCGGCATAAGAAACTTTTTTCTGTGCCTGCGCCGCCCTTCTCCTGGAAGCCTCGGCCATCCGGTCCAGCTCCCTCTCCTCCTCCGGGGACAGGGTATACTCCCTCACCGGCCGCTGCCTGGGAACCGCCTCCACCTGTGCTCCTTCGGACGCCTCCTTTTTCTGCAGTACGCTTTCCAGATGCATATGCTCCTCCACCTGGTCCCATGGTACCACAAATCCGGCTCCATGAGCACAAAAGACGGAGCCTGTCGGATTTTCCAGATCCCGCTCCGGATCGTATCCGATGTTCTCGATCACCTCTTCCGCGTTGTGGCAGGGCAGATATCCTTTCAAGCTGCAGGACAATCTTCCCCTGCCCTTCGTATAGGCGGCCAGCTCGGTCTGGTAATCTCGCATATTCACAACCGGGACCGCCCCCTCCAGGACTGCCGTATCCCCGTCCTGCTCCGGCGTGCCGAAGGTTCCATGCATCCGCTGGAGATCCGACAGGGCACGTCCCACCGTATCCTGAGGCACCTCCAGCCGGTAATCGTAATACGGCTCCAGCAAAATGCTCTGCGCTTTTTTCAGTCCCTGCCGCACCGCCCGGTAAGTGGCCTGGCGGAAATCCCCGCCCTCCGTATGCTTCAGATGGGCCCGTCCGGACGCCAATGTGATCCGCAGATCTGTGATGGCCGAGCCGGTCAGCACGCCCGCATGTTCCTTTTCTTCCAGATGGGTCAGGATCAGCCGCTGCCAGTTCCGATCCAGCACATCCTCGCTGCAGATCGATGTGAACTGCAGGCCGCTCCCCGGCTCTCCCGGTTCCAGCAGCAGATGAACCTCCGCATAGTGACGCAGCGGTTCAAAATGCCCCACGCCTTCCACCGTATCCGAGATTGTTTCTTTGTATACAATGTTTCCCGCCCCAAATTCCACCTGCACATGGAACCGTTCCAGGATCAGGCGCTTCAAGATCTCAATCTGCACTTCCCCCATAAGCTGGGCATGGATCTCTCCCAATGCTTCATTCCATACGATGTGCAGCAGAGGCTCCTCCTCCTCCAGCTGCCGGAGGTGTTTCAGCATCACATGAACGTCACAGTCCGGCGGGAGCTGGATCTGGTAGGTCAAAACCGGCTCCAGAACGGGCATTCCCGACTCCGCCTCGATCCCTAAGCCCTCCCCAGGAAATGTTTTCGTCAGCCCGGTCACAGCACAGACCGTCCCCGCGCGGACCTCCTCCGCAGCCTCAAACCTCGCGCCGGAATAGATCCGAATCTGGTTCACCTTTTCCTCCCAGATGTCTTTTTCGCCCTCTGAGCCGCGGACCTCCGGATGCGCTTCTTTCGCCCCCTTCGGATTCTTTCCCTCGCCGGAAGCGTCTGCCCCTGCCATTCTCCGGTTGGTCAGCAAATCCTTCACCCGCAGCCTGCCTCCCGTAACTTTCAGGTAAGTCAGGCGGTTTCCCTGGTCGTCCCTGGATATTTTATAAACCTTTGCGCCGAACGCTTCCGGATAAGACCGGATGGGAGCATATCGAGAAAGTGCTTTTAAAAATGCCTCCACCCCGGTCAGCTTCAATGCAGAGCCAAAAAAGCAGGGAAATAATTTTCTTTCTAAGATCAGCTTCCGAATCTCCCTGTCGGATACGGTTCCGGTTTCCAGAAACGCATCCAGTACCGATTCATCACACATGGCGATATTTTCAAAAAATGCTTCCGGGCAGCCGCTGAAATCCACGCAGTTTTCATCCAGCCTTTTTTTCAGCTCCTCCATCAGCTTCGCGGCGTCTGTTCCTTCCTGATCCATCTTATTGACAAACAAAAAGACCGGCACCTGGTATCTGGAAAGCAGGTGCCACAAGGTCTCCGTGTGGCCCTGTACGCCATCCGCTCCGCTGACCACCAGAACCGCCGCGTCCAATACCTGCAGGGTACGCTCCATCTCCGCGGAAAAATCCACATGCCCCGGGGTGTCCAACAACGTCACCTCCAGGTCCTCCACTGGAAAGACCGCCTGCTTGGAGAAGATCGTGATCCCTCTTTCCCGTTCCAGCTCGAAGGTATCCAAAAACGCGTTCTTATTGTCTACCCGCCCCAGCTTCCGTATGGCTCCGCTTGTATAAAGAAGCCCCTCTGACAGAGTCGTCTTCCCTGCGTCCACATGGGCCAGCAAGGCGATGCATATAGGTTTTTTTGGTCTATTTTCCGATGTTTCTTCCATCGAAAATGCCCCTTTCTATCGTTTATTGTAATACATACATTTTAAATCTTCTATCTCCTTTGAAAATAGCCGCTTTTCAGCGGCTATTTCTGTCCCACTTGGTAGGGAAACACCTATTTTGAGTCGTCCACTAAGCAGGACTACGTCCATTTCTTTTGCGTTTTCATTATACACATGTCAAGATAAAAATGTCAAGCGTTTTCACGCTTTCCAGCTAGAATCTCATTCACTGGTCTGAAGTTTTATTTTATGCATTTTTATTGTATATGGCGTATATTTATTCATCATCTTACACAAATTATGTATATTTTCATTTTTATTACATTTTCTCTTGCATAATTATAATTCGTGGTGTATAGTATTGGATGTTATCAAAAATTGTTACAGGTTTTATGTGCATCCTCCCGGCCAATCAATCGTGGTGATCGGCCGGAGTATGGCATGTAGCCCAAAATTCGCTTAAACGATAAAAAGGATCAGGAGGCAATCAACATGAGCAAAGAAAAAGTAGTACTGGCGTATTCCGGAGGTCTTGACACCACCGCGATCATCCCTTGGTTAAAGGAAAACTTCGATTATGAGGTCATCTGCTGCTGCATCGACTGCGGGCAGGGCGAAGAACTGGACGGACTGGAAGAGCGCGCGAAGCTGTCCGGCGCATCCAAATTATATATTGAAAATATCATCGACGAATTCTGCGACGAGTACATCATGCCCTGTGTCAAGGCAGGCGCTGTTTACGAAAATAAATACCTGCTGGGAACCTCTATGGCCCGCCCGGTCATTGCAAAGCGTCTGGTCGAGATCGCTCGTAAGGAAAGCGCGTCCGCCATCTGCCACGGCGCCACCGGCAAGGGAAATGACCAGATCCGTTTTGAGCTGGGGATCAAGGCACTGGCTCCGGATCTCAAGATCATCGCTCCCTGGCGTATGACCGACGTATGGACCATGCAGTCCCGGGAAGACGAGATCGAATACTGCAGGCAGCACGGGATCGACCTTCCCTTTGACGCGAAGCACAGCTACAGCCGCGACCGCAACCTGTGGCACATCAGCCATGAAGGGCTTGAACTGGAAGACCCGGCAAATGAACCCAATTACGATGACCTGCTTGTCCTCGGCGTATCCCCGGAAAGGGCTCCGGATGAAGGCGAATATGTGACCATGACCTTCGAAGCAGGTGTTCCAAAGAGCCTGAACGGAAAAGAAATGAAGGTCTCCGAGATCATCACCGAGCTGAATGCCCTGGGCGGAAAGCACGGCATCGGAATCGTGGATATCGTGGAAAACCGTGTGGTAGGCATGAAGTCCCGGGGCGTCTATGAGACTCCCGGCGGAACCATCCTGATGGAAGCACATCAGCAGCTGGAAGAACTGGTGCTTGACCGCGCCACCTATGAGACAAAGAAGGATCTGGGAAATAAATTCGCGCAGATCGTATACGAGGGAAAGTGGTTTACCCCTCTGCGGGAAGCGATCCAGGCATTCGTTGACGTGACACAGCAATATGTGACCGGAGAAGTGAAGTTCAAGCTGTACAAGGGCAACATCATCAAGGCAGGCGAGACCTCCCCCTATTCCTTATACAGCGAATCCCTTGCAAGCTTTACCACCGGCGACCTGTATGACCACCACGACGCAGACGGATTTATCAATCTGT
The DNA here is from genome assembly GCA_910575475.1 of Lachnospiraceae bacterium. Classification (GTDB taxonomy): domain Bacteria; phylum Bacillota; class Clostridia; order Lachnospirales; family Lachnospiraceae; genus Schaedlerella. The sequence goes on along the minus strand of CAJTGD010000024.1, from coordinate 33,334 downwards.
TCGGACTTCCGCTGAAGGTCCGCGCAATGAAGATGCAGGAATTGGAAAAATAAATATTCTGTTTTCAACAAAAAATGGGCTGCCGCATCCGGAGCTTTTCCTCTCCAATGCGGCGGCCCAAACTAACTTTAATGATCTGTAGATAAATCACATGCCGTACCTGCGTTATCCCTCTTTTTCACTTGCCCCCGATACGAAGAAGAAAGAGAGAACCAGGATCACCGCCGCCAGGATAAAGGGCGCCCCGCCGAACAGAAATTTAATCATCCCCAGCGCCCCTTCTGTCTGTGAAACAGCCGTCTCATTTCCAACATATCCTGAGATCCCCATCAGAAATCCAATCAAAGCAGAACCAATACCGGAACCCACTTTTGTTCCAAATCCCATCATGACGGAAATGATGCCTTCCACCCGCTCTCCTGTTTTACGCTCGCCATAATCAATACATTCCAGCGTATAGATGGATAGAAGAATACTGATCGGAACCGTTCCGACCGAGGTCAGTATCGTGCCGGCCATGATAGTCACCAGATTTGCCCCGAAAAGCCAGCGCAGCGCATAGCCTGCCGCGGAGAGGATCAATCCGGCTTTCAGAAGAATCCCAGAGCCAAATTTTCTCGTGATCATAGGCGCGAAGATCAATACGACAGGAGTCAAAAAAGTAGGAAGGCTGATCAGGGACGCCAGAGAAATGTCTCCGAAGATCCACTTAAAATAGTACGACTGAACCGCCGAATTCATGGCAGTGATCGTGTTTGTCAAGATGGTCATAATACAGAGCAGGATTGCCAGCTTATTTTTTCCGATCAGCCGGATGCTTTTTTTGACCGGAATCCCCTCTGTTTTTGCTTCCTCCTCATCCGTAAGAATTTCCTTCACCGTCATCATCCGCAGAGAACCCACGATAGAAAGCGGCACTGCAAATACCAGCGCGATGACCGTCCACCCCGCCCTGGTGGAACCAATCCCCCCAATGAGCTGCGGCAGGATCACATTCGCCAGGATAGAAAAGATCATGATAAACGCCCCCTGGAAAGACGTCAGCGACATCCTGTTTTCCTCTTTCCGTATCGTCCTGCCGAGGAAGATGGGATCTGCCGCCATCAGGAACGTATTACATACGGAGTTTACAAGGGCATATAATATAAAAATGTAAACCGACTTTCCTACCATTCCAAAATCTGGAACGGAAAATAAAAATATAGTTCCGATCCACATAAATGGCAGGAAGATATCATACGGCCTTGCCTTCCCCCACCGGGAATGTGTCCTGTCAATGATCGTTCCGGCGATCAGATCTGTAATCCCGTCAAATATTTTCGACGCAAGCAACAGCGTCCCGACAAGCGGCGCCGGCATCCCCAGGATGTCAGTACAATAATATGTGAGCTGCAGGATCAGTACCACATTTAAAGAATATCCTATCCCGCGCCCTGTCCATAGCCATTTCATCCTCCGTGGCAGGATCTCATTTTCTGCCGTTGTATTCGGGTCGCTCCAATTTGCTTTTTTCTTTTCTCTTGTCTTCATTCTATTACCTTTTCCTTTTTTCAAATACACTTCTGTTATCCGTTTTTCTTTTGCTTCCGGCTTTTTCCATTTCACCGTCCGCTGCTTTTCCCATCCAGGTGATATTCATAGGTTCCGCTTCCGACCTCATACCTTGACTAGTCCGGCAGGATAATGCTGGCTGTCGTATTGCACGGCACCTCTACCTTCATATCAAATGTACCGCCTTCCCCTTTTTTCCAGCGGCAGGATACGATCCCGTGTATGGTATCCATGCGAAGCACAGCTTCCTTTAACCTCTCATCCGGTTCCGGCTGGATCAGAATATGCTTAAAGCCAGCCTGGGCCGGACGGATCCCTCCGATCTTCCTGAAGATCCAGTCGTCCACGCAGCCAAACGCATAATGGTTCATGCTGGTATAGAGCGGATTCCCGTCCTGATAGGAAAACCAGCTTTCCCATATGGTTGTCGCGCCGTTTTCGATTTCGTACATCCAGGAAGGGCACTTTTCCTGCCACAGGATCCTGTAAGCCAGATCCTGCCTCCCGATCAGGCAGCAGGTATCCAGAATATATGGGGTCGCCAGGAATCCGGTATCCAGACATCCGTCCCTTTCCTCGATCATTGAAACCAGCCTGCCGGCAAAGGCTTCCCTGTTGTTTTCCGGAACCAGGTTCAGATACAGCGCCAGCACATAGGCTCCCATCCATTCAAATGCAGGCTCCCCATCCCGAAGCAAAATCCCGTCCACAATGGCCTGCTTCATCCTTTCCGCGATCTCCCTGTAATAAGCTTCATCCTCCTTCCTTTCAAGGATGCTGGCAATCTCCTGCATACAGGTGATGGTAAAGCAGCCAAAAAAGGGTGCAATATAGGCAGGCCCTGTCTGCATGGAACGCTGCTTTCCGTCTTCCGCCATCTCCATACTTGGAATCAGCCATTCTCCCCAGTGAAATCCGCTGTTCCACAGATATTCCTGTGTTTCCCTCGGAATGCTGCTTTCCGGGTCTACATGCTCCTTTGCGGTACGGATCACGTAGTCACACCACTTTTTCATCGAAGCATACTGCTCCACCAGGATCCGCTTGTTTCCGGTGATCTGATACATTTGGTAAGGCACCAGAACGGCGGCGTCCGACCATCCGGCTGAGGTCAGCTTTCCAGATGTGCCAAAAATCTGGTTCAGGGAATCCCCCAGCTTCGGATACGGCCCGTCATAGGGGACAACGATGGGAACTCTTCCCTCCCGATCCTGCTCACAGCTGAGATTTTCCAACCATCTGCTTAAGAAAGCCGTCAGATCCGCATTCTGCAGCGCAGTCCGGGCAAAAATCTGAATATCGCCGGCCCACCCGGCTTTTTCCCGCTGTGGGCAGTCCGTCGGTATGGACAGCATGTTCGAGCGCTGGGACCATCTGGTATTCTCGTACAAGCGATTTAATTTTTCATCTGAACAAGTGAAGCAACACAGGTTCTTTTTCTCCGAGGAAAGCACTGCCGCGCAGAAATCCTCCGGATCCACATGCTCCAGTCCCGAAACCCGCACATATCGGAATCCATGGTATGTAAAGAGCGGTTCGTATACCTCTTCCAGACCCGAAGCAATATAGACGTCTTTCTGATCTACGCCGTCCCCTACCCCCTTTTGCCCGGATATATTGTTAAAAAAATTTCCCTCCCGGTCCAGAACCTCACAGTGCTCCAGAGTAATTCTTGTCCCCTTTGCAAAGTGTGCCCGCATCCGGACTCTTCCGGCCAGAACCTGCCCGAAATCAATCAACTGTTCTCCTCTCGGTGAGACCAGAAGCCTCTTGGCCGGAAGGATCTCCACCGTCTCTACTGTTTCCCCGAACTGGGCTCTCAGATTCCCATAGCCAAAATTTTTGCGTACGCAGGGGTTCCAAACCCTGGGGCTTTGGTTGGCATCATAGAATTCCCCCGCAAAGAGGTCTGAACTTTGAACCGGCCCATGTGCCCACTGTGTTTCCTCCCCGGTACAGACCCGCCGGATGCTCCCGTCCCCGAACAGGATTTCCAGCTGGTACAGCGCACAATGGTTTTCATCCAGCCCCGCAATATCAGCACGGGACTGACGCCCCAGCATCCATCCGTCTGCCACATACATCTCAATCTTGTTTTCCCCTGCCTTTAGCAGCTCTGTGACATCTGCCGTCTGGTAACAGAGATACTTTTCGTATACTGTATGCTCCGGCGCCATCCGGCCCTCCGTGCAGTCTATCCCATTCACATAGAGCCGGTATATCCCATGACATGTCGAATACACACGGGCCTTCACCGGCCTGCCGTTTATTTCCCATATATTCCGGAACAATGTCGCCGGCTCCTGTCTGCCGAATCCAGGCTCAGAGGGCTTCTTTTCCCTGTCCGGAGCAACCCATTCTGCTTTCCAATCTTCATCCGGATGGAGCAGTCCTGTTTCAAAGCTGCTGGAAGCCTCTGCCAGATCCCCGGTACAATCCCAAACCGCAATCCGGACAGAATACCTTTCCCGACTGTTCAGCTCTTTTCCTTCATAAAGGATATAAGAGTCCTGGCTGCTTTCTGCCCTCCCGCTGTCCCATATCTCCTGCCCCGAGGAATCCTGCACACGGATCTGATATGCGGCCTGCATCACATTTTGCTTTCCGCTGGAAAGCTTCCATGAAAAATAGGGGGTTCTGTCAATCCCGATGGGATTCTCCTGGTGAAGAACTATGACTTCTTTGACTTCCATTTCTATTTTTCCTCCTTTCTTTTTTTACATAATATACGCAAATATAGCGGTTTTCAATATTCTTTCTTAACCATATACCATATAAAATTAACTTTACATTTTGGATTTTTTACTGTAAGATATTTACAAAACAGACGGAGGACCATGATGGAAAAGTACAGACATTTAAAAGAACATATTTTTGATGAGGATTCCAGCAGAAAACTCAGCACATATGCCGATGATGGAAAGAAGGAGGATATCAAAGCAGGGGATTTCTTACTGCACGGCAGGATCTATTCCCTTCCCCACGTTCCTGTCCCGCCGCTGTTTATGGAGCATGTCCTCTATCTGCAGCAGTATGCGGTCATGGACATGGACGCTTCATTTTATACACATCGAAAGAACTACGATTCCTTCCTGATCCTTTTCACTTTGGCCGGGTGCGGGTCGCTCAAATACCGCGGGAAAGACTATCTGCTCAGTGAAGGGGACGGTTTCCTGATCGACTGCCGGGATGAACATAGCTACCATACTGCCGGAGGCCGGTGGGAGCACATTGTCCTGCATTTTAACGGCAGGGATGCCACCTTTTTTTATCAAACCTATTTTGCGGACGGCTCCCCCCTGTTCCATTTTGCCAATCCCGCGCATTGCCATACCCTGATCTCAGAGATTGTGGACAGCGTATGCTCCATGAAGGCGAACCGTGATTTTTGTACCTCAATCCGGATACAGACACTCCTTGCCCAGATCTGGGATCACCGGATAGAGTCCGCAGTCGAAAATGAAACCGCAGACCATATCCGCCTTCTCTGTAAATACATCGAAAACCATTTTTCCGAAGCCCTGACACTAAAAGAGCTTGCTGCCTTCTGCGGTTTTCACCCATCCTATCTATGCCGCGCATTCAAAAAAGAAACCGGTTATTCCCCAAAGGAATACATCACGGTTCTTCGTCTGGAACAGGCCAAAGAGCTTTTATACAGCACCTCGATCCCTGCATATAAAGTTGGGGTTCTGGTTGGGATTCCGGATGAGACCAATTTTACACGGCTGTTTAAGAAATATTTCCATGAGACTCCCGGGGAATATCGAAATAAAATCCGGTAAAAACGTCCAGGCTACCTGAAAGTAATCCATATACGATGTGTAGCTATTTTGAACGGCATCAGTATGAAAAACCAAGCTTTGCAAGTTTACTTGCTAAATCCGATTTTTCATGCTGATGCTGGGCGAAATTTCAGATTACCTCTTTTAGAACCCTGAGCGCGTTCCCGGACCAGATCTTATCCAGCTGCCGCTCCGTGATCCCCTGCTGTTTCATGGCTTCCCAGACTCTCTCCATCTCTCCCGGCCCGGAAATATATCCTGTTACATCCCTGCACACAAACCCGTCAAAATCCGTTCCAATGGCAGGCAGATCCTCCCCTGCCGCCGCGATCATATGGGCCGCGTGTCTGGCAATGTCCTGTACCGTAACCTCCGAAACCTCCTCCCGCAGAAATACGGGATAAAAATTCAGTCCTGCCGCGCCCCCTTTTTCCGCCAATGCCCTCAGCATATCATCCGTCAGATTCCGGGGGACGCCGCACAGAGCGCGGGCATTGGAATGCGATGCTATGATCGGAGCCCTGCTGACCCGGATGCAGTCCCAGAATCCCCCGTCCGACAGGTGGGAGACATCCACCAGCATACCCAGCGCATTCATCCGCTCCACTATTTCCAGGCCAAATGCTTTCAATCCCCGGTTCATCACCTCACCGTCCCGGCTGTTGGGATACCCCAGGCAGTTCTCATAATTCCATGTCAGCGTGATCAGGCGGATTCCCAGCCGGTACAGCTCCTCCAGCCGCTCCTGCTTCTCGTTTAACACACCGCCCTCTTCCACCGTGGCAACCGCGGTGATCCGATGCTGCCTGTCATTTTCCAGGATCTCATCATAACTTTCGACAACCACAAGCCCTTCCTGCTCTTCCTTACGGATCCGCCGGATCATATCCAGCACCGCCTTGTATGCCCGGTCCCATGCTTCCGGCCCGATCTGCCGGTGTCTGCCGTTCCAGACAGGCTTCCCGTCCTCATATTCCTTTCCATCCGCAAAGCATGCGAAAAACTGAACCATAGTTCCGGCACGTTTCAGTGCTTCCATATGTACACACAACTGATTTTCTAACAGGGTTTCTTCATCACCCCTTTTCTGCAGCTCACTGATCGTATCACAGTGCAGATCAATCAACCTTTTCATCATCCTCCTGCTTCCTTTCCTGTTTCTATCCTGACCCGGACAAGCCGAAACCAGAATGCGCAAAATTTCATTATTAATTGCCTAAACAGCGTTCCAGCCGCCTTCCTTTATTTTATGCCGCCAAACGTAAAAATATCGTATCTGTGAAATTTCGAACCAGATACAACGTACTTGTTCCGAACCCTGCGTATATTTTTTTCAAAAACTACATACGCTGAAATACAAAATAATTCTATCAACCAGTATACCACAAAAAGGAGACCTAATGAAACCTAAAATCGGCGTGATCGTCTGCGGCTTTATTGAAAACAAACAGTTTGTGACCAATGCTTACATCCAGTCCGTCCGGTATTCCGGCGGTATCCCCCTGATCCTGCCCCTCATCCGCTCCGGCCCGGTCTTAAATGAATATGTCAGCCTCTGCGACGGCTTCCTGTTCTGCGGTGGAAATGACATCACGCCTCTGCTGTTCGGACAAGAGCCTCAAAAAGGAAACGGGCAGACCAATATTTCTCTGGATCTCTTCCAGATCCGGCTCATGAAAGAAGTCCTGAAGACCAATAAACCGGTATTTTCTATCTGCCGCGGGATGCAGGTATTCAACGTGGCCTGCGGGGGCACGATCTTCCAGGACATCTCCCTGCAGCCCGGAAAGCATCTCGACCACATGCAGCAGTCCGATACACGGAACGAGGTCAGTCACAAGATCCATGTGAAGCAGGGGACACAGCTCAAAAAATATGTAGGAAGCCTTTTATATGTGAACAGCTACCACCATCAGACCCTGGACCGGATCGGGAAGAATCTGGCCGTGTCCGCGACAGCTTCCGACCAGACGGTCGAGGCCGTTGAAATGCCTTCCCACCCCTTTGCCATTGGCGTCCAGTGGCATCCGGAATGCATGTACCGCAGCTCCGCCGAGATGCGGGAGCTGTTCGGAGGATTTATCTTATCTTCCACCCACAGCGGAAAAGCTTCTGCAAAATGACAAAAACTTTTTCTTTTGATATCATCAGAGCATGCGGCTCCCTAAAAAAATCTGCCACATACTTTTTGATATCGCGGACATACTATCTCCTGTAATCACGGAATATATTTTTATCAAAAGGAGGGTTTCAACATGTCCGATTTATCCGTACTTGATCTGCAGAACCTGCGCCATCTGATCGGCGGCTATGACACATCCCACTGTAAAATGACAGACTATGCATCCCAGGCCGAAGACCCGGAGATCAAAAAGCTGTTCCAGGATGCCGCGGATTCCGCCATGAAGAACAAGCAGGAGCTGATGAAATTTTTATAAAGATCACTGCTGTTTGAAATCAGAACAAATGACAGGCGATCACTTGCCGGGCAAGTGGTCTTATGAAGGAGGTAACCCACATGAATGAAAAGACAATGGTTTCCGACGCTCTGGTCGGAGTAAACGGGGAGCTGAAAACGTTTGGCGACATCATTCCCCAGACAGAAAACAAGGAACTCAAACAATGCCTGAAACAGATGCGCAGCCAGTGCGAGATGTCCCAGGAAAAGCTGTACCAGGCAGCACGGGAGAAGCATTATTATGTTCCCGCGGCCAAGGCCACAAGGGAAGAGATCGAGCACGTAAAGTCCATCCTGACACAGCCCAGGATGAGCTAAACAGGCTGTCTGAACATGCGGTCTGTCGGCAGAACCATACGTTCCTGCCGACAGACATGCATTTTCAGACAGCCCTCTTCTGTTTCCTATACGAAAATCGTCCGATCTTCTGTATTTTCATCCGGATCCTACCGGAAATACTCCACTCCGGATTCAAAGATCTTCATATCCTGTTCTCCGTAAATATTGACCGCCACAGACCGGTCTCTCCGCTCGGAATGCGCCATCTTGCCCAGCACCCTTCCGTCCGGGCTTGTGATCCCTTCGACCGCCAGATAAGAGCCGTTGATATTCCACTCCTCGTCCATGCTGATCACGCCCTCCGGATCGCAGTACCTTGTCGCCACCTGGCCGTTTTCAAACAGCTTCTCCAGCCATCCTGGATTTGCCACAAACCTGCCTTCTCCATGGGATGCCGGGATCGTATATACACTGCCAAGCTGTGCCTGCGCAAGCCACGGAGACCGATTGCTCACCACCTTGGTATAGACCATTTTGGAAATGTGCCGTCCAATCGTGTTGTAGGTCAAGGTGGGGGAATCCTCCGTCTGGCCGGCGATCTTTCCATAGGGCACCAGCCCCAGCTTGATCAGTGCCTGAAAACCGTTGCAGATTCCCAGCGCAAGACCGTCCCGGTCGCCTAGCAGTTTCTCCACCGCTTCCTTGATCTTCTCATTCATAAATGCGGTGGCAAAGAATTTTGCGGAGCCGTCCGGCTCATCCCCGGCACTGAATCCGCCCGGGAACATGATCATCTGGGCCTGGCCGATAGCCTTCTCAAATTCTTCCACAGATTCCCGGATTCCTGCGGCATCCAGATTCCGGAACACTCTTGTGATCACCTTCGCGCCAGCGCGCTCAAATGCCTTCCTGCTGTCATATTCACAGTTGGTCCCCGGAAATACCGGAATAAATACCGTAGGCTGCCCGATTTTATGGGTACATACATGAACCTTTCCTGTGCCGTCATACAGCTTTTCTTCCAGTACTGTCTCTGCGGATGCCGCCGATTTCGTCGCAAACACCGGTTCCAATGTTCCTTTCCATGCCCGGATTGCCTCGTCCATGGAAATCTCCGTATTTCCATAAGAGAATCCATCTCCCCCGGTGACCTCACCGATGACCGTATAGGTGATCTGCAGATTGCCCACCTGGTCTGCCGGAACCTCTGCGATCAGATCGCCAAAGGCCGGAGCGAAGGCATCCCTTGGATCCAGGTTATGCTCGACTTTTACGCCCAGCTTATTTCCGAATGCCATCTTGCTGAGTGCCGCCAGGATTCCGTGGCGGTCCAGTGCATAGGCGGACAGGATCCTGCCGCCGCGGATATCCTCCGTAAACTTCCCGTACTGCTCCATCACCTGTCCATAGACCGGAAGATCGTAGGAGTCTCTCTCGATCCGCAGCCAGACCAGCTTATTTCCAGGGCTTTTCAGCTCCGGTGTGATCATGTCCCCTTCCACTGCCATATCCACCGCAAAGGACACCAGCGTCGGCGGCACATCAATATCCTGGAAAGTGCCGGACATGCTGTCCTTTCCTCCGATGGACGGCAGCCCGAAGCCAAGCTGTGCGTGATAAGCGCCGAGGAGGGCCGCAAAGGGCTGGCTCCACCGCTTCGGATCTTCTGTCATCCTGCGGAAATATTCCTGGAAGGTGAACCGGATCTTCCGGTAATCCCCGCCGGACGCCACGATTTTCGCAACGGACTCCGTCACTGCGTAGATCGCGCCGTGGTAAGGGCTCCAGCTGGACAGATAGGGATCAAAGCCATAACTCATCATGGACACACTGTCTGTCGTTCCGTTCTGGACCGGCACCTTTGCCGCCATGGCCTGGGTCTCGGTCATCTGGTATTTTCCGCCGTGGGGCATGAACACCGAAGCCGCGCCGATGGAACCGTCGAACATTTCCACCAGTCCTTTCTGGGAGCACACATTCAGGTCAGAGAGCATGGACAGCCATTTTTCCCGGACATCCGCCACGTCCTCCCGAACGAAGAGAGAGCCTTCCTTTCCCGGGATCTCCACTTCCACATCGGTCTCCTGATGAGCCCCGTTGGTGTCCAGAAACGCACGGGAAATATTGACGATCTCCTTTCCCCTCCAGATCAGAACCAGACGGGGAGACTCCGTCACCACAGCCACCTCGGTTGCCTCCAGGTTTTCTTCCCCGGCATAGGACAAGAACTGCTCCACATCCTTTGGATCGACCACCACAGCCATACGCTCCTGGGATTCGGAGATGGCGATCTCCGTCCCGTCCAGGCCCGCATATTTTTTCGGAACCTTATCCAGATCCACCCGCAGGCCTTCCGCCAGCTCCCCGATGGCAACCGACACACCGCCCGCGCCGAAATCATTGCACTTCTTGATCAGACGGCTGACCTCCTCCCTGCGGAAAAGGCGCTGGATCTTCCGCTCTGTCGGCGGATTTCCCTTCTGTACCTCCGCGCCGCAGGTCTCAATGGATTCCTCGGTGTGTACCTTGGAAGACCCAGTGGCGCCGCCGCAGCCGTCCCGCCCGGTCCGTCCGCCCAGAAGGATGATGATGTCCCCCGGATCCGATGTCTCCCGGATTACCGCGCGCCTGGGAGCCGCCCCCAGAACCGCACCGATTTCCATACGCTTCGCCACATAATTGGGATGATAGATCTCCTTCACGGTCCCTGTGGCCAGGCCGATCTGATTTCCGTAAGAACTGTATCCCTTCGCCGCCCCGCGGACCAATTTTTTCTGAGGCAGCTTTCCTTTCAGGGTATCCTGGACCGGCACCGTAGGATCGGCCGCCCCGGTCACGCGCATGGCCTGGTATACATAGGTCCGTCCGGACAGCGGATCACGGATGGCGCCGCCCAGACAAGTGGCCGCGCCTCCGAAGGGCTCGATCTCCGTGGGATGGTTGTGCGTCTCATTTTTAAAATTGATGAGCCACTCCTCTTCCGCGCCGTCCACCTTGATGGGAACCACGATACTGCAGGCATTGATCTCGTCGGACTCCTCCTGATCCGCAAGCTTCCCTTCCTTTTTCAGCTTCCGCATGGCCATCAGCGCCAGATCCATCAGGCAGACAAACTTGTCCTCCCTGCCGGCAAAGATCTCACTGTGGTCCTTTAAGTATTGTCTGTAGGTGCTCTCGATCGGTTCCCTGTAATCCCCTTCGCCGAAGGACACATTCTTTAACTCCGTAGAGAACGTGGTATGGCGGCAGTGATCGGACCAGTAGGTATCCAGCACACGGATCTCCGTCATGGACGGATCCCGGTGCTCCTCCCCGTGAAAATAATTCTGGATATGGAGGAAATCCTGAAACGTCATGGCCAGTCCCAGAGAATCATACAATGCCTTCAGCTCTTCCTCCGGCATATCCTGGAATCCCTCAAAGATCTTCACATCCTCCGGCTCCTCGAATACCGCCACCAGCGTATCCGGCTTCTCCAGCCCGGTCTCTCGGGAATCCACCGGGTTGATGCAGTGGTTCTTAATGGCTGCAAACTCCTCTTCTGTCACCGTCCCCTGGATCACATAGGTGGTTGCCGTGCGGATGACCGGCTTTTCATCCTCTTTGATAAACCGGATACACTGCTCCGCGGAATCCGCCCTCTGGTCGAACTGTCCCGGAAGGAACTCTACGGAAAAGACTCTGTCCCCTTCCTGCACCGGAACCTCCTCCCGATACAGGAGATCCACCGGAGGCTCCGCAAATACGCCGCTGCACGCTTTCTCAAAAGAAGCATCGGAAACATTTTCCACATCATAGCGGATCAGCACCCGTACCCCTGTCACTGTCCCGATTCCAAGATAATGTCTGATCTCATGCCTCAACTCCTTTGCCTGTACGGCAAAATCCGCCTTTTTCTCCACATATACCCGCTTTACATTACCCATATCTGTTCTCCTCCTTTAATGTAAGAAATCCCATCTGCTCTGAACAGTTCCGGGAAATCTATCCAAGCCGTTCCTCTTCTGCCTTTTCCTCCCCGTTGCCGCCGCTTCCGGCCTTCCCGCTCCTGACCGTATATACGATGCTGAGGATCAGAAGCACAGTTAGTCCTGCCAGAAAAATCCCTCCGATCCGGATCACCATATCAAAAAACAGTCCTTCCGGAAGCATCCGGATCATATAATCTTCTGCGGGGTCAAAGATCCAGAGGTCATTGTCAAAAAAGATCTCGTGGAATTTCGTAAATACCGCATTGAAATTCCTCGCCATGGCAATTCCCAGAAACAGGATCAAAGCCGCCAGGATCCCCAGCACTGCCTGAAAGCTTCGGGCCAAAGTCCTCCACATCTCCTTCCTGCATGCTGCCGCCAAAAATACAAGGGCGGCCGCAAGGACAGCGAACGCCCCTCTTCGCAGGGCAAGGCCGCCGAGAAAGAGCCCCTGCACGTCATCCATGTGCAGGCGGTCCTGTTCATTGAAAAAATCCTGCTCTGTGCCTTCTACCGTAGTTACCACACTTAAACGCTCTCTGTCCCCTTTCAGATATGCCATCATCTCCCGGGTCACATACATTGCGTCCTCCATCTCCATATCCAATTCCCGCAGCACCTGATATTTTGTATATTCCCGCTCATAAACGCCGAAATCGGCATACATTGCCGCCTGAAAGCCGGAGATCAGCAGGATGACAACCGCCGCAACGGAGGCCGCTCCGCCTGCGATCCACCGCAGTCCCTTCATGTTTCACCTCATTTCATCCAAGAGCGCTCCCGGAAACTGCCGCCGTGCAAAATGATACATTCTGCTTTGCGGCAGTCCGCAGTCAGCCCTGTAACACATGTGCCGCATAAAATCCTCTGACTCCCCCGCCAAACGGGGAATTCAGAGGATTTTCCTGCCTTTATTCTATCGTGGCAATCCGCATCATATTGCTAACCCCGCCGATCTCTTCCCGTACATTCGGTGACGGCATCCCTGCCGTAAGGACAACGATATCTCCCGTGTCCACAAATTGTTTTACCTGTGCAAGCTCGATGGCGCCGTTGCAGACATCATCCGTTGTGCTGAATTCCAGAGATTTCAGCGGAGTGACGCCCCAGTAAATGGACATCCTGCGGAGCGCCCGGTCGCTGGGCGTTACGCCGAGGATCTCCTGCCGCGGTTTCATATTCGATACATACCGTGTGGTCGCGCCGGACACAGACGGCGTGATGATACATTTTGCATTCAGATTGGACGCCGCCAGCACGGAAGAATATCCGATCGCCGTGGACACACTGGATTTCAGATGATCGCCGGCCTGGGAGAGCAGCCTGTCATAATCCAGATGCTCCTCCGCGTTCTCCACGATATGGACCATCATCTTCAATGCCTCGAGCGGATACTTTCCTGCAGCCGTCTCGCCGGACAGCATCACCGCATCCGTGCCGTCATAGACCGCATTGGCCACATCCGTCACCTCCGCACGGGTGGGACGGGGATTGCGGATCATGGAATCCAGCATCTGGGTCGCCGTAATGACTGTCTTAAAATTACTGTTGCATTTCTGGATCAGCATCTTCTGCAGGTAGGGCAGCTCTTCCGCCGGAATCTCCACGCCCAGATCCCCTCTGGCTACCATGATCCCGTCCGCCGCGCGGATGATCTCGTCAATGTTGCGGATACCTTCCGCATTCTCGATCTTGGCGATGATCGGGATATACTGCGCATGCAGGGATTTCAGGTATGCCTTGATCTCCAGGATGCATTCCGCGTTCCGTACAAAGGAGGCCGCGATAAAGTCAATGTCCTGCTCCACCCCGAACTTGATGTCTTCCTTGTCCTTTTCCGTAATGGCCGGGAGCCGCACCGGAACATTGGGTACATTGATCCCCTTGCGCTCACCCAGCTCGCCTCCGTTGATGATTCGGCACTGGATATCCTTACCGTCCTTTTTCACCACTTCCAGTTCAATCAGGCCGTCGTCGATCAGGATCTTCTTTCCCCGGTCCACATCCTCCGCCAGACCGTCATATGTGATGGATACCCTCTGCGCATCCCCCGCAACCTCTTCCGGAGTCAGCGTGATCATAGCCCCTGCCTCCAGTTTTACCTTTTTACCGTCCTTCAATACACCGGTACGGATCTCCGGTCCCTTCGTATCGAGCAGGATCGCCGTATTGGAATGCTCCTCCTCCCGGATCAGCTTGAGCATGTCCATCCTTGCCTTCTGCTCCGGGTGGGTGCCGTGGGAAAAATTAAAACGTGCCACATCCATCCCGCCCCGGATGATACTGCGCAATACTTCTTTGTCGTCCGTACTCGGACCCATCGTACATACAATCTTTGTCTTTTTCATTTTTATATTCTCCCTTTGATATCTTGTTTTCATACCTTTATAAAAGGGCCGGATGCCCATCACGGGTTACCCTTTAGGTATACCATTGTGAAGCGGCCGGATGTTCATAACGGGGAACCACAGCATTTAATACCGCAGTACCCCCTGTCCGCCAAGACAGCTCTCCCCGGATTGGCTGACATCCTGATCCTGTCCGCCGGAATCAGCGGGCTGGTCGTATACCGGTTGGTCATATACCGGCTGCTCATATGTAGGCTGTTCGTAATACTGCTGCTCATACTGTGTCTGTGCAGCTGCGGCCTCTGCCTGCGCCTGCGCGGCTGCCGCCTCTGCTTGAGCACGCTCGGCTTCCTCTTTCTTTGCCTGCTCCGCAGCTGCGGCCTCTGCCTGCTTCTGTGCTTTCAGTGCAAGGGCCGTCTCCTTTGTGCTCACTTCTTTTCCAGAATCAGCACTCTTATATTTCACAAATCCAACTTCATCTTCAAACCACAGCTCTGCCTGCTCTATATCATCCAGTCCAAGACCATTGATCTCTACCGTATGCCCGTCCTCATAAGCCAGGCTGAAGTCATAGGTTATCTGTGCCTGTTTCTCTGACCCGGCCTCAGCATCTATGTCCTGAGGGGTATAATACACACAAACGATCTCCTCGTTTTCAATTGTCATCCCGGATTCCAACAGATTCTGGGAAGGCTCTTCTGCATTCGATGCTTTGACCGTAAAGCCTGTGATCTTATCACCCGTATGATTGGTCAGTAATAATTTGTATGCCTCCTCAGATTCCTTTCCTATGGTCTTGTACTCTGCTTCTTCTTCCTTTTCCACCTCCTTATCGTCACTTATTTCTGTTTCCGGTTCTTTTGGTTCCTGTGTTGCTTCTTCCTTTTTACCACATCCCAGAACCAGGCAGGCTGCCCCGATCACCAGAATTTTTGTCATTACTGATTTCTTCATAAAAATGTCTTCCTTTCCTGTCTTATGTTTCATTCTTTTTATCATTCAACCGCGGCCGGAGTGTTCTATACTCACGGCTGATGAAATCTGCCGTGAGTGTCGCGCTCCGAAACACAATTAAATTCCTTGTGCTCTCCCCTGTCAGGATATCTGAAATTCTTCTGTCTGTACAAGTGTCTGCGTATCACCGTTCACAAGAATGATATCCATATGGACTGTCCCTCCGGGCAGGGAAGTGTTTTTCAGATATAACTTGTATCCGTCATCATTCCAGCCCTCCTCATTCACCGATGAAGTGCGGAATGCCTCATATGTTACAGCTGTCCCGGCAGTATTCCTGACAGACACATAAATTTTTGAATCCATTTCTGCAAAATCCGGATCCAGATCTCCCTCGACCACATACCAGGAACCGTCTTCTTTCAGCGATACCGTCGTATCCGTTGCAGCTGCGGTCAGATTTTCCAGCGCACGGACCGGCCCCTCCATAACCGGGGGCTGCTCCGCAAAAAAGGAAAGCCTTCTCTCCACCCGCTCCACGATCACATACTCCGGACGATACTGATCCAGATTCCCCAGGTTGTAAGGCACCAGCCTGGAAAAGTATCCGTGTTCAAATTCATTTGCCAGAAAGGGGAGCATGGAATTTCCGAAGGAATCCCGGAACATCAAAAGCGTCCCCTGTCCATTCGGGTTGATCGTCTCGATCCAGTCCTCCTCCACGTCTTCCACATCGTTCACATATGCATAGATCGGAATCTGGTCGTAATAAATATTATCCTCCTGCTCTACAGCCACGGAATAAAGCATCTCTGCCAGATCTCCGGTGTGTTCCTTCCGAACCTCATACGCAGGATAAGCAGAAGCATCGTATTCCCTGCCAAGCCCATCCATAAGCTTTCTGCATGCCAGCAGCGCGCCCTTGTTATTCCAATGGGAGTCCCCTTTCAGATACAGGCATTCCTCCGATCCTTCAAATGCCTCATACAGATCCACATAGTGAATCCCTGCCTCTTTCAAAAGCGGTGTGATACGGGTATGGTTATTTTCCCCGCCCCGCCGGTAAGTCGAAGGCATATTGCTGTCATAAAGGGAATTTTTATTGGGAGCAATGGTAAGGACAAATCTGCTTCCCCTTTCCTCAATATGCTGCTGCATCAGACTGAGATTGCTGACTGCATTCAAAAGCCCCTTTTCCGACATCTGGTTCTCTCCCAGATAATCATCCAATGTCCCTGTATAATAGAGCCAGCCGTCCTTTCCCACCAGCACCTGGTCCGATGCTGACACCCCCAGCAGACGCCCTCTCAACAGCGCATTGGCTGCCACCAGCTCCTGACGGAACGCAAAATGCTCTTCAAAATACACCCCCAGGTCTCCCAGAAAATTGGAATTCCATGTTCCCTCTCTCCGAAGCTCCGGAAATTCCACCAGCTCTTTGTTTTCTGTTGTCTCATTTGTGGCCGCCACACTCATTCCGGCAAACGGAATGAGAACAAAGATCAGGACAGCCGCTATATAGATCAGATACCATATTTTCTTTTTCATCTTCTCATTCACTTCATTCCTTTTCTAAAAGCGGAAGTAGATAAACGGATTGTAAGTACCTCCAGACAGACTCAGCATACACAATACAAGAAGTACGATCGTGCAGACATAGGAACCCGGTCTGAAGAACCGAACCGCAGCATCCGCATACCGTTTCGGCAGCCGGCCTGCCAGGTGCCTGACCGGGCAGGATGCGAATACGCAGACAGCCAGAGTAAGCACCAGCAGAGGGTTGATCTGCCGCAATGCAAAACTCATGGCCTCCGGCCCGAAGGACATTCCGGCAAACATCTTTCCGATCAGGGAGACTCCCTGAGACAGGGTATCTGCCCGAAAGATCACAAATCCTGTACATACTGCCAGCATCGTATACAGATGCCCCAGCACCCTGGGCATTTTTTTCACCGGCAGGATTCCCTCCAGCAGTAAAAAGAAACCGTGATACAGCCCCCATACTACAAAGGTCCAGTTGGCTCCATGCCACAGCCCGGTACAGAAAAATACGATCAGCTTATTCAAATATGTACGCGCAGTTCCCTTTCTGTTCCCTCCCAGAGGGATATACAGATATTCCTTAAACCAGGTAGACAACGAGATGTGCCATCTGCGCCAGAATTCCTGTACACTGCCGGAAATATATGGGTAGTTAAAGTTTTCCTGGAAGGTAAAGCCAAACATATGCCCCAGTCCGATCGCCATATCACTGTAGCCGGAAAAATCAAAATAAATCTGGAACAGATAGGATACCGCCCCAATCCACGCAGATAAAATATTGATCTGGGACAATTCCGCGGCAAACACCGCATCCGCCGCTAACGCAGCCGTATTGGAAAGCAAGATTTTTTTTGACAGGCCAACAATAAATCTGCGGAATCCGGCCGCAGTCTCTTCTAAATGTGCTGTTCGATTTGAAATCTGCTGTTCGATATCATGATATTTTACGATCGGCCCGGCGATAAGCTGCGGAAAAAAGGAGATATAAAGGAGCATATTTCCATAATTTTTCTGTGCCTTCACCTGGCCCCGGTATACATCTATGACATAAGACAACGCCTGGAACGTAAAAAACGAAATTCCGATCGGCAGGCTGACCTTCAGAAGCGGAAGCTGCGCTCCCGTGAGGCTATTGCATGTACCGATCAGCATATCGGCATATTTAAAAATCCCAAGTATCAGAAAATTGGTACATACAGCCAGAGCAAGGACCGGCTTACGCCTCCTCGAGCGCTCTACCCACAGACCATACAGATAATTCAAGCTCGCACTGCCTATCATCAGAAATACATAAACAGGCTCACCATATGCATAAAACAATAAACTGCTGATGATCAGCAGAACATTCTTTGCGCGCATGGACGGTATCAGATAATACAGCAAAAATACCACCGGAAAAAACACGCAGAGAAATGTCATTGAACTAAAAACCATAGCTGCTTCTCCAAAATTTCCCGGGAGGAATTTTCATGATCCCCCGGGAATCCCCATCCTCATAAGTTTTTCTTTTCACGCTTTACTTTACATGCTCATGTGTAAACAAATGTTCCTGGCAGTATTCATAATTGCCGTTGCACTTTGAGCAGAACCTGAATTCCAGCGAAGGGTCGTCCAACTCCGTCCTGCCGCACACCGCACATCGGTGCATCGCCCCGCCTGCATAGGTCATATGGGGGCGGGACTGCTTCTTGAACTTCCGCTTTCTCGCCTGTTCCTTCGGCGTGTAGGGCCGCATATTCCTGCCGGACAGGAAAAACAGGATAAAGTTCAAAAGAGAAGCTACGATGGCTGTCCTTGTCATCCAGTTTCCTCTCACCAGGTCATACAGGATATATGCCACATAGACATAGGCCATCCACTTGATCTTGATGGGCAGTACAAAATACAGCAGAAGCTCCATATCCGGATAGCTTGCCGCAAATGCAAGAAAAATAGACATATTGATATAATAGGTGCTGAAAAACCCGCCGTACCCCACCATATCCGTGCCGAAAAATACAGCTAGGATAAAAGCGCCCAGCACAGTAAACAAAATCCCGGAAAAAATATAGACATTATAGCGGAATACCCCCCAGGTCCTCTCCAGCGCCGTGCCAAGCTGATAGTAAAGCAGCATCATGATCACGATCGTCAGAAGGCTTCCGCTGGGCGGCACCAGTACCCATGATAAAAGCCGCCAGACCTGTCCCCTTAGAATATAGGCCGGCTCCAGAGTCAGCCAGGAAAGCAGGGCGGGCTGCATGAGTGATATCATATATCCGATCACATAGCCTCCGATCAGATACATGGTCAGGTTTGGAATTGCAAATCTGCCGAATTTTTTTTCTAATTGATCAAACCAGTTCAAAAGTCTTAGTCTCCTCTTTTCTATTCTTCGATTCCGTCATGTATAATTCTACCGTCAGGAGACGTTTTTGTCAAATATATGTTATGCTTTTTCTGTTAATTTTGTATAAAACGCCCAAATCGTTTATATGATTTTCCAAAAAAAATGAACTCTTGCCAAAAACCTTCATCACATTTCCGATTGTCTTTTTTTTTATCTTGTCGTATAATGTATCTTGTTGTCGAGTGAAAGTCAACATTTAATAGGAAATAACTGACATAAAATCTTTATAAAAGAGGATGTGGAAATCATATGAATTTGAATGACTTATACAGCCTGGGAATCGATATCGGTTCCACCACGGTTAAGATTGCAGTACTCAACAGCAGCCGTGAGGTATTATTTTCTGATTATGAACGGCATTTTGCCAATATCCAGGAGACTCTCTCCGACCTGCTCGGCCGGGCCCTGTACGCCTTAGGCCCCATCCGGGTGTCCCCGGTCATTACCGGGAGCGGAGGACTGACCCTTGCCACCCATCTTGAGGCGCCTTTTGTACAGGAGGTGATCGCGGTCTCTTCCGCGTTGCAGGACTATGCGCCCCAGACAGATGTAGCCATCGAGCTGGGCGGGGAAGACGCGAAGATCATCTATTTTGAGGGCGGCAATGTGGAGCAGCGCATGAACGGCGTCTGTGCCGGAGGGACGGGTTCCTTCATCGACCAGATGGCGTCCCTTCTGCAGACGGATGCTTCCGGCCTCAATACCTATGCCAAAAATTACAAGGCCCTTTACTCCATTGCGGCCCGCTGCGGTGTGTTTGCCAAGTCAGACATCCAGCCGCTGATCAACGAAGGCGCTTCCAAGGAAGACCTGGCCGCTTCCATTTTCCAGGCAGTGGTCAACCAGACCATCAGCGGCCTGGCCTGCGGCAAGCCGATCCGGGGACACGTGGCCTTCCTGGGCGGACCGCTGCACTTTTTATCCGAACTGCGGGAGGCTTTTGTCCGCACCCTGAAGCTGGACGACGAGCATACCATCGTCCCGTACCAGTCCCACCTGTTTGCCGCCATCGGCTCCGCGCTCAACGCAAAGCCCGAGTCTGCAAAGGTGCCCCTTCGGGAGCTTCAGGAACGGCTGGCCGGCAAGATCCGGATGGAATTTGAAGTGGACCGGATGGAACCGCTGTTCGCGTCTACCAAAGAATACGAGACATTTATCAGCCGCCATAACCGGCACCAGGTTCCCATGAAGGACCTTTCCTCCTATCAGGGAAAAGCCTTTCTGGGCATCGATGCCGGCTCCACCACCACGAAAGCCGCACTGGTGGGCGAAGACGGAACACTGCTGTACTCTTTTTACCATAACAATGAAGGGGATCCCCTGGGCACCACCATCCGGGCTATCAAGGACATCTACAGCCAGCTTCCGGAGGGTGTGGAGATCGTCCACTCCTGCTCCACCGGCTACGGTGAAGCGCTGATCAAGGCTGCCCTTCTGCTGGATGAAGGGGAAGTAGAGACCGTATCCCATTACTACGCCGCTTCGTTCTTTGAGCCGGACGTGGACTGCATCCTGGACATCGGCGGACAGGATATGAAGTGCATCAAGATCAAGAACCAGACCGTAGACAGCGTCCAGCTCAACGAAGCATGCTCCTCCGGCTGCGGTTCCTTTATCGAAACCTTTGCGAAATCTCTCAACTATTCGGTAGAGGATTTTGCCCATGAGGCGCTCTACGCCCGCAATCCCATCGACCTGGGAACCCGCTGTACCGTATTTATGAATTCCAAGGTGAAGCAGGCCCAGAAGGAAGGGGCCGAGGTTGCGGATATTTCCGCGGGTCTTGCCTATTCTGTCATCAAGAACGCGCTGTTCAAGGTCATCAAGGTGTCCGACGCGTCCGAGCTGGGGTCCCACATCGTAGTACAGGGCGGAACCTTTTACAACAATGCGGTGCTTCGAAGCTTCGAGAAGATCGCGGACTGCGAGGCCATCCGTCCGGATATCGCCGGAATCATGGGGGCCTTCGGCGCCGCCCTGATCGCCCGGGAGCGTTATACGGAATGCGAAGGCACCACCATGCTCTCCATTGAGGACATCAAGGCGCTGGAGTATTCCACCACCATGACCAAATGCAAGGGCTGCACCAACAACTGCCGCCTGACCGTCAGCCATTTCAGCGGCGGAAGACGGTTTATCACAGGAAACCGCTGTGAGCGCGGACTTGGCAGGGAAAAGTCCGTCAATCAGATGCCCAACCTGTTTGACTATAAGATGAAGCGGTATTTCGGATATACTCCGCTGGAAAAAGAGGAAGCCCTGCGCGGCACCATCGGCATTCCGCGGGTGCTGAACATGTATGAAAATTATCCCTTCTGGTTTACATTTTTTACAAAGCTGAAGTTCCGGGTGCTCCTTTCCCCGGCTTCCACCAGAAAGATCTATGAATTGGGGATCGAATCCATTCCCAGCGAGTCCGAATGCTATCCGGCAAAGCTGGCCCACGGGCATATCCAGTGGCTGATCAACCAGGATGTGCGGCATATCTTCTATCCTTCCGTCCCCTTTGAACGGAACGAATTTGAGGAGGCCAACAACCACTACAACTGCCCCATCGTAACCTCCTACCCGGAGAATATTAAGAACAACATGGATCCCATTGTGAAGGGAGAGGTGGATTTTATCCATCCTTTCCTCAGCTTGAAAAGTGAGGAGACCATCGCCTACCGTCTGACGGAAGAGCTGTCGAAGAAGTTCTCCATTTCCGAGGAGGAGATCCGCTCTGCCGTACACGACGCATGGACGGAGCTCTCGGCGTGCCGGGAGGATATGCGCCGAAAGGGGGAGGAGACGATCCAGTTCCTCAAGGATACCGGAAACCGGGGGATCGTGCTTGCCGGCCGGCCCTATCACATTGACCCGGAGGTCAACCACGGGCTGCCGGAGCTGATCACCTCCTACAACATCGCGGTGCTGACCGAGGATTCCGTGTCACACCTGCAGGAGGTCGAACGCCCCTTAAATGTGATGGACCAGTGGATGTACCACTCCCGCCTGTACGCGGCGGCAAATTATGTAAAAACCGTAGACTTCCTGGATCTCATCCAGCTCAATTCCTTCGGATGCGGCCTGGATGCGGTCACCACGGATCAGGTGGCTGAGATCCTGACCAATTCCGACAAGATCTATACCTCATTGAAGATCGATGAGGTCAACAACCTGGGAGCTGCCAGGATCCGTGTCCGCTCCCTGTTAGCCGCAATCCGCGTGCGGGAGCAGCGCAATGCAAAACGGAATATCTGTCCGGCTTCGATCGAAAAGATCCCCTTCACCAAGGAGATGCGCAGGACCTATACGATCCTCTGCCCCCAGATGTCGCCCATGCATTTTGAGCTGCTGGAGCCTGCGTTCCGGGCTTCCGGCTACAACATCGCGGTGCTGCCCAACGACAACAAGCAGGCCGTGGACGTGGGATTAAAATATGTAAACAACGATGCATGCTACCCCTCCCTGATGGTGGTGGGCCAGATCATGGAGGCCATCCTGTCCGGAGATTATGACACCGACCGTCTGGCCGTGATCATTACCCAGACCGGCGGCGGATGCCGTGCATCCAATTATATCGGATTTATCCGCAGGGCGCTGAAAAAGGCCGGGTACGCGCATATCCCCGTGATCTCCCTGAACTTAAGCGGATTGGAGGAGAATCCCGGCTTCAAGCTGACTCCGGTCCTGGTGCTGCGTGGAATCTACGCACTGGTGCTTGGGGATATCTTCATGAAATGTGTCTACCGGATGCGCCCCTACGAGGCCGTGCCGGGAAGCACCAACGCCATGCACCGGAAATGGGCGGAGATCGCCAAGCAGTTTTTGGCCCAGGCCTATCCGTCCCGGAGCGGGTTCAAAAAGCTCTGCCGGGATATCATCCGGGATTTTGACCGCCTGGAAATCCGGGATGTCAAGAAACCAAAGGTCGGCGTAGTGGGCGAGATCCTGGTGAAATTCCTTCCCGCCGCGAATAATTACCTGGTGGAGCTGCTGGAAAGCGAAGGCGCCGAGGCGGTTGTCCCGGATCTGCTGGATTTCCTGATGTACTGCTTCTATAACCAGAATTTCAAGGTATCCCATCTGGGGATGGAGAAGTCCAAGGCGAAAATCGGGAATCTCGGGATCCGGGCGCTGGAATGGTTCCGCGCTCCTGCCACAAAGGCATTCGAAGCGAGCCGGCATTTTGCTCCTCCCACCCCCATCGAGAAGCTGGCGAAGATGGCCTCAGGAATCGTATCCTTGGGCAACCAGACCGGGGAAGGATGGTTTTTGACCGGGGAAATGCTGGAGCTGATACATAGCGGTACCGAAAATATCGTATGTACCCAGCCCTTTGCCTGCCTGCCCAACCATGTAGTGGGAAAAGGAGTCATCAAGGAGCTGCGCCGGCTGTATCCCCAGTCCAACGTGGTTGCCATCGATTTTGACCCGGGCGCAAGCGAAGTGAACCAGCTCAACCGGATCAAGCTGATGTTGTCTACGGCAAATAAAAACCTGGAGATCGACTCCGAAAAATGCGGCGAGAGAGACCTGTATGCGGAAGATACGGACCGCGCTGCGTTTCCGCTGAAAAAGAATTATAATTACGGAAGGCTGTAAAGAAAACAAAAATCCCTGTCCTCTGTTACAGCATTCCCGCATGCAGAAGAAATGCCTGCCGGGAAATGACTGCATCCACATGCCTTATGCTGTATGGATGCAGCCATTTTCCGGCAGGCAGTTTTTAAAACTCCTGAATGAAATAGTTAATAGCTGCGTATATGATCCGTTTCTTCCTCCTGCGTATTTTCAATCTTTTTGATCACGGCGTAATAGCCGTAATCGTCATTGACCTTGATGTATACTCTGTCATTCACCTTATGTCCGATGATCGCCTTTCCCAGCGGCGACTCAATACTGATCAGCCCGTTCAGGGAGCTGCCCCGGATGGAGGTCACCAGCCGATAAACTTCTGTCTCGTCATCCTCCTCGATATAGAGCTCCACCGTATTGTTGATCCCGACCTCATCCTCCGCTGAACTGTCATCCACGATCACCGCGTTTTTCAGCATCCGCTCCAGATACCGGATCCTGCTCTCATTCTGGTTCTTGTCCTTCTTGGCTGCATGGTACTCAAAATTCTCGCTCAGGTCGCCGTGCGCCCTGGCTTCCTTCACCGCCTCGATCGCCGCCTTTCTGACTACCAGCTTCCGGTGCTCTATCTCCTCTTCAATCTTCTTTACATCACTTTTCGTCAGTTTGTCCTTCACTTTTCTCTACAACTCCTTAAAACATGTTTTATCGTCTGCCTTCTAAGTATAACGCAAAAGATCCAAAACAGCACCTATTTCACAGATTGTTCACAAATTATTAGCACTCACCTATTGACAGTGCTAATAATTTGTGCTATAGTTTTTATAGAACAAAGATAACAATACTTTTTCAAATCACACATGGAGGGATGACATATGTTACTATCAAACAGAAATTTTATCGACAGCTTTTTTAACGATCCATTTTTCGAGAGACCTTTTGAAAATGCCTCATCGCAGATCATGAAGACAGATATTCATGAAAATGATGCCAGCTACCTGGTAGAGATGGAGCTTCCGGGATACAAGAAGGAAGATATCAAGGCAGATCTGAAGGACGGTTATCTCACCATCACCGCTTCGAGAAATGAGACGAAGGAAGAACACGATTCTAAGGGAAAATGCATCCGCAAGGAGCGCTATACCGGCTCCTGCAACCGCAGCTTCTATGTGGGCAAGGAACTGACCCAGGAGGACATCAAGGCAGCATTCTCCGACGGGATCCTTCGGCTGAGTATTCCGAAGGAAGTACCGAAGGCGATCGAAGAACAGCCAAGGTATATTGCAATTGAATAATGGCAAAAACAGTCGGTGTCGGTTGAATCCGCACCGGCTGTTTTTCATACCAACGTATGCAGAAAAGCTGCCGGCGGCAGGTTTCATATTGAAGAAAAAAGCGGAATGAAGCTGTGTCTCCATTCCGCTTTCTGTACATTCCTGATCATACTTTTTCGTATGTACCTTATTTCTCCACGCCTGCGTTCTTATAATATTCTTCGAACATTCCATTGATCGCGCTGTGTGTATCATCGCAGATACCCGGAAGAGCCTTGCCCCAGGAAGCAGTTGCCTGCTCGAAGCCTTTTTCTACTGCATCCTGCATCTTTTTCATCTTAGCGGGATCGTCTCCTGCAAGTGCCTTCGCCATATCGAAGATTCTCTGTGAGGTCTGCTTTACTCCCCAGTATCCGTCTTCGGAAATCGCCTGCTGAGCCTCTGCCTTGGTCTGGGCATCTACAGTAAAGTTGCCGCTTGCGATCTGACGCCAGAACGCGTCGCTGCCTGCTGTAAGGCCTGTGATTCCCTGCTTGTTGAATGTCTGCATCATCATGTTGGTGAAGCGTGACATCTGGTTGTCCAGGTCTGACTTCAGGCTTTCTACCAGAGCCGCCCTCTCGGAATCACTCATCTTGTTTGTAACCTTGGTATCAGCGCTGAATTCTGCACGGTCTGTATTCGGGGTTGCTGCACCCACTGCCGCCGCGTCTGCTGATCCATCCTTCTTCTCCGCTGCAACCTTGGAAGCTGCCGCTACATTATTCGCATTAACATAAGCATAACTGTTCTGGATATTTTGATAATTGTCACCGATTTTCACTTCATTTCCTCCTTTTCTTTTCATTAGGAAAACCAATTATTATCCTCTGTTAGTTATATCGGCCCAATGCCTGAAAAGTTAAGAAAAATATGGGATTTCGGCTAAATCCTTCCGTTTCCCCAGAAATTTTTTAGTTTCTCGCTCAACCCCCCCAGTCTGCAGGTTTGTATGCCGCTCCATTCCCTTGGAAATGTGCCCTGGTACCGGACTCCCAAAAACCGCTCATCCAGCAGAAGGATCACGCCCCGGTCCTCCTCCGTGCGGATCACACGCCCGGCAGACTGCAGGACCTTATTCATGCCGGGATACAGATAGGCATAGTCAAAGCCGGACAGCTTCCTGCCGTCAAAATAGGAACGCAGGATTTCCCGGTCATTGCAGACCTGGGGCAGCCCCGTCCCCACGATCACGGCTCCGATCAGACGGTCCCTTGTCAGGTCGATCCCCTCCGAGAAGATGCCGCCCATCACACAGAAGCCCGCCAGAGAATCCTCCCGGTCCTCCTCAAAGGTTTCCAGAAAGATCTCTCTCGCCTCCTCCCCCATATACTGCGACTGCAGGACACATTCAATCTCGTCTTCCTCTTTCCTCTCCATCTGGAAAAATTCATATACATCCTCCATGAAGCGGTAGGATGGAAAAAAGATCATATAATTCCCCCGCTTTGCCCGGATCGTCTCCAGGATATAGAGTGCGATCCTGCGGTACATTTCCTTCCCCCGCAGGGTATATCTGGTGCTCACGTCCGTCCCGAGAAGGAGCAGCCGGTTTTCTGCCGGAAAGGTGGACCTGGCGTAAACGGCGTAATCCTCTGTTTCCACGCTCAAAAGCGTTTTATAATAATGAATTGGCAGCAACGTAGCAGAAAAAAATACGGTGCTGTTCCCCTGTTCCAGATACTTCTGCAGGTTTGCTGCAGGATTAACGCACAGAAGCTTCAGTTTGAACCGCCCCTGCCGTTCCAGTTCCGTATAAACCGTATAATTTTCATCCAGGATGTCATAAATATTCAAAAAATCCCGGACCTGGAAGTAAAAATCCAGGACCTCCTCCCGCTTCTTCGGATCCTGGCATTCCTCCAGGAAACGTTCCAGTTCGCCGAATACATTCATCAATTTCAGAGCAACATGGGAAACACTTTCCACGACCTGATATCCTGCATCCCCTTTTGCAGAGCGGACGTTCTCATTCTGTACACGATTCTCCAAGCGCCTCTCGTCATCCATTCCGCTGCGGGACGGGCGGACTTCGTCCAATACGGTATCCCCAAGGGGCATCCCATCACTCATGTCCCTGCGGGACGGACGGACTTCGTCCAGTACGGTATAGTTTTCGCATTCCCGCTTCATCTCCAGAAGCAGCCTGTTGCATTCCTCCAGCCGTTTTGCCAGCCTGGGATCCTCTGCTTTCACGAGACGCCTGATCTTCAGAATCTCTTCTTTATAAATCTCTGCGCTGTACATCTCCCGTCCGCGCTCCACCAGATTGTGCGCCTCATCGATCAGGAACAGATAGCCGCCCTTGTTCCCCTCCGAGAAAAACCGTTTCAAATGGGCATTCGGATCAAATACGTAATTATAATCGCAGATCACCCCGTCTACCCATACCGAGACATCCAACGCCATCTCAAAGGGGCAGACCCGATACTTCTCCGCCTGGGCTTCCAGTACATTGCGTGTCAGATCGCAGCCGTTTGTGACCAGGTCGAACACTGCGTCATTGACCCGGTCATAGTGCCCCTTTGCATAGGGGCAGGCATCTGGGTTGCACTCCGTTTCCTCACAGAAACAGATTTTTTCCTTTGCAGTCAGGGTGATGGTCTTAAACAGCAGCCCCTGGCTTCGAAGTGTCTGGAATGCCTGTTCCGCAACGGTTCTGGTGATGGTTTTTGCTGTCAAGTAAAACAGCTTTTCCCCCAGTTCCTCTCCCATGGCCCGTACTGTGGGAAATACGGTCGCCATCGTTTTCCCCACCCCGGTAGGCGCCTGGATAAATAGCTTTTTTCGGCGCAGGATCGTACGGTAAACAGAAGCCGCCAGATCCCTCTGTCCCTCACGGTAGGGAAATGGAAATTCTGTTCTGCGGATGGACGCGTTCCGCTCTTTTTTCCATACAATCTGGAATCCGGCCCATTTCTCATAAGCATGCACCAGATCCATGAACCAGTGTTCCAGTTCTTCCAGCTGATATTGCTGACGGAACCGCTTGATCTCTTCGGTCTCCAGATTGCAGTAGGTCATCTGCACGTCAATCTCTTCCAGCCCATTCTGGGAGGCGTATATGTAAGCATAGCACTTGGCCTGAGCCAGATGGACGCCCACAGGCTCCCGAACCTGCTCCAGCTCCCGCATGACTCCTTTGATCTCGTCAATGACTGTCTTGCCCTCTTCCGCCATGATTCCGTCCGCCCGCCCCTCCACCTGGAGAGTAAAACCGTCGCAGGGACACTGTATTTTCAGCAGAACCTCAGCACAGTAAGCAGAACCCATCCGCCTCTGGATCTTGCGGTGGATCCTGCTCCCCTGCTGCATGGCGTCACGCTCCATGCTGCCTGCCGTACGATTGTCAATGTCCCCTTCCCGCAGAATAAATTCTACCAGATTACGGACTGAGATTTTCACTACTGTCTGTTCCGTTTCCATTGTTCCGTCCCACATCATATAACCACTGTAATATGGATATAATTTTTCTCTTCAATCACTTCCTGGGCAACCGTGATCTCTCCGTCTGCCTTTTGAATCAGGGACTTGACCCTCGCAAGTCCGACTCCCCGCCTTCCGGTTTTTGAATCCTTGGTCGTATACCCGTTTTCAAAAAACTTCTCCAGCTCTTCAAACGGAATCCTCCGATATTCATTCAGAATCTCGAACACCATCTGATCCTCCCGGGAATCCAGGAAGATCCTGACCCGGCCGCCTGCCTCCGAGACTGCCTCATAAGCATTATCCACCAGTACCCCTACGATTTCGATCAGGCTGTGTTCCGATGTCCTGGATAAGATCTGCCAGTTGCGCACCTCAACGTCTGTATCCGCATTTTCCGGAGAACTGACGATCTTGCTGTACAGAA
The DNA here is from genome assembly GCA_910575475.1 of Lachnospiraceae bacterium. Lineage (GTDB taxonomy): Bacteria > Bacillota > Clostridia > Lachnospirales > Lachnospiraceae > Schaedlerella. The sequence goes on along the minus strand of CAJTGD010000024.1, from coordinate 4,331 downwards.
AACCCGCCAGCACCTTGTCGCTGATCCGCAGAAGCGGCAGGAACTTGCCGGCGCTGTCACGGCGGATCTCCAGGATGTACCGCGACTGCTTTTCCACCAGTTCCTCATAGTTGTCTACCGTCAGATGCATATTCAGGATCGCGTTGATATGATTGTCAAACTCATGCTGCCTGACCCTGATCTCCTTTACCAGCTCTTCCAGAGGCTGGATATAGAGCCGGTACATTTTCAGCTCCTTTTCCTGATTCCGGATCAGATCGCTGCTCAGCTTCCAGTCTACGGCTCCCCAGATGATTCCTGTCATGACCAGGATAAATACGATGATCATTTTCACATTCAGAGTGCCGCTGAACATCAGGTCTGTCACCAGATACAGGCCGATCACAAGGGATATGGTACATAAGATTCTGTAAAGGAGCTTAGTTCTGCTTTTCACCATATAAGATCCTCCTGACTTCCGGCTTGAAGGTCACTCCGATATCGATCCATTCTGAGGAGCCTTCTACCTGGATCACCTGATTGACCAGATCATAATATTTGACAGCATTGCGGTTTACGACAAATGTCCTGTGACACTGGAAAAACATCCCCTCCGGAAGCTTTTCCAGCAGCTTATGGATGGAAAGATACGGCACTTCGATCTGCTCGTTTTTAAGCTGCAGGCAGACTCCCCGCGGGATTGCCCGGCAGAACATGATCTCATCGCAGAAGATCTTATAATTGACGCCGTTTCTCTTTACCATGATCGAAGGCCGGGTTCCCGCATGAAGGTGAAACAGCACCTTCCTGACGATTTCTTCCACTTCCGACTGAATATAGGGCTTCACCACGTATTGATAGCAGTGCAGCCTTCGATATGCTTCCATCTCCAGTCCGGCTACAGAAGTAATCATGACCAGAGGCGTAAATTCGTACTTCCGAATACTTCGGATCTCCTCCGCAAATTGGATACCGGATGTATCCCCCTCTTCCCCGGGCTTTAAGTTCACATCCAAAAAGAATAAATCAAAAGAAACGGTGCTGCCGAGCAGCAGCCTGGCTTTCGCCAGGTCTGCCGCCGCATCCACCGTGATTTCCGCGGATATGTTTTTCAGCATTTTTACCAATGCCGTCCGGCTCGTGTTTTCATCTTCCAGTATCAGTATTCTCGCCATACTTTCGGTCACTCCGATTTTACGTCATCGATATGGGCAACTTCCGCGATGGTTTTCGTCAGCCCTGCGATCCCCTGCAGCTCGGACGGGATGATGATCTTTGTAGCCTGGCCGTCCGCCGCCTTCACAAATGCCTCCAGGCTCTTGAGCGTCAGCACTGCCTGATCCGCACCCGCTGCCTTTACAAACTCGATACCTTCCGCGGTCGCTTTCTGCACCGTACGGATGGCTTCTGCCTGACCTTCGGCCTCCCGGATCCGTTTCTGCTTCTCCGCTTCTGCCTTCAGAATCGCAGCTTCCTTGGAAGCCTCTGCTTCCAGAATCAAGGATTCCTTCTCACCTTCCGCTACAAGGATGGTAGATTTCTTCTCACCTTCCGCGCGAAGGATGGCTTCTCTTCGTTCACGCTCCGCCTTCATCTGCTTTTCCATGGCGTCCTGAATGGCTTTCGGAGGCATAATGTTCTTCAGTTCTACACGGTTGACCTTGATTCCCCATTCATCAGTGGCAATGTCCAGGATCGTCCGCATCTTGGTGTTGATGGTCTCCCTGGAGGTCAATGTCTCATCCAGTTCCAGGTCGCCGATGATATTACGCAGAGTTGTTGCCGTCAGGTTTTCAATTGCGGCGATCGGGCTCTCTACACCGTATGCATACTTCTTCGGGTCTGTAATCTGGAAAAATACCACCGTATCAATCTGCATGGTTACGTTATCCTTTGTGATCACGGCCTGCGGATCAAAGTCTACAACCTGTTCCTTCAAAGAGACTCTTTTCGCCACCTTATCCAGGATCGGCATCTTGAAATGCAGCCCTACGCTCCAGGTCTCCTTGTAACCGCCCAGGCGTTCCAGTATATACGCATGTGCCTGGGGTACAATCTTGATGTTGGAAATGATGATCAAAAGTAAAATGACTAAAATAACAATGATGATAATAATTCCGAGATTCATACTCTATTCCTCCTCATACTTTTTTACAACAAGCTTTACCCCTGAGATGTTGACGACCTTTGCCAGATCCCCCGGATTCAAGATCACCCCGTCCTCCTCTGTTCGTGCCGTCCATTCCAGTCCGTTCACAACTGCGGTTCCCATCTCCTGCCGGTTGTTGACCGTCTCTGTTATTCTAACCACTTTTCCGATAATTCCCTCATAATTTGTTTTTTCATGATGGGAATTTATGTATTTTACCGCAAATGGGCGGGTAAAAATAAGCAGTAAGAATGATACGGCAAGAAAAGCACCTGCCTGCCACCAGATATTCAGTCCCGCTATGGTAAAAAGCAATGCGGCCACTGCGCCTCCGGCCAGCCAGATTGATGTCAGTCCGACCGTCGCGATCTCAACGGCAAGAAACATGATCAGCAAACCAAGCCAAATAAAAACCTCTCTCTCCATGTAACCTCCTTCTTTCTATTAGATTTCATCTGGTGTGCTGTAATGGATGGGGTCCATTACTTCCTGATGTTGATTCTATCTTAAACCGCTTCCTCAGATTACACAATACCTTTTGCGTGAATGCAGTGTTTTCGTGTCTCAATGAATAACTGTGAAATCCGGACCAGGTGCAACAGTCACGGCATCGTATCAACTGCTGCTTCAATGGACCGCCTCTCTGATCGGAAGGAACTCGGTCATATCCTGGCGGAAATGAATCGGCAGATGGGTTCTCTGGCAGATGGGGTTCTCCCGTTCCTTGATGGCAATGGACTGGAAAAATCTCTGCCACAGCCTTTCGAACTCCGCTTCCGCTTTCGAAACCTTCTCCGCCTCTTCCCGGTTCAGGCATTCTCCGCTCACGAGAACCCACTGGCTTCTCATACGGTGTACGAGAAATTCCTGAAAGGTCTTATCATAGATCATCCAGTTTTCCAGTGGGAAACGGTCCGCAAAATGATCCGCAATGCATGTCAGCACCCGGTTCTTCGGTGTGATCTCAGAAAAAAGGACGCCGTTTTCCAACTCCCGGAAACGGATAAATTCCATGAACTGGTGTGCTTCGTTGGCGACCTTTCTGCTCAGTTCAAACACGCAGGCCACATCCGGATCGGACAGATGCTCCATGATCCGCTTGCTGTTGCCCACCGTCCGCGCGGCCTGCATGACGTGGAACACGGCTTCCGCCTTTTTCGGATGCGTGGACAGGAGTGCATGATATATGTCCCAGTATGTGTTATATCCGAGGTGGTTCTGAATCAGCTTTTCCACTGCTGCTGCCTTGCGCTCCTCCTCCGTGACTTCCGTATATTCACAGAATAACTGTGTATCCAGCATCCCGCGCAGTTCAATCCCTGCTTCACCGTCCCTGCTCTCCTTCCACGCATCATAAATCGCAGAAAATATCCCGGTAATCGTGTCACTGCAGATATATACTTTTTTCATACCAAATCCACCCCCGTTTCAGGTCTTCGCCAAAATATTCTGATTAATGCCAGACAGTATGAAGCGATACTAAAAATGATACTATTTCCAGAATCTCTGAATATATCTGATTCCATACAAGCTCACTATAGTACCTCCAATTGTAATGTTTCCATTATCATGTTTGTCTTTGGAAGAATATATGCATATTCCTGAACCTCCTGAATATCCAATGTATCAATCTTGTATCTGTAGCTGCTAATGATCTCTTTATAATAATCAAATGGCAGCTTATTTTTACTGCGTATCAATTCTATCAACATCCGCTCCTTATTGTAAATAGAAATCCTGGTACCATTATACAACATTTCAATCCGACCAAGTTCAACTTCCGAACTGTTTTCAAAAATCTGTTTTACCCTTATATCTTTGATTTTTGCCGCTCCCCGGATTGTCTGCAGATAATAATAATCCGGAATCACATCTGTCATTCCATGGTAATAAAATGCACTGTTCAATGTAAAAATCGCTTTTGGATATTTCAGTGAAATGATTTCCAATTCAGCTACATATTTTTCATCGGAATAAACTCCTTTTTCTTTTCTGTAGAATTTTCCATCTGTGATTGCTTTTTTGATCTGGTAGTCAGAACCAAATTTCAATTTACACTCTCCATAGGTATAAAGCATATAATCATCTCAAACTTCCCACACCGCATGGTGTGTTGAACCTTGAAAAATCAATACTTTAACCCATAAAAAAGGCATAAACCTCTTGTCTGTGGTATAATTGAGTTGCCTAAAAACAATTACAC